>JAZQUV010000050.1:0-13893 GCA_045631465.1 Candidatus Aphodosoma sp. | reverse complement strand
CTTATTAACCATCTCTATATCAATTAAATATAGAGACAAATTTAAGCTAAAGTTGTCTTGTGACAAAATTTGCCCGGCAAATTTAGCTATAAATAACTAAAATTCAGATTGTTACAAGCCTATTTTTTGCGTAAAGTTGTCATGTGAAAATCTGCAGCACAAAAAAATCTTAATAATAAACTATAAGACAATTAGTTACAAGCGAATTTTTCCGCTAAAGTTGTCTTGAACCATTTCTTTACTTGATTCAAGTAATTTATCAAATGCCTCTTGTGGGGTTTTATTAGGTATTTGTTCTAAGTCTTTTATAAAATTATTCATGTTATATTTATTTTGTGTTTGATTCTTTTTATTTCATTTTCTTAATAGCTTTCCATACATCAGTATATGATTCTCCTTGTCGGGCAAATGATTCGGCTCGTTTTAGGGCTTCTTCCATTTTGTTGTTGCCGATGAGTTCTGCAACCCGTTTTTGTAGTTCTTCTATTCTGAGCATAGGTGCATCAAATTCTAAAGATTCACCATACGCCTCATATCTGCATAATCATCTTACTACGCTTCAATAACTGATTCTGGTATTGCTTCTATACGTTGCCTAAGAGTCGTACCTTCTATTGAATATTCTTTAGTTATTATACCTTTGAAATTTTGATGATTTTTCAAATGCGAAGATACAAAAATGATTTAAATAAACAATAAATTATCATGAAATAAATTTGTTTTACTCAGAAAAATATATTTTTTGTAATTAACATAAGCCACACAGAAGATTCAAGTGTTTTTTATTTTCGTTAAACATTGTCGATTTCAATAAAAATGTGTATCTTTGCGATACAATTCAATGTTTGAAAGAATATGAAATATCAAAAGATTTTTCCTAAAGATTGGGTAGATATGCACCCTTATAATACAACAGATGATGTTGATAAATATTATACGAAGGTGGCAAATAGAGTAGCAGAGTGTATCTCTAAAAGTGGTATGCACGAAGAGGATGCTATGGGTGAAATTTCGCCTATGGCGATTTATCTTACGCTTTGGTTTGAGGATATTATTTCAGAAACTAATGTGTGGAAAACTGTGAATACTTTATGTCAACAACGATATGGCTATAAATTGCCGTTTTATAATCTTGAGCAGTATTATGACGGTGAACCTAATGTGCAAGATGTCAAATTGTTGATATGGCTCTATATACAAGTATATAATGATGATAATTTTTTAATGAATCCTGAGAATATAGCTATTGAGCGAATGGCTGAGGTGGTATGTGATATTTTTGATGAATGTTATGAAGATGCTCCTGTAAATGAACGATTGTATGATTTTTATTTCAATCCTGAATTGATAGATGATTATTGGGCGTGTCGTCACGTGGTAGATTGGTTTACATTGCATTCGTATATTACTGTTTATGCCAAAGAACGTTTGTTTGAAGTTGTGTCGGAAACATTAGAAGAGCATTCTGGTATCTTGAATGAAAATCAAATTTTCTATATACGTCATATGGATTTAGCTTATCGTCAGCAAAATACCTTATTATCTATAACTCCTGCTGAGTTGGTTTGGTATATGCGAGGGGCTAAAGAAGAAGAGCAAAATGGATTGGGAAGTATGAGGATGTCAAATAATCGCAATGTTGAGATTGTTAAAAAAGATGATAAATTTCTTTGGGTGAGTGATTGTTTTTCAGATGAATTGTTGCCGATAAATTTGGATTCGTGGTCAGATGAAAGCTTTATTTCTGATTTACTTAAAACTAAATCAAAAGAGGGTTTGGTGATTACTACAATTCCATTTAAAGATAAAATTTATCAATGCGGATTTCTTGTGCCACGATTATTAAATGAAATGCGCGAAGAAGCGCAGTCGAAAAAGGTTACTGCTGATTTTCATAAAGAACTTTCTGTGAAATTCAACAAATTGGCAAAGGGTGAATTCTTGATATTTTATAATAGTTTGGATGAGTTGAGAAAAACATTCAAAAAATTGGGAATGCCTTCATCCGAACCTCCGATGGATTTGGTTACACCACAAGGGGCTATTTGTTGTTCGCCTGTAGATGGTCTATTTATTGTGCGAAATATTGAATTATTGAAATCTCCAAATAATAGATTTTACGATAAAGAAGAGGCGAATGATGGCGCAATTGAGTTTTATGTGAATCCTAATATGGCACCTTATGAAGTGACTTGTGCTATTCATGATGCGGGTTGGCTACCAGATGCTCGAATCAATTCTTTGAAAGGAGAAGAGTATGGACGTCAATTTGTTCAGAAATATTGGCAATTCCTAATAGATTATTTTTATAGTCAACATAGATAATCTTTATTATTTAAATTTTTTCATAAATAACGACCAATTCACAAAATCAGTGAGTTGGTCGTTTGTTTTTATAATGTGTTATTATTTTAACATTGTCGAAATGGCATAGATAGGGTGGACGCTGACATTACGAATAGTGTTGGTTTCTTGGTCGGTGTAAGTAAATGTGCCAAAATTTTCTAACGAACAACGAATGGCTTGTGTGAGGTTTTTGTTTCGCATAAATGCCCATAAACTTTTCATTCCACCTTGTGTGCCTGCTTTTACCTCTATTGGTACTACCATTTGATTATAGCTTGTTATGTAGTCAATTTCTGCTTGTGCGTTTTTTGCCTGTCGTACCCAATAATATAATTCATGTCGGAGGTTTGGTGTTTTGTAGCGTAAAATTTCGAGCCCAACTATTTGTTCTGCTATTGGTCCTTTGTTTACTAAATCGGCTACATTATCGGTGAGAATTTGTGTAGTAATTTGGGTGATGTCGCCTAATGCCATGTTTAGTAAGCGGAGCATGAGACCTGTGTCGAGTAATAGGAATTTGCGATAGGTGTTGTCGGTTTCGCTTCCGAGTGGTAATCCATTTGCATCGGTGTGTGTGACTGGAGTGAGAATACCTGCAAGTATCAACATTTCAAGTGCTTTTTTTACATCGCCTATCTTATAGCCTCCACCGACTTGCGTATATGTGAATTTTTGTGTTGCTTGAACGGCTGCACTACGTAGGGTTAATCTGAGAAGGATAGGATCAACTTTTTTACGATATTTAGGAAAGTCGTCTTCATAACTTATAAGTATGTCGTCTTGCACTTCTTGACATTTTAGATAATTGTGGGTTTTAACCCAAGTTGCAACAACTTCAGGCATGCCTCCTACGAGCATATATGTGCGTAATAATGTAATTAATCTATTGTGTAGTGCGATTGGTATTGGCGATGTATATGAAGCTGAATTGCGTGCATTAATGAGTAATTGTTCGTTGTTAGCATTAAGAAATTCATCAAATGTCATGGGGTACATAAACATAGAATGAATACGACCAACTCCAAATGTTGGTAGTTCTTCTAATGCAAATTCTAATAAAGAGCCTGCGGCAATGACATGAAGGTCAGGCATCTCTTCCCAAAAGAAACGTAATGACATTATTGCTTCGGGACAGGTTTGTATTTCGTCGAAGAATAGAAGTGTCTTTTGGGGTGTGATTGATTTACCACACAAAGCAGATATTTGTGTAATAATTCTTTTTACATCGAGATTTTCAAGAAAAATGGTTTTATATTCGGGCTGTTTTTCGAAATTTATCTCGATGTAGGTGTTAAATTTTTTGCCTAGTTGGCGCACTGCTGTTGATTTGCCAACTTGACGCGCACCACGTAATAAAACTGGTTTATGTTTGTCTTGTGATGCCCATTCGGATAAGTGAAAATCTATAAGTCTTTCGTAATACATGCTAATTCCTTGTTTTTGTGGGTGCAAAGTTACGAAAAAAAAATTATCCAAACAAATAATTCGTCAAAAAATGAAATTTTCCAAAGAAATAATTTGCCGAAAAATGAAATTATCCAAACAAATAATCCTAAAGAAGGGTGTTTTCGAACTTGCGAACTTTCGAAGTTTGGGCAACTTTTCCCTACTAGATACATACTCTCAGTGTGTTTTTTTATGCCTTACTCAATAGCAACCCTCAAGCAACCTTCACCGAAGAAAACAGTCATGATTACACCATCCATTCGCAAAGTTTGCAAAGTTATACCGTAATCGGTCTATCTTTTTAGGAAAAATCAAGATGACAATAAATTTAGGGAAATGTCTATATTTTTAGGAAAAAATAAAGGCAACTTTGCAATTGCAAAGTTGCAAAGTTGGTTAATTGGTTGAATATCTTAATGTTGTGTAAACGCGGTTTTATAACTTTGCAAGTATCTAAAGTAGTGAAAGTTATTGCTAATCAGTATGTTATGCTTAACTTTGCAAACTTTGCAAACTTTGCAAGTGCCTTTTCTTAAAATAACGTCAGTTCGATATAAAAATCCGTAAGGAATCCGTGCTTTTTATGCCTTCCGTGTGCAACAAAATTCATAAAAACAAACGACCAACTCTCAAAATCAGTGAGTTGGTCGTTATTGTTTTGTGTATAATAATATTTTATCTAAACAAATTTATGTCGCCTGAAAGCTTGTATTTCATCTGTTTACCATATTTTTTGTGCGTTTCGGGGAATTTATCTGTGCCATAAGCCACAATTACGTAGTAGTATGTACCTTCTGCGGCAGGGCGACCTCCGATTGTGCCATCCCATCCTTTGCCTGGGTCGGTAGATTTGAACACTGTGCGACCCCAACGATTTTGGATAATACATTGATAGCTTTCGATGGATTTATACGCCACGCGCCATTCGTCATTGATGCCATCACCATTAGGCGTAAATGCGTTTGGAGCCTCTATGAATGACTCTAATACTCGCACATTGAGTGAGTCGATATACTCGCATGTGTTGCTTGTAGCAATGAGTTTCACTTTGTATTCGCCTGTTTTGTCGAATGTGTAGCGTAGGTCGGTGTCGTTGTAGCGCTGATAGGCATTAGGCGTTTCTACGTTACTAACAAACCATTCATAATAGATGATATCTAGAGGATTGGCTCGTGATTCGAATTCAACCACAAGTGGTGCCGAACCCTCGATATTTGGGTCATTCGAACGGTCTTTTTCGTTGAGATATTCACGTTCTACCACTTTACCACGAGGATAGCATTTGACTGCCACGGCTGTATAATCGGTCATTATTGTGTCAACAACAACTCCTAATTGCTCTGCCCATTGGTCGCCACAGAAGCGGAATGTTGTAGATTTGTAAGGTGCCGACACTGCGAATGGGGTAATAGGATAAAGAATTGTGGTGTCTTGCTCAATATCCACCCATGCAGAATCTTGCCATGCAGAATTGTTGTAAGAGAGAGAGAATTCGCGAATGAGTGTGTGACTCTTGCCATCGCGGTCGATATATGTAATTTCTGGTACGATAGCATCGGGATTCAATGTGATGCGTTGGCATTTATCTTCGTCGTTCTCTATAACTTCTAGTGAGTTGAGTTGTGGCAGAAATTCGGTGTAGTCGATAATATAGATATGATATTTGGCTGTGTCATTCACATATATGCTATAGAGTGTGTTGGCTTCTGGCGATATCTCTTTTTGTGTTGAGTTGTAGTCCGAACCATCCAATTTATAGCGCCATTCAATCTCCTCGTTTCCAGTATATTCAATCGATGTAGAGGCATCAATGCCGTTGAGTAGCACAAGGGCATCGAGGTTGTATTTCGCCTCGGTTAGTTTGACATAACCTTGTGAATTGGTCACTGTAAACTGAGCACAAAGTTGTGTGTAGAAAAATAATATGGTGCCGATGAATAATATCTTTTTCATTTTGTTGCTGTTCTTATGTATAATGTATCGTATTGTGGAAAGTTGGATTTGTAGTTGAAACAAATGACTACACTATCTTGGTCGGTTGGGTAATATTTCGCTAGGTCGAACGACATTGCATATGCCAAAGCATAGACAGGACTATCGTTGTTGTTGTCGTAGCGTAGGGTGAAAGATATGGTATCACTATTTTGCTTTATGTTGTGGAGTAGGGTGTAGTTGTGCAATTTGCTTCCCGAACCCATTATTTCGGCTACGATATTGAGTTTGGTGCTTGATGTCCACAAACGTTGTATGGTAAGAACTTGATTTTTATATTTGCTTATTTCGTCATTCGATTCTATTTCTGTAACATCTTTTTCAAACATTCTTTGTATAGAGAGCAAATTTATGTTTACGATGCTATCTCTTATATCGCTTTGGTCGTTGACTTGGAATGTTATATAAAAGCGTTGGTTGAGTAAACTATCTTTCTGTGCATCTGGTATGGTGATAGTTTCAGATGGGAATAATTTTTTATTATCATCTGTGATGAGTATGTTTTTGCCCGAAGGGTCGTGCACCAATTGGCAAGCACTATAATACGTTGGTTTTATTTCTTCATATTCAGGTTCGAGCCAATCGCACGAAGCACACAAACAGAGAACGGAAATAAGTAGAAAAAAAATCTTTTTGTTCATAGCTAAATAGAAAATAAAAGCCTCCAAAGCATATAACGGCTTTAGAGGCTTTATTATTGTATTAGATAAGTTCTTTTGAGCGTTCTAATGCCACATTGATATTTGAGCAGATGTTTTCGGTAGGAATTAATTTTGCAAACCCTGCTTTTTCCAATGCTGTGCGCACTTGTGTGTTCACACCCGAAAGTACGATTTGTACGCCTTCTTTGTGTGATTGTTCGATGAGCACTTCGAGGTTGTGGATACCTGTTGAGTCCATAAATGGCACGCGACGCATGCGGATGATACGCACTTTAGGTTTTTGACTGATGCGACTCATCACTTCTTCGAATTTGTTGGCAATACCAAAGAAGTATGGACCATCGATTTCATATACATCAACGCCTTCAGGTATAGAGAGTTTCTCTTCTGAGTTGAGTTGGATGTCGAGTTCTTGGTTAGGGTCGATTTCGTCGTGGAAGTGGCGGATTTCAACCGATTCGCTTGTACGTTTCAAGAACAATACTACAGCGAGCAACAAACCGATTTCGATAGCGATTGTGAGGTCGAAAATAACTGTGAGCACAAATGTTGTCATCAACACTGCAAAGTCGCTCTTAGGTCCATTGTAGAGCGACACAAATGTGCGCCAGCCACTCATGTTGTAAGCCACGATGATAAGCACTGCTGCAAGACATGGCATTGGAATCAAGCCTACAAGTGGACCCATAAACAACAATACCAACAAAAGAATCAATGCGTGAACAATACCTGCCACTGGTGTGCGACCGCCATTGTTGATATTTGTCATTGTACGCGCAATAGCACCTGTTGCTGGGATACCACCGAAGAATGGGCATAATACGTTGGCAATACCTTGACCAATCAACTCTGTGTTAGAATTGTGTTTGTCTGAGATTACACCATCTGCCACCATTGCCGAGAGGAGAGACTCAATAGCTCCCAACATTGCGATAGTGAATGCTGCAGGCATCAATGATTGTACGACATTCCAAATAGTTTGACCCTCTTCAAGATTTAATGCTGGCATTGATGGAGTAGGGATGCCTGAAGGAAGTGTATAGAGGTCGCCAATAGTTTTAATGCTATTTACGAATTCAAAGTCTGTAAATTCTTTCAACACCCAAACAACGAGAGTCATAATGATGATTGCAACGAGCGAACCAGGAATTTTCTTTGATACCTTTGGTGTGAAGATAATAATCAAAAGGCTCAACAAACCGATAGCAAATGCGCCCCAGTTGATTGATGAAAGATTCGAGAAATAACAAATCCATTTTTCAATGAAGTCGGCTGGTACACCTTCAATGCCCATACCGAAGAAGTCATTCATCTGAGTTGAGAAAATAGTGAGTGCGATACCACCAGTGAAACCAATAATAACAGGATAAGGTACGAATTTAATCACCGAACCCAGTTTAGTTACACCCATCATGATGAGCATAATACCCGCCATGATAGTGGCAATCATCAAACCTGCCAATCCAAATTGTTGGATAATGCCATAGATAATCACGATGAAAGCACCAGTAGGACCACCAATTTGAACCTTTGAACCACCAAATGCCGAGATAATAAAACCAGCTATGATAGCCGTTACCAAACCTTCGGTAGGACCTACACCTGAAGCAATACCAAATGCAATTGCCAACGGAATTGCCACGATACCAACAATAACACCTGCCATCATATCGGCAGAGAATTGTTGTTTGTTGTAATTTTTCAAACACTCAACGATACGAGGTTGAAATACATCCTTAATGTTGTACATCTTTTTTTTCTCAATTCACAATACACAATTTACAATGCATAATTGTTGCAACATAAATTATATATTGTATTTAGTTAGTTATATGATTGATATTTAGTTGTTTATTGGAAAGTGGTAATTCTCAATTCTCAATTCTCAATTCTCAATTAAATAGGTTTGCAAAGTTACAAAATTCTTCTAACTTGACAAAGTAAGAATTTTAGTTTTTTTTATAATTTTATTTTATTTGTAACTAGTTGATATATAGTTGATAATCTCTTTTGTTATGAGTTTATATAAAAATAATTCCTAATTCCTAATTCCTAATTCCTCATTTTTTCGTATCTTTGCACCGAATTTTGTACCTATGTGAGGTGTATTTTCTTTACACCTTATATATAACCAATAAAAAAACACATGATACAAGACACTAAAGTTAGAGCCGCAATTACGGCTATTGAGGCATATTTGCCTGAGTATATTTTGACAAACGACGAACTTAGCCATATGGTTGATACTTCTGATGAGTGGATTATGACTCGCGTGGGTATTAAAGAACGTCGCATCTTGAAAGAGCCTGTGGGTATGTCATACATGGCAATTAAGGCAGTTAAAACACTTTTAGAGAAAAATAACATCGAACCTTCTGATATTGACGGTATTATATGTTCAACCGTAACACCTGATATGGTGTTCCCTTCTACAGCAGCTATTATTTCCGATGCTTGTGGCATCAAAAATGGTATCTCTTTCGATATGCAAGTGGGTTGTGCTGGTTTTATCCATGCTTTCAAAACTGCTGCATTGTATGTCGAAAGTGGTTTCTGTCGAAGAATGATTGTGGTTTCGGGCGAAAAGATGTCATCTATTATCGACTACACCGACCGCAATACTTGTCCGCTCTTTGGCGATGGTGCTGCTGCTGTTTTGGTCGAACCATGTGCCGATGGCAATGGCCTTCAAGATGCAATTCTTCGTTCGGATGGTGTTGGTAAAGAATACCTTCACATGAAAGCTGGTGGTTCTATCAAGCCTGCTACTCACGAAACCGTCGACGCTCGCGAACACTTTGTTTATCAAGATGGTAAGAATGTATTCAAATGGGCTGTCAGCAAAATGTCAGAGGTGTCACTCGAAATGATGGACCGTCATGGTCTCGACCCTAACGAAATATACTTCCTTCCTCACCAAGCTAATATGCGTATTATTGAATCGGTGGGTAGCCGCATGAAAATGCGTCCCGACCGTGTATTAGTGAATATCGACAAACGCGCAAATACATCATCTGCAACAATTCCAATTTTGCTTTGGGATAATAAACATCTGTTTATTAAAGGTGATAATTTGATTTTGTCATCATTCGGCGCAGGATTTGCATGGGGCTCATTGTATATCAAATGGGCTGTAGATAATATGAAATAATTCTAATAACAGTTTTAATCTGTAATAATAAATGTTATCGCCTTGTAAGGTAAGAGTGATGGGCGTGAGCGAAGTGAAAAATGATGAAACCGGAATTCATTTGCTTATGCTCGAAGAGGAGGGTGGAGGTCGCAAATTGCCTATCATAATAGGCGGATTTGAGGCCAAAAGCATTTTGATTGCTTTGCAAAAGGTGGAACTTAAACGACCAATTGTCTACGATTTAATGCTTGATATGATGTATGGCTATGATATTGAGTTGGTTAGGGTGGATATAGTGCGCAAATCGGGCGAAGCCTATTTTTCGCAGTTGATAACCATTCAAGATGGTCATGAATTAGCACTCGATTGTCGTACATCCGATGCCGTGGCGCTAGCTGTGCGTCGTGGTGCTCCAATATATATCGAAGAAGAGATACTCGAAGAAGTAAAAGACCGCGTGCAAATACGTCACACTGCCGACGCTCCAGTATCTATACTCTACGACTACGAATTGCATGATGCTCTGCAAGAGGCCATCGATGCCGAGAATTACGAACGAGCACAAGAAATAAAAAATCGCATAAAAAATAAGTAGATGCGTAGTTTTTTATTACGTATTATCGAGCAAAGTTTGTGTTACCAAGTTACCTGTTACTAAAAATCAAAAAAAAAACGAGCGATAGCGAGTAAATCTCGCTACTTGCTACTCACTACTCGTTACTAAAATATGAAATTTCGTCTTATCATAATGAACTTCCTCCAATTTGCAGTATGGGGGGCATATCTCACATCAATGGGCTCATATCTCGGACAAGCGGGATTGGGCGCAAACATTGGTGTGTTCTATTCTATTCAAGGTGTGGTTTCTATCTTCATGCCTGCACTTATGGGTATTGTGGCTGACCGTTGGATTCCTGCACAAAAACTGCTCGGTATATGCCATGGCATCGCTGGCGCTTTGATGATTGCTGCTGGATGGTATGGACTCACCAACTCAACTATCGAATTTAGTACGCTATTCACTATCTACTCGCTTAGTGTAGCATTCTATATGCCTACATTGGCGTTGTCTAATTCGGTGGCATACACAGCGTTGGACAAAGCAGGACTCGACACTGTGAAGGCATTCCCACCTATTCGCGTGTTTGGCACAATCGGTTTCATCTGCTCAATGTGGGCAGTCGACTTGTTGGGTTACCAGACTACAGCAGCACAATATGCCGTAAGTGGCGGGTTGGGTTTGTTATTGGCTATCTATTCATTCACATTGCCAGAATGTCCTATTGCTAAAAATAGTGGCAAAAAATCTCTTGTAGAGGCTCTTGGCTTAAATGCATTTGCATTGTTTAAAGAGTATCGAATGGCTGTGTTCTTCTTGTTTTCAATGTTGTTAGGCATGATGTTGCAAATCACTAATGGTTACGCAAATCCGTTCATTTCAAGCTTCGGAGCATATCCTGAATTTGCTGATACATTTGGTGTACAACATGCCAATATGCTTATATCATTAAGTCAAGTATCCGAAACATTGTGTATTTTATTGATCCCATTCTTCTTGCGTCGTTTTGGTATTAAGAATGTAATGCTTATGGCAATGTTGGCATGGATGCTTCGTTTCGGATTCTTCGGTATGGGCAATCCAGGCAATGGAGTGTGGTTGTTCATCTTGTCTATGATTGTTTATGGTATGGCATTCGATTTCTTTAATATATCAGGTTCTCTCTTTGTTGATAAAGAAGTAAGCACCAATTTGCGTTCGTCTGCCCAAGGTCTATTCATGATGATGACCAACGGATTCGGTGCAACAATCGGTGTCCTTGCCGCACAAGCTATAGTCAACAACTATTGCCAATATAACGAATCTGGCCTATTGGTAGGCGATTGGACTTCTGTGTGGTACATATTCGCAGGCTTCGCACTAGTTGTAGCCATAGCTTTTGCATTGATTTTCCGCGAAGCGAAAAAATAAAATACTTTTATGACGCGATTACATGAAGATAAGAATCTTGTTCTCATGTCTTCATGTCTAACAAAATAAGAATAAATGGAAAAAATTCTTCGCACAGAGCATCTCTTCAAAACATACGGCAAACGTACCGTTGTGAATGATGTTTCTATTGAGGTACGACAAGGCGAAATCGTAGGTTTGCTTGGACCAAATGGTGCAGGCAAAACTACTACATTCTATATGACTACTGGTCTTGTTGTTCCTAATAGTGGCAAGATTTTCCTTAATGAACAAGAAATAACAAAATACCCAGTATACAAAAGAGCTCAGGCGGGTATTGGTTATCTCGCACAAGAAGCTTCGGTATTTCGCAAAATGACTGTCGAAGATAATATCAAAGCAGTGCTTGAAATGACAAAATTCTCGAAAGAGTATCAGCGCGAAAAACTAGAGCAACTCATTGCTGAGTTCCGTCTTGAACATGTGCGCCATAATATTGGCGATAGATTGTCGGGTGGTGAACGTCGTCGTTGCGAAATTGCTCGTTGTCTTGCGATTGAGCCTGATTTTGTTATGCTCGATGAGCCATTCGCGGGAGTTGACCCTATTGCAGTGCAGGATATTCAAGACATTGTTTGGCATCTGAAAGATAAGAATATTGGTATTCTTATCACCGACCACAATGTAGACGAAACTCTCTCTATTACCGATCGAGCATATCTACTCTTCGAAGGTAAGATTCTCTTCCAAGGCACACCGCAGGAGTTGGCCGACAACCCAGTGGTGCGTGAGAAATACCTTGGTCGCGACTTCCAATTGAAACAAAAAACCAAAGTATCAATATAGATTACTAATATGACTTATTTGTCTAATTTGACTAAATTAGTTTAATTTCATTCACTATGAAACTAATAAAAAACATTGCTGAATTAGAGCAGTATGTATCAGCTCTTAAAGCGGAAAATAAAAAAATAGGTTTTGTACCAACAATGGGTGCTCTTCACGAAGGTCACCTTCAACTTGTGCGTCGTGCTGTGGCAGAAAATGATGTGGCGGTAGTCAGCGTATTTGTCAACCCAACTCAATTCAATGACAAAAACGACCTTGCTAAATATCCTCGTACTCTCGAAGCTGATGCCGCTCTTCTCGAATCTGTAGGATGCGCTGCTGTCTTTGCTCCTATAGCCGAAGAGTTTTATACTGAAGAGGAATTGAATTCTACTTTCCAATTCGATTTTGCTGGATTGGACGAAGTGATGGAAGGCAAATTCCGTCCTGGTCACTTCAATGGTGTAGTACAAGTTGTGAGCAAACTATTCCGCCTCGTAAAACCAAATCGTGCCTATTTTGGCGAAAAAGATTTCCAACAATTGGCTATCATTCGTCACATGGTTCGCTCTATGCAGTTCGATATTGATATTGTTGGTTGCCCTATCGTGCGCGAAGAGAGTGGTCTCGCTCGTTCTTCTCGCAACACTTTGTTGTCTGAAGATCAACGTGCTTTGGCTGCAAATATTCATGCGGTTTTGAAAGAAAGCACATCGTTCTATTCTATGACTACAGTCAAAGAACTTCACGATGCTACAATCGCTGCCATCAATCGCCACGAAGGTCTCGAAGTAGAGTATTACGATATCGTCAACGGCGACACTCTACAATCAATCGAAAAATGGGACGACGCCGATTATGTTGTTGGTTGTATCACAGTTTACTGTGGCTCTGTTCGTTTGATTGATAATATCAGATTTAAATAATTAATAATTTAAAAGAATCAATAATTCATTTATCATTTAATTATGAATTATGAATTATGAATTATGAATTGATAAAATGTATCTCAATCTTGTAAAAAGCAAAATTCATCGTGTGACTATCACTGAGTCATGCCTTGATTATATCGGTAGTATCACAATCGATCAAGACCTCATGGAGGCAGCCAATATTTATCCTAACGAACGAGTGCAAGTGGTTGATAATAACAACGGAAGTCGTTTCGAAACTTACGTAATTCCTGGCGAACGTGGTTCTGGTGTGATTTGTGTCAACGGAGCTGCTGCCCATCTTGTCAATGTTGGCGATATAATTATTATTATGGCATACACATGGATGACTGAAGAGGAAGCTCGCACTTTCAAACCTGCAGTTATATTTCCTGATACACAGACGAATAAATTAATATAATATTTCTTTTTTTGAAGCAGAGTCTTTGGGTGGACTCTGCTTTTTTTTAGGTTCAAGACAACTTTAGCGGAAAAATTCTAAAGTTGTAAATTAGTAATTTATAAATATCTTTTTCTTTATTATTATATCTAAATTCACACTCTTTTAAGTGCAAATAAAACGTTGATTTATTAATACCTCTAAAC
>JAZQUV010000049.1:0-58906 GCA_045631465.1 Candidatus Aphodosoma sp. | reverse complement strand
TCCTAAGACCGCTTGGCCTCCGACTTCCCGAACACAATCCACCACCAACGACACAATACCCACATCTCCACACCCAAAAATATCGCAAATAACACAAAAAACGCCGTATTTTCCGCCACTCTTCCCCCAAAACACTTCTCTATGCCACACCTATAACCCATCCAACAAACTAAAAACCAACACAATCAACACTTCAGCCTCGTTTACACCGCAAAATATAAAAACCTAAAAACCAAACAATTAAACCACACACAACAAATAAAAACCAAAAAACATTGCAAAATATTTGGTCAATCCAAAAAAAAGTCGTAACTTTGCACCCGCTTTTGAGAGTTAATTCTCATAGCACTTAACTTGATGATTCAGTAGCTCAGCTGGTAGAGCACAACACTTTTAATGTTGGGGTCCTGGGTTCGAGCCCCAGCTGGATCACTAAAAAAAAGAGACAACTTTTAAAAATCACGCTGATTCAGTAGCTCAGCTGGTAGAGCACAACACTTTTAATGTTGGGGTCCTGGGTTCGAGCCCCAGCTGGATCACAGAAAAGGTTTCAATCTTGATGATTGAGACCTTTTTTTATTTCCATCCATCTCAAAATATATTACTACAAAAATCATTGTAAATCACCAACAAAAAGCATATATTTTGAATAATGAAAGAGTTTTTATAAAAAAAGTCTATTTTTTCCTTTGTTAATTAAAAAAATGTTGTAACTTTGCAACATATTACATTCGGTTTGTTACACCCAAACGTAAACGATGTGAAGAACATCTAATATGGTGTAAATATGTAACAAAACAAGCACGTTACATTAATAATTATTTTTGAACCTATATTTAGACTTTATTTTTACAATTTATGGCTGACGATAAAAAGATTATTTTTTCGATGGTGAATGTAAGTAAAACATTTCCACCGCATAAACAAGTGTTGAAAAACATTTACCTTTCGTTCTTCTATGGTGCCAAAATCGGTATCATTGGTTTGAATGGTTCGGGTAAATCTACGTTGATGAAGATTATTGCGGGTATCGAAAAATCATACGAAGGAGAGGTTGTTTTCTCACCAGGATATTCGGTAGGATATCTTGAACAAGAGCCTAAATTCGACGAAAATAAGACTGTAAAAGAGGTAGTGCAAGAGGGCGTACAACCAATTATGGACAAATTGGCTGAATTTGAACAAATCAATGAAGCATTTTGTGACCCAGATGCAGACTTCGACAAATTGCTTGCTCGCCAAGCTGAAGTGCAAGAATTCCTTGATGCTCACGATGCTTGGAATATCGACTCAAAATTGGAGCGCGCAATGGATGCATTGCGTTGTCCTGACGAAGATGCAGTGATGAATAATCTTTCGGGAGGCGAACGTCGCCGTGTGGCTTTGTGCCGCTTGTTGTTGCAAGAGCCTGATGTATTGCTTCTCGACGAGCCTACCAACCACTTGGATGCTGAATCTATCGACTGGTTGGAGCAACACTTACAACAATATAAAGGTACAGTAATTGCTGTAACCCACGACCGTTACTTCTTGGATCACGTAGCAGGTTGGATTTTGGAATTAGACCGTGGCGAAGGTATTCCTTGGAAAGGAAACTATTCGGGCTGGCTCGACCAAAAAACTGCACGTATGGCATTGGAAGAAAAACAAGCAAGCAAACGTCGCAAAACACTTGAACGCGAGTTGGAATGGATTCGTATGGCACCATCGGCTCGTCACGCCAAAGGTAAAGCACGTTTGAACTCATACGATGCATTGCTCAACGAAGACCAAAAAGCTAAAGAAGAAAAATTGGAAATCTTTATCCCTAACGGACCACGTTTGGGTAATAAAGTTATCAACGCAGTTGATGTATCAAAAGCATTTGGCGATAGATTGTTGTTCGAAGGTTTGAATTTCATGTTGCCACCTAACGGTATCGTAGGTATCATTGGACCTAACGGAGCAGGTAAAACTACCCTATTCCGTATGATTATGGGCACAGAAACCGTGAATAGCGGTACGTTCGAAGTAGGCGAAACAGTGAAAGTGGGCTATGTTGACCAAATGCACAAAGATATCGACCCTAATAAAACTATATATGAGGTGATTTCGGGTGGCACTGAGTTCATCCGTGTTGCAGGCAGAGAAATCAATGCTCGCGCATATTTGAGTCGATTCAACTTCACTGGTGCCGACCAAGAAAAATTGTGTGGCGTGTTGTCGGGTGGTGAGCGTAACCGTTTGCACTTGGCATTAACATTGAAGTCAGAGGCTAACGTGTTGTTGCTCGACGAGCCAACGAATGATATCGACGTCAACACATTGCGTGCGTTGGAAGAGGGTCTCGAAGGCTTTGCAGGTTGCGCAGTAGTCATCTCGCACGACCGTTGGTTCTTGGACCGTATCTGTACACACATTTTGGCATTCGAAGGCGACTCAAAAGTATTCTTCTTCGAGGGTACATATAGCGAATATGAAGAAAACAAACGTATGCGTATGGGCGATGAAGAACCAAAACGCATCCGTTATCGCAAACTCATGGAATGAGAAATGAGGAATGAGAAATGAGGAAGTATAATTTTTCAACTTTCAAATCTCAACTTTCAACTTTCAAATTGAATAATTTCTTTAAACTTTAATATAATACTAAAAAAAATGAGCTCAAAAGACAAAACCATTTGCAAAGATGTTACCATCCGTTTCTGCGGTGACTCAGGCGATGGTATGCAATTGACGGGAACATTGTTCTCAAACTTATCAGCGATTCTCGGTAACGAAATTGCAACATTCCCAGATTATCCAGCAGATATGCGTGCTCCACAAGGCACAGTAGGTGGTGTATCGGGATTCCAAGTTCACGTTGGTTCAGGCATTCACACTCCTGGTGATGAAGCTGACGTTCTCGTAGCAATGAACTGCGCTGCGTTGAAAGTAAACCACAAAATCTTGAAAAAATGCGGTGTACTTATCTTCGACACAGACTCGTTCGACGAAAAGAACATGGAAAAAGCAGGTTACAAAACCGACAATCCATTCACTGAATTAGGCATTTCAGAAACAATCCAACTCGTTCCTGTTGCACTTACATCATTGACTCAAAAAAGTTTGGAAGACTTTGGCATGGACAACAAAGCAGTAGTACGTTGCAAAAACATGTTCGCCCTTGGTCTTATCTGCTGGTTGTTCAACCGCCCATTGGAACAAGCTATTCACTTCCTCGGTGGCAAATTCGGCAAAAAACCAGACTTGTTGAAAGCAAACACTAAAGTGTTGACAGACGGATACAACTATGGTAACAACCTCCACCTTAATATATCTACATTCGAAGTAAATCGTGCAGAAAACCTTCCAAAAGGTCGTTACACAATCATTGCAGGTAACAAAGCAACTGCCCTTGGTCTCATTGCTGCTGCTAAAAAATCAGGCAAAGAGTTGTTCCTCGGTAGCTACCCTATCACTCCTGCAACCGACATCATGCACGAACTCACAGCACGCAAAGATATGGGTGTGAAAGTAGTACAATGCGAAGACGAAATCGCAGGTGTATGTACAACACTCGGTGCTGCATTCGCAGGCGATTTGGCCGTAACAAGTACTTCAGGTCCTGGTCTTTCATTGAAATCAGAGGCTATCGGTCTTGGCGTAATGGCTGAGTTGCCAATCGTTGTTATCGACGTTATGCGTGGTGGTCCATCAACTGGTCTTCCTACAAAAACAGAACAAACTGACTTGCTTCAAGCTATCTACGGCCGTAATGGAGAATGTCCTTGTATCGTAATCGCAGCAAGTTCGTCTGACAACTGCTTCGACTATGCATTCGAAGCTTGCCGTTTGGCATTGGAAAACAACACTCCTGTTGTTCTTCTCACAGATGCATATCTCGGCAATGGTTCAGCATTGTGGCGCTTGCCAAAATTGGCTGAATTGCCAGAAATCCACCCACACGTTGCAACAGAAGCACACAAAGAGGGTTATAACGCAGTATGCCGCGACGCTGAAACAAAAGTTCGCCACCTTGCATTCCCAGGCATGGAAGGCTTCACACACCGCAACTGCGGTCTCGAACGCGATGCTAACAAAGCTAACATCTCTACCGATGGTGCTAACCACGCTAAGATGGTAGAAACTCGCGCTGCAAAAGTAGCTCAAGTAGCAAATCAAATCCCTGAACTCAAAGTCGAAGGTAACGTCGATGCAGATACTCTCGTAGTAGGTTGGGGTTCTACATATGGTCACTTGTTAAGCGCTGTGAACACAATGAACGAAGAAGGATGCCCATGCGCATTGGCACACTTCAACTACATCAGTCCACTTCCTAAAAACACTGCAGAGGTTATCCGCAAATACAAAAAAGTGGTTGTATGCGAGTTGAACTCAGGTCAATTTGCAACATATCTTCGCTCACAAGTTCCTGGCGAATATCTCCAATACAACAAAATTGAAGGTCAACCTTTCAATGTTGGTCAAATTGTTGAATATCTTAAAACAATCTAATAAGTTGAAAGCTGAAAGTTGAAAGTTGAAAATTATTACCTAATTTTAATTTTCAAATTTCGAATTTCAAATTTCAAATTTCAAATTTCAAATTAAAAGAATTATGTTTACAGCAAAAGATTATAAAAGTGATCAACAAGTACGCTGGTGTCCTGGTTGCGGCGACCACGCAGTACTTAACTCTCTACATAAAGCAATGGCAGAAGTAGGAGTGCCACCACACGAAATCGCTGTTATTTCTGGTATCGGTTGCTCTTCTCGTTTGCCTCACTATATGAACACTTACGGCTTCAACACAATCCACGGCCGTGGTGCAGCTATCGCTTCGGGTGTTAAAATCTCTCACCCTGAATTGACAGTATGGCAAGTATCTGGCGACGGCGACTGTCTCGCTATCGGTGGTAACCACTTCATCCACGCTTGTCGTCGTAACGTGAACATCAACATGTTGATTGTCAACAACCGCATCTACGGTTTGACAAAAGGTCAATACTCACCTACTTCACCTAAAGGTTTCGTGTCTAAATCATCACCTTTCGGTACTGTAGAACGTCCTTTCCGTCCAGCAGAATTGGTAATGGGTGCTCGTGGCACATTCTTCGCTCGTACACTCGACGTTGATGGTCCTACATCTGTTATGGTAATGAAAGCTGCAGCAGAACACAAAGGATATTCAGTATGCGAATGCTTGTGTAACTGCGTTATCTTCAACAATGGCGCAAACAATTGGATTGCGACTAAAGAAGATCGTCTCGAACGCACAGTAGTTCTCGAACACGGCAAACCAATGATTTTTGGTAAAGACCGCAACAAAGGTCTTGTGCTCGATGGTTGGAATTTGAAAGTTGTTACAATCGGCGAAAATGGCGTGACTGAAAACGACATCCTCGTTCACGATGCTACAACTGAAGACCCAACACTCCACCTCAAATTGGCTCTCATGGAAGGTCCTGATATGCCAATCGCAATGGGTGTAATTCGCGCCGTTCCAACAGAATGCTACGACGAAGCAGTACATAACCAAATCAAAGAGGTACAAGAAAAAGCAAAATGTCACACATTCGACGAATTGCTCGGTACACTCGAACAATGGGACATGTAATTAATTCATAATTCACAATTCATAATTCATAATTTTTTCGCCAAGGCCACAAAGACCTTCGGTTCATAATTGAATTGTGGATTATTACATAAAATATAAGCCTCGAGAATCTCAATGAATCTCGAGGCTTATTTTATATCCTTTAGGCAACCAAAATCAACCCTTACGTCAAGCAAGGTGCAAGCAACCTGTGCCGTAGAAAACCGCCACATTTACACCAACGATTTGCAAAGTTAGAATAAACCTATATTTGTCTACTTTTTTAGGAAAAAGAGACCAACTTTGCAACGAACTTTGCAACTTGCAAAGTTGCAAAGTTACCTAATATCCTAAATATCAAACAAATACCCAAATCTAGACATTCACTCAATTTTACCATAAACACAAGATAATCAACACATTACCATAACTTTGCGAACTTTGCAATTGCAAAGTTACCTTTATATATCCCCAAAAACTCACTCACACAAACAATAATGATCTAATTTTCAATAATATACAAAAATCACCTTCTCTCAAAAAGCCTCAATAAAAGAACAAAATTCCCCTAAAACCAAACAAAAATCGCACCCTAAATAATAGGATGCGATTTTTGTTTGATAATAATATAAATATTGACATATAGTAGCATACCACATAGAACCAGCCATGGAACAACTGCTATATTATTGCTAAATTTTATTTAGAGCGCTTTTTCATGTTTTGTATAAAAAGCTTGACAAATCTGTATGGCAGTGTCAGGCAATAACCCATAAATGCTAGAGTTGCAATTAAATCATAAGCTGCAGACTCAACAGCCGCAGCAAGCCCGAAGTTCTCATACATCCATTTGATGCGTTCTATGTTTATCATATGCATTATTATTTGTTAGTTTTATAAATAAGAAGCCTAGATAGTGATTAGAATGGTTATTTTAGATGTTCGATGAAATCGAGCACATCTGCAGGCAAAGTATAATCTAACTTACCAGTGTCGCGAAGCTCCATTAAGAATTGTCCTAAAAGACTTGGACCAACCATCTCGTCACCTACAAGCACTGCACCATAAGCATCAGCCTCCTTTCTGCGACCAGTCTCATCTTCTACAATGTAAAGTCCCTTACTACGCTCCAATTCACTGCGAAAATCCTCAGATTGCTCGTACTTGGTTACAAGCACAAACTTCAACGCATCTAGAAAAATTTTTGGCCAATCTTCACGGATATACTGTGCATACTCCTTTTTTTTAGCCTTCATCTTTATGCTCATATTATTTTGAGCATAAATTTCCTGAATAACAGGAGCATACGTAAACTTCATGCATTGAAATAACTTCTCTGTATTGCTGAACTCTATGCCGTTAACCACTACCGATGCACGACCAAAATTGCCTAGTATCCCCCACTCATCTGCTGCGCCTTTCACACAAGCACATTGATTAGCAGGATAGCGATTTATACCCATGTACTGTGGATAAAACTCCTTTATCCAATTTACGATTTTTGCCATATTACACCTCTTTTTTACTAATAAGAACGTACTTATTACACTTAAGTTCTATCTCAATTTGCTCCACCTTAACAATCTTCACATTAGCTACATCAAACACAGCAATATTCTTCAAACCATCGGGTTTGGTTTGTGCTTGAGGCCACACATTGTACAATATGCCAAGGCTATTGAGCAACTGAGCAGCTGCTTTCTCCTCGGCAAAAGTGCTTTTCTTAGTTCCAAGCAAAGTCATACCAACCCATTTGCGAAACTCTTTGCCCTGCTGAAGCACCTTAGCAGGAACTTCAACGCCCAATTTCGCTTGCACCTTGCTAACAATCTCGTCGTTAACAGGCAATGCAGATACCAAGTGGTTAGTAGGAATAAGATCAGGTATCTCTATGGTATAGAGATAGTGATTAGGAGCCATTTGCTCCATGTTGCGAGGTTGAGAATAGTGCACTGCACTAGCCTCAGACTCAGTAAGGTAGACACCAAAACCAAATTTCACACCTGTACCTTCGCCTGCTTTGCTCAAATCAAAAGCAGAAAATAATTCAGGTGAACCATGATAGAGTTTCATAATTATTGATTATTTAATTTATAGACAAAAAGGTTGGGGAGAGAGGCACGACTTCATGCCTACTCACCCCCAATGTTCTTTACGCTATTTGGAATGGTAATAGAAGTCAAACTTCCACAGTCATTGCATGCGCTACTTTCTTCTTTCTTGTAATAATTTATTTAAGTTCGATGATTTGTCCAAGGGTGGCATAGAATAGGACGATGCCTTTGCATCTAAGGCCAACGGATTCGATTACCTCTCGGTATGCTTCCATTTGAGAAGCATAGTGCTCGGGGTTGGCTTCTTCGCCCTGAATATTTTTATAATCCACCAACACAACGCCATCCTCGGTGTGCCATAGCAAATCTATCTCTCCACGCAACAACTGTCCATTCTTGCGGGCGATAGAGAACGGAACTTCATGAGCTATAGATGTAGGAGTGCCATGTTCTCGGTTCAGATAATCACACAATGAGCGGACAGCTTTAATTACTTCTTCAGCCTTGAGAATCTCAGTCAATTTGGCTGACTCTATCAACCTTTGTGCCATTGATATTGACGTTTGTTTATCAATCGATGCATCGTAGGCGGCATAGATATTGTGGATACAAGTGCCGATAGTGCTCATACGAACATCGCCTTTCTCCTCTGGAATATTAATGCTTTGGGCTTCAATAGGATTAGACGATTTCAAGGCAGAAGTTATACCGCTTTTGCTCGGATTGACAAGATAGGTCAAATCGCTACCCTTTTGCTGCGTTTTAGCCGTATCAATCAGCGTGTAGGTTTGCGGTTTAGGATCAGGAGTATAGACTGCTCCATCTTTATCCACACTGACTGTAATCAGTATGTCTCGCGCTCGCGTGAAAGCCACATAACGCAACCGCGTTTCATCGGCCTCTATGCGTTGTTTAGACTCGCTGAAATAATCCTCATCATACAAGTATTGATATGCTGTACTATTATCGGTTATACAAGGGAACACGCGAAGCCAATAGGTGTCATCGTCATTTCTCTGCTCACGAATACCGAAGAACTCACGTTCCACAATTTTTTCGTCTTCAGCAAAATCATTATCCCCATCGTAGTAAATAACAATCGGCCACTCCAACCCTTTGGACTTATGCATAGTAAGAACCTTGACAGAAGGACTATTTAGATCCAATTCTGTTTTGGCTTGCGCTTCTGCCATATATTCTGCATATTGTGCAAAAGTTGGGTCGCTGATATTCAATATTTCGCAATGATGATCAAAGTCTTCCGCCAAACGTAATGTACGACTGATATTGCTGCGACGTATTTCCGAGTCACCCCACATAGCAACGAGATCATATATTCGTAATCGATCCACAAGAGTTGTCAAAGTATCGTATAACCCATTTACATAGCAATCAGAAATAATTTGTTCAATGCATTTGATTAAGTCGTCATCTTTTTTCCATTCGTCTCGTCCATTATACTGTCTTTTCTTTTTCTCATCCAAAGTAACAGAGATATTAGCAAAATAGTCATCAAGAAGATCTTGTGTCGGAACAGATTTCAACAAATGAAGAATATCCGCACGGAGATGTGGGCGATACTTTGGACTGAGTTTATATTGCGCCAAAGCCATCAGTAGTTTTTGTTCTATTGGTTGCGCGTCTTTGTCATTATCTTCCGTTGCGAAGAACGGCACACTGAAATCACGAAGTGCTTTGGTAATTTTAGCGACCGTACCATTTTTTCGAACGAGTATGGCAATATCCCCATATTGTGCCAAACGCTTAGATTGACCTTTGGGCTCTACATTGGTATCTCCCAACTCTACCAAGTCTCTAATATTATGAGCAAGAGCTGTAAAATCAACACCATTACCTTTTTTCCTTACGGTCCATGACTGGAGCGGAAGTGGTGGATTTTCTATTGCATATGTTCTACCTACTTTTAACTCAATTTCTTTTTCTGGTAAAGTGAATGGTGCCTTGCTAAATATACCTAAAAATTCATTATTCACATACTTCACCAACTCTTCGCGTGAACGATAACTAATCTCCAAGCTGTCTCGAATACAGCCATTTTTATCGTGGATAATCTGATCGCTTACCTCTTTAACCAATGCAGTATCCGTTCCTCGAAAACCATAGATAGCCTGTTTTGGATCGCCGACCCAAATGCTACGCGGAACTAAATCAGATATACGCTTAAATATATCTATCTGCATAGGATTGCAATCCTGGAATTCGTCCACCAAGACAAGTTGGTATTTGCCAATCTCTGCTTGTACTTCTGGAGTTTTTAGCAATTCCAAGAAAAGGACTTCCATGTCATTGAAGTCTAGCATTTTCTTCGTATTCTTGTATTTTTGGTATTCCTTACGCCAAATGGTCAGGATCTTAAACAATTTATCAACGATGGCGATGGTAGCATCTCTATATTCGTTACTAAAAACCACCTTAGTAGCTTCGGTCTTTAGTGCATCATATTCTTCTTGTATCGCTGCGATTGGATTGATTTCTATTTTTCCATGTTCAATAAGCGGATTATATTTAGCTAAATAATCACGTCGTTCTCTATTCGTATTAGCAGTCCTTGCAGTGTCCTGTACGTTTTCCATTGCTGTCTGCAAATCTGTCAAACACCGTTTACATTTTTTTTCATCGAACGGGTGCCGATTAAAAACTGCATTAATCTCATTGATGGATTTTATGCGGCTGAGTTCCAAATCATCAATATGATAATAGCGGGCTTTATTGACCATTATTCGTAACCAATCTCGCCAATAAGCCACATAGGGCTTTCCGTCAAACTTTTTCCAATCCAACACCTTGCGCCATTTTTCAAAGTTTACCATGTCTTCCGTGGAGACCTTTTCAAAAAGGGATTGATCTACATAGGAGTTGAAATCATTCTCATCCATTTGCTGGCAATCCGGACTAATACCGATAAGATACCAATATTTTTGGATAAAACGCAAACATACGGAATGGATAGTGCCTATGGTGGCTGCACCCATCTCATTCGCCTCATTGATTTTACCCAATTCCAACAATTCCTTTTTTGCACGTTCTTGCATTTCTTGCGCTGCTGCACGGGTGAAAGTGGTCATCATAACCTCGGACGGACGTATCTTTTGGAGTGCCGTTACCAATTCTTTAATAATACGAGTAGTTTTACCGCTTCCTGCGCCTGCACTAATATATGTGATGTTTTTCATAGTCAATTATTTTATTTTTTTGTTTTTCAAAATAATGTGCTTAGGATATTCATCCCTATCTGATTTAGCAACTACGGGTTCGATATTGCCAGCGGATAATTGCGCCAAGCGTTCTTTACGTTTATCCAACCAATCTTCCCATTTAGTGGTCACGCCTTTAGGTTCGGTATACAATTCCATTTTAGGGAATAAATAATATGCATACCATGCTACTTTCGTTGGCGCCATTTGCGCCTCTACAGCATACTTATACATATAGAGTTGATAGGCTTCTCCTTTTTTAATTTTATCAGGGTAAATTTTATTATTGGACCATTTCAAATCAATGATAACAAGATTGCCTTCTGCATCTTCAAGTAGCAAGTCAATGAATCCGTGAGGATTCTTGAATGAATCAAAACGAGTTGTCAGTTCGTATTCCGAACGAATAGGCGTAAGACGTTTCTCAATAATGAGTTCAATCAGCTTTGCAATGCTTTGTTTAGCTTCATCTTTGAATAAAGCTAGCAGGTTTTTATTTTCGGGCAGGTTCAAGAACTGTGCGTTTTCTTTTAGGCTTTCGTCTGTCATGGCTTGCTCAAAGATGGTGTCATATTGTTTTTCAAAACGCATCTGCATATCCCCTACGGAGTAAGTTTCGGTATCGTTCATATTGACCAATAGTTCCACTACTTTATGCGCTATCGGTCCCTTCATAAGGTTCTCATGCGGCTCTTGATCATCTTCAGGAGCAATCAATCCACCCATATTTTCCATTATGTAATCAAAAGGAGCATTCACCAATGTGTCAATTGCGGAATAACTATCTGATGGAGGAAGAATTTTTGATAGTATATCCTTATCAATCGAGATATTGCCTAATGGAGCAAGTTTTTCAATCTGTTTTGATTCCGTCTGTGGGAGTATAATCTTCTGTCCTTTAGCGTAAGCATCATCATAAAACTCTTTGTTTTGCTTCAGCGTAGTGATAATCGGATGTTCTCCAAGCAATTCACCCAAATGATATTTAGGAGAAACAAGAATCCAATCTTTGATTCCATTGAGTGTCGTATATAACCACTGCATCTGCATTGCACTACGCGTTTCTGCATCTATAATGCCCAACGCAGTTCTCTCTTCAGATGTCAAAAAATCATAAGGATCAGGTGTCAAACCATTGCCTGCGCAATCCAACCAAACAAGACGATTAGGAACATCCATCTGGTCAAAGATGGTTGCAGCGGGATGCGGACATCCAACGCGATCCGTCCTCCATTGGTCACCGCCAATGGCCTGCATCGTATCATTTAACCGTTTTTCATCAGCGCAGACCAGCATGGTTTGTGCGTCATACGGAATTTTCACTAACAATTGCCACGCCTCATATAGCTCGTTTGTAGTAATAACAGTGCAAGAATGATCTTTGATGTTGAGAACTTTATCCAAAGACTCCATTGCGTACGAAACATTCGGTAGTAGTTCTAATACATTGGCAATCATTGGCGGTATTAATGCCTTAGGAATGCGAACTTCAATAGAATCCTTATCACTTAGAATCTTACGTCCGTCTTTGAGGGATTGATATACCTCTCTCCATCTATCAGCACGACTCGGATAGGCTTTGAGAGCTTCGTCGCATGACGCAAAAACTCGTAGTTTGTCGCTTTCTGCATTTATGGTGCTCGCAGTAGTCCAACCAGCCATAACCAAAAAATCACGCCACTTCAATAATTGCTTGGCAGTGCCTTCCCAATCAGACTGAATAGAAGCAGAGAAGAGTGTATCCCCTTGTGCCATTATCGCATCTGCATAGGCTTTAGCTCGCTCTTTTTCTGCTTTTTCGGAATCGTCCACCACAGTTTGTGGCAAACCTGCGCGCATAAGGAGTTGCTCCAAAAGCGCCGCATCTCCTACTGCTACTACATCCCACAAATTCTGTGAAATGTACACATTACCTGTTAAATAAGGATTGTAGATTATTTTCATGGTATACAATTTTTTTGAAAAGATATAACTTTTTTTGATATGTGCAAATTTTTGGGTGTTTGGCAAAATCTAGAGCAACCGCATCAGATTATTTTGTAGGGGGTATAGAAAGAGTTGAAGCTGGGGCCATAGGTTTTACTTCAATGCTTGTCTATTTCATACTATAATAGTCATCTGGAAGGGCATCTAGGATACCTTCCTTGACAAGTTCATCAAGTTGCTGTTTCAACGCATTCTCTAAATTCTCACGCTGTAGGCCACATACCTCGAATATAGGAGCAAATGCATAGAGTTCCTTTGCATCAAAGCTACAACCTATCCTTTTTATACATGCAAGAACCAATTTACGCAACAAAACATCTAAATAAACTTTAGTAGTAGCTGACTTTCCTACAATCACAGAAGTAACATATCCGTCAAAAATAATCTCTTCGAACCATTCCATTACCTCATCCTCTGACTCGAACGGATATATAGGTATTAGGGCATCTTCTACATTATTGACTAACTCACTCCTTTTTATAGAAGCTGACTTTTTAGAATAAGTTTCTATCCATTGTATTGAATCACTATCACTCAGTTTCTCAAACAGATAATACCCAAAACCATAAGCCGCCACATCGCCTATCGATCGTTGCTTATTTTGGACTCTAAATTCCCCATCCCATCTCACATCCTTCACATCATCTTTCAGAGGATGAGATTGCGAAGTCGTAAAATCCTCTAGTCTTTTCAAAAAGTAAAGTGCCTCAAACTCCACCATCGGTTCGTCAATTGCCAAAACGGAGCTTGACTTTTGCCCTGCATTAAAATAATTCCAAGCATGGAACATCTCATGGACAAATACACCTGCCATTACTGACCAACAAGTCTCACCGTCCTCAATGCTATCCTTAATGCTCTCATAGTATATAAGGACCTGTGGTTTACTTCCTTCGCGTCCAGGAACGAACCTCCCCAAAGGCTGAGAGCAAACCTTCACCTTACCGCCAGAAGCTTTACGAAGGAGATCTTCAATCTTTTTAACGGCTGAGCGCATATTATTCAAGCGATTACGCAAATGCTCATACTGAGAATTTTCTTGTAACAACGGATTCTCTTGTAACCAGCGTTCAATATACGCGATATACTTCTTGAGCTCCTTAAGTTTCTTTCTAAAAATGGCAGCATCTACCAACATACAACTGGGTTCTGCCTTATCTAAAATCTTGACCTCCAAATCTTTCACAATATCTGCAAAAAACACTTCTTCATTCACCAAAGGAAGACGGAAATTCACAATCAACTCAAGAAGATTCTTCTCCAAGTCAGACAGTTTTTCGAGGTATTCAGAATCTACGAAATCTGATGCACACTTGTATTTAGAATCACCAAACTTATATGAGGTACAAGGCCACACAACAACTGAAGCTAATCCAGCAACTACTGTCCCTACATGAGAATGAGATACAGTTACAGCTGGATTTATCAACCCGTAAACACCTGTCCCTACTCTCTTGAACAACACATTATTTTTTTTCCTCGATAAGAGAGTATTCACCTCTCTTTTCGCATGGACTAAATCAGGATCTGTTCTATATCCTCTCTTAAGAATCCTTTTGGTAATTTTTTCATAGTGCATTGGCATTCCCTTTTCTGCCAATACTGCGCAGATTGCATCTATCCAGTCAATTTGCCATGTCATACTTTGTACATTTTTTATAGTTATTAATATTATGTTATATTATTAGTCTGGTTTGAACAATAATTATCAACTCATAATAGTTAATTAGAAGAAAAGGTCTTGATATTCGTGTGGAATATTGACTTCGTGCTTAAAGTCCAACTTATTGACCTTTGGTTTTCCGCAAGATCTCAAATACTCGTTATATGCATCAAGGGTTGCTTTGTAACACGCCTTATCCAAGATATCAAAAACATCAGGAAACGCCTCTTTTAGACCGATACGTTCCACGTCGGTATCGCAATAATAAGTAATTAGCCTTATAAGATTGCTGGCTTGCTCATCTTCAAGCTCTATATCGGTACACCATTCATCAGACCAATTCTGATCTTCAAGATATAATTCGCCATATACAGTTAATTTTCTCATAGCTATTTATTATTAATATCGTTATGTATTGTTTAAATTATTTCGTTAATAATATACAATCTGAAAATTTTATTTAGAACTCTTTTTTTGTTTTGTACAACAATCCGCACTGCGGCATCCATTATATCTCCACATCGCCATCGGTGCAATGGATTATGTTGGTTGAGATGCTAGTATTCCAGCCATCACCTAACTCTATTTTATTCCCATTGAACGGATGCACGAGAAGTGCGTCACTACATTATTATATGCAAAGATAGGGATTATTTGTGAATTAAACAAGGAAAGTGATAGATTTTTTTTGATATTTTGAAGTAGGAGATTTCGTTATGTGCACATTCGTTTATAGTATGTTTATAGTATATTTATCCTATATTTATAGTATGTTTATCCTATATTGAAGATAAGATAGAAGTAAGGTTCTTCGTCAGTTTAGCTGAAAAATGCATTTTGTTTACATTACAGACCCCCTCCGGACTTCGTCCTCGTCCCACTAACTCAGAGGGACAGTTTTTGGGTTTCGGCATATTTTGATAACTTAGAACGTCCTTTTCTGTTTTATTCAATATTTTCACTTTTGGACAACTTTTTGTCATTATACAAAAATTAAAACGCTACAAATCAATATTATAAAAAATATTTTGGAAAACTTTTTATTTTTATAGTGTTTTATTATTGTCTATTTCGGGGAATTTTTATAACTTTGTTGTCGCTTGCGATTTTCGATAGCAATACACATTTTCAAATACTTAATGCATTTTTTAGTTGAAAGTTTTTTGCTTTGCTCAAGATTTTTGCTCCGTTCGGCAATTCAAACAAGTTTGATTGCTCTCACTTATCGCAAAAATTGAAAGTTGAAAATTCGCGCAAAAACATATAAATAGTAAACGCAAATTACCTCAAATTAACCATAAATTATCACTTTCCATTAACGGATAATTAATGGCAGTTAAATTCATTGATTTTTGCTTTACTCGGAAATATAAGTAAACTTCTATTTCTCTCGTTTATCACAAAAATTTACGTAAAAAATAAATAAACAATAATAACGTCATGATACAAACAGTAGTCAAAAGAGATGGTCGTATCGTTGGTTTCAACGAGGAAAAAATTAAAGCTGCAATCCGTAAGGCAATGATGAGCACCGATATGGGTGAGGACGATGCATTGCTTTGCCAAATTGCTGACCGAATTGCCTATAAAGGCAAAGAACAAATGAGCGTAGAAGAGATTCAAGATATGGTGGAGATGGAACTTATGAAATCTTCGCGCAAGGATGTGGCAAAACGCTATATTGCATATCGTGATAAACGTTCGATTGCTCGTCGTTCGAAAACTCGCGATATGTTCCTCGAAATCATTGACACTAAGAACAATGACGTAACTCGCGAAAATGCAAACATGAATGCCGACACTCCTGCGGGCATGATGATGAAGTTTGCATCGGAAACTACTAAACCTTTCGTTGACGACTATTTGTTATCAACCGAAGTGCGTGAGGCGGTGAAAAACAACTATATACACATCCACGATAAAGACTACTACCCTACCAAATCGCTCACTTGCGTGCAACATCCATTGGACAAATTGTTGCAAAATGGTTTGTTTGCTGGCCATGGCGAAAGTCGCCCTGCTAAACGCATCGAAACTGCTTCGATATTGGGTTGTATTTCGATGGAAACTGCTCAAAACGAGATGCACGGTGGTCAAGCAATTCCTGCATTCGACTTCTACCTTGCGCCGTATGTAAGAGCAAGTTACAAAGAGGAAGTGAAAAGAATTGAGGCGTTGACTGGCGAAAAATACGAATCGCTCTACGATGCCGAAATCGACGACTATATCACTCGCGACCTCGACTTTTTGCAAGGATTGGAACGCATCAAACAACACGCTATCAACCAAACCGTTACACGAGTGCATCAATCGATGGAGGCTTTCATCCACAATATGAATACAATCCACTCACGTGGTGGTAACCAAGTGGTGTTCAGCTCAATCAACTACGGAACCGATACATCGGCTGAAGGTCGTTGCATTATTCGCGAATTGTTGTGTAGCACATATCGTGGCGTGGGCAATGGTGGCACAGCAATATTCCCTATCCAAATCTGGAAGAAGAAACGTGGCGTGAGCTACTTGCCAGAGGACCGCAACTACGACTTGTATGAATTGGCTTGCCAAGTGAGTGCACGCAGATTTTTCCCTAACTTTGTGAACTTGGATGCTCCGTTCAACCACCACGAAAAATGGGACATCAACGACCCTGAACGCTATAAATACGAGGTAGCTACAATGGGTTGTCGTACACGCGTGTTCGAAAATCGTTTTGGCGAAAAAACATCTATCGGTCGTGGCAACATATCGTTCTCAACAATCAACATCGTGCGTCTTGCATTGGAATGTCGCGAAATAGAGAACAAAGAGTCGCGCATCAACGCATTTATGGCTAAATTGGACGAATTGATGATACTCACAGCTCGCCAATTGCACGAACGCTTCAACTTCCAAAAAACTGCTCGCGCAAAACAATTCCCATTGTTGATGTCGACACTCTGGAATGGCTCGGAAAACTTGAAACCAAACGACACTATCGAGTCGGTAATCAACCAAGGTACATTGGGTATCGGTTTCATCGGATTGGCTGAATGTTTGATTGCTCTCATCGGCAAACATCACGGCGAATCGGAAGAAGCTCAAGAGTTGGGATTGAAAATCATTGGCTACATGCGCGACCGCGTGAACGAATTCAGCGAAGAGTATCACCACAACTATAGTATTTTGGCTACTCCAGCCGAAGGTCTTTCGGGTAGATTCACTCGTTTCGACAAAAAGAAATTTGGCATAATCGAAGGCGTAACAGACAAAGACTACTATACAAACTCAAACCACATACCTGTGTACTACAAATGTAGCGCACGCCACAAAGCCGAAATCGAAGCTCCATACCACAAATTGACTGGTGGTGGACATATCTTCTATGTAGAAATCGACGGTGATGCTACACACAACCCTCAATCAATTATGCAAATCGTTGACTTGATGGATAAATACGACATCGGTTATGGTTCGGTGAACCACAACAGAAATCGTTGCCTCAATTGCGGTCACGAAGATGCAACTAATGGTTTGGAGGTTTGTCCAAAATGTGGTAGCACAAATATCGACAAATTGCAACGCATCACTGGCTACCTCGTTGGTACTACCGACCGCTGGAACTCAGCAAAATTGGCAGAATTGAAAGACAGAGTTGTACATAATTAAATTTATAAGACAGGAAGACAAGAAGACAAGAAATAATTCATGTTATCATGTCTTCATGTCTAAAAAAGAATATATAAAATGGAGATATCGGTTATAAGCATTGTGGAGTCGACTTCGGTTGATGGTCCTGGATTGAGAACTACGGTGTACTGTGCTGGATGTGGGCACAGGTGCAAGGGGTGTCATAACCCTCAATCGTGGGACATCAACAGCGGCACTCTAACCGATACGACCATATTGGCTGACAGACTGTTGGCAACAGGCGAAGACATCACATTCAGCGGTGGTGACCCAATGTTTCAAGCAGAGGCTTTCGGCGAATTAGCCGCCACCATCAAATCGAAAAGCAATAGAAACATTTGGTGCTACACAGGCTTCAGAATCGAGCAATTACTCAAAAACTCAAAGGCATTGCCTCTACTCCAAAACATTGACGTATTGGTGGATGGACAATTTGAATTGGCTCTGCGAGACGAGAATTTATTGTTCAGAGGCAGTAGCAATCAACGCCTAATCGACGTAAAACAGACGCTTGCAAAGGGCGAAGTTGTGATGTATCAGCCACTTGGATTGTTGTCGCCTCTTTTAAAAGTATATAGTCACTCTATCAAATAAGATTTTTGTCTCACAAGAAATACTCTAAAAATTTATCTCCCACAGATTACACAGATTTCTCTGATTTTTTCTTTTGATTACTCGCTTTGCTCGTGACTTTGTTCTCACTCGGCATAATCTAAATTAATTTAGCTTCTGCTCTCGTTTTTTACAAAATTCGCTCTCTTGCTACGCAAGAAGTCGCTCGTCAGATTAACACAGATTTTTATTCGCACTGTGTGTTTTATTTCAATCAGAAACTTCAATTTTCTAATGCTTAATTTACTAATTATATTATTCACAATACTCACCCCTCAAGAGGTGGAGCGCAGAACGGCAATAGATTTCAACAAACGTTTGTCGGACTTGATGCCATATATCCAAAAATACTACCCCGATGTAGATTCAACCCAAATTGCAAAATGGGAGGAGTCGAAAGCTTTGGAATATCGCATCATCAATGGCGAGAAATGGTATTTCCGTCGCGCTGCCGACAATCTATTTCGCATTGACCCTGAGGCACGAGCATTGAAAACTAGACTAGAAGGCAAAGAACGCGCCGGCAGAGATACTGTGGTGATGAATCACATTCGAGCCGTGTTGGCAGAACATAAAGAGTCGCCTAAACAAAATCTATTTGTGCGTCAAGAGTGGGAGTTCGACTACAGACTATACTTTACCCCTCAATCAAGATTAGAGGATGGCGAACTAATCAAAATTTGGTTGCCCCTACCACAAACCGGACAAGCACGCCAAACCGACATAAGCATAAAGCATCGCAACCGAAACGTAGAAGTAAACTCTAGCACTCACTCTACAGCATATATGGAGGGAAATTACGATGCACACGACACTACGATGTTCAACATTGTGTATGAATTCGCAACATACGCCGAATACAATCCTCTACCTCGTTGCTTCAAACACAAAAAGACAGACCCTAACAACGCCGAACTAAAACAATATCTCGCAGAACGCGCCCCCCACTGTCTGTTTACCGACAAGATTAAATCATTAGCCGACAGCATTATAGGCAAAGAAAAACGACCATACTATCAAGCACGAAAACTCTTTGCTGCAATACGAGAATTATACCCATGGGCTGGGGCTTGCGAATATGGAATCATCGACAATATTCCAGAATATGTGATAGAAAACCGTCACGGCGATTGCGGACAAGTGACGCTACTCTACATCGCAATGTGTCGCTATCTAGGCATCCCTGCACGTTGGCAGAGTGGATTTATGTTGCATCCAGGATATGACAACCTACACGATTGGTGCGAAATCTACATCGAGGGCATGGGCTGGATACCAGTCGACCCATCATTCGGAGTGCAATCGTGGGGAAAAACCGAAGCTGAACGCTATTTCTATTTCGGAGGAATGGATGCCTACAGATTGATTGTAAACTCAGATTGGGGCGCAGAATTGACACCAAAGAAACAATACGAGAGATCAGAGCCGGTGGACTTTCAGAGAGGTGAATGTGAAACCGAGAAAGAAAATTTGTATTTCGACCAATGGAAATATAAATTCATAGTGAAGCTAAAAAATTAAAATTGCATATCTCAAAAAATAGTTGTAACTTTGCGTGTTAAATGCATCGTTGCAATTTTTTTATAATACACAATAAAACAATAGATTATGGTAAAAAGATTACTATGCGCATTAAGTGTAATTTTGTTGTGCGTGCTTGTAAATGCACAAGTAACAACAGAACCTGCCTTTATCACTAAAGGCTATAAAGGCGAAATAATTGTGACCTTCAACCCTGCAGAAGGCAATGGAGGTATGAAAGGAGCTACAGCATGCTATGCACACACCGGCCTTATCACATCAGAAAGTAAATCGGGTAGTGACTGGAAATATGCTACACCTGAGTGGCGTGATGGTAGCGATAAATACAAAATGACAAAAAACGGTGATGTTTGGACATTGACTATCCCGAATATCTACGAATACTACGGATGTCCTGAATCGGAAGAGATTTTCAAAATGGCGTTCGTTTTCAACGATGGACCTAGTGGTTCAAAAGAAGGCAAAACAGCTGATGGTTCGGATATTTTCGTCGAATTAGTAGATGCAGGTTTGAGTGTCAAGTTCGAAAGCCCTATAGGTAATCAATTACTCGACAAAGGCACAAAAACTGACTTTAAATTAGTTGCTTCGGAAGAGTGTACTATCACTTTATACGTAAATGATACTGAGGTAAAAAGCGCACAAGGCACAGAATTGAATCATGAATATACATTCGACACAGAAGGCAACTTCACTTGTGTTGCCAAAGCCGTGAAAGGAGAAGAAGAAAAATACGACTCTATTTTTATCTGCGTCGCTGCAGAAGCAACCAACGAATCACGTCCTGCTGGTTTGCAAGATGGTATTACTTACTACGAAGATGATGCAACAAAGGTAACTCTCTCTCTTTATTACAAAGACAACAACAATAAAATTGCTCAAAATGTATTTGTAATTGGAGACTTCAACGATTGGGCATATACAACTGAATATCAAATGAAAAAAGATGGCGAAACAGGTTATTTCTGGCTCGATATCACAGGTCTAGAACCTGGCAAAGAGTATGTATTCCAATATGCCGTAAAACGACCTAATGGCGCAATGGTACAAATTTCAGATGCCTACACCCACAAGACAGTAGATCCTAACGACCACTACATTTCGGAGGATATCTATCCTAATCAATTGGTTTACCCAGCAGCAGCAGATGGTCCTTGTGCAGTAATCCAAACAGCTCGCAAACCATACGAATGGTCGGATGCTACAATTAACTTCAAACGCCCAGACAAAAACAACCTCGTCATCTACGAATTGTGGGTATACGATTTCTCGCCACTTCACTCATTCGATGCTATTACAAAACGATTGGACTACATCGAAAATCTCGGTGTTAATGCTATTGAATTTATGCCTATCTGTGAATTTGAAGGCAACGTATCTTGGGGATATAATCCAACTCACTATTTTGCATTGGACAAAGCATACGGAACACCTGAGTCATTCAAAGCATTAGTAGATGAATGTCACAAGCGTGGTATTGCAGTAATTGTTGACATGGTATTCAACCACGCAACAGGATGGGCTCCATTCAATAAAGTGTTCGGAGGTTATGAAAATTTGATAGACAATCCATATTTCAATACAAAAGCACCACATGATGGCAACGTATTCGAAGACTTCAACCACGAATTTGACGGAACACTCAACCACTTTACTCGCGTATTGAACTACTGGTTAGAAGAGTACAAAATCGATGGTTATCGTATGGACTTGAGTCATGGTTTCTGCGGACCTAACTGCAACGAACAAAAACGCATCATGTATCACTACTTCAACGAAGGTGTGAAAGCAGTTGACCCTAATGCATATTTCATTCTCGAACATTGGGACGGCAATCGTTCGGACTACGCCAACAATGGCATGATGTGTTGGGAAAACACTAGTCACGCTTACTACGAACTTGCAATGGGATGGTACAATGGCTCAAATAGCAGTGCTCTCTACAATGCCAATAAAGACAACTACGTTTCATACGCCGAATCTCACGACGAGGAACGTTGCCAATATAAAGCAATGCAATGGGGTAATGGCGCAATTAAAACCGACAAAGCAACACGCCTTAACCGCATAGCATCATACCTTGCTATGAGTACAATGTTAAATGGACCTCAAATGCTTTGGATGTTTGAAGAAATTGGATATGATTTTTCAATTAACTCAAACGAAAAAGGAGAAGGTGAAGACGAAGGCAATCGTACATCGCCAAAGCCACAACCTGAGGCACTAAAATACTATCAAGATGCTGAGCGTATGAACCAATACAAAATTATGGGTCAAATCAACCAATTGCGTACTCGTATATTGCCTAAAGTATTCGAAGGCAATCCAACAGCACAAGACCTAGCACACGGACGCCCTATCCGTAGCATCACTTGGGGCGACGGAGTGAATCGTGTATTCGTTGTGTCAAACGTAAGTGTTACCCCACAAGAATGCACACTCCCAACAGGAACAACTAATTGGTATGACTATCTAGCAAACAATCCGAATGCTCTACCTGCAGAATCAAAAATAACATTAAATGCAGGTGAAGTGAAAGTATACACAGCTCAATACTTCCAATTGCCTGAAGTTCCTACTAAATATGTGTTTGACGATTATGTGAACGTAGAAGATGTAGAGTTCAAATCTAACTGCGTGATCTACCCTACAATTTCGGAAGATATTGTGTTTATTGAAGCTTCGGAAGAGATTCAATCGGTAGAAGTAATCAACATACAAGGACAAAAAATGATGACCGAAAATAGTGTAAATACAATTAATATTTCGTCATTGCCACAAGGTTTGTATATGGTTATTATAAACTTCAACAACACTCAAGAAGCACATAAAATCTATCGCAAATAATTATACAGCAAATAGATAAAGGAAGGAATCACTGGTGTGATTCCTTCCTTTATTAAAAAAATATTTTCACAAAAATAAGATTTGCCTATATCAATTTTTTTTTGTAACTTTGCACTCCCAAAAATTTAGTTTTTAACACATATCAAACAAAAGGCATGAAAGACCAAGAACCTGTTAAAATTTTGTACATAACACAAGAGATTGATCCTTACACAAAAGAGACTGAAATTGCAGAAATTTGCAGAAAATTTCCACAATACACACAAGAGAAAGGCTGCGAGATTAGAGCTTTTATGCCATGTTTCGGTCATATAAATGAGCGTCGCAATCAGTTGCATGAAGTGCAACGATTGTCAGGTTTGAATATCATAATTGACGACTCAGACCATCCACTAATCATCAAGGTTGCAACAGTACAAGGAACTAGAATGCAAGTTTACTTCATCGACAACGAAGACTTCTTCCGTCGCAGTGGTATCGCTCAAGATAAAGATGGCACATACTTTGATGACAATGATGAAAGATGCATATTTTATGTGCGTAGCGTATTGGAAACAATCAAAAAATTGCGTTGGACTCCAGATATTATTCATGTAAATGGATGGATATCTGCATTGGCACCAATGTATATCAAAAAATCATACGCATCAGACCCATTCTTTGCTAATTCAAAAATCATTTATTCGATTTATAACGATAACTTTGAATGCAAAATACGTGAAGGTTTCGAAACTAGAGCACTGTTTGATGAAATTGAGGAATCTGATGTTGAGATATTAAAAGGTGATGTATTAAGCACTGAAAAATTGCACAAAATAGCGATTAACCACTCTGATGCTGTAATTTGTGGATCTGACACAATAACAGAAGAGTTGGAACGTTATATTGCAGAGAAAGGGGTACCTTATTTGCCTCATTCAGAAGAAGAGAGACACGAAAGATATTGGAACTTTTTCACTCAAGTGTATCCTGAACTAAATGAAGAAGAGAACGATTAATATAAAAAAGGTATAAATTAATTAAGAGGGAGTTGGACTATAAGCTAATTCCCTTTTAGTGTTTTTTATAGAGTATAATACTTAAAACAATGAAAAAAATTTTTATATATGTTATAATTGCACTTGTGGCATGTATAACATCATGCAAAAATGATGAATCAGTAGGTATTACTATTCAACCACAAGAAGACGAAATCATAATAGCATCGGACACTTTTCTCATTGAAAGTGAGAACTATTATGTTCCTGCTATTTCGGCTCAAGCCGACTCTATGATACTTGGTGAATTCTATAGTGCAAAATATGGAACTACAAAAGCAGAGTTATTGCTACAGATTGCACCTCCTATTGGATACAAATTTCCTGAAGAAAAATATAAGCCAGAACCAGATTCGTTGATTCTTATGATGTATTACAACACCTGGTTTGGGTCGGCATATGCCCCTCTTGAATTTAGTATCTATGAAATCAACAAACAGTCGATTGACTACAACACTCAATATTTGTCGAATTTAGAGATTGGGGATTTTTGTGATTCGACAATCCTAATGGGAAAACGCTTGATGACTTCGATTGACTTGTCGCGTGCCGACTCTGTGAAAGAAGATACAGCTGCTACTCCATATGTCCGCTATAAGTTCGACCAAACACAATTGGAGCGTTTCTTCAATATGCCTCAAGATGTATACAAAAGTGAAGATGCTTTCTTGAATGAATTTAAAGGTCTGTATATAACCACACGTTATGGTTCTTCTACATTGATTTGTTTTAACCAAATCACGATGTGCCTATACTACCACTATACTTACAAAAAGAATGGACAAGACACAATTGTTAACACTTCGGTAATATTCCCATCGAACAAAGAAGTGCGCCAATTGAACAAATTTACACATCCTGACATTGAGCAAGTTGCACAATGCCACGATAGTATCAACTATATAAAATCGGCAGCTGGTATATACCCTAAAATTCGTATACCGATTGGCAAAATGAGTAAACGCATCTACTCTACAATAGGCGATAGACAACTCAACGTGAATGCGGCTGAAATAATTATTGAAGATATTGCTTATGATAGCACAGATGTGTTTATGGGTATGCCATCTTATCTGTTGGCACTTACTACAGACCAATTTGATGACTTCATAAAGTATAACACAATCCCAACAGCGACTGACACTACGGCTATAATTGCAAACTATAGTTCGAGCAGAAAAGGTTATAAATTAGATTTGGCCTACTTTATTACAAAATATCTTCGTAACCAAACAGTTGAGGAGGATGATGTTATAGAAATGATATTGATGCCTGTGAATATTGAATCTACTATGTCGACAACAACAGGTGCAACATCGGTGACTAAAATTGCTCCGTTAACCCAACTGTCAGCCACTACTATTCGCAGTGGTAAGAATGAATATTCACCAATGCGACTTAAGATTCTTTACAATGGTTTTTAAGAATTAAAAATTACTCACTATCTATATTTTATCACTCAATAGATGAATTTGAACAATAATATAACAACAAACTTGCATGATGCCATTGAATTTAGCAATGGCGAGAGGGAAAGATTAGGAGACAAACAGATTTTTCCAAACCATATATTGTTAGGACTAATGCGATTGACAAATTGCACAGCTCTTGATATATTAATAAAATTGGGTGTTGACCTCAATCTCCTTAAGAAAAAATTAGAGGAGATTAAGAACGTAGAATCATCAGGAACAAACGAAACTTCGCTTCACAAAACTACAGAATCATTACTTCTTTTAGCTAATCTTGAAGCTCGACTTTCTCAATCAAACGAAGTACATACTTATCATTTCATAATGGCCATACTACGCCAAAAAGAGACAGATTTGATTAAGTTGTTCAATGAGATGGGAGTTACGTATGAAAAGTTCAAAACGTTGATAGGCAACAATGTGCCACAGACAAAACCAGGCTCGGTGTATGATAGCGATGATGATTTAGAAGACGAAGAGGACGATATGCCTCGCAAACAAAATAGTGGTGGCAATATCAAAACATCGGCGATGCCATCAAACCCTAACTCGACAACTCCTGCATTAGATAATTTCTCTCGTGACCTATCGAAAGCAGCTGCTGATGGGGAGTTGGACCCAGTTGTGGGACGCGAACAAGAGATACAACGCACAATACAGATACTTAGCCGTAGAAAAAAGAATAATCCTGTGTTAATAGGCGAACCTGGCGTAGGTAAATCGGCTATTGTAGAGGGTTTGGCAACGCGCATTGTAAATAGACAAGTGCCTCGTGCTTTGTTTGATAAAAAAATTGTGTCGCTTGACTTGGCAGCAATGCTTGCAGGAACTAAATATCGTGGTCAATTCGAAGAGAGATTGAAGTCGGTGATGAACGAATTAGAGGCAAATCCGAATATCATACTCTTTATAGATGAGATACATACGATAGTTGGTGCAGGTGCAACAACAGGCTCGCTTGATACGGCAAATATGTTGAAACCAGCATTGTCGCGCGGAAAATTTCAATGTATCGGTGCTACTACATTGAACGAATATCGCCAATCTATTGAGAAAGATGGGGCGTTGGAGCGCCGTTTTCAAAAAATATTGGTTGAAGCTACGACAAAAGAGGAGACATTGCAGATATTGCGCAATATCAGAGATAGATATGAAGACCACCACCAAGTGCGCTACACAGATGAGGCATTGGAGTTGTGTGTAAATCTCACAGAACGCTATATAACCGACCGCTCATTCCCCGACAAAGCAATAGATGCAATGGATGAGGCAGGAGCGCGCATGCACCTGACTAACCTTAGTGTACCTGCTCATATTGAAGAACTTGAAAACAATATTGCCGAGTTTGATGGTTTGAAAAAAGAGGCTGTATTGCGTCAAGATTTTGAACTTGCAGCTAAATATCGCGATCAAGTGGCAACACTTGCTTCGCAACTTGAACTAGAGAAAAAACAGTGGTTAGCAGAGAATAAAGAGAATCGTGTGGAAGTGACAGGCGATGACGTAACTGCCACTATATCAAATATGGCAGGAGTGCCACTCACACGCATTGCCGAAAGCGAAAATGAGAGACTTCTGAAAATGGGAGAAGCATTGCGCGGACAAGTGATTGGACAAGATGATGCAGTACAGAAAGTGGTTCGTGCCATCCGTCGTAGTCGTGTAGGTTTGAAAGACCCTAACAAGCCAATCGGTTCGTTTATATTCCTTGGTCCTACGGGCGTAGGTAAAACATTGTTGGCTAAAAAATTAGCTGAATATATGTTTGGCTCAGTAGATGCGTTGGTGCGTATAGACATGAGCGAATTTATGGAGAAATTCTCTGTATCAAGATTGGTAGGTGCACCTCCAGGATATGTAGGTTATGAGCAAGGTGGACAATTGACTGAAAAAATACGCCGTAAACCATACTCTATCGTACTATTTGACGAGATAGAAAAGGCTAATTCAGAAGTATATAACATATTGTTGCAATTGCTCGACGAAGGCTTTATTACTGATGGTTTGGGTCGTAAGATAGACTTCAAAAATACAGTAATTATTATGACCTCGAATGCAGGTACACGCCAATTGAAAGACTTTGGTCGTGGTGTAGGATTTGCAACTGCGGATAAAACTGACAATCAGGAATATGCACATGCAGTAACACGCAAAGCATTGGAAAAAACATTTGCACCTGAATTCTTGAATCGTATTGATGAAATAATCAACTTTAATCAATTGACTCGCAACGACATCAACCAAATTATCAATCTTGAGTTGGATAAATTCAAAGCACGTTGCAAAGGTTTAGGATTTGAGTTGGAAGTATCGGATGCTGCAGTTGATTTCTTGGCCGACAAGGGTTATGATAAGCAATATGGTGCGCGCCCATTGCAACGCTCAATACAGACACACTTAGAGGATTTGATAGTTGAGGAGATGCTATCTGTTGGCAAAATGAATAGAGAGAAAGTTGTAGTGGATGTTGATGCAGAAGGCAATAAACTGAAAATTAATTAGACAAGAAGACAGGAAAACATGAAAACTTGTATTCTTGTCTTCTTGTCCTAAAAAATAGCAAAAAATATTTTGTTATATCAGAAAAAAGCAGTAACTTTGCACTCGCAATGCGATAATCGGCTTATGCGTTCAGCTTGCACAATTATTGCAGTTGCAAAAAGCAAAGGGATGTATCCGTAGCTCAGTTGGTAGAGCAATTGACTCTTAATCAATGGGTCGAGGGTTCGAGCCCCTCCGGGTATACAAAAAAAGCACCAAGTTTTAAATTTAAAACTTGGTGCTTTTTTTATTAAACTTTATTCTGGGATATACTCAAAAGTATCTACTATTTTCAATTTTTTTATAAAAGAATTCATTTTTCTTTCATTATTCACTTTTAAAGCATCAATTTTTATGATAAACATTTTATCATCTATTACAAAACAATAAACTCTTCTATAAAAATCTTTATATACAAAGTCAACAAACTTACAAGGATAATTATTAACAGAACCATCTTGCACTTCTGTCATAGACTTAACTTTATTTTGTCTTTTAGAATTATTTGAAAACTCCATTGCCTTATCAACAAAATTCAACAAAAATTTTTCTGGCGTATAATGTTGAACAAAAATTTTTTCAATAGAACCTTCTACAAACTCAATAAACGTACCATTTGTTGATGTAACCTCATGTGGATAAGATTTTTTATTATATTCAAAGTTAATCCCTTTGCAATAATATTGTTTTGCATTTCCTAAAATAGAACAGGTAAGGAAAATAAGTACCAATATTTTTTTCATAATATATTCTTTTTTTGTGTTATTGTAATGCATTTACTAAATCTCGAATAGCTTGATCATAAGCTTTTAACACTCGTTCCCATTGTTTAAAGCACTCATCTTTTTCTCCACATTCAATACTTGCATATTCCGATTGCAATTTAACTTTATATGTAAGAGAAGCTTGACCAGGAACCTCTTTAATTTCTATTCTTGTTCGAACAGTTACATGTCCAAAATTTTGTTTCATCCAAGCACTACGTATCCAACCTGAATTTTTATCAAGAATTTCCATATCAGGAAATAAATCCGAAGTATAATAAATAATTCTTTTCCAAGCCTCTTCAATAGACATACCCTCTTTTACTATAACAGTCATTGATTTATTAGCAATATCACTACTTGCTTCTGATGCATTATAAGCTTCATCTACCTCCAACTGATAAGTAATAGTTTTAGATTTATTTGTTTTATAAATTCGAACTGTTTTGTCAATATAACCAGGTGCGGTCAATCTAAAAATAACATAATCTTCTTTTTTAATTTTAAATGTATAAGAACCTTGACCGACTTCAAGTCCTTTCTGAATAATTTTTGCATTTTCTGGTATAACATTTATTGTTTTAGTCTGTGCATTTAAAACTAATGAGATACCCAAAGCTAAAAAAAACAATACTATTTTTTTCATAATTAAATAAAAAACATATTTTAAATCTACTCACTTCACGGCATTTCGACTTACTCCGAAGTTCCAATAATAAAATATACCTACAAAAAAAGCGTGGAACTTTTTTCGGTTAATTTGCTTTTTTGAGGTTCTGGACTACCTAACGAATCAAATTACAACGAACAAAAGCCCACGCGTATACACACGTGAGCGTCGTAGCTTTTGTTCTTGATTCGTTTTATGAAATTGTCCAGATTTCAAAAAAGCAAGATTTAGCCTTAACGCTTCTTCCTATTTAAAGTAATGTATATTAATCAAACCAATTTTCTTATAGGCATTTTCTTTTTTTGTTACACGATGCAAAGGTAATAAAATTTAGCAATTCAAACAAATTATTTTATAATAAATTTTATTTCTGTACCTACTATTTTCAAATTTATAATACAATAACAAAAACATCACTCTCATTATAAATTTATTCGTCTAATCCTCAGTAAGATTCAATCAACCCACGAGCAAAAACAGGAATAAATCTAAACCACTCAAAATAGTGCTTTGGGGCAAAATATACTATTGCACATCTTAATTCAAACCTACGAAAGTTTCAAAAAATCACAACACAAAAATGTCACTCTACTTCGGCATAGGTTGCTTGAAGGTAGGGTTATCCTTCGTATATGTTTCGTATATCCTTCGTAGAAGGTAGGGTTATCCTATGAAGAAGGTTGCTGTTGGGTAGGGAAAAAATGGTTGTAGCATGGCATGAAAATTGCCATGCTTTTTTAGTATTTTTTATATAAATGGAGAGTTGGATATTTGAATATTTTTTTGTAAATTTGCAAATTGGTAGTTTTATGTACCTTCTACAAACAAAAATCGTTAAATATAAAATTATTAACATAATAAACGGGCAGTTAAATCGTTATTATACTGCCACTTAAAACTTAGTATTAGAATTATGAATAAAGCTCTTTTGATGATTCTCGATGGATGGGGAATCGGTAATGGAACAAAATCTGACGTAATTGCACAAATGCCAACACCTTATTGGGACTCTTTGTTGGCTAAATATCCTCATTCTCAATTGCAAGCATCGGGTGAATATGTAGGACTTCCTGATGGACAAATGGGTAACTCGGAAGTGGGTCACTTGAATATTGGCGCTGGTCGCATTGTGTATCAAGACTTGGTGAAAATCAATCGTGCTTGTGCCGACAACTCTATTCTTGAAAATAAAGCTATTAAAAAGGCGTTTGAGTTTGCTAAGGCAAATGGTGGCGATGTTCACTTCATGGGTTTGACTTCGGATGGTGGTGTGCACTCTTCGTTGGTTCACTTGTTTAAATTGTGCGATATTGCAAAACATTATGGTTTAGCTAACCACTATGTTCACTGCTTTATGGATGGTCGCGACACAGACCCTCGCAGCGGTAAAGGTTTTATTGCGCAATTGGAAGAGCATTTGGCTACAACAGGCGGTAAGATTGCTTCGATTATTGGTCGCTACTATGCTATGGACCGTGACAAACGTTGGGAACGCGTGAAAATTGCTTACGATTTGTTGGTGAATGGCGTGGGCGAGGCTACAGTGAATACTGTTGACGCTGTACAAAAATCATACGACAACGAAGTGACTGATGAGTTTATCAAACCTATCGTACACGTAGATGACGAAGGACGACCAGTGGCTACTATCAAAGATGGCGACGTGGTGATTTTCTTCAACTATCGTAACGACCGTGCTAAAGAGTTGACTCAAGTGTTGACTCAAAAAGATATGCCAGAAGAGGGAATGAAAACATTGAAATTAGACTACTACTGTATGACTCCATACGATGCTTCGTTCACAGGCGTAAATATTATTTTCGACAAAGAGAATGTGGAAAACACATTGGGCGAAGTGGTGTCGAAAGCAGGTGCTCGTCAGTTGCACATTGCTGAAACTGAGAAATATGCTCACGTTACATTCTTCCTCAATGGTGGTCGTGAAACTCCATACGAAAACGAAGACCGTATTTTGATTAACTCGCCAAAAGTGGCTACATACGACTTGCAACCAGAGATGTCGGCATTCGAAGTGGCAGATGCACTCTCGGCAGAATTGGCGAAAGAGACATACGATTTGGCAATTGTGAACTTTGCAAATGGCGACATGGTTGGTCATACAGGTGTGTATAAAGCAATTGAAAAAGCAGTGGTTACAATTGACAAATGCGTAGAACAAGTGGTGGAAACTGCTCGTGCTCACGGCTATCAAACAATCATTATTGCAGACCACGGTAATGCCGACAATGCAATGAATGCCGATGGTTCGGCTAATACAGCACACTCGTTGAACCCAGTGCCATTTGTATTCGTATCAGACACATACAAAGGCGAAGTGAAAGATGGTATTTTGGCAGACGTGGCTCCATCGATATTGAAAGTGATGGGCATTGAAGCTCCAGCTGATATGACAGGAAATTCTTTAATTGAGAGTTGAGAATTGAGAGTTGAGAATTGAGAATTCATTACTCATTTTAGAAATAGAAATACTCAAGAGCATCTTGGTTGGTGCTCTTGGGACAAAGAAAATAGAAATAATAAAAAACTAATATAGAACTATGAAAAAATTAATTATTGCGACATTGACTCTTATCGGAGCGATGCAATTGTCGGCTCAAGAAGAGGTGTTGATGACAATCAACGGTGAGCCTATAACAAAAGCAGAATTTGAATACATCTACAACAAAAACAACTCGGACAATGCTATAGATAAGAAAACATTGGACGAATATGTAGATTTGTTTGTAAACTTTAAGTTGAAAGTGGCGGAGGCAAAGGCACAGGGACTAGATACTACACCTGCATTCAAACGCGAATTGAATGGATATCGCAAACAATTGGCTAAGCCATATTTGACTGACGCGAAATTGGAAGATGCTTTATATCAAGAGGCATATAGCCACTTCAGTGAAGACTGCGAGGTGAGTCATATATTGATAAAAGCAGAAGGAGAAGACACATTAGAAGCATACAATCAAGCACTTAGAGTGATTGATAGATTGAAAGCAGGAGAAGACTTTGGCAAAGTGGCAGATGAGGTGTCGGCCGACCAATCTGTTACACGTAATCATGGTTACCTTGGTTGGTTTACAGCCTTGCAATTGGTATGGCCATTTGAAAAAGCGATGTATGAATTGTCGGAAAATGAGATATCTACACCTGTTAAATCGGACTATGGTTACCACATCATAAAAGTGCACAATCGCCGTCCGGCATGGGGACAAGTGAATGCTCGTCATATAATGAAAATGTGCAACGAACGCATGTCGGAAGAAGTTCAGAAGAAAAAATACAACGAAATGCTAGAAATCAAACAACGCCTTGATGCTGGCGAAGATTTTGCGACATTGGCTAAAGAACTCAGCGACGACAAAGCTTCGGCTCAAAAAGGTGGCGACTTAGGCTGGTTTGGCATAGGCAGAATGGTGAAAGAGTTCGAAAAAGCTGCTTTTGCATTGAATGCTGGCGAAACTTCTGAAATCATTAAAACTCAATTCGGATACCACATCATCAACGTAAAAGAGAAAAAAGGAGTTGAACCATTCGAAAAGAAAAAAGCTGATATTCAACGAATGATGCAATACGATAGTCGTTCGACTGCGGCAAAAGAATCGTTTATCAGCAAGTTGAAAGAAGAATATAACTTCGCCATTAATACTGCAGAAATAGAAAAAGTAAAAAAACTTATAGCACAATATGCTCACAACGATTCGATATTGAAACTTAGATGCGAAGAGCAAGTTGATGCTTTGATTACATTTGCAGATCAAAATATCTCGGCAAACGAATTTATAGCATTTTATATTACAACTAAAGCAATGGGTACTGATGTTGACACAAAAGTAGCTCAAATTGCAGAGATAAAATTGCTCCAATATGAAGATTCGCAATTGGAAGCAAAATATGCAGATTTTGCTAACTTGATGCGTGAATATCACGATGGGATATTGCTATTTGATGTTTCGAACCGCGAAGTTTGGGAAAAAGCAATCAAAGATACAGATGGTTTGACTAAATACTTCAAAGGAAACAAGAAAAATTATGTTTGGGAAGAACCACGTTTCAAAGGCTTCGTAATAAAATGCAAAGATACAGAGACTGCAAATAAATTGCAAAAAACAATCAAAAAAATGAATCCAGACTCTGTGGTGAATTACATTCGCACACAAGTGAACAACGACTCAACAACATTGGCTTCTGTTGAACGCGGTTTGTGGAAAAAAGGTGAAAATTGCCACGTCGATATTGTCAAATTCAAAGACGAAAATAGAATTGTTGATGCAGAAATAGATTCTGAATTGCCAGTTGTAATTGTAGTAGGCAAAACACTTAAGAAACCAGAATCGTACACCGATGTGCGCGGAGTTATTACTGCAGACTATCAAAACTACCTTGAAAAAACTTGGATAGAAACTCTTCGTAACAAATATCCAGTGGTAATTAATCAAGAAGTATTAAATACACTTAGATAAGATGAACCAAAAACTATTTTTGTTGATAATATTCATAAGTACATTCTCATCATGCTCATATATAGAACAATATATAAAAGAGCGTGAAAGTGAAGGTATTATAGCCTCGGTTGGAGATAATTTTCTCTACAAAGAAGATATTGAGCATATTGTGCCACAAGGAACATCGAGCTCGGATAGTGCATTGATTGTAGAGGCTTATATTCAACGTTGGGCGACTAATATTTTGACACTAAAGAATGCTGAGCGCAATGTTTCGAACCAACAAGAAATAAACAAAATGGTAGAGGAATATCGCCAACGTTTGATGATACACAATTATCAACAAGAGATGGTAAGCGAAAAAGTGAAGCTTCCGACCGAAACAGAGGCAAAACAATTCTATGAATCGAACAAAGAGTTGTTTTTGTTGGAAGACGCTGTGATAAAAGGTGCTATCATCAAAGTGCCAAACAACATAAAAACAGATAACATACAGCGTAAATTCAAAAACCTCAACGAAAATATTGCAGATATAGAAAAATATGCGTTGCAATACGCAACTGATTATGTTTTGTTTACCGAATATTGGCGAGTGGTTGGAGATGTAATAAATGCCGAAACGTCTAAGCTAAAAATCAATAAAATTGGTTATTACGAAGAGAAAGATAGTCTACATCTTATGCTAATAAATGTAACAGAATATCTCCCACAAGGAGAAGTTGCTCCATTTGAAATGATAAAAGAAGATGTGCAAACGATGTTGTACAACCAACACAAGATGGATTATCTTAACAATTTCGAAAAAGAGATGTTTGAATATGGAGTGCGTCACAATCAAATAAAAATAAATAGAGAATAATTAAAATATGAAAAAATTTGCATTTAGTTTATTCGTGCTATTAATCTCAATTGTCGTATTAGGACAAGAGAAAAATATGATTGATGGTGTGGTTTGGGTAGTAGGTGACGAGGCGATATTACGCTCTGATGTGGAACAAGAGCGCATTCGTGCTCAATACGAAGGACAACGCATTCAGGGCGAACCTTATTGTATAATACCCGAACAGATAGCAATACAAAAACTATTCATTCACCAAGCTAAGATCGATAGTATCGAAGTCAATGACGGACAAGTAGAGAGTCAGGTCAACTCGCAAATGAATTTCTTTATTCGTCAAATAGGTTCGCGCGAAAAATTGGAGGAATACTATCGCAAAACCTACACCGAAATAAAAGAAGAGATGCGACAAACTATCGCAGACCAATCGTTGGTGCAACAGGTGCAGCAATCGTTGGTGCAAAACATTCAAGTGACACCTTCGGATGTGCGCAAATACTACAATACATTGTCGGAAGACTCTATACCTACGATACCAGCTCAAGTAGAGGTTCAAATTATCACCATCGAACCACCTATTCCTGACGATGTTATCGAAGCTACAAAAAATCGTCTCCGTGAATTTGCCGACCGTGTAAAAAGTGGAGAAGCAGATTTTTCAATGTTAGCTCGCCTCTATTCGGATGACACCGAAAGTGCAAAACAAGGTGGCGAATTGGGTTTTGCTGGTCGTGGTACATTTGTGCCAGAATTTGCTAATGCAGCATTTGCTCTCACCGAACCAGGCAATATTAGCCGTGTAATTGAAACCGAGTTTGGATTCCACATCATTCAATTAATCGAACGTCGCGACGACCGTGTGAACTGCCGTCACATATTGCTCCGTCCAAAAATTACAAGTGACATAAAAATAAAAACACTTACTACGTTGGATAGTATAGCAACAGACATTCGCACCGATAAACTCACATTCGATGCAGCCGCTTCGCTTATGTCGTCCGACAAAGATACTAAAATGAATAATGGTTTGATGACAAACCAAAATAGCGGTTCGTCGAAATTTGAATATCAAGATCTTCCACCTGAAATTGCAAAATTGGTGTATACTATGAAACCAGGTGAAGTGTCGGAACCATTCTCTATGTTCTCACAAAAACTTGGACGTGAAGTGTTTGCAATCGTAAAACTCAAGAACTACATACCAACCCACAAAGCCAATTTAACAGACGACTTTCAAACCCTAAAAACTATGTGTGAAAGTCAACTCCGCGAAAAAACCATCAAAGAATGGCTCAAAAAGAAAATTTTAGACACATATATTTATATATCACCAGAATGGCGCGATTGCGACTTTGAATTCAAAGAATGGATCAAAAAATAAGGTATAAAACAACACAAATTAAACGACTACTGCCAGTAATATTGCTATTACTGTGCAGTTGTGTTGTTTATGCCCAAATGCCAACTGAACTAATTGTCAATCCTAACAAACCAAAGATAGAAGAACAATTACCTCCTCCGCCTAAAAAAGAAGAGAAGAAAATAAAAAAAGAAACATCACCTAAAGACACCACTAAACGTAGTGGAAAACAGACATTAATATACCTAGAACGTAGCGACTTAGTTCGTTTTGACAACGATAGTTTGCCCGACATACAAGTCTTAATTGGCAACGTAGTGTTGCGCCATGACGATGTTTATCTCTACTGCGATTCGGCTCATATGAATCAGAAAACAAACTCGTTCAAAGCATATGGTCATGTGAAAATTGAACAAGGCGACTCGCTTGAGATATATTCAAAACGTCTGAATTACAACGGTAATAGTCGCATTGGTCACCTATTTCACGATGTGAAAATGATTAACGGCGAAGTTACACTCTATACGGACACACTCATCTACAATCGTAATAAAAACCTTGGTTACTACACTTGTGGTGGCAAGTTAGTCGACTCTCTCAACACACTCGTATCGAAACATGGCTATTACTACTCCAATACAAAACTTGCCGAATTTAGATATGATGTAGTAGGAGAAAATAGTAGTTCAACTATCAAAAGCGATACTCTCACCTACGACACCGAAACCAAAGTGGCAACCATTCTCGGACCTACTCATATCTACCATTCCGACAGCACAATAATATATTCTGAATTGGGATGGTATAATAGTGATACCGACAAATCGCAACTTCTCAAAAAACCATTTATCAATCATGGTAATGGAAAAACATTGCAAGGAGACACCATATTCTACGACAAAAACAATGGGGTTGGCGAGGCATTCCATAATGTGATACTGAAAGACTCGCTCAACAAAATACGCCTACATGGTCATTATGGCTACTACAAAGAAGATGGTGATATTGGACTTATCACCGACTCGGCAATGATGGTAGAATACTCGCAAACCGACACTACCTACATACATGGCGACACCCTATACTCTTACGCCCAAGGCGAAGAAGAGAAAATGACATTAGCATACCACAATGTGCGACTCTATCATAATGATTTTCAGGCTGTATGCGATTCTCTCACCTTCTTTTCTGGCGACTCGATACTACACCTTATGCAAATGCCTATCATTTGGAATAACAACCAACAAATCACTGGCGACACCATACATCTATACCCTAAAGATGGTTCGATAGAACGAATGCATGTTATCGACAATGCCATAATGATTCAAGAAGAAGACACTATACACTACAATCAAGTATCGGGCAAAGAAATTCTCGCACATATAAAAGAACAAGAATTGGATTATGTCGATATTTCGGGAAATGTTGAATCGATATTCTACCCTACCGACCAAGGAGACCTCATTGGACTAAACACCATCAAAAGTAGCTACATGACAATATACTTCAAAGAAGGTCAACTCGAACGTTTCAATGTATTTCCTTCGCCTACGGCAGTGATGTATCCATTGTCACAAGTGACAAATAATATGCTTTATCTACCAAACTTCACTTGGCAAATAGATATATGCCCGACATCTAAAGACGATATATTCCGTCAACCTAAACGTCTAACACAAGCCGATGTCGAAGCTCAAAAACAAGAACTTAAAGCTCAAGAGCAGGAAGAACGCAAAAACAAACGCAAACAAAAAAATCAAGATGAACTTTTAGAAAAACTATAATAATACCTAAACACCTATGCGCCCTATATTAATAATACATAATGATTCTCGCTCGAGCGAAATTGTAGCATCTCTCATTGCCAATCAAATGCAATTTGCTATGCGTGAAATCACAACCGACGTCCTAAATAATATAGGCTCAATAATAGAAGAAGAAGACGCTGCACTACTAATTATTGGTCTCAACAACGACAGAGAAATACAACCATACCTCAACAAATGTCGCGAACTAAGAGTGCCGTATATATTCGTAAAGAATGACCTACCTCTCGACTACAACATCGAAACAATTCTACTTCCCGTCACCAATCTCGAAGAGGAGCGAGAAAAAGGACCTTATACATCATCTTTATCCCGACATTTCAATAGTCACATAAAATTCTATCAACCTAACGACTATGGAACAAAAGCAGCAACCAATATAGAAGCCATGAAGGTGTTGTTCAACTCCTTTGATTTGACCTACACCACTACCCAAGGAAAAAAAGATAGTAGTAATATCGAACTAGAAACAGCAAAATCACACATTAATACACCAAATTCTATCTTAATCATATCTGCATCGCGAGACTACGGACTCGACGATATAATCTTCGGCCCAAAAGAACGCAAAATACTGAAAACTACAAATATACCAACAATGTTAATCAATCCGCGAGGCGACCTATATGCCCTTTGCGACTAAATAACTTATGCCTATGAAACGTTTATTTTTTCTCATAATCTGCATCTTTAGTCTATCAATTTGCATTGCTCAAACTCACGACTATCCTATTATAGAAAAAGATGGTAACAAATATTATGAATACACCATTCAACCTGGAGATGGTCTGTTTGCTATTGCCCGCAAGTTTGGCATCAAACAAAACGACCTTCACGAAGCAAACATCAATCTAACCACCAATATCAAGGTAGGCGACAAACTACTTATCCCTATTCACAAAACTATCGCTACGTCTGAATCTAAAGCTACAACTACTCATATCGTAGAAGCCAAACAGACTCTTTATAGCATTTCACGCCTATACAACGTGCCTATCGACACTCTCATAGCACTCAATCCTGACGCAAAAAATGGAATCAAAGTAGGCGAAACCATCATAATATCAAAAAAAGAACAAATAACTACTAACAAAGAGGCAGTTGCCGCTCCTAGTCAACAAAAAGTCTCTACAACAACTACTACTGACTTAACTCATATAGTGCAAAAAAAAGAGACTCTATTCTCAATATCAAAAAAATACAACGTAGCTATTCATGACCTCATCGCACTCAACCCCGAATTAAACGATGGTCTAAAAGCAGGTTCTGTAATAATAATAAAAAAAGGCAACTCGCAAGAACCCAACAACAATGTATCTAACATCGAAGAAAAAAAGTCGAATCAACCAATAGAAATCAAGCAAACAACAGAACCAAATAAACCAACAAAAGAACACAAAACTCACGTCACACCACAACCTACCGACGACACAATCCCCACAATTACCCCTCTCGTAATTGACCCTGTCGTATCAACTACACCTAACAACAACTCAAAACTAAACATAGCCTATCTATTACCACTTGTACCCGAAAATTCAAATGAAGAAAAAAATCTCCAACGCTTCATCGAATTCTATCGCGGATCACTATTAGCTCTCAATAATGCAAAAAATCAAGGCATCTCTGCCAATGTCTACACCTATAATTTGCCAAAATCAACAAGCAAAATCGATGAAGTCATACAACAATTAAAAGAGCAAAAAATCGACATCGTCATTGGCCCTGCCTACTCCGAACAACTCAATCAAGTACTCACATATACCAAAGAGAATAACATCACCACAATCGTACCATTTTCAAGCAAGATAGACTCTACCTACTATCATCCTAACCTATTGCAATTCAATCCACCTCAAGACTATCTATTCTCTACAGTACTAACCGCATCATTTGCACATCGCAATTTGCAATACATCATTGCCCATTTCGACAATTGCACCAACAAAGGCGAAATTTTTGCCAACAACCTTAAATCCCTCTTAGTCGAAAACGGAAAAGAATTCAAAGAAATAACCCTCAAACCAGAATATGTCGATTCATTAACACAAATGGTCGGCACCGACACAACAATACTTGTGCTCGGTTCATCAAAAATCAACGATGTAGCTCCTATTATCGATAGTCTCAACCGCTATCAATTGCCACAACTCCAGGTGTGGGGATTCGAAGATTGGGGTACTAATATTATCAAAAAATACCCACAAACTCTCTACTACTCCCTCTTCTATGCACAAGAAACTAACGAGTACAAACAAAATTACAAAGCCTGGTTTGGTGCCCGCAAACAAACCGTGGGTGCTCAATACGACCTACTCGGCTATGACCTCACCACCTATGCCCTAAATGGCATTATCAATGGCAAACCTCAGTCAACATCGCCTTCAATCTATATGCAATCATATCCTACATTTGAGTTCACCGAAGGCCGTTGGCTCAACACCAAATACTATCTCCTTCGTTGGGACAATATATCTATAAAAGAAGTCAAACAATAACATGTCGCGAATCTATATCACCATTTTATTCCTATTCAGTGTATGCTTTGCCTATTCACAACAAGCATACCCCGAATATGCCGTAGGCCTCCGCGGTGGCACATCATGGTCGATGATGCTCTTCAATCCTAGCATCAGTCAACCTTCAATGCCCATGACCTACCATGCCGGAGCGCAATTTCGCATGATATCTGAAAAATATTTTGGCATAAAACTCGAACTCAACTACGCACAAAAAGGCTTCAAAGACACCTATGGCCACCGCCGTCTCGACTATATCGAACTACCCTTTATGACCCATATCACATTTGGCCAACAACTTTTTCGCTTTTTCATCGACCTCGGTCCAGAAATTGCATATCTCATACAAGACAACACTGTTATGTCCAACGCCCAACAACACACCCTACCCGCCAAAAATAGCTTCGACTACGGCATCGTAGGCGGACTCGGTTTCGAGTTAAACACTCGCACCGGCATCTACACAATCGATGCACGCTACTATTTCGGACTCAACAACGTCATGGGCAACTCCGCTAGTGAGTACTTCAAATCATCAACAAACCAATGCATCACACTCTCACTAGCATACCTTTTCCCGTTTGAATAAAATGAGGAATTTTTGCGATAAGCGAGGGCAGAGCTAAGCTCGCTTAAGATATGCTGAGCGTAGCAAAAATCACGACCGAAGGGAGTAATGAGAATTGGTATTTTAATAAAATCCGGATGGTTAAATGTGCCTTGCCTTAAAAGCGCACGTAAACGCCGCATGGCAATCGAGCCTTGCGTAAAAAGCGTCAAGAAAAATTGAGATAAATCCGTCAACGACGATTTCTGGCGAGGTTACTTTGTCCTAAATCGAAGTGCCATAATTACGAGCATATGCAAATCTTTGAAGAAGCATCCTGTTTGCCCGAGTTTCAATCGGAGTAGGATTTATATTAATTTTTTAGCTTTTTAGGCACAGCTCTAGCCTTTTGGTTACTTTTGGGCAATGACAAAAGTAACAAAGAAAAAAAAAATCTGACACGGCATGCCGTGTCCCTACACCTCTTAACATTAAATTTTATTATGACAGACCTAGAAATTGCACAAGCATCACAACCCGAGAAAATTAAACATATCGCCAACAAAGTAGGCCTATCTCCCGAAGATATCGAATACTACGGACCATATAAATGCAAAGTACGCCTCGATGCTATCGACCATCGATTCAACAAGCAAGGCAAAGTCATCCTCGTCACAGCCATCAACCCTACCCCTGCTGGCGAAGGCAAATCTACCGTCACAATCGGTCTAACCGATGCTATGAATCGCCTTGGACATCAAACTCTAGTTGCCCTACGCGAACCATCCCTCGGTCCCGTGATGGGAGTCAAAGGTGGCGCTGCAGGTGGTGGTTATGCACAAGTCATCCCTATGGAAGACATCAACCTCCACTTCACAGGCGACCTCCACGCAATCACCACAGCCAACAACCTCGTGGCTGCCCTCATCGACAACCACATCTATCAAGGCAACCAACTCAACATCAATCCAACACGCATCGTTTGGCACCGTTGCATGGACATGAACGACCGCTCATTGCGCAACATCACCGTAGGTCTTGGCGGACCTCTACAAGGCATCCCACGCGAAGACCATTTCGACATCACCGTAGCATCCGAAATCATGGCCATCCTATGCCTCGCCACCGATATGGACGATTTCAAAGCTCGCCTCGGCAAATGCATCATCGCCTATCGCTACGACAAAACCCCCGTCACCATGGCCGAACTTGGTTGCGTTGGTGCCGTAGCCATGATCATGCGCGATGCTATCAAACCTAATATGGTTCAAACCCTCGAAGGCAACCCAGCATTCATCCACGGAGGCCCATTTGCCAACATCGCTCATGGTTGCAACTCGGTCATTGCCACACAAATGGCACGCCGCCTAGCCGACTACGTCATCACCGAAGCAGGTTTCGGTGCCGACCTCGGAGCCGAAAAATTCATGGACATCAAAGCACGTTATGCAGGATTTGCTCCAAGTTGCGTAGTCATCGTAGCCACAATCCGCGCACTCAAAATGCATGGAGGCGTAGCCAAAGCCGACCTCAATAAAGAAAATATCGACGCACTACTCCAAGGCATCGAAAACCTCAACAAACACATCGAAAACGTACGCAAATTCAACGTGCCATACGTCATCGCCATCAACCGATTCGTCAACGACACCGACGACGAAATCAACACCCTACTCAATTGGGCAGAAGCCAATTGCCACGAAATCAGCCTCACCGAAGTGTGGGCAAAAGGAGGCGAAGGAGGCGAAGACCTAGCACACAAAGTAATACGCAAAATAGAACAAAACGATGGAGCCAACCACTTCCACCACCTCTACGACATCAACCTCCCAATCAAAGAAAAAATGAACATCATCGCACGCGAAATCTATGGAGCCGACGGCGTAGAATACTCTCCATCTGCCAACAAACAAATCAAAACATTCGAAGAAAACGGATGGGACAAACTCCCAATATGCGTTGCCAAAACCCAATACTCACTCTCCGACAACGCATCACTCCTCGGACGCCCACACAACTTCACCGTCACCGTTCGCGAGTTCAAACCATCCATCGGCGCAGGCTTCATCGTTGCCCTCATGGGCGACATCATGACCATGCCAGGCCTCCCAAAACAACCAGCATCAAGCGGAATGGATGTCATCGACAACAAAATCATCGGCCTATTCTAACCCAAAAGCAAAACAAAAACACACCAAAAAAAATACAAAAAAATACAATAACCCCCACCCATAAAACAACACAACAATAATAAAAAAAAGCCCAACACAAAACAAAACAACATTTTTTCAAAAAAAAGCAACAACATATAATATTTTTTTGTAACTTTGCAGTTCAAAGACAAAAACACAGCAATTTATTAACACTTTAAAATAACAAAACTATGATTAAACTCGGTATTAACGGTTTCGGCCGTATCGGACGTATGGTATTCCGTGCTGCAATCCAAAACTTCAGCAACGACATTCAAGTAGTAGGTATCAACGACTTGCTCGATCCTGACTATCTCGCTTACATGTTAAAATACGACTCAGTTCACGGTCGTTTCCAAGGCGAAGTTGCTATAGAAGACAATTTCCTCGTAGTTAACGGACAACGCATCCGCCTCACAGCAGAAATGGACCCAGCTAACCTCAAATGGGACGAAGTAGGTGCTGACGTAGTTGTTGAATCAACAGGTCTCTTCCTCGAAGACGAAAAAGCACGCAAACACATCGCTGCAGGTGCAAAAAAAGTTATCATGTCTGCTCCTTCAAAAGACGCAACTCCAATGTTCGTTTATGGTGTAAACCACACAACATATGCAGGTCAAGACATCATCTCTAACGCATCTTGTACAACAAACTGTCTCGCTCCTATCACAAAAGTATTGAACGACAACTTCGGCGTAGTAAAAGGTCTTATGACAACAGTTCACGCTGCAACTGCAACTCAAAAAACAGTTGACGGTCCTTCTAAAAAAGACTGGCGTGGTGGTCGCGGTATCCTCGAAAACATCATCCCTTCTTCAACAGGTGCTGCTAAAGCTGTAGGTAAAGTTCTCCCAGAACTCAACGGCAAACTCACAGGTATGTCATTCCGTGTTCCTACATCAGACGTATCAGTAGTTGACCTCACAGTAGTTCTCGAAAAACCAGCTACTAAAGAAGAAATCTGCGCTGCTATGAAAGCTGCTTCTGAAGGCGAATTGAAAGGCGTACTCGGTTACACAGAAGACGCAGTTGTTTCAACTGACTTCCGTGGTTGCGCCCTCACATCAATCTTCGATGCTAACGCAGGTATCTCTCTCGATGCTAACTTCGCTAAAGTTGTATCTTGGTACGACAACGAATGGGGTTACTCAAACAAAGTGCTCGAAATGGCACGCGTAATCATGAAATAAACCCATTTCATTATAACACAAACAAAAGGCTACCTTTCAACCAAAGGTAGCCTTTTGTTTATGATGCATCATTTCTTATCCGGCAAGTCTATGCAATAATGTTCACACAAATATCGCACAGCCAGTGGGTGCAAAATTTTTGCCCTAGGGGGCGTAAAGAGGCGCGAGAGGTTCTCCTGATGCTCACGACACCATCGCTGCATTGTAGAAGTAGATACCCCTGCTGCACGAGCTAAATCGGATTTGTATACACGTTTCATAATAGTTAGGAGTTTTTTTTAGTTAGGAGTGAGGAGTTAGTAGTTACAGATCCCCTCCGAGCAAGCTCTCGTCCCCCTAACTCAGGGGGACAGCTTTTGGGGTATGGTGCATTTTATAACTCCTCCCCTGTTTATAGGGGAACCGACGAACGCAGCAAGTACAGAAGGCAAATTTATTTGCATTATGTCTTGCAAGGAGGAGGAAGACGAAGTCAAAGTGCCTGCAAGGCGGAGGGGTTAAATTATGCATTATGAATTAAGTAAACTATCGTTGCGATGGTGACTACTCCACTGTTGTTTCGGAGGCAGGATTGATATACTTTGTGGGCTTCTTTGGGGTCGTAGGATGGGTGGAACTGACTGATGCGATGGAAATACTCCTCGCCTGAGATGCCATGCTTCGAGGCAATGGCAAAGGCTATCCGTATCCAATTGTGATAGTCAGAGGTGATGTCGATGCGCTGTTTTTCGATTGCGCGAACCAACACCTCTGTATCATCATATAGCCCCATTTTACTGTTAGGGGTGAGAGATCTGTCACTCCTCACTCCTAACTCCTCATTTCTCATTAATAAAAACGGATGCGCTGGGTTGGCGTGGAAGGTTGGTTCGTCGTAGAAAGCATCGTCGTCGTATCCTAAATAGCAAGGGCGAGCAATGTCGGATGTATGGTCAGTCTCTATACCATATTGGTCAAACAAATACCCCCTAATCCGTTCGTACAACACTCGATGATTTTTCACAATCACATCTGTAATCTGTAATCTGTTATCTGTACTCTCTGTTTGGCGTAGCCAAACTCTATCTGGTACTTCCACCACCCATTTCAGTCCGTTGCCCGATGGCGAGCGGAAGCAGAGCACCGTGTGCAATTCTTCATCATTTATCAGTAGAGATTTAATTTCTTGCAAACGCCTTTCGCTTTCGATTTTGTCGATATCGAAGCAGAGGAAGCCTGAGTGTTCAATCAATCCACCAGTGCGACGCGAGCTGAAACAACCCGAAAAAGTTACATAGTCCAGCATCTCTGATTTGTAGCGACGAGCCTCATGGTGATCGGCAATCGAGCGCAGACGCTCGGTTGCGAGTTTGGCATAGTTGCCGGTTATATACTTATAAACTTGGATTACTGACACCTGCGCCTGCGGTGTAGTGTTTCTGATAGGCGCACGAAAAAAACTTATCATAAGGGAGTTGAAAGTTGAAAGTTGAAATTTGAAAGTTGAAAATTATGCATTATGCATTGTAAATTCATACACCACGCTATATGGATTATTCAACACGGTTTCTACATCCAGGGTGCGATAGAGAAAAGAGATAAGGCATTGGTGATGCGAACGATAATAACAAAAAGCTTTTTCTTCTCTATCGTAGTAACAATATTGTCGGTAGCCATCTTTACGAGTGATAGCAAACCCTTCGTTAAGCACTTGTTCGACATTTGCATTGCAGAGGCGTTGAATGTAGATGCCAGTGATTTTGATTTTCACTTTGCCACGAGTGCCAATCACTTCGAGCACTTCGCCGATTTGGTATTTAGGTTTGTAGTCGAACGAAACGCCAATGTCGAGCATCACACGAAACATCCCATCGCCTGACATCAAAGGTTCAATACCCACCACTTTTGCTTGTGGATAGTGAGTGTCAAGATAATTCATGAGGTTCTTTTCTACTTGGCGAAACTGCTTCTTTGTTTCGTTGATTACGGCCTGAAACTGACCATAACGATTTTCAAACTTTACTTTTCTCATATTTATTATGCTTTATTTTAGTTACTTTTTTCAATTTTATAAAATTTTGCACATATCTTTGTGCTGTTCGTTTCGAGATAAACAAATCTATTGCCTTTTTTGAATATGTTTGATTATCAAACTCCTCTGGCAACGAGTTCAAAAAATTCATTTCTATCTGTGTCATCTCTTCAGTTTCTTCTTCTTCCTCTATCGATGGCAATTCGGCATATATATCAGCCACATGCCCAAGCAATATATCCACCGTGTCGAGCGCAAAACCAAAATCCGTATCGTTGCACTCCAAGGTCGTGGGCATCGTGCCACGTGGGTCGAGCCTCAGCACCGACATTATCATTGCCATCCGCTAGGCTATCAAGCCCATACGTCGCACCGAAGGTGTAATACCCACGCCATGCTCGTCGGTTACCTCCATCTGCCATTTTTCAAAGAGTTCGTTGAATTGCCTCTGCTGGTCATCCGTTAGCACAAACTCCATTTTGTAGTCGAGCCCTTTCAATCTGCTATAGAGCATATAAAATTCTGAGCCTAATGCGCTGTAATATTCATCGTCAGACATCGACCGCTTGGCAAACACATTGTTCCACTCCATTTTAATCTCGGCGCGATACATAATAAATCGCGAGAACAAACCATTTTCGGCATCAGGAATGAGATTGCGAATCTGTCGTGGCGTACCTGCCAACACCACCGAAAGTCTCGGATTTTGAATCTCCACATACTCACGCTCTTTCCGTCTATTGTACGAAATCGCCTCGTGGTGGAATGCCTTGCGCAATCCGTCAGAGAAATTGCCATAGTCCGATTTCAGCGAGGTGGCGAGCGTATCGGCTTCAGTTTCGAAGATTAAGCCCGAACCACCACAGTCGTGGAGCGTTTGGTAGAGCGCAGTTGCCGACGAGTTGGCTGGCATAAACAGCATAGTTTGAGGCACTTTCACATCCACATTTATCGTTTTACCCTTTTCCTCCATCTCTTGTTGAAATTGGGCAAGTTCATCGTTGTATGCCTGGCGCAATTCGCGATGAATCGGCTCAACAATCTTTTTTGCCATCATCAACCGCCCCTTACCAGCCGATGCAGGCGCAGAGATAAATAGGAAAAGATTGGGGTAAACAACACGGTTGTCATACAAGCCCTGCACATTGGGCAAACAAGCCGACATCGAGGTCATAGCCGAGAGAAGCATCATATCAGCATCGGCATCCGATTTAGAGTTGTGCAAAATTCTATTCATTATCGGGGAAAGCATCCCCTCCCATTTTTTAGCAAAAACCATAAAAAAAAGTTGAAAGTTGAAAATTGAACCAACGGTCTTTGAACCGAAGGTGATAAAAAGTTTTTTAATGCCGAATGGCACTCCGAGCATTGCCTTAAAAAGTCCCCGAAGGGGGCTAATCATACTTAACCGCTGGTGACTGAGTGCAACGAAGGAACCTGCGGATAGTGAATCACCCCTCTACTCCTTCGTCCCCAACGGGGGCGAACACCAGCATATGTAAAGAATATTAAAAATTATGTCCTTTTGTCATTCTGTCTTAAAAATTACTCCTGTCTGAATAATCAATCATTCAATTTTACATAGAAATTTTCATCCTCGTTGATTTGGATTCCCACCTCATCCATCAGTTGACGAAATCCCTCATCGTTGCGCGCCGCATAGAGTCTATTTTTCGACACCACCTCTTTCGTAACCACCAAGTCAGGCCTCCTCGCTTTTAGTTTTTGAAGCACCGTCTCTGTCGTTTCGCCAGTTTTGAGCGAAAAAGTCATTCGTTTTTTACGAAAACCAACGATTCCGAACGAGGTGCGTAGGCATTTGGTGCGCATAAACAGTTTTTTACGATTGGCTTCTGCAAGTTTTTGCACTTCCGAGAGCGCATTATCACGGTCAGGTTTCAGGTTTTTTAGTTCAGCTTCATGTCGGTCGCGTGTTTCCACAAGTTCTTGATTGAGCGACACATTTCCCTGCGTCAAAGCAGCAGCTTTTAAAGCGTAGTTAGCAACAGCAACGGCAATTTCACGTTGCTCTGGACTTTCGATGTCCGCAATAGATTTTACTTTCTTAGTACTCATAATGATTTTAATTTGGGGGGACATGAAGACATGAGAACATGATTTTTTGTTTTGCCCACAAATTGCACGAATTAACACAAAAATAAATTAGTGATTATTTGTGTCATTTGTGGGAGGTTTTTCTTGTCATCTTGTCTTCCTGTCTTGGAAATATTAGTTAAATAAAGTTAATTTATCACTGATATTCCGAAGAAAAATACTAACTTTGCCGAAAATTCCGAAAAAGCAAGAATTTTGCTTCGTATTTTTACGATGCAAAGTTACGAAACAATTCGAATATCTACCAAATTTTTTAAACTCGAATTTTCAACTATTTTTCAAAATCATGGATAAAGATTTGATAAACAAGAGGTTCAATGAGGCCATTTTATGGCTACTTGAAAAGGGCTATGCTAAAACAAAATTCGAAATTTCGAATAAATTGTTTATAACTCCTACGAAATTATCCGAAATACTCTCTGGCAGATTGAGGCTTACCACGGAAATTGTAGCTCGACTTGTGCAAAACTATCAACAAATCTCGCTCGAATGGATAATGTTGGGCGAAGGATTTATGGAAAAAAACGACCCGATAGTCGAAATTGAAACAATGGCAGATGTCGACAAATACTGCACAAGAAAAGACAACACATTGCCACTTCTGCCAATTTCGGCTGTAGCAGGTTGGAATGGCGTCGATGTCGATGGTGTCAATCTCGACGATTGCGAACACGTAGTTGTGCCCTACCTTGTTGAAGCAGGCGCAGAGTTTTTGATTCGAGCAACAGGCAAGTCGATGCAACCAACATACAATAGTGGCGACATCCTCGCATGCCGTCGTGTTCGTGAGTCACGAAACATCCAGTGGGGCAAAGTTTATGTCATCGACTCCGAGGAAGGGCCGATGGTAAAACGCCTCAAAAAGTCAGATAACGAAGAGTGCATCCTTTGCATCTCTGATAATCCCGAATACGAACCATTCGAACTACAAAAAAACGAAATCCGTTCACTTTCTCTCGTTGTGGGTAGCATACAAATAGACTAAGTTGTAATAGCAAAAAGACAGAAAAGACAGAAAAGACAGAAAAGACAAAGCATATTTTTGTGTCTTTTTTATAAAAAAATAAAAATATACTTATATATAAATATTATTAATAAGGTTCGCGTATTTTTTTTAGTATCATTTTCTCAAAAAGACACGATGGCTTTTTTGACTTTTTTGACTTTATTGGCTTTTTTGTGATATTCAACCACTTACAAATACCCAAAAACACACTCCAAACCCACAACCCACTCATTATCTATCTGTTAGCCATTTGGCATTTTCTCCTAACTCCTAACTCCTCACTCTAAAACGCTGCTCCCCTGAGTTAGGGGAGCTCCGCAAAGCGGTGAGGGGTCTGTCATTCCTCATTCCTCATTCCTCACTAGTAAATACCCACTCACAGTGTGTACTACTCAACAGCAACCCTCAAGCAACCTGCAAGCAAGCAAACAGTCAAAAACAATACCCACTCACAGTGTGTATTCATGAACATAAAATCCCCTTTCAAAAAAAAAGAAAGGGGATTTTTTTTAACAATCTATGATAACCTAAAAAAAACACAAGAACATAACGCTCATATAAAATAAAATTACTATCTTTGCCGTATTAATCGAAATATTATTTACTTAAATTTAAAACAAATTTTCATAAATAAAAAACAGAAAAATATAAATAAACTAACATATTAATCTAGAGCTTTTTAGTTCTTGTTCTCTGTGCCGAAAAATCGCCAATTTTGAACGTAACACGAGGATGAGTACGAATAAAGGTTCACGTCTGTATCTAGGCGTGAACCATTCGTGCATATCTGTGTTACATGGTGTTTGGCGATACCTTCGGTGCAGGATATGGCATAGAATGGTTCTCGCTTTTTTTATGCCCTGAGCTGAAAGGTGTTAATGCCTTAAGTTATGGATATAGTACAATTTAGAAGCCAATTTACGAATTTAGTTGATAAATCAGAAAAAGAAGTCTTTGATTTTTTTACTGAATTATTCACTTATCATGGATATAAACCAGATGTAATAATAGATGGAGATTTCGTAAAAATTCATATAAACACAGCCCTGATTAGTGGAGTTGATAGTGATTTTAAGAAAGGTTGTGATTTGTGTAATAGTGAAAAATATAGAGAGGCTGAAACTTATTTTAAAAGAGTTGTTGAAAAATGCCCTGCCCATGCAGATGCCTATAGAAGTTGGGCGCAAGCTAAAATGATGCAGGGAGAATTAGATGAAGCCATTGATATTAATATTTCAGCATTGAAATATGATGAAACTAATTTGTGGGCATTAATATTAATGGGTAATTTGTTAGCTAAACAGGGAAATGCTGAGGGTGCTTTGACATATTACAACAAAGTATTAAAATACCATGATAATGATGTTATTGCACTCAACAATGTTGCAACTGCATATCTACAGTTGTCGCGTGAAGAAGAAGCCATTGATTTATACAAAAAAGTAATAGCGTTAGATAAGAGTTATATTAATTCTTACTATGGTCTTGCTTTGATTTATGACAAACGAGGTTTATTAGATGAAGCATTTAATACTTTATTGAATGGGGCAAAAAATAGCATTGTAAGAAAAGAAAATCCTCACATTATAAAAGCATTACATCAGTTTATGCTTGAAATTGCCACTAAAATTGTTAAAGTAAGAGATTTTTGGGTTGATTTGAATTTGTTAAAAACAGAATTAGAAAAACGAGATTTACCTATTACGTTTACACCTAAAGATTTAAAAGTAAAGGCTCAATTGCGTTATGCTCCAACTAGAAACAAAAATTATCATGAAGTTATATATAATTCATCAAATTCATCATTTGTAAATCACTCTATTTTGCATGAGTTAATGCATTTAGAGATGAATATTTCGGCAAAAGAAAAATCAAACAATAAAATAGCATATTCTAGTATAGAAAATAAAAATAAGTTTTTCAATACATTAGGTAGTTATAGACAAAAATTGCAACGAAAATTATCAGATTCAACACAAGTTAACAAAATATTGGATGATTTGATAACTGGGATTTTATTGCAAGTTTCAAACTGTGGATTAGATATGCTAGTTGAAGACAAAATTTTCAATGAACATGAATATTTCAGACCATTGCAATTATTGTCTTTATTTGATATGAATATGGGTAATATCGAATCAGTTAATCAAGCAATGAAAACGATTGATATGTTCCCTCAAAATATTGTTTCAGCAAATAAAGTAATGAATATGGTTTCTGCTATGCATTTCAAATCGTTATATGGAATTGATTTGCTCGAAAACTATAAATATACTAAAGCTGAATTAACAAAAGCAGAAAACATATTTGAAGAATATCTTTGCTATAGAAATGAAGGTTATCAACCAGGAGAAGAATATAATTTAACCGAAGTAATAGCGGAAGAATTAAATCTAGATGATTTTATTTCATTAGAGAACGAAAATTGTTTTATAGCTGAAAAACAAAATATTATAAATGAAATAAGAGAAAAAGAGCAACAACATCCACTAGAAGAAAGAATTGAACAAAATGATTCTTTTAGAGAACAACATGTGGATGGTGCAAATGATGCTGAAACGATGATGATGTCAATGTATATGCTCGGGGCATTGCAAGAGTTTGAAAAGATGTCGATAGAAGAGATAAAAATTGTAGCTTTTGATATTGCTATTTTGGGAATGAATGGTATAACACCCGACAAACAAGGCTATAGTGTAAAATCATTGGGAGATAGAGAATTTGGTGGTTATCAGATGTTGGCATATTACTATGTGAGTTGGGCAATTGCTATTCCCGAAAAATTAAATTCACTTGGCTTGCCTTTCTCAAAAGCATATGAATTAGCTAAACAGATGTTTGAAAAATAATAGGAGAAAATAGAATGAGTGATATAAAAGAATTGCAATTGGCTATTGCTCGATTTTCAAAAGAGCGTGATTGGGATCAATTTCATAATGGAAAAGATTTAGCTTTAGGTTTATCGATTGAGGCTTCGGAATTGTTAGAAGCATATCTGTGGAAATCACCAGAAGATGTTGATGTTGATAAAGTAAAAGAAGAATTAGCTGATGTATTGAATTATGCATTACAAATAGCAATTAAATATGATTTGGATGTTAAACAAATTGTAATGGAAAAATTGGCTAAAAATGCATTAAAATATCCCGTGGAAAAAGCCAAAGGGAGTGCAAAGAAATATAATGAACTTTAAATTTAGCAAATATGATTAACCGAGTTTTATACCAAGAAACACAGGCGCAATTTGTTTCAGATGTTGAACAAAATTTTGTTTTCCAAAAAATGCTTCATCGCGCGCAAGAGTCAGGCATATCCTGTAGCGAAAATGAAATAGCATCATGGACCAACAATGCTCCTCATATATCTAAAATCCTCCATGATGCAAAAGTTAAAGATAGTTATGTAACATTTGAATTTCTTGTTCCTTTTAGCCGAAGAAGAATTGATTGCGTTATATATGGCAAAGGAGAAGATGACACGCAAAATGTCATTCATATTGAATTAAAGCAATGGGGAAATAAGGGTGTTACATTGGCAGATAGTGATGGAAATTTTAATGCTAAAGAAAAGATTGATGATGTAACATTCAATGTTACAGCTTATACTGGTCATGCTAATAGAATTGTGGCACATCCATCGCAACAAGTAAAAGGCTATCAAGGCTATTTATCAAATTTTATTGAGGTAATAAGCAATGAGGAACTACATCTTACAGGAGTAGCATATTGTTATAATTATCTTAAAGATGACCCTAAAAATCCATCTTATTTGTTTGATGACAAATATAAAGAATTACTAAAAGAATATCCTACTTATGCAAAAGACCAAAAAGATGAATTAATCGCCAGACTTAGTCAATTGCTTAAAAAAGGTGATGGTCTATCTATATTCAATAAAATGATAAATAGTCCTATTCGCCCTTCGAAAAAACTATTGAATGAAGTTACCGAAATGGTTCAAAATGGGGATACATCTGCATTCTCATTAGTTGATGATCAAATTGTTGCAAGAAATATAATACGAGATAAAATTACTCGTTTACGCCAAACCAACAATGGTGATTTTCAAAAAAGTGTAATCATCGTTAAAGGTGGTCCTGGTACAGGCAAAACAGTCATAGCCCTACATCTTTTAGCAGAAATAGCAAAACTTTCAAAGGATGGTCACGGACTTAATGTTCAATATGCCACCAAATCCAAACCCTTACTTGAAGGCGTACAACACCAAGTAAGACCAAGCACTCGCATGTTATTTAAAAACGTTACAAGTTATATTCCTGCTGTAGCTGATGAAAATTCACTTGATGTATTGCTTGTAGATGAAGCGCATCGTATTCAACAAAATGCCAATCATCAATATACAAAAGCTCACCAAAGAACCACACTTCCTCAAATAGACACAATTATCCGTGCCTCAAAAATCACAGTATTTTTTATAGATGACAAACAAGCTATTCGTGGTGTAGAAATTGGTTCGGCTAGTCTTATCAGAGATGCAGCAAAACGCTGGAACGCTGTAGTCGAAGAGTGTGAGCTTAAATCGCAATTCCGATGCAATGGTTCTGATAACTACATGGATTGGCTTGAGCAGGTTCTTTATAACAAACCTATAACATCAACATTTAGTGTAGAAGATTTTGATTTGAAAATATTTGATGGTCCTCAAGAAATGTATGACCAAATCGTAATGCAAAACAATAAGCCAAATCAAACAGCCAGAGTAATGGCTGGATTCTGTTGGCCTTGGTCGAAGGAAGTAGAAAATGGAGATTTAATAAAAGATGTGTGTATTGGTGATTTTGCAATGCCTTGGGAAACAAATGATAAAGTAAACCGTAATCTTTTAAGTGTAGACAACAAATATCCTCAATGGTTTGAATGGGCATATAAACCTCTTGGTATAAGACAAGTAGGTTGTATTTATACAGCACAAGGTTTTGAATTTGATTATGCTGGAGTGATAATTGGTGGTGATTTGAAATACGACAAAGTAAATCAAAAAATAATTACAGATAGAAATGCAAGCCAAGACCCTGTCTTAATACGAAATGTAGCAGCTGCAACTATGACTTTTGATGATTATGTACGCAATATTTATCGTGTATTGATGTCGAGAGGAATGAAAGGATGTTATTTGTATATAGTCGATAATGATTTAAGAGATTATTTCAAAAAACTTCTAAAAGAAATGAATGATGGAACAATTTGAATTATTTAAAAATAAATTACTTAGTTATCTCCAGACTGAAAAAGATTTGGAAGAACGAGATATCGAGGTATCTAAACAGTTATCACGAGAAGAAAAAATAGAGGCTGATTTAATTGTACCTGATCTAACTGTTATTGAAACAGATTCAGAGTCATGCACTTTTAATGCAGAAAACAATTATTCTAAACTCCGTTCTGGAGATAGAGTAATAGTTAAAAGCGCAGAATCCGACAAAGGCATAAAAGCAACAGTTGTTGATGTCAGTATTAATACAATCACAATTGCAACTGATAAATCAATTGACCAAGATTTAGTTTATGATTTAGAGATTGATAGTCCGAATCTTTTAGATTCTCTCATTGCTTGTTTAAATGGAATTGTACCAGCAACACCAGGAGCAGCGTTCTTGCGTATGCTTTCGGGAGAGATGGCAGTTAATAGTGTAGATTTTTTAAGATTAAATCCTTCTGAAATAGATGATTTTGAACATATATATTCAACTTTAAATAAAGAATCCCAAAAGGCTGTTTCTTCGATGCTCGAGTATTATCCAATACATGTGCTTCAAGGACCTCCAGGAACAGGCAAAACATTTGTGTTAGCTGCAACAGCAATTGCCTCTTCACTAAAAAATCGTGAGGTTGTCATAATTGCTAATACGCATCAAGCAGTAAACAATGCACTTTTGAGAATTAGGAAATTAAACTCCAAAATACCTCTTTTCAAAATAGGTGAATTATTGAAAGCAGAGGAACTTGGAGAGGATATTATAAAATGCTCTAAATTTTCGGAATATAACAATTACTGTAAGACAAATCGTAAAAAGAAAAAATTCGGTCATGTAGTTGGTATGACTATTTGGAGTGCAATAGCCAATCTTGGGTTGCGTTCACAGAGTCATTTTAGACCATATATTGCATTGGTAGACGAGGCATCTTTAATGCCACTTACCTATGCCTCTATTTTAGGCAAATGCGCCCCATCAATCTGCTTTTTTGGAGATAGCCGACAGATGCCTCCTATCTTTAGAAAAGAGTTAGAAAATAATGTTTTATCGCAATCGATATTAGACTATTGTGCTACAAAAATTACAGGTGTACCTGTTTGTGTATTGCCCGAAACACATAGAATGAATGGAGATATAACTAAGTTGGTAAGTAAAACATTTTACGAACCTTATGGTATTTCTCTAAAAAGTGCGGCTAGTGTTAAAGGAAATCAATTCCAATCGACTTATCTATCACAAAAAGGATTAGATAATTCTATTATTTCCATGGATGATAGCATTTCTACACCTAATTGTCAAGAAGAAAACGAGGGAGAAGCTAATGCAATTATTGATTTAACAAAAATTCTTCTCGATGAAGGCAATAAACCAACGGATATAGCAATAATAACACCTTATCGAAAACAAGTAAGACTAATTAGAGCTAAAGCTCAAGAGGCAATAGATATGAATGAATGTCCACTGATTGATACCGTAGAAAGATTACAAGGACAAGATGTTGATTGTATTATAATTTCTTTTGCATCAAGTGATGAAGACTATATAAAAAGTGTTTATGATTTTATTTTTAATCGTAATCGATTAAATGTTATGATTTCAAGAGCAAAAACCAAAGTATTAATATTTGGATGTAACTTCATACAAAAAGAACTAAAAGAAAAAATATTTCTGAATTAATTTATAAATTAGTCATATTCAAAAATAGAAGCCCACAAAAGCGTATAGGTGCGAATTGTCGCTTCCCGAAATTATCTTGCGATATAATTGTAATATATTATTGTTTATATATCATATTTTAATTTTTAATAGTATCCGTTTTTTATCTTTGCAGAGCAAAAAAATAGTGTTATGAAAAAATATATTCTTAGGTTTATTTACTCGCTATTGATTATAGTTGTTTTATTTGTTAGTTATAAAGCAATTATAAGAGTTTATAATTGTTGTTTTGTTCGTACTCATAAGTTCGAAAATGGAACATATGTTGGGAAGATGGATATTAGAGGTAAAAGATGTGGTAAGGGAATTTATACTTTTAGCAATGGGGAGAGGTATGAGGGAGAGTTCTTCAAAGATGAATTTTCGGGCGAGGGAATCTATTATTTCGCAAGTGGGGGTGTTTATGAGGGGGAATTCCGAAATAGTGATTTTAATGGATTTGGGAAATATACTACTGCCGATGGTTATGTTTATATTGGAGAACATAAGGATAATCGGAGCCATGGATATGGGAAGTATTATTTTGGCGATAGTTTGATTCGTGAGGGAATGTGGAGTCAAGATATTGCTTGTGAAGAATAAAAAAATAGGTATATAAAGCAAACGCCTGCTACATTGATGTGGCAGGCGTTTCTTTTATTCATGAAAAACCTACAATAAACAACATTAAACAGTCAAAACTGACTTAAACAGTCAGAAACAGTCAGCGCACTTTCAGAATGTTGTAACTTTGCATCGTAATTCTTGTGATAAGCGAGTGTAACGAAGTTTACTTCAGTTACCGAGCGTAACAAGAATCAATAACAAAATTATTGAATTCAAAAACAACTCAAAAACCAATTAAAAACCATAATTTATTACTATGATTGTTTTAACTGCTGGACATACTGGTCCTGATACTGGCGCACAATGCGCTGCTACTCACTTCGATGAAGGTGCTGAAAATATCTGGCTTCGAAATCGTATTGCCGAAATCTTGACAAATGATTACGGACTCGTGGTGCTTGTCGACGAGGACAAAGCAACTCTCCAACTTGTCAAAAAGCGAATTGAATTAGATGCTCCACACATCGATTTTGTTATCGACCTACATTTCAATGCCCACTCTAACCCCAACGCACGAGGCACGGAGGCTATCGTTCCCAACAATGCTACAAAACTCGAACTACGGTTCGCCTCTCGCTTGGCGCATACCACCTCTGATGCCCTCGACATACCTCTACGGTGCATAAAATCGGAGTCGCAGACGCCTCACCGTAGGCTTGGAATGCTCCACCTTACGCCTCAATCCATAATCCTGGAAGTGTGCTTCTGCACCTCGCCAGAGGATGTGGAAGCGTACAGAAAAAATCGTGAAAAACTTGCAGCCGATCTCGCTTGGGCTATTTATGAACTTCTTTGATTTTAGACAGGAAGACATGATGACACGAAAAAAAAAGACATAAGAACATAATAACAAAAAATTCTGTCATTTTGTTATTCTGTCTTCTAAAAAAAAACTATGAAACTAAAATTCTTAATGCTTATTTTTTCATTCTTAATTCTCACCGCTTGCGGTGTAACTAAACCAGTAGCAACAACTCACACCGAACGAATCGAAACCCACCTACAACCCATCCATATTGGGGCTGATACTATCGAAATTGAACTCTGTAGGGACACTCGGTCTGAGTGTCCGGATGGCACGCGAAGCGTTAATTCCGTGAGTTCCGTGGATTCCGTGAGAAATAAAAATAGTTCCGTGAGAGAAAAAGAAAATTCCGTGAGAAACAAAAACCCCGTGAGAATAAGCTCCACACGAGGCGTAAATATCTCTCGGCATGAAACCGACACTACCAGTATGCTACGCATCACTCTGCGACCTGACACGGTGTTTGTGCCCTACACCCATCACATTCGCTCCGACACAATCGTAGTGCCTGATAGAGTGTGTCAACAAAAACTAAATCACTCGAATATGACAAATCTATTTCTAATCCTGATACTGATTGCAATGTTGATGCTAGCCGTACGCAGAGCCAAACTTGTTTGAGCTATGCTAAGGCGACGCTCAACTTGGCTTTAGCAATCTTTATAATTTATTTAAGAAAGTCTATAGCCCATAGGCAATAAACTTTCAAGTTACTAACCCTTTAAAACCCATCTTATTATTATGGCAAAAATTGTTCCTATCTCGTTGATCGAGTCTATCCACGGTAAGTTGGATAAAGATGAAAATTTCGTGTTCTCAAAACGTTATGGTAATACCCACGTTTGGGAAGTTGAACCATCGAAGAAAGACCCTA
>JAZQUV010000048.1:0-2022 GCA_045631465.1 Candidatus Aphodosoma sp. | reverse complement strand
CAGTGAAATATACTCCAATTCGGTGGAGATGTTTCTGGCGGATTTTTACTCCACCGATTTCGCAGGTGACATTTGCTCAAATTCGCGGTGAAAAGTGGATAGGAATAAAACAAAAATCCCTAATAACCGTTTGATTATTAGGGATTCTCTTCATTTTGCATTGATTGTTCGTGATCCGCTTGGGGCTCGAACCCAAGACCCCAACATTAAAAGTGTTGTGCTCTACCTGCTGAGCTAGCGAATCAAACCTCTTTTACTTTCTTTCGAAAGTTTTAATTAAAAAACCTTGAATCGCTCCAAGGTTCTTGCGGTATGGACGGGACTCGAACCCGCGACCCCCTGCGTGACAGGCAGGTATTCTAACCAGCTGAACTACCACACCATTATCGCTCTCTCGATCGATTAAGTATCTCTCTCAATTGCGATGCAAAGATACAACCTTTTTCCGAAACCTCAAAATATTTTTCAAACTTTTTTCAATAAAAATATATTATTTTTTATATCTCACTAAACTACAAACAATTAACCCTACCACAAAACCGCAAACTCCCACATCAAAAGCACAAAAATAGATCTAAAATTAACCATTTCCCATTCTCAAACCCACTTTTTCCATGTCTAAACAGACCTCTTTTTTCGCGTTTTCCCTATTTTATGTGTAAAAATGCAAAAAACCTCCCTCGCAAAACACACCCACTAAACAGTCCAAATGTAGCTATTTCAAGATAATTTTATACGTCGAACGAAACGATTCTCCCTCTTTCAGATAATTTATATAAGGTTTTTCATTATAATCTCCATCAAAATTGCTATCGTCACACCTACCATACCATGGTTCAATACACATAAATGGTGCATAACCAATTTTCGCAGGAGACCACAACCCTACAACAGGAGCATCAAATTCCACCTCTACATATGCTTCTCCATTCCTATCACACAAAGTCACACGATTCAACTGCTTTTCAAAAACTAAAGCATCTCCAGCAAATGTACTCTTATTTATTACTATACCATCAGGCGACACTTCTATCTCTCTACGCTTGCGCGCTGCATAACCGCCACATTCAAGAGTCGTAAGCAACATCTTTCCCGTTCTATCAAACTTCATATAACCTTGAATATCCGCATCTTCATCAAAATCACGATAATTAAATGCTGGATGTGCTCCAATCTGAAAATACATATCTCCTTCCGTACGATTTTCAACAATCCAATTCACTTCAAGACAATTATCAATCAAACAATATATAATGTATAATGCAAAATCAAAAGGATATAATTTCTTAGTCTCTTCATTCGAATACAAGACAAATCCACACTTTTGCACATCCCCATCCCTCTTTAGCAACAACCTACTCAGCTGACTTTCATCAAGTTTTGCAAACTCACAATCTCGTGCAAATCCATGCTGACTCAGAGCATACTCTGCACCACAATATTTCATACGTCCATCCCACACCTTACCCACAATAGGAAACAAGACAGGCGAACGACGCCCCCAATAACTCTTATCCCCATGCCAAAGATATTCAAAACCAGTGGATTTATTATAAATAGAATGTAACTCTGCACCAAATGCAGATACTTCCACCTTCAGTCTATCATTTTCCAAAAAACTCATTTTCATAATCTATTTAATAACATTTTTCACTTGCAAAGTTATAGTTTTTATTCTAAACAAACAAATTATTACTCAAAAAAAATAGGGGTGCAACCTGTGTTGCACCCCTATTTTGGTATTAAACGGCAAAACCAATACGAGGACGGACCTCAATTTGTTTTTTCTTGTTGACAAACTCATCGCGCATACTCTCATAATGTTTTATATCTTTTTCGGATATAGATGGAGACGTTTGCTGTATGATTCTTTCAAGGAGTGATTGGTCAACATCAACCCAACCATCGATTTCGATTGCTGAACGAAAGGCTTCGCGAGATGCCTCCATCACAATATAAGAAATATCGCTTGAAGTGTAGCCTCGTGTCATATCAGACAACTTATCAAAATCGATATTTTCT
>JAZQUV010000047.1:0-22053 GCA_045631465.1 Candidatus Aphodosoma sp. | reverse complement strand
AAAATCAGAAATTACTTTTTAGGTTTATTTAATCTTTTTCAATAAATTAAAATCAAATCCGTTGACTCAAAAAATCATTGTAAATAACTAATTTTCAATAAGTCAAAGAGCAATTTTTATTTTTTTAGTGGACACTAGTGATATTTGCACCAAATTCTAGGATATTGAATGTTGTACAATCTAAAATGTTTAGTTAACCTTATTTTGAACCATTTAAAGTGGGAGGCAGTATGAAGAAATTAATATTTTTTATTTCATTATCTCTACTTACATTAGTAGGATGTGAAAAGAACTATGAACGCACAATTTGGGTAAATCCAGATGTAGAGTGTTGTGGAGTCAAAGACCCACTAAATAATTTGGAATGGTTGAAAGAAATTTATGATATGCGATTTAAGCAATATGAGGAATTAGAACCATCTATATATACATATGAATATATCTTTTTATTTGAAAATGACTCAATTTCGACAAATTATGTTGTAAGAAAGGCTAATATGTGGAGTGATAGTTGGTTTGGGATATATGCGTGTGATAGTACTTTTATTGATGGAGGTATTTTTTATAATGAGACATTGATAAATGAAATATTGGATAGTAATTATAAAAAACAACAAATAGAGGAAGCTGCGGATAAGTGTGATTTATGTGAAGAGTTTTTTAAAAATAACACGCTAATTGATACTATTTCTTATTATATCATTCATCCCTAAAATTTAATTAATAAAAAATTATGAAGAAATTAATAGTTACATTATTTTTATATATAAATGTTTGTTATTGATTATTGATAATCAGACGGTAGAGGCATCGCAATTGATTGTTAGATAACTGATGAAGTGATATTATTATTCGCCAACCTCTCTTACAAGAGGTTGGCGTTTTGTTGTTAACTATAAAAAACTCTATAAAAAATAGAAAAGACTTGCATTTAGCATAAAAATTTTGTATCTTTGCACTATATTTATTAGAACCAAGTTGGGCGCACCTAAGCAGACTCAAATGTATTTGGTGTGCTTTCGATTTACACCAACTTTGCAAATCAATAGTCAAATAGACATAAACTATAAACACTAAACACTAAACACTAAACTAAATATGACTTCATTCTATGACCTTGTGAAGAATCGTCGTTCGATTCGTAAATATGAAGACCGTCCGGTCGAACAAGAAAAAATCGATTCTATACTCCGCTCTGCGCTCATGTCGCCTGCGTCAAAACGCACTAATGGCTGGGAATTTATCGTGGTGGATGACCGCGAATTGTTGCAAAAAATGTCGACTTGTCGCGAATTGGGTAGCAAATTCGTTGCCGATGCGCCTATGGCTATCGTGGTGTGTGCATCACCTGAAAAGAGCGATGTGTGGTTCGAAGATGCTTCTATCGCTGCTCTCATCATTCAACTCGCAGCACAGGATTTGGACCTCGGCTCATGCTGGGTGCAAGTGTACAATCGTATGCACACCGAGACCGAAACTGCTGGCGAATATATCCGCGGTTTGTTGAATATTCCTGAAAACTTAGAGGTATTGAACATCGTAACTCTCGGCTACAAAAACGAAGAGCGCAAACCTTACGACGAAGAAAAACTCAGCTATGATAAACTCCATAGGAATACATTTTAATATCACCTTCATCGGTGCTGGCAATGTGGCATGGCACTTGGCTCCTGCTCTGAAAGATGCGGGTCACCACATCGTGCAGGTGTATAGTCGCACTCTCGAATCTGCCGAGGCTTTGGCGCGCCAAGTGGGCGCAAAGGCTACGAATGTGTATGAAGAGGTGGAACCTACGTCGCACATCTACATCTATGCCCTCACCGACGACTCGCTCCAATGGGTGATGAACCACATCAAAATCCGCAAGGGTTTGCATATCCACACTGCGGGCAGCATGCCTATATCGATATTCAAACAGGTGCGCGACAACTATGGTTGCCTCTACCCTTTGCAAACTTTCACTAAGGAGAAGCGTGTCGACCTTCGCAAAGTGCCGTTCTTCATCGAGGCTAACAACAAGGAGAACGAAACTCTAATTAACGACATTGCGCGTTGTATGTCGCAAAAAATCTACCGTCTCTCGTCGGAAGACCGCAAGCAATTGCACTTGGCTAGTGTGTTCGCATGCAACTTCTCCAACCTTATGTATATCTATGCCGAAAAGATGTTGGGCCGCAAGAATATTCCATTCGATGTGTTGCACGGATTGATAACCGAATCGGTGAATAAGGTGAAGAAAATCGGTCCTCATGCTGCTCTCACTGGCCCTGCACGCCGTGGCGACAATCGCATTCTCGACCAACACATCTCGCTCCTCCACTCCGACCCCGAATGGCAAGAGATATACACCCTCCTCTCCGAACAAATCAAAAAAATGTGAACATATATTTAAGACAAGAAGACAGGAAAACATGAAGTATATTAAAAATAAAAAATCATGATCTCATGTCTTCATGTAAAATAATTACTAACTAATCATTAAATAAAGGTGAATTTCAAACAAGCATTAAACAACATAAAGGCGTTTGCCTTCGACGTAGATGGTGTGTTGTCGGCTGGTTGCATGCCCCTCGGTCCTGATGGATTGCCGATGCGCATGATTAACATCAAGGATGGTTATGCCATTCAGCATGCTTCGAAACTCGGCTACCCTATTGCTATCATCACGGGCGGTCGCGTGGAGGCTGTGCGCCTACGCTTCGAAGGGCTCGGTTGCTCCGACATCTATCTCGGTGCGTCAAATAAAATCGTGCAATGGGAGCAGTTTCTCGCAAAGCACAACCTCAAAGCCGAAGAGGTGATGTATATGGGCGACGATATCCCCGACTATGAGGTGATGACTCGTTGTGGCATTGCTTGCGCTCCTGCCGATGCTGCGCCCGAAATCAAAGCCATTGCCCACTATATTTCCGACCGCAATGGCGGCGAAGGCTGTGGTCGTGACGTCATCGAACAAGTGCTTAAAGCTCAAGGCAAATGGATGCACAACTCCGATGCTTATGCGTGGTAATTCATTCCTCATTCCTAACTCCTCATTCCTCATTATGAAACTTCTCAGACCAATAAATGTTGCTTTCACAGCACTGATTCAAATAGTTATCTACTGGTGCGTGATTGTACCTACGCTCACCACCTTTGGCGTTGCCGCCACCGCACCTACATGGGTGGTGCTATGTGCCATTGTTGCCACTGCGCTCATCTGCGCTGGTGGTTATGTCATCAACGACTATTTCGATGTAAAAATCGACCGCATCAACCGCCCCGACCAAGTAATCGTAACGAATACAATGACTAAAGCTGAGGCTATGCGCCTCTACCAAGTGGTTAGTAGCATCGGCATAGCATGTGGTTTGGCATCGGCAATATATCTGCGCAGTGTCACTCTCGGCATGATTTTCGTCATCGTGCCTGGCATGTTGTGGTTCTATTCGTCGTCATACAAACGCCAACTCATCGTAGGTAATCTCATCGTAGCCCTCTCGGCAGGATTAGTGCCACTTGTGCCTATGTTCGTCGAAGCCACTGCGTTGAGCAACAAATATGGCGAACTTCTCAGTCAAACTCCTATCCTCCGCACTCTCTATGGCTGGGTGTGTGCATTTGCACTCTTCTCGTTCCTTTTCACTTTCATTCGCGAGGCTATCAAGGACCTTCAAGACGAACCTGGCGACCGCGAATACGAGTGTCACACTATGGCTGTGGTGTGGGGCGAAACTATCACTCGCATCGTGCTCACTGCACTTATCATCCTAACTAACGCCATTTTAGCATATTTTGTATATGCTCTTATTCCATTCGAGGGCACACTCTCATCGCGTTATTTCTTGTTCGGCATTGCTGCTCCAAGCATCTGTTTGATTGCTATTTTATGGTCAAAGTCTTGCACTGCCTATGCCAACGCATCGTCGCTCTGCAAGTTCATCATGCTCATCGGCACCCTCTACGCGCTCATCTACCATTATCTCCTTGCATTGACCTACCACATCCCTATGTTCGGAATATTCCAAATAGTGCATAATGCATAATGCATAATTCATAATGCATATTGCATAATTATTCCATCCGGCACTAAACTTCATATTTCAAGCTGTAAATTATGAACTCTCAACTTTCAACTTTCAACTTTCAACTTTCAACTTTTAATATAATTTTGGGTTCGCAATCTCCTCGTCGCAAAGAGCTACTTGCTGGCTTGGATATCCAGTTCACTACCAAGGTGATTCCTGGTTTGGAGGAGACCTATCCCGATACTCTCCAAGGCGAAGCTATCCCTGTATATCTTGCCGAACAAAAAGCCGATGCCTATACATTAGAGGAGAACGAACTTCTCATCACTGCCGACACTATCGTTTGGCTCGATGGCAAAGTGTATGGCAAACCTGCCGATGAGGCTGAGGCTCACCAAATGTTGCGCGCTCTGTCGGGCAAAACCCACGATGTAATCACTGGCGTGTGTGTGCGCACCAACCACAAGAATGTATCGTTTGCCTCTACTACCAAAGTGCGCTTTGCTCACCTTACCGACGACGAAATCGCCCACTACATCAACAAATATCGCCCTATGGACAAAGCTGGCTCATACGGCGTACAAGAATGGATTGGTTACATCGGCGTCGAGCACATCGAGGGCTCATATTTCAACGTCATGGGCCTCCCTATACAGAAATTATACACTGTACTGAAAGAGTTTTAAAATAAATATTTTTTAGACATAATGACATAAAAACATATTTTTTTCATACTTTTACATAATGGTCTCGCTTTTACTATGTAAAATCTCGACACTAAAGACATATTTCGCGAAGCAAAATGTAACTAAAAATCTGTCTTTCTTACGCCAAGATAAAAACTTTTGTTTTTAACGAGGCGTATGTCATAAAAATAAAAATTTTTGTTCTTATGTCATTCTGTCTAAAAAATGAACTACTAAAATATATGAAAAACCTAAAGTTCATACTACTCCTCATCGTCACCGCAATTCTCTTTGTGGCTGACATTGCCTATGGTAGTGTGCGCATACCTATATCCGAACTTTTCTCCAACAACGAACTATACCACAACATCATATACAATTTCCGCCTACCTAAAGCCCTCACTGCCCTCATCACTGGCGCTGCCATTTCTGTTGCTGGTCTAATTATGCAAACGCTATTCCGCAACCCTCTAGCTGGTCCGTATGTATTAGGTGTCAGCTCGGGTGCAAGTCTTGGTGTAGCTATATTCATCTTGGCAGGCTCTATCTTGCCTGCTACTTTCGTCGAAAGCGGATGGGGACTCGTCATCTCGGCTACTCTTGGCGCCATCCTTGTGCTTATGATGGTGCTGGCTGTGTCGTTCCGCGTGCGACAAGCCGTGTCGCTTCTCATCGTGGGCATTATGTTCGGTCAACTCTCAGGCTCGCTCGTCACCATACTCCAAAACTCTTCAGACCCCGATTCGCTCAAACTCTTCGTTGTCTGGACATTCGGCTCGCTCTCGGCTGTCACGTGGAACTACATGTGGGTCATGCTCCCTATCGTCGTCGTAGGTCTTGCCATAGTATTCGCTATACAAAAACCTCTCAACGCCCTGCTGCTTGGCGAAAACTACGCACAAGGTCTTGGCGTCAACACCTCGCGCACTCGACTCTTAATCATCATTGCCATTGCCCTTTTGGCTGGTGCCACTACGGCATTCACCGGACCTATCGCTTTCATCGGTATGGCTGTGCCTCACTTGGTGCGTGGACTACTCAAAACCTCTAATCACCAACTCACCATCCCAGGGTCTGTGCTCATTGGCGCATCGCTCCTCTTGCTTTGCGACATCGTATGCCAACTCCCTGCCAACGGCTACACACTCCCTATCAATGCCGTCAGTGCACTCGTCGGCGCCCCTATCATCATCTGGATCATCCTCAAAAATCGAAATTAAATTAAATACAAGAAGACAAGAAAAAAGACATAAGAACATAATAACAAAATTTATTTAACTACATTTTTATGTTATTCTGTTCTTCTGTCTTCTAAAAAAATAAAAAATTCATGTTCTCATGTCTTCATGTCTAAAAAAATATATGATTCTTAAAACCGAAAACCTCACAATTGGCTATGGCGCTAAAGCCGTGCAGCGCAACCTCAACCTCGAGGCTTCGCCGCGCGACCTCATCTGCCTCACTGGCACCAATGGCTCGGGCAAAAGTACCCTATTGCGCACCCTCGCTGGCCTACAACCCGCTCTCGACGGAAAAGTATTCATAGCCAATCACGACATCTCATCACTCAACGTACACCAACGCTCCACTCTCTTTTCGTTGGTGCTCACCGACGACATCGACATTGACCGCCTCACCGTGCGCGAACTCGTTGCCATGGGTCGCTTCCCTTACACCAATTGGGCAGGTGCGCTATCGCATAACGACCACGAAATCATCGACAAAGCACTCGCCGATGTCCACCTCTACCACAAAGCCGACGCTCTCATCAATCATATCTCCGATGGCGAAAAACAACGCGCCGTCATTGCCAAAGCTCTCACTCAGGACACTCCTCTCGTGCTCCTCGACGAGCCTACTGCCCATCTCGACTTGCCCAACCGCATCGAAATTATGTTGCTCCTACGTCGCCTCTCTGTCTCTACTGGCAAGTCGTTCATCCTCTCTACTCACGAACTCGACCTCGCTCTCCAAATGGCCGATCGCATATGGCTCATGACTCCTGCTGGCGTCGAAATCGGATTGCCCGAGGACCTCATGCTCACTGGCAGTTTCCAGTCGGCTTTTGGCTCCGAATCTTTCTCGTTCGACCCTATCGATGGCCATTGCCACATCCACCACATCACTACTCAAACCACCGTAGCCATTGTTGCTCATCCCGATGCACAACCTCAAGCCGCATGGCTCCGCCGCGCCCTCATCCGCATCGGTATTCAAACCGATCCTAACAGTCCAACCCAAATCCACTGCACCCCACAAGGCTACACACTCAACAACCACACAACCCTCTACACCACCATCCAACACCTACTCCAACACCTCGAAATATAAATTAAAAGACATAAGAACATAATAACAAAATATAAAGCCCCCAACAAATGAACAAAAAAAAATAACTTATGTTCTTTTGTTATTATGTCTTCTAAAAATAAAAATTCATGTTCTCCTGTCTTCATGTCTAAAAAAAATAATACAATGAAAAAAACACTAATCACCCTCATATTGTGCATAATCCACTGCACACTAACTCTCGCGCAAACCATCTACAAATTCGTCATCCACGAAGAAATCAACAGCAAAACTTGGATATACACCCAACAGGCACTCAACGAGGCTAACACCCTCCGTCCCGACCTCATCATCCTCCACCTCAACACCTATGGTGGCGAAGTAGTTTATGCCGACTCCATCCGCACTGCCATACTCCGCACCGAAACACCCATCGTAGCCTATATCGACAACAACGCAGCATCGGCTGGCGCACTCATCTCCATCGCTTGCGACCGCATCTATATGCGCTCAGGCTCACAAATAGGTGCCGCCACAGTAGTCAACGGAATGGACGGCTCAAAAATGCCAGATAAATACCAAAGCTATATGCGCGCCACTATGCGTGCTACTGCCGAATCTCACGGCAAAGACTCTCTCGGCCACTGGCGTCGCGACCCTCTCATTGCCGAAGCAATGGTCGATGAAAGCATATATATCGAAGGCATAATCGACACAGGCAAAATCCTCACATTCACCACTAAAGAAGCTATAGAACACCACTATTGCGAAGCCGAAGTCGACAACCTCGACCAACTACTCATCGCAGAAGGCTACGCACCAGAGCAATGCACAATAACAGAATATAAACCAAGCCTTTACGACAAACTCAAAGGAACACTCATGGGCACAGCCTTGCGCTCTATCCTCATTATGCTCATCATCGGTGGCATCTACTACGAACTCCAACAACCAGGCATCGGTTTCCCTCTCGCAGTAGCCATCACTGCCGCCGTGCTCTATTTCGCACCGCTCTATCTCGACGGCCTCGCTGCCTACTGGGAGATTGCCCTCTTCATCGTCGGCATTGCACTGCTATTATTAGAGCTTTTCATCTTCCCAGGCTTCGGCATCGCAGGCATCAGTGGCATCCTCTGCGTCCTCTTTGCCCTCACCACCTCTATGCTCAACAACGACTTTTTCGACTTCACACCTATCCATATCCCCGACCTCAACCAAGCCCTACTCACCGTATTTTTAGGATTGATATTTGGCACCGTCTTAGTCATCTATCTCGTATCTAAAATAGGCACTAAAGGCATCTTCGGTCGTTTAGCATTAGCCAAAGAACAATCGATGGACGAAGGCTATGTCGGCGTACCAACCGAGCAAATTAGCATCGTAGGCTCCGAAGGCATCGCTACCACCGACCTCCGCCCTGCAGGCAAAGTCGTCATCGACAATAGCCACTACGATGCCGTATCTCAATATGGCGACTTCATCGAAAAGGGCACACCAATTATCATCACCAAATACGAAGCCACCCAACTCTACGTCCGCAAAAAATGACAACATACAACAACTCGCCCCTCAATCCACACACACCGTGCGACTGAGGGGCGTTTTATGTTTAATTACAACTCCTCCCCTGAGTTAGGGGAACCGACGAACGAAGCAAGAGCAGAAATAAAGTTTACTTTGATTATGCCTTGCAAGGAGGAAGTCGCCGAAGGCAATCCCCCGTAGGGGTGAGGGGTCTGTTGTTAATTTATTGAGTTAGGAGTTAGGAATTACAGACCCCCTCCGAGCTTCGCTCTCGTCCCCCTAACTCAGGGGGACAGCTTTTTGTGCAGTGAGGAGTGAGAAGTGAACCCCCTCCCGCTTCGCGTACTCCCCCTATAAACAGGGGGAGAATTTTGGGGTACTGCGCATTTTATAACACCTCCCCTGTTTATAGGGGAGGTGTCCGCAGACGGAGGGGTTGAATTATGAATTTTTTCAATAAGCAAGCGCAGAGCCAACCTCGCTTGAGCTATGCCGAACGCAGAAATTATCACGACCGAAGGGAGTAATAACGAGAGAAAATGACACAATTGACACAATTGACACAATTGACACGCCCTAAAAAGTGTCAATAACTCACAAGAAGAAGAGATATACTTATATATAAATATTATTAATAAGGTTCGCGTATTTTTTATATAATATTTTTCTTTCTTGTATTACGAAATTGACACAAAATAGCATGTGTCAACTTTGTCAACTTTGTCAACTTTGTCAATAACTCCCATACTTGAACAAAAATACCCACTCACAATATGTATTGAAAATGACTCTTTACTCTACCCTTCGGGGTCGTGAACAGTCTGCATCGCTTAGCAAAAAATACACACTCTCGTTGTGTGTTTTTGCTCTCACTCCTTGACTGTTTTCTTGCTTGAAGGTTGCTTGAAGGTTGCTATTGAGTAGTACACAATGAGAGTGTGTATTCAGGTAAAAAAAAATTACAACAAAGTAGGGTCTTTTTGCGATAAGCAAGAGCAAAGCCATCTTGCTTGCCTTGCAAGGAGAAAGAAGACGAAGGCAAAGTGTCCGTAGAACAGAAGGATTGAATTACTTAACTATGCTGTAGGTTCATGATTTTTTTTTGAGGAGAGGGAGGTAAACAGTCATAAACAATCTTAAAGAGTCATTTGTGTATTAAAGAGTCAGAAACAGTCAACGCACTTGTGGAATGTTGTAACTTTGCAAAAAAATTCATTTCGTAATTCTTGCTCTACTCGGCACAACTCAAGTGAACTTGGTTATGCCCATGCTTATCGCAAAAAGTCGACAAACAACAGTAGGGACTTGACCTCACCAAACGGCTACAAATCAAAGCTCAAAAAAAACTTTAATTTTCGGGTAATTATTTTATTCAAAATATTTGCCTATAATAAATAAATTCTGTATCTTTGCACCGTGTTTTATTTAGGGGTGAACTATGCCTTGACATAGCCCCAAACTTATCAAAAAAATTTTAATTAACTAATTTTATAAACTTTATTCTAAAACATTATGAAACCAACTCACATTGAACACCTTGGTATCGCAGTTAACAAACTCGATGAAGTAATCCCTTACTACGAACAACTTCTTGGCACAAAATGCTACAGCATCGAAGAAGTAGTTGACCAAAAAGTACGTACAGCATTCTTCAAATGCGGTCAAACTAAAATCGAGCTCCTCGAACCAACTTCAGAAGAGAGTACTATCGCTAAATGGTTGGAAAAAAATCCTAAAGGTGGCGTTCACCACGTTGCTTTCTGCGTAGAAGGCTTGCAAGTTGTACTTGACGAATGCGCTGCTGCTGGTCTCCAACTCATCGACAAAGCTCCTCGCAAAGGTGCTGAAGGCTTGAACATCGCTTTCCTTCACCCAAAATCAACTCACGGCGTTCTCACTGAGTTGTGCGAAGACCCAAACAAATAATTAACGAATTGAAAGTTAAAAATTGAAAGTTGAAACTAAAAAACTTTCAAACTTCAAATTTCAAATTAAAAGACTTTCAAATTTCAAATTTCAAATTCTTATATAATGGAAAATAAAGAAAAAGTAAAACAGTTGATGGACATGCGCGCTCAAGCTCGTCTTGGCGGCGGTCAAAAACGTATTGACTCACAACACAGTAAAGGTAAATATACTGCTCGTGAACGTATCGAAATGCTTCTCGATGAAGGTTCTTTCGAAGAACTCGATATGTTCCTCACTCACCGTTGCGTTAACTTCGGTCTCGAAAAAGAAAAATATCTTGGCGACGGCGTTGTTATCGGTCACGGTACTATCGAAGGTCGCTCAGTTTACGTATTCGCTCAAGACTTCACTATCTTCGGCGGTTCTTTGTCTGAAACTATGGCATTGAAAATCTGTAAAGTGATGGACCTCGCAATGAAAATGGGTGCTCCTGTTATCGGTATCAACGACTCGGGTGGTGCTCGTATCCAAGAAGGTGTTACAGCTCTCGCTGGCTACGCTGAAATCTTCGAACGTAACATCCTCGCTTCTGGTGTAATTCCTCAAATCTCTGCTATCTTCGGTCCTTGTGCAGGTGGTGCTGTATATTCTCCAGCCCTCACTGACTTCATCCTTATGACTGAAGAAAATAGCTACATGTTCGTTACTGGTCCTAAAGTAGTAAAAACTGTAACTGGTGAATCTATCTCTACTGAAGACCTCGGTGGCGCTGGTATGCACTCTACAAAATCGGGTGTGGCTCACTTCCGCGCTGAAAGCGAACAAGAAGGTATCGCTAAAATCCGCGAATTGGTATCTTTCATCCCACAAAACAACCTCGAAGAGGCTCCAGTGGTTGAATGTACTGACCCTATCCACCGTCTCGAAGATGAACTCAACGAAATCATCCCTGACAACCCTAACATGCCTTACGACATGAAACGCGTTATCAACGCTATCGTCGACGACCGCCACTTCTTCGAAGTACACGCTGACTATGCTAAAAACATCATCGTTGGTTTCGCTCGCTTCAACGGTATCTCTACTGGTATCATCGCTAACCAACCTGCTTTCATGGCTGGTGTATTGGACTGCGACTCTTCTCGTAAAGCTGCTCGTTTCATCCGCTTCTGCGACGCATTCAACATTCCTTTGCTCACATTGGTTGACGTTCCTGGCTTCCTTCCTGGTTCTGGTCAAGAATACGCTGGTATCATCACTCACGGTGCTAAACTTATGTTCGCTTATGGTGAAGCTACTGTACCTAAAGTAACTGTTACATTGCGTAAATCTTACGGTGGTGCTCACTGCGTTATGTCTTCTAAACAACTCCGTGGCGACTTCAACTATGCATGGCCAACTGCCGAAATCGCAGTTATGGGTGCTGCTGGTGCTATCGAAGTATTGGAAGGTCGCGCTATCAGCAAAATCGAAAACGCTGAAGAAAAAGCTAAATTCATCGCTGACAAAACAGCTGAATACAACGACAAATTCGCTAACCCTTACATGGCAGCTTCTTACGGCTACATCGACGACGTTATCGAACCACGTAACACTCGTTTCCGCGTAATCCGTGCTTTCCAAGCATTGCAAACTAAGAAACAAGTTAACCCACTCAAAAAACACTCAAATATTCCATTATAATCAATAGTCAACCGTCGACAGTCAACAGTCAACAGACATATGCCGAACGGCAACTGTAGACCGTAGACCGTAGACTGTAGACCAATAATAAAATAGAATATGACATTATTAGCAATAAATTGGAACAACATTATTCTCGTTACATTGGTTGGTTTCGGTATTGTATTCGTAGTGCTCGTGCTTTTGATTGCTGTTATTACCCTCTTCGGTAAAGTGATGGCTCCTAAAGCTAAAGTTACTAAAACTACTACTACTGGCTCTGGCAATGCAACAGTTAAAGTTGAACAAACAGAAGAAGGGCACATCCCTGCCCTCGATAGTGCTGCTATCGCAACTGCTCTTCACATGTATTTCGACGAAGTGCACGACGAAGAATCGCTTGTGGTTACTATCAAAACTGTGGAGCGTCGCTACTCTCCATGGAACTCTAAAATTTATGGTTTAAATAACAATTTTACTCGTTAATACGACATGAAAAAATTCAAATTTTCAATAGACAATAACCCATTCGAAGTTAATGTAACTGAACTCGAAAACGGTCAAATCGATGTTGAAGTGAATGGTAGTAACTATATCGTAACTATCGACCGCGAAGGCACTAAAGCTGCTAATGCTCCAGCACCTAAAGCTGCTCCAGTTGCTGCTCCTAAAGCTGCTGCTCCTGCTGCCGCACCTAAAGCTGCTGCCTCTGCTCCTGCTGCTGCTCCTGCTGCTGGTGGCGCAGTGAAAACTGTTAAATCTGCTCTCCCTGGTAGCGTGACTAAACTCGTTATGGAAGTAGGTCAAGCTGTGAAAAAAGGCGACACTGTTATGATGATCGAAGCCATGAAAATGGAAAACGAAATCAAAGCTGAATGCGACGGTACTATCGCGAAATTCCACGTTGCTGCTGGTCAAAGCGTAATGGCTGACGACAAATTGTTCGACATCGCTGCTGCTGGCGCTCCTGTAGCTGCTGCTCCTGCTCCTGTGGCTGCTCCTGCTCCAAAACCAGCTGCTGCTCCTGCTCCTAAAGCAGAAGCTCCTGCTGCTGCACCTGCTGCTGGCGGTCCTGCTAAAGCATTGAAATCTCCACTTCCTGGTAGCATCACAAAAATCCTCGTTACTCCTGGTCAAGCAGTGAAAAAAGGCGAAACTCTCTTGATGATGGAAGCTATGAAAATGGAAAACGAAATCAAAGCTGAAAAAGATGGCGTTGTAGCTGAAATCAAAGTTACTGTAGGTCAAAACGTAATGAACGACGACGTTCTCTTGACTATCGCTTAATTTTAGTAGAAAGTAAAAAGTAGAAAGTCGTAAGACCACTCTACTATTTACGACTAAAACAAATTTTATTAATAACAATCTAAGTAATTAGTCTCAAGTGATAAGACTTATCCTCATTACAAACTGAAGACATTCAAAGTCTTTCTACTTACGACTCATTACTTACTACTAATTAAAAAAATGAAACAATCAATAAAAATTTTCTTTCTTTCGGTGATGACCCTCTTTGCGGTTAACTTCGCAACTATGGCTCAAGACGCTACTGAAGAAACTGTTGCAGCTGAAGTTGTAGCAGTGGCTGAAGAGGCTGTTGAAGCTGTGGCTGAAGTTGCTACTGCAGTTGAAGCGGTTGCTACTGAAGCTGAAATCGTAGAAGAGAATATCGACCTTGGAGAAACTTTCGTTAATTTCTTCGAAAGTATGGGGTTGACTCAAATGGTTGAAGATCCTCGCTATCTTATCATGATTGTGATTGCTTGCTTGCTTTTCTACCTTGCAATCGTTAAACAATTCGAACCACTTTTGCTCCTCCCTATCGCGTTCGGTATGTTGCTCACTAACTTGCCAGGCGCTGGTCTTTTCCACGAAGAGTTGTTCGCTGGTGGTCACGTACATTGGTCAGATATGGCTAATGGCGCAGGTCTCCTCGACTTCTTGTATCTCGGTGTTAAACTTGGTATCTACCCTTGTTTGATTTTCATCGGCGTTGGTTCGATGACTGACTTCGGTCCACTTCTTGCTAACCCTAAGAGCTTGCTCCTCGGTGCTGCTGCTCAAATTGGTATCTTCTTGGCATTCTTTGGTGCTCGTCTCCTCGGTTTCGACGCTGCCGAAGCTGCTTCTATCGGTATCATCGGTGGTGCTGACGGTCCTACAGCTATCTTCCTTACATCACAACTTGCTCCTCACCTCCTCGGCCCTATCGCCGTGGCAGCTTACTCTTATATGGCTCTTGTTCCTGTAATTCAACCACCTATCATGCGTGCGTTGACTACAAAAGAAGAACGCCAAATCGAGATGAAACAAGTTCGTTCGGTATCTAAAAAAGAGAAAATCGTTTTCCCTATCATGGTGACTATCATTATCTCTTTGCTCCTTCCAGATGCTGCAACTCTTATCGGCTGCTTGATGCTCGGTAACTTGATGAAAGAATGCGGTGTTGTTGATCGTTTGACTAAAACTGTTCAAAACGAATTGATGAACATCTGTACTATCTTCCTTGGTATCACTGTTGGTGCTACTGCTACTGCAGGCACATTCCTCTCTTGGGGCACTCTCGGTATCTTGGCTATGGGTATCTGCGCATTCGCATTCGGTTCGGCAGGTGGTGTATTGCTTGCTAAATTCATGAACCTCTTCTTGAAAAACAAAATCAACCCACTCATCGGTTCGGCAGGTGTATCTGCAGTGCCTATGGCTGCTCGTGTTTCTCAAAAAGTTGGTCAAGAAGAAAATCCAACAAACTACTTGTTGATGCACGCTATGGGTCCAAACGTAGCAGGTGTTATCGGTTCTGCAGTTGCAGCTGGTATCCTCCTCAGCATGCTTGGATAATCAACCATATAAAACAAAAAGGTTGTCTTACACAATAAGGCAACCTTTTACTGCCCTATTGTGTAATGGTAGCACAGCAGATTCTGGTTCTGTATGTCTGGGTTCGAGTCCTAGTGGGGCAACAAGTATTATGTGAAAGTTGAAATTTGAAAGTTGAAAACCATGCGGGTACACAAACTTTCAAATTTCAACTTTCAACTTTCAACTTTATAAATATGCAACCTTTAGCCGAACGATTGCGTCCTCGCAACTTAGATGATTATATTGGTCAATCTCACTTAGTGGGTGAAGGTGCCATTCTCCGTCAGATGATTGAGAGTGGCAATTTGTCGTCGTTCATATTGTGGGGTCCTCCAGGAGTGGGCAAAACTTCGTTGGCTCGCATTATCGCCAATGTGTTGGAACGCCCGTTCTTCACACTTAGTGCTGTGACTTCGGGGGTGAAGGATGTGCGCGAGGTGATTGAAAAGGCTAAGCAATCGACTTTCTTCTCGCAAGCCAACCCGATACTTTTCATTGATGAGATTCACCGATTCAGCAAATCGCAACAAGACTCGTTGCTTGGCGCTGTGGAGAATGGCACGGTCACACTAATTGGTGCTACGACGGAGAATCCTTCGTTCGAGGTTATCACTCCTCTACTCTCGCGTTGCCAAGTGTATGTATTGAAGTCGCTAGAAGTGGAAGATATGCAAAAATTGGTGGAGAGAGCCTTTGCAACGGATGTGGAACTGAAAAAACGTGAGGTGGAGATGCAAGAGATGGAGGCTTTGTTCCGTTTCTCGGGTGGCGATGCGCGCAAGTTGCTCAATATCATCGAAATATTGCATAATGCTCAGCCTGAGGGCAAACTTATGATAAATAACGATATCGTAACTGCTCGCCTACAACAAAACCCACTAGCGTATGACAAAAATGGTGAGGTGCATTATGATATTATTTCGGCATTCATCAAGAGTATTCGTGGTTCTGACCCTGATGCTGCTATATATTGGTTGGCTAGGATGATTGCTGCAGGCGAGGACCCTAAGTTCATCGCACGAAGATTGGTTATCTCGGCATCGGAGGATATCGGACTTGCCAATCCTAATGCCCTACTGCTTGCCAATGCTTGTTTTGACACGATACACAAGATTGGGTGGCCCGAAGGCAGAATTCCGTTGGCAGAAGTTACGATATATTTGGCCACTTCGCCTAAAAGCAACTCGGCTTATAATGCGATAAATGATGCACTAGCGTTGGTAGAAAAAACAGGTAACTTGCCTGTGCCACTACATTTGCGTAATGCTCCTACTAAGTTGTTGAAGGATTTGAATTACGGCAAGGAGTATCAGTATGCGCACGATTTTCCTAACCATTTCGTTGCACAACAATATATGCCAGATGCATTAGTTGGGAAAAAAATATGGGAGGCGCAACCTAATGCCTCTGAAGCGAAAATGGATGAGTTGATGAAAAAGTTGTGGGGAAGATAGTTCTTTTTTTGAGAAGGGAACACACACTGTGAGTGTGTATTTTTTGAGTTGCTTGAGGGTAGCTTGCAGGTAGCTGTATAGTATATTTAAAATTTGGAAAAATTAAAGTTGAATACACACTGAGAGTGTGTATTTGGGACTAGAGTTTTTAGGAATATTATGAAGTTGATAAAACATAGAGATGCTATTACGATTGTATCTATTTTTGGATTGGCAATTGCCTATATTTTGGTGATTGCAATCAATAATATTATATACGAAGATAGATTATCTTGGAAGTTTATGATCTACTGCTCGGCTTATGGTGCTCCGTTTGTCATTATGGCGGGTATGTTCAATCAATATTTGGTGCGCTGGAGCAACAAGCAACCTCTATTGTTGAGGCACAGACATTTGACTACTGTATTCCAACTATGTTTTGCTATATTCATTGCAGTGTTTTTTACTATCTTTGCTTTCTTTATGTTCGACCCAACTTCGCATGAAAAATTTAGCGATACGTTTAAGGAGACTTATTTTTTGATATCGATTGTTGCTGACACGATGGTGAACTGCTTTATATTGATGCTGGCAAAATATATTGATCAAGACGAGGTTGTTCAACGCCAAGAGCAACATATCAAGGAGATAGAGTCGGAAATATTGCGCGTAAAATATCAACAACTAAGGGCTCAAGTAAATCCCCATTTCTTGTTCAACTCGCTCAATATATTGATATCTTTGATAAATTCTAACCCTCATAAGGCTACTGAATTTACAAAACAATTGGCTGCGATTTATAGATATTTGTTGTCGAACGATAAACAAGACGTTGTATCATTCTCAGATGAATTGAAATTTGTGCGCCAATATGCTAAAATTCTTAATATCAGATATGGAGATGGTATAAAAATCAATATTCCGGAGATAACGGATCCGGCTGTTTTAGGGATGAGAATAGTGCCTACAGCTGTGCAAATTTTGATTGAAAATGCTGTAAAGCATAATATTATTTCGGTTTCGTCACCTCTGATTATCAATGTGATGATTGATGATAATTGTGTTGTTGTATCGAATAATTTGGCTCCTCGTCCTATTCCTGCAGACTCTACTGGAATTGGGTTGAAAGGATTAAAAGAGAAATATAAAATAATTGTAAATCGAGAGATTAAGATTAGTGGAAATGATGGTGTATTCTGCGTTTCTATCCCTCTTATCTCACGACATGAAATAGCTTAATATATTAATTATGAAATATTTAATAATTGAAGACGAACCATTGGCTCAAGAAGAATTGATACGTATGCTGAAACATTTGGACCCTAACTTTGAACTTTTGGCGTCTTTCTACTCTGTGTCTGAATCTATTTTTTGGTTGAAGAATAATGCTCAACCTGATATTATTTTTATGGATATTCACTTGTCGGATAGTATTTGTTTTGATATATTTGATAAGGTGAAAGTGACTGCTCCTGTGATTTTTACAACTGCATATGACCAATATGCAATTGAGGCTTTCAAGACAAATGGTATTGCTTATTTACTCAAACCTATTGAGGAAGAAGAGCTTATCGTTGCTCTAAAAAAATACCAGACTCTGACTAGTGCAAATGCAGAGGAGTTGTCGACTATTCATACCCAAATACAAAAATTATCGACACAAAATACACCTCGCCCAAGTCAAAATGGTTATAAAGAGCGCTTGGTGGCTAAGGTTGGCGATAATTATCAACATCTTACGATGGAAGATATTGCCTATTTCTATAGCGAGGACCATTATACGTTTGTTGCTACAAAAGATAATCAACGATATATCATAAATTATACGCTTGATACGCTTGTTGAACAACTCAATCCTCAGCAGTTTTTCCGTATCTCACGACAATTTATTCTTAATATAAATTCTATAAGTTCAGTATCAAAACACTTCAACGGACGACTAAAAATAACTATAAAGCCTGCTTTTGCGGAGGATATTTATGTGTCGCGCAATAGGGTTCAGATGTTTTTGGCCTGGCTTGACGGGGATACCTCTACCATTCAGTAGGGAAAAACTACCATTCGTCGGAATTTATTTTATTGGAACGAAAAATAGCAGTATCTTTGCAGCATGAAAATAAAGCCCTGCTGTGAAGCAACGGTTAGAAAAACAACAATTTAGGTTTTAGGTAATAATGAAAAGCTCCTACGACTGGTGTCGTGGGAGTTTTTTTTGTAAATATAGTTGTAGTATCAGAATATTTTTTGTATCTTTGCCATTGAAAGTTGAGAATTGAAAGTTGAGAATTGAAAGTACTATTTTTTGCTATAAGCTCAAGATTATTGGTTCGGATTCACACTTCACTCTCTAAACTATAAACCCTAATATCCAAACTATGATAACATTCCCAAATGCCAAGATAAATATTGGTCTAAACATCACCGAAAAACGTGCGGATGGTTACCATAACTTAGAAACTATCTTCTATCCAGTGGATTTGTGTGATGCTCTTGAATTTGTGGCTAATGATAAGACCCAATTTTCTTGTTCTGGTTTGGATATAGATGGTAATCCTAACAATAATCTAATCATTAAGGCTTATAATCTTATAAAAGAGGAGTTTAATCTACCTTGTCTTGATATTCATCTTCTAAAAAAAATCCCAATGGGAGCGGGCTTAGGTGGTGGCTCGGCCGATGCGGCTTTTATGCTGAAAATGCTTAATGACGCGTTTGCACTGGGGCTTACATCCGAAGAGTTGCAAACTCGTGCTGCTAAATTAGGCGCCGATTGTGCGTTTTTTATAGAAAATAAACCTGTTTTGGCTAAGGGAATTGGCAATATATTCGAACCTACTTGCGTGAATCTAAGCGGTTATTACATTGTGTTGGTGAAACCTGAGGTGCATGTGTCGACTGCAGAGGCATATGGTGGATGCAAACCTCAACGTTGGACAACTCCTCTTGAAGAGGTGATAAAACTGCCTATCGCTGAATGGAAAGACCATATATATAATGACTTTGAAAAAACTGTGTTTGTTGCTCACCCCGAATTGGCCGAAATAAAAAAGATGTTGTATGCAAAAGGGGCAATATATGCTGCTATGTCTGGCTCTGGGTCGACAATATATGGAATATTTGACAAAGAAATTGAACAAAATATAACCACTGACATTAAATCTGACGTCTATTACCTTACTTTGAAATAGTTATGACCAATACTTTTGATTTCTACATATATCCACGCGAAGCTGATGCATCAAAACGCATTTCGATGCAAAATATCGGTGCTTACATCCTTGATGCGGCTGGTATGGCTGCCAAGAAGAGAGGTTTTGGAATGGATTATATGCACGAACGTGGATTGGCGTGGGTGACTAGTCGCATTGCAATTGAGATGATGGAATATCCTCGAGAATACGAAACTATTAGCATCGAAACATGGGTGGAAGATTGTGGGTCTATATTCACTACACGCAACTTTTTAATCTATAATGATCAGAAAAAAGTTATAGGACAGGCTTCTACCCTATGGTCAATGATTGACTTCAATACTCGCAAAATGGTGGACCTACTAAAATCAACAGATTTAGCTAATCATGTTGTTACTACTCAAAATCCATTGTTCACAATGGCTAAACCAAAACGTGTAGATTATAAATCGGTAGACGAACCTATTCATACCCACAGAGTTGTTGTGAGCGATATTGATATGAACCAACATGTTAATTCGATGAAATATCTACAATGGGCTATTGATACACTATCTCTCGACGAGATAATGAATAGCACTATTAAACGAATGGATATAAACTATTTGCGCGAGGCTTTATATAATCAAAATATCCAGATATACAACGAAACTATGGACAATAATCGCAAGTTTGAACTTCGCAATGAAGATGGAGTGGCTTGCTGCAGAATTCAACTAACAATGTAAATGACTGATAAAAAGACTGATAAACGCCACGATTTTGGTCGTCACTGCGAATTTATGGCACGCACATACCTTGAACAACAGGGATATTTGATTTTAGAAACTAATTGGCGTAGTGGACATAAAGAGATTGATATAATTGCAAAAGATGGCGAAATGTTGGTGATTGTTGAAGTGAAAGCTCGTAAAAATGAAGACTTGGTTAATGCCGAAGATGCTGTGAACAATCAAAAAATGCGCAACCTTGTCAGAGCTGCTCATAATTATATACTAATGAAAGGACTAGATTGTGATACTAGATTTGATATTATCACACTTATCCTAGACGAAAAAGGCGAATACCGCCTTAATCATATAAAAGATGCTTTTTATCCTGAATTAAATATTTAAAATCAAACAAACTATTAAAAATCAAAAACTATGAAAAAAGTTATTTTATCTATTGCTATGGCCGCATTTTTGGGTTTAGGTTTAGTTTCTTGCGACCCTGATACTCGCAAATGCTACAAATTCACTTATGAAGTAGAAATCGGAAGTTCAACAACAAAAATGAACACATACGAATGGTGTTCGGCTAACGAAGCTGATGCTAAAAAAGAATATTTAGAAAAACAACTTGGTGTAAAAGTATCTCGCTCAATCGCTTCGTCACATAAGACTGTTGAAGATTGTGTCGCTGCTAATATCGAAAATAAATAATCTAATAAATTATATTAATTCTAAAAACCGACGAGACAATGGTATATAACAGTCACCTAAAATCATGAAAAAACTTTTCTATTCTCTTTTTATGCTCGTTGCTATGAGCTTGTCTTTCGTTGCTTGTGGCCCACAAGTTGAACCAGAACCAGAAGTTGAATCTAACTGTACTGTTACATCAATCCAAACAAAAGCAACTGAATTTGGTCAAGTTTATATAGTTGAAGCTACAACTAACGATGTTGCTCTTACAAACAGCGGTTTTAGCGGTACAGGCGATTACTTCTATATGCAAATGTATGCAACTCCACAAGAAGACTTGTTCCCAGCTGCAAATACTTACCAAGCTTATCCTATTGAAGAAATGGATGATGACTTCGCAGAAGAAGAATTTGTAATGGGTGGTGGTGTATATGAAGGATACCCTATAGGTACTTTCGTTGCTGTTATCGAAAATGGCAAAAACACTGACCTTTTGTTCTGCATCGGTGGTACAGTTGAATTCAAAGGTAATGCTACTAATGGCACAATGATTGCTAATTTGGAATTCCAAAGCCTCGTTACTGAAGATATCGTAGAAAAAGAATTAATCTTCAACGGCGCAATTGACATCGAAACTATCCAAAATATTGCTCCTCAAAAAATCAAAATTCTCGAATAATACATCAGAATTTTACACTTAAAAAAGATGGAAATGACAAGGAATTTGGTCATTTCCATCTTTTTTTTGTCTAATTGTACTCATTTTTTAAAGAAAAACACATAAAAAACGACCAAAAAAAGGAATATAACAAGACAAAATAGCACAATAAGAGACTAAAATAATATATTTTTTAACACTAATAATCAACGCCTTAAAAAATATTTTCACTTTTTTATAAAAATAATCACAAAAATATTTGGTGGATTCAAAAAAAGGTCGTATCTTTGCATCGCTTTTGAAGGAGAGATGGCAGAGTGGTCGATTGCAGCGGTCTTGAAAACCGCCGTACTGAGAGGTACCGGGGGTTCGAATCCCTCTCTCTCCGCAAGGAAAAATAAATCAAGGATACAACCTTGATTATTTT
>JAZQUV010000046.1:0-68749 GCA_045631465.1 Candidatus Aphodosoma sp. | reverse complement strand
ATATTTAGGTGGTTATAGCAGTGGGGTTCCACCTCTTCCCATTCCGAACAGAGAAGTTAAGCCCACTCGCGCCGATGGTACTGCGTTGCATCGTGGGAGAGTAGGTCGCCGCCGTTTTTCAGAAACCTCGAAGATTTAGTTTTTCGGGGTTTCTTTGTTTTTGTACATGGAGAGTTTATTCGAAAGAATAGACTCTCTTTTTTTATGTCCTGTCCTCCGTAGGTGACTTGCTAGCGCAAGGTCACTCACGATTACTACTAAAGTGAGGCATCTTCAGGAACGATATGGAGTGTGATTCGTTATTTGTAGGGACACTCGGTTCGAGTGTCCGTAATAGATGACATGGAGTGTTATTCATTTATTATAAAGTTATGCTCTATAGTCTACAATTGATGAGATTATGTAAAAAACCTCGTAGAGGTGGGGTATATCACAGGTAAGGGGGCAAAACTATTATTCTCTCTGCTTATGAAATCGGTTCCATTCAGCGATTAGAAAGTTCTATTGCTTTTATTTGAGTACAATTTTGATATAATGAGTACTTATTATGTTCTTGTCTTTTAATAGACTCATGGACCTTTGTTGTAAAAGTAACGAGTAATTTGTAATATTATATTTGTAGGGATGTATAGCTTTCCTTAGGAACTGTTTATCGTAAAAGTTAATTAGTTGGGGAATTTGGATAATGGTTATTTACAATAGTCTAACATTCAAAAAAAAGACGATGTGTCATAATACCCAAATTGCTGCGTTGTTCTCAATATTAAGCTTCAGTCATCTATTTCTGTACACTCTTTTCTGTTTAAATTCTAACGCCTTGCACTTTAGGTATTTTTTAGATTCTTGCTTCGCTCATCAAAACAAGTAAAACTTCTTTTGCTTTCGCTTATCGCAAGAATTCTGACATATCTAAAAAAGGCTGAGCCAAAATTTTCATTTTGACACAGCCTCATAGTTATATGTGTATATCTAAAGTTATATAGATTGTTTATTCTTCAAATCCTTTGCCGTATACACCAATAGCTGCAGATTGCGATATAAATGCATCTGGGTCGATTTCTTTGATGAGTTTGAATATTTGAGTAGATTCGTTTCTCCGTGCGATAACGGTAATTACTTTTGTTGGTTCTTTTGAGTACCAGCCTTGTCCATTTAGAACAGTTACACCACGGTGTGCATTTTTTGTGATAGTGTCAGCAATTTCGGCATATTTCTTTGAAAATATAAAGAATTGTACAGATTGGCGTACACCGTTGATATACATGTCAAGAGTTATGCTGGTAACAACTAATACGATGAGACCATAAATGATACGGTCAATGCCAGCACCAGGGAGGAATCCAGAAGAGCAGATAATTGCAACATCGGTGAATAGTAGTGCGCGACCAAGTGTGATTGTGCGGTATTTGTTGATTATTTTAGCTATAATATCTGTTCCTCCTGACGAACCATTGTGTGTAAATGCTAATCCCATACCTATACCTAAAGTTAATCCTGCAAGGATTGATGACATAAATGGTTCAAATATTGGGAATGGTGTGCCTGTATATTGTTCATATAAATCGCGGAAAGGAATCCAAAGCCATATAGTCAGACATAGTACGCCAAATATAGAGCGAATACTGAATTGAAAACCTAAGGTTTTAATAGAAGCAATGAGTAGAATAGCATTTATGGCAAAGAACGTAATGGTGATAGGAACACCTCCGCCAACAGATTCCATGCCAAGCATGACAAAAAAGGCTTGTACCTCTTCGGGTAGCAAGCCTTTTGTAGCATACATCACAATAGCCGCAATACCCGTAGCTCCACCTCCTGCCACTTCGTGGGGAAAGAGAAATAGATTCCATGCTAACGTATTAATCAATAACCCTACGGCTATTATTATATACTCGCGTATTACTGTTATTGTGTTTGTTTTCATTTATTATTTTTGACCAATAGGATCGAAACCACGACCATATACGCCAATTGCTGCAGACTGAGAAATGAATGCGTCTGGGTCGATGTCTTTGATGAGTTTGAATATTTGTGTTGATTCGTTGCGACGAGCCATAACAGTAATGACTTTCACAGGTTCTTTTGAGTACCAACCTTGTCCATCCATCACTGTTACTCCGCGATGAGCTTGATATGTGATAGCATCGGCAATTTCGGCATATTTTTTAGAGAATATGAAGAATTGAACTGATTGACGAACACCATTGATATACATATCTATAGTAGTAGTCATAACAACCATTACAATAAGACCATATACGATATTTTTGATGCTACCATCTGGTAAGAAACCTGTAGAACAGATAATGATTACGTCGCAAAGTAATAAAGCACGACCGAGAGAAATAGTGCGGTATTTGTTGATTACTTTTGCAATGATATCAGTACCACCTGATGAACCATTGTTAACGAATGTAAGTGCAAGACCGAAACCTGCAATCAAACCTGCCAAGATAGATGACATGAAAGGATCAAATTCAGGGAAAGGGTGACCTGCAAATTTTTCGTAGATATCGCGGTAAGGAATCCACAACCATGCAGTAAGTGCAAATACACCATAAATAGAGCGAAGACTAAAAGAAAGTCCTAATTCTTTTACAGATAAAAGCAATAATGCACCATTCATAATGAAGAAAGTTACAGACACAGGGATACCTCCGCCAATAGATGCCATACCGAGATTTCCAAAGAAATCTTGTACACCTTCAGGCAACAAGCCTTGTGTTGCATACATGACGAGTGCTGCAATACCAGTTGCACCACCACCTGCTACTTGGTGAGGAAACAAGAAGAAGTTCCATGCCAAAGCATAGAGCAATAAACCGAATGCAATAACCACATGCTCACGCACTACGGTTGCTAGTTTTTGATTTTTTGTCATATTTAATAGATTTTATTGTTATTTTGTTCCGATTACTTCAAAACCTCGGCCGTATACACCGATAGTTTGTGTTTGAGAGATGAACGCTTCTGGGTCGATGCGTTTGATAATATTGAATAAATCAGGTGATTGGTTTTTTCGTGCAATTACAGTCATAACTTGTATTTGCTCTTTTGTATAAAAACCTTTAGCATCAAGCAATGTTACTCCACGATTGAGTTCTGTATTGATAGCCTGACCAATCTCTTCGTATTTTTTCGAGAAAATGAAGAATTGAACTGATTGGCGCAAGCTATTGATGTACATATCAACTGTTTGAGTAGAGATAACCATCACGATGAGACCATAAATTACTTTTTCGAGAGTTGATTCTGGAAGTAAAATAGCCGAGAAGATAATAGCCACATCGCTGAGCATCAATGCACGACCAAGCGATACATCTTTATATTTATTGATGATTTTTGCTACAATATCAGTACCTCCAGACGAACCATTATTCACAAATGTAAGTGCAAGACCAAATCCAGTTAAAATACCCGCCATGATAACAGATGGGAAGATGTCGAATTTAGGGAATGCAGTGCCAAATGCTTTGATGTAGAGTTCTGGGAATGGAATCCACAACCAGATAGTAAGCATGATTACGCCGAAAATCGAACGGAGACTGAATTGCCATCCGAAGATGCGGATTGACATTATAAGCAAGATTCCGTTGATGAGGAAGAAAGTGAATGATACAGGAATACCACCACCTTGCGATGCCATGCCGAGCATGTCAAAGAATCCTTGAATAGACTCAGGCAAAAGGCCGCGTGTGCCATACATAATTACAGTAGCAAGACCTGTCACTGCACCGCCTACTACTTCGTGAGGGTTAAGAAAAAATTGCCAACCCCAAGCATAACAGAGCAATCCAAATGCAATTGCAAGGTGCTCCCAAATAGTTTTGAAAACTACATTATTTTTCATCTTATAGACTATTAGTGCGAGTAGCGAGTAGCAAGATATTTGTACTCGGCGTCGCTTCGTTTTTTTGATTATTGATAACGAGTAGAGAGTAACTAATTCTCGTTACTCATGACTCGCTACCAGTTATTATTACATTACAATATTAACAATTTTACCTGGCACAACAATCACCTTTTTAGGAGCTTTACCATCAAGATATTTCGCAGTTTGTTCGTTTGACAATACTGTTTTTTCCACATCCTCTTTGCTCATGTCGGCTGGCAATTCCATTGTGAAACGCACTTTGCCGTTGAACGAAATAGGGTATTTTGTATTGCTTTCTACCAAATAAGCCTCGTTGCAAACAGGGAATTCTGCATCGCAAATTGATGTCTCATGGCCCATTGCTGCCCAAACCTCTTCTGCAATGTGTGGAGCATATGGTGCAATCAATATTGCCAATGGTTCAAGTATTGCGCGTTTACGACATTTAGCTGAAGTCAATTCGTTCACACAAATCATAAATGCCGATACTGATGTGTTGAACGAGAAGTTTTCGATATCGTAAGTGATTTTTTTGATTGTTTTGTGCAATGTTTTCAACTCTTCTGCCGTTGGTGCATCGTCAGTAGTGCAGAACTCTTCACCTTCGGTATATAATCCCCAGAATTTTTTCAAGAAACGGTGTACACCATCAATACCATTTGTATCCCAAGGTTTTGATTGTTCAAGTGGGCCGAGGAACATTTCATAAAGTCGCAATGTGTCAGCACCATAACGTTCTACAATAGTATCTGGGTTCACTACGTTGAACATAGATTTTGACATCTTTTCTACTGCCCAACCGCAGATATATTGTTTATCTGTAGCTTGACCCAAATATGGATTGTCAATGTCGTTCGAACCATCAGAATAGATAAATTGAGCATTTTTATATTCAGGCATCCAATTGCGGAATGCTTCAATGTCCAAAATATCGTTTTTCACAATATTCACATCCACATGGATAGGTTGCACTTTATCTTTATATTCAGGCGAGTCAATCAAATTATAGCTAACGTAAAGATTACCAGTTGCATCTTCGCCAATATAGCGATATACAAAGTTCGAGCGACCTTGAATCATACCTTGGTTAATCAACTTTTGGAATGGCTCTTCTTTGCATACAACGCCCAAGTCAAACAAGAATTTATTCCAGAAACGGCTATAAATCAAGTGACCTGTAGCATGCTCTGTACCACCAATATAGAGGTCAACATTGCCCCAATAGTTATTAGCCAATTTGCCAACCAATGCCTCTGTATTGTGTGGGTCCATGTAGCGGAGATAGTAAGCCGACGAACCAGCAAAACCTGGCATTGTGTTCAATTCCAATTTATAACCCTCTTCTGTTTCCCATTTTGCAGCACGACCAAGTGGTGGTTCGCCTGTTTCTGTAGGAAGATATTTATCAATTTCTGGCAATTGAAGTGGCAATTTGCTCTCATCCAACATATAAGGCATACCATCTTTATAATATACAGGGAATGGCTCGCCCCAATAGCGTTGACGGCTGAAGATAGCATCGCGCAAACGGTAGTTAACCTTCACTTGACCAAGACCTTGTTCCGAGATATACTCTTTCATCTTAGCGATAGCCTCTTTCACTTGCAAACCATTCAAGAATCCCGAGTTGCAAACTACGCCCTCTTTTGCATCGTAGCTCTCTTCGCTTACATCTGCGCCCTCGATAAGTGGAATAATAGGCAAGTTGAAGTGGCGAGCAAACGCATAGTCGCGACTATCGTGTGCAGGCACAGCCATAATAGCACCAGTACCATAACCTGCTAATACATAGTCCGAAATCCATACTGGAATTTTATCCCCTGTCAATGGATTCACTGCATACGAGCCTGAGAACACACCAGTCACACGGCGGTCAGCAATACGCTCACGCTCTGTTCTACGTTTCACTTGGTCGAGATATGCCTCTACTTCAGCGCGTTGTTCATCTGTTGTCAATTGTGCAACATATTCGCTCTCAGGAGCAAGCACCATAAATGTTACACCGAACACAGTATCCGCGCGAGTAGTAAATATTTCAAGTTCGATATCCGAATCAGCCACTTTGAATCGCATTTCTGCACCTTCCGAACGACCAATCCAGTTCTTTTGTGTCTCTTTCAAAGAGTCTGTCCAATCCACTTGGTCCAATCCATCCAACAAACGTTGTGCGTATGCGCTCACACGGAGGCTCCATTGACGCATAACGCGTTGTTCCACTGGGTGACCACCGCGCACCGACAAACCTTCACTCACCTCATCATTTGCTAACACTGTTCCCAATGCAGGACACCAGTTCACTTTCAAGTCTGCCAAATAAGCAATACGATAGTTCATCAACACCTCTTGTTGGCGTTTTTCATCCCACGAGTTCCACTCATCTGCAGTGAACACCGCAGTTTCGCTACATGCTGCCTTCACTTTAGCATTACCTTGCTCTTTGAATATGTCAACAAGCATCGAAATTGGTTTCGCAGCATTCGCACGATTGCAATACCAGTGGTTAAACATTTGTACAAAAGCCCATTGAGTCCATTTGTAGTAACCAGGCTCACAAGTGCGCACTTCACGACTCCAGTCGTAGCAGAAACCTATTTTATCCAATTGCTCACGATAGCGAGCGATATTTTTTTCTGTAGTAATAGCAGGGTGTTGACCTGTTTGAATAGCATATTGCTCTGCAGGCAAACCATATGCATCATAACCCATTGGGTGCAACACATTGAAGCCCTTCAATCTTTTGTAACGGCTATAAATGTCCGAAGCAATATAACCAAGAGGGTGACCCACGTGCAATCCCGCTCCCGATGGGTATGGGAACATATCAAGCACATAGAATTTAGGGCGAGATTCGTCAATCTCTACCTTATAAGTGGCATGCTCAATCCAATATTGTTGCCATTTTTTCTCAATTTCCTGAAATTTGTATTCCATATTTATATCTAGTGTTTGTATTATACAACATTAAAACCTTTGATTGTCAAATCATTGCAACTAATCAAAGGGGCATAATTATTTAACCTACAAAGATAATAAAAAAAGTATAATATATGGTGAAAAAATACAAAAAAATAATTTCTATAAAAAAAATAAAAAACTCTTCTAAATTTGAATATTTTGTATTATCTTTGCATTATTAATATTCGAAAAAAAATAAAATAATTACTAACTATTAAATCATACAATTATGTCAAAATCAATTAAAGGTACACGTACCGAAAAAAATCTCATGTGCTCTTTCGCAGGCGAAAGTCAAGCACGTATGCGTTACACTTATTTCGCTTCTGTAGCAAAAAAAGAGGGTTACGAACAAATCGCAGCTATCTTCACTGAAACTGCCGACCAAGAAAAAGAACACGCAAAACGTATGTTCAAACATCTCGAAGGTGGTATGTGCGAAATCACAGCATCATTCCCTGCTGGCGTAATCGGTAAAACTCTCGACAACCTCAAAGCTGCTGCTGCAGGTGAGCACGAAGAGTGGTCACTCGACTATCCAAAATTTGCTGATATCGCAGATGAAGAAGGTTTCCCAGAAATCGCTCGTATGTATCGCAATATCGCTGTAGCAGAGCGCGGTCACGAAGAACGCTATCAAGCATTTGTTCGCAACATCGAAGAAGGCAAAGTATTCATTAAAGACGAATCAGTTACATGGCAATGTCGCAACTGTGGCTACATCATGGAAGGCAAAGAAGCTCCAGTTGAATGCCCAGCATGCGCTCATCCACAAGCTCACTTCGAAGTAAAGAAAACTAACTATTAATTATTTAGTTATATGAAAAAACGGCAACTCGCAAGAGTTTGCCGTTTTTTTTATTTCTTCCAAAAGGCAGGTAAGAATAGTATCAATATTGTAAATAACTCCAAACGACCTATTAGCATCAATATCGAAAGATACCATTTAGCCAAATCGGGTAGGGCAGCGTATGTGCCAGTAGGACCAAAGTCTCCAATAGCAGGACCTACATTTGCAATTGAAGCAATCGAACAACCAAAAGCTTCGCTTGTTGATAAGCCTGTAGCCATTAAAATTATTGTTGACACAATCAAAGTAATAATGAAAATAGATATAAATACATATATATTTGATAGTGTATTTTCTGATATAATTCGTTTGTTCACCCTCACAGGTCTGATAGCTTTTGGGTGCATCACGCGTTTGAATTCATAGTATATATTTTTCAATATGATGTGTATGCGGATGATTTTTACCCCACCAGAGGTGGACCCTGCCGAAGCTCCAAGAGGAATAAGAAGCAAAATAATAAACCATAAAATTGGATGCCAAGTCATATAGTCCGATGACGAAAATCCTGTAGTAGTGATAGTTGCAATAGTTTGGAACGTGGCATCTCTGAAACTCTTCTCAGCATCACCCCAATTCTCGATATTGCGTGTAGCCATTAATCCAACGAATATAGCAAGAGCAACTATGATTAAGCTTATCACATAGGTTCGAAATTCTTCATCACGAATCAATTTTTTGCCTTGTCGGCGCACTATAGCCCCATATAGTAAAGAGAAGTTTGTTCCCGAAATAATCATAAAAATTATGATTATATAGTGAATAATAGGCGACGACCAATATGCAATAGAAGCATTTTTGGTTGAATAACCACCTGATGCTAATGTTGTTAGTGAATGGCAAATAGCATCGAAAGCATCCATCCCTCCCAGATAGAGCAATATTGCACAAATCGCTGTTAATATAGAATATAACTCCCACAATCTGCGAGCCGTATCTGTTATGCGAGGTTGCAGTTTGTCGTATGTGATGCCAGGCACTTCGGCTGCAAATAGCTGCATCCCAGCGCCGAACATTGGCAATATTGCTAGCGAAAGCACCACGATTCCCATGCCGCCCATCCATTGCATCATACTTCGCCAAAACAACAAACCATGGGGCAGAACCTCTATATCTGTCAATATCGTAGCCCCTGTTGTCGTAAATCCCGACATGGTCTCAAAAAAAGCATCTGTTATGCTTGGTATGTAGTGACTTAACTTGAAAGGCAACATCCCAAATAGCGAAAAAACAATCCAAACCAATCCCACAACAAGATACCCCTCGCGAGTTCCGAAATGTTTGGTTGTTTTTCCTCCTATCAGCATGCCTGCAATACCCGAAACAGCAGTAATTACCGACGATTCAACAATTGCTTTTAAGTCATTTTCGCCATATATATACGCCACAATTGCCGACAACGACATCAGAAATGCCTCTGTTAGCAGAAGCACCCCCAATATTCTAAAAACTTGTCCCCAATTAAAAGCTTTTGTCATTTCTCGAAGTTATTAAATCTTTATTAGTTGAAGAATTTTGCCAATTTTTGCACGCCTGTAGCCTTGCAGAATATCACAACATGGTCTCCTGGCAATATCACTGTATTTCCGTTCACAATATATCCTTTGCCATTGCGCACAACGCCTCCAATATTCACATCTTCAGGCAAATTTAAGTTTCTAACCCTATCGCGAGTAATTCTATCGCCAGCTTTCACTACAAATTCCACTACCTCGGCATCCGAGTATGTCAAGCATTGTACATCGTATGCATCCTCGTCCAATGTCTCTTGATATATGTATGAAGCAGCAATCAATTTTTTGTTAATAAGTGTGCCTATATCAAGATTATCAGCCAAGTCGATGTAGTCAATGTTTTCTACTTCGGCAATAGTTTTTCTAATACCAAATCGTTTGGCGGCAAGACAAGCCAACACATTTGTTTCCGAATTATCGGTTAATGCGATAAAAGCGTCGGCATCTTCAATTCCCTCATCTTTCAACAAATCTATATTTCTACCATCGCCATGAATGATGAGCGTATCTGTTTTATCTGCAAGCTTATAGCATTTATCTCTATCGCTCTCTATTATTTTCACATTGATGTCATTTGGTAGGTATTGCACAGTTTTTAGTGCAATTTTCGATCCGCCCATAATGATTATATTCTTGATGTCAAAATTTGTCTTACCTGCTGCATTTCTCACATATTCCAAATTCTCTTTTGTGCAGATAAAATATACCAAGTCGTTTGCCAATATTTGGTCATTACCACTAGGTATAATAGTTGTTGTGTGGCGTTTTACTGCTACAATTCTGAACATGCTGTGGTTGAAATACCCAGTATTGAACACCTTGTTGATAATCTCCGAGTTTTCTCTAACCTTCACACACACAAGCACTAATGCCTCGTTGCTGAATGTGCGATATTCGCGTATCCAACTTCTTTGCAACGATTGCACAATCTCCGTAGCAGCAAGCACCTCTGGGTATATCAACTTGTTGATACCCATTCTTTTGAATAACTCTTTGTTCTTTATTTGTAGGTATTCGTAGTTGTCTATTCTGGCAACAGTTTTTCGCGCGCCAAGGTTGTGGGCAATCATGCAAGCCGACGAGTTCACGCTCTCCGATGGAGTTACTGCAATGAACAAATCACAATTTCTCACCCCACACATTTGCAGGTCGTTTATCGAGGTTGGCGACCCAACGCGCGACATAACATCATAGTTCGAGGCAAGGTCCTGTAGTTGCTCTTCCGATTCATCCATTATCGTGATATCATGGCTTTCGTTCGATAGCATTTTGGCCACATAACGGCCCACTTCACCAGCTCCAACAATAATAATTTTCATATTTTAGATTTATAGTAGCGAGTAACGAGATATAAGACCTATCCGCTTCGCACATTCTTTTGTTCGATAAAAATTTTTAAGTTTTAATTCCTCATTCCTCATTCCTCATTCTCTTCACTATTCCTTCAGCATCCAATTCAAGCATTCTGAACAATTCTGCTTGCGATCCATGTTCAACGAATTCATCAGGCAATCCAAGTCTCACAATCTTAGGCTGATAACCATTGTCCATCATCCATTCCTCAACAGCCGAACCTACACCACCAATAATTGTGCCATCTTCGATTGTATATATCAAGTCATATTGTTTGCCTATCTCATGGAGCAATTCATTATCCATTGGTTTCAAGAATCTTAAGTCGTAAAGCCCCACTTTCAATTTCTCGTTTTCTGCCTCAATCTGTTCGATGGCTTTCTGAGCAGTGTAGAGTATAGGTCCCACGCCCACAATCGCAATCTTTTTGCCCTTACGCATCTCTTCTCCTTTGCCTATTTCCACCTCTTTCATCTTGTTTTTCCAATCAGCAAGAATGCCTTTGCCACGAGGGTATCGTATCATGAACGGACCCATATCTTTCTGTTGAGCTGTGTACATCAAGTTTCTCAATTCGTGCTCGTTACGTGGCACTCCGATTGTCATATTCGGTATGCAGCGGAACATTGTCAAGTCGAATTGCCCTTGATGCGTAGCCCCATCGTTGCCCACAACACCTGCTCTATCCAAGCAGAATACCACATTCAAGTTTTGCAATGCCACATCGTGTATCACGTTGTCGTATGCCCTTTGCATAAAGCTCGAATATATGTTGCAGAACGGCATCATGCCCTCTTTTGCCAATCCAGCCGAGAATGTAACTGCATGACCTTCAGCAATTCCCACATCGAATGTTCTCTCTGGCATTGCATTCATCATAATGTTCATCGAGCATCCCGATGGCATCGCAGGCGTAATCCCCACTATTTTCTCGTTCATGCGAGCCAATTCCAATAGTGTGTGTCCAAACACCTCTTGAAATAGTGGAGGTTCGCCCTCTGCGCGTTTCTTTATGCGCTCACCGGTTTTGACGTCAAACACCCCAGGTGCATGCCATGTCGTAACCTCCTCTTCTGCAGGTTTATATCCTTTGCCTTTCTTAGTGATGATGTGCAACACCTTCGGACCACTATATTTTTTCAGTTGCGACAACACATGTGTCAATTCCAACACATCGTGCCCATCCACCGGACCAAAGTATCTGATATTCAATCCTTCGAAAATATTGTTTTGTGTCGCGTTCGCTTGCAGACTCTTCAACGAATTGCCCAATCGCAACAATCTATTCCTATTCGCCTCCGACATCAATCCCACCTTTTTCAATCCTTTATACACTCCATGTCTTATGTCGTTGTATGTTTTCGAATAGTGTATCGAAGTCAAATAGTGGCTCAATCCACCCTTAATAGGGTCGATAGCCATATTGTTGTCGTTCAATACGATAAGCAAGTTGTTCGGATTAGTCGATGCATTATTCAATCCCTCGAAAGCCAATCCTCCTGTCATCGAACCATCGCCAATCACAGCCACCACCTCTCTGTTCTCACCCTTCAACTTTGCGGCAATCGACATGCCTAATGCAGCCGATATCGAGGTCGACGAGTGTCCTGTGCCGAACGAGTCATATTCGCTCTCTTTCGGATTCGGGAAACCACACAATCCCTTGAACATTCTATTTGTTTTGAATGCCTCGCGTCGTCCTGTCAATATTTTGTGTCCATACGCTTGGTGTCCTACGTCCCACACGATGCGGTCGTATGGCGTGTTGAACACATAATGTAGTGCAACGGTCAACTCCACCACACCGAGCGACGACCCCAAGTGTCCCGGGTTCGTTGCCAACTGTTCAATAATATATTGGCGCAACTCATCGCACACCTGAGGCAAACTTTCTGAACCTAAATTCTTTAAGTCAGCCGGACTATCAATTTTATTAAGTAGCGAATATTTTTCTTCGTTCATCTTCCTATCGCATTTTATTTTAATCTGCAAAGATACAAAAAAAACATAACTAAACAAAAAAAACATCTAAAAAGATTGCGAGTCGAAAGTATTTTATGTAATTTTGCAGTGACACTGCAAAATTACATAAAATCCCACTTCAAAATAAAGTCTCGAGAATATCAACATCTCGAGGCTTTTTTTTTATTAAACTAACGGGGAATACAGTTTTTGCCAAGTTAGCACTATAGTATGTTTATAGTATGTTTATAGTATATTTATCCTATATTTATAGTATATTTATAGTATATTGTAGTATGGGTTATTCGTTAGTTTAGATTAAAGAATATTTCGAGCATCCTAGAACTGGAGGTAGCGGTTGTAGAAGAGATAGAAATATAGTTTGTTATAATATCTTCTATTGTGTCAATTTGGCTGAATATTGTATGTTTGTCGGTCAAATTGGCACTTTTTGTTGTTTTGTATGATATTTGTAGTGTTTGTAGCATCTTATTATTATAAAAAAACATTTTAACCAAAAACGAAATTATGAATAAACAAAACAACAATCAGGAGGCGCTTAGTCGTTATGCAATAAATCTTAATGAGCGTGCGCGCAATGGAAAACTTGACCCAGTGATTGGTCGTGATGATGAGATACGTCGTGTGTTGCAAATTCTTTCACGTCGTACAAAAAATAATCCTATACTTGTGGGTGAACCAGGTACGGGTAAAACTGCTATTGCCGAGGGATTGGCTCACCGTATCGTGCGTGGCGACGTGCCTGAAAATTTGCGTTCGAAACAGATTTTTTCGCTTGATATGGGTGCCCTTATTGCAGGAGCTAAGTATCAAGGCGAGTTTGAAGAACGATTAAAAGGAGTTGTAAACGAGGTGGTTAAAGCCGAAGGAGAGATAATTCTCTTTATCGACGAAATCCATACTCTTGTTGGGGCAGGCAAGTCGTCGGGTGCAATGGATGCGGCCAATATCCTAAAACCGGCATTGGCTCGTGGTGAATTGCGTGCTGTAGGCGCTACTACGCTAGATGAATTTCAGAAATATTTTGAGACAGATAAGGCGTTAGAGCGTCGTTTTCAGATGGTTATGGTGAATGAACCAGATGAGGCAGCTACGATATCTATTTTGCGTGGGTTGAAAGAGAGATATGAAAATCATCATAAAGTGCGAATCAAAGACGATGCTATCATTGCGGCGGTCGAACTGTCGACTCGTTATATTACGGATAGATTTTTGCCAGATAAAGCGATTGACTTGATAGACGAGGCGGCAGCAAAACAGCGTCTTGAAGTGGACTCGGTGCCTGAAGAACTTGATACGATTGAGCGTAACATCAAGCAGTTGGAGATTGAACGCGCAGCTATTAAACGCGAAAATGATAAACAAAAATTGGCTCAACTCAGCGAAGAGATTGATGCATTGAAAGCAGAGGGAGAAGTGATGCGCAAAAAGTGGAGTAGCGAGAAGGAGCAAATCAATGTGATTCAGCAAAAGAAGATAGAGATAGAGGAGTTGAAATATGAAGCAGAACGCGCTGAGCGTGAAGGTGATTATGGTCGTGTGGCGGAAATTCGTTATGGCAAAATAAAAGTGGCTGAAGAGGCTATAGAAGCGGCTAAGGCTAAGTTGGCGGAATTGCAACAAGGGCATGCAATGATAAAAGAAGAGATAGATGCAGATGATATTGCCGACATTGTATCGCGTTGGACTGGCATCCCTGTGCGCAAGATGATGCAAAGCGAAAAAGATAAATTGCTACATCTTGAAGATGAATTGCATAAACGCGTGATAGGTCAGGATGAGGCAATTGTAGCGGTGTCGGATGCGATACGTCGTAGTCGTGCAGGATTGCAAGACCCTAAGCGCCCGATAGGTTCGTTTATATTTTTAGGCACTACGGGTGTGGGTAAAACAGAGTTGGCGAAGGCATTGGCGGACTATTTGTTTGATGATGAGAATATGATTACACGCATAGATATGAGTGAATATCAAGAGAAATTTGCCGCTACTCGCCTTATTGGTGCTCCTCCGGGGTATGTGGGTTATGATGAAGGCGGTCAACTCACAGAGGCAATTCGCCGTAAACCTTATTCGGTTGTGTTGTTCGACGAAATAGAGAAGGCTCACCCTGACGTGTTCAACGTATTGCTACAAGTGTTGGACGATGGCCGATTGACCGACAATAAGGGTAGGGTGGTGAATTTTAAGAATACGATTATTATTATGACATCGAATCTCGGTTCGCAACTCATTCGCGAAAATTGTGAGAATCTTAATGATAATAATCGAGACGAAATCTTGACTCGCACTAAAAATGAGGTTTTTGAGATGTTGAAACAGACAATTCGTCCTGAATTTCTCAATCGTATTGACGAACTTATTATGTTCACCCCATTGCAACAATCCGAAATTCGTGATATAGTGGAATTGCAAATTCGTCAAGTGCAAAAACTCCTTGAGCGCAACGGAGTGCAACTCGAAGTGACACCTGCTGCAGTAGATTTGTTTGCCGAAGAGGGGTATGACCCACAATTTGGGGCTCGACCTGTGAAGAGAGTGTTACAACGAATGTTGCTCAATGAATTATCAAAACGAATAATAGCTGGAGAGGTAAATACCGATGGGGAGATTTTGATTGATGTAGAAGATAATAAACTTTTATTTATTAACAAATAGATGATGAAGAAAAAGAGATACAAAAAAGTATCTCTTTTCTTTGTTTATTATCTATTTTTTGTGTAACTTTGCGTCTTACTAAAGTTGTTGTTTTTAGATAAAGAATATAGACCATAAAAAAGTAATATGTTTATGAATAAAATGTTAAGATTGTTTTTTGTACTTAGTTTTTATGTTATTTCGTCTGTTGTGGTTAATGCAACAGAGGCCATTAGAGCAATGATAGAAGCTAATAGTAATGTGAGAATTTTGGAGGTAGTAAACGATGCTTCGTGCCCATTTGAGATTGTTGGCAAAGACTCTTTGAAAAGTACGTGTGGTGTATCAACTCTTATGTTGTGTTATGAATCGGATAGTATTTGTTTGATGGATTACACTAAACTGTCGTATTCTACATTTTATGTAGATGGAGTGGAACGTGCTAATAGTGATGTTTATTTGCCTATTGGAAAACATTGGTTGAAACTTGAATTTAATAATAGTCGTAGGAATGATATAATAGGTTTGGGGGTTAATGGTGTTGTGGGGAATGAAGATTTGATAAGATTTATTCAAGAAAAATCGGATGTTGAAATATTGAGTTTTAAGAATGATAGCCTATCTCCATGGTATTTGACAGAGACAGGTGAGATGGTGTGTCAAGGCGATGAAACTATGTTTAAAAATGGATATCATGGCTTTGTGTTAAGCTTCAAGTCGGATAGCATTGTGAAATTTATGTGTGATTTGAGAGGAGGAAGATATAGTACATGGGAGATGATAGTGAATAGGGTAGATACACTTATAGGGGTTAGAAATAGTTTTATCTATTTATATCCAGGTGAATATACCATAGAGGTGAGATGTGATGCTTATTGGGATTATACTATAGAGGAGTTGTCGGTAAGAAATGTGTGTGTCAGTGAAGATATAAAGAATGTGATCGAAGCGAATTCTGATGTGGAAGTGGAGATTGTGAATGATACAAGAGTGCCATTGGTATTGTTGGGTACGGATAGTATCGTTTCTCAGGGTATGGTATATGCCGATTGTGATAGCATTACTTTGATGGTGAAATATAATTTACCAGAAGTGTCAATTGTATCATTCGATTTTAATAGAGATGATTGTAAATTGTATGTAGATGGTAAATATTGTAATTTCCGTAAAGAATATTGGAATTCGAAAATCAAATTTGCTTTGCCAGCAGGTAGTCATACTATTCAATTTGTTAACGATGTTGTATCCGACGAATTTGGTTTTGAGGAAATTGGAAACGTGAATGTTATGAGTGACTATATAATAGGAGGGTTGGAAATACGCCCAATAGCACCATTGGAACAAGTGGATATGTCGTTGTCGATTGCTAATGGTAAAGAAAACTACTATGATGTAGATGGCGATGGAGAGATGGAGTGGCTAAAAGGTAGTAGTTCAACATTATGGTTAGGTATGGACTGGTTGAACTTTGCTTCTTGCGAAGATGTGAAATTTGAGGGTGATAAGAATGGTTATTTGATAAAATGGATGAATTTGACCAACGATGCTATGTTGGATGCTTATTCTAATGATACATATAGCAAGCATTATGTTTATAAAGCAGATGCTAATTATAATTTAGAAGAACTACTTATTAATGCACCTACATCTGGTGTTGTATTTCCAATGGATTATGACAATGATGGTTATATGGATTTAATTTCATATCTCGATAATGGTAGTGATTTGGACAATGATAGAGCATTCACATTGCGAAACAATGGGGTAGAGGAAAATAGAGTAAGTGTTATGACTATAGATGAATATGGAGGTAAATCGCTACGTAAGTATAGGGGGAGTTTTATGAAAACGTCGGGTATACCTTCGTTGAGAAATGGAATGATAATTAAAGGGGGTAAACCTATAACAAAAGCCATGTCGAACATGAATATGGATATTGATGGCGATGGTGTGATGGATTATTTCGAAGAGGGTAATGTATATTTCAATAAAGGTGAGGGAATGATTGTATATGATGAGTTTCCAGAAGGTCTTGATTTTGTTGAGTTGAACGATGATGGTGTGCTAGATGGTGTGGCTTTTGATGGAGCTAATGTGGTGATATATACAAAACAAAATGATGGAACATATGCAGAACAAAAGATATATGCGAGTGCACAATATACAAAATTGTGGTGTTATGACTTTGATAAAGATAATGACAAAGATATATTGTTGGTATTTAATTATTCAGACAAATTAGCCGGTAGTTATTTGATTTTGCTAGAAAATAAAGCGGGCAAGTATACAAGTCACGAATATTTCTATGAAAAATCATATAATTTTGATTGTTGTGTGGATTATGATGCTGACGGATACTATGAAATTATTGCAAAATATCTTGTGTCGAGTAACGAAAACAGATTAGTTTCTTTTGACGTGGATGGAGTGCAAATAAGTGAAACTCCAAAAGATTTGAATTTTATTTTATCACGTGGTGGTGCTTATGATGTCGTAGATTTGAATAACGATGGTAGGTTGGAGGTGCTTGGCAATAATAAATATATGATTTTGTCGGAAGTAGTAAACGAAAGACCTACACAGCCACAAGCTCCATCGGTAGTGTACGATGCATCAGCGAGTTTGCTTTCAATTACTTGGGAGCAAGGTGAGGACAAAGAGACATCTAGTGTCGATCTTACATACGCACTGCGTATAGGAACTGAGCCTGGTAAAGGCGATGTGGTCTATGCTCATGCTATGTCAGATGGTACTCGTCGTAATCGTTTGGGTGGAAATCAAAATGTGAATAGATATAGATTGCTAAATACAAATACTTGGAAGGCAGGAAAATATTATATATCTATTCAAGTTGTGGACTTAAATGATTTGGGATCGTTGTTTAGTGAAGAGGTGGTATTTGAGAAGGAGAATTGTGCATCGGCATTTGAGATGCTTTACAAGATGCCTTTTGGAGTAGGAGATACTTGTGAAATACATCTTCACGAAAATGTATTGTTAGATACTACTCACTATTTACGTTGTGAAGATGCTATAGTTGTTGATAAGAGCAATGATGGCAGAGTCTATAAAGTTGTGTTTACTGGCGGAGGTGAGAAATTGATATCGTTGTATACCAATGGCGGATTTAATGTGTTAGAAAAATATATCGAAGTAGGGGCTATATCTGCAGGTCGAAAAATTACTCAAATGGCATATCTCGATGTCGATTTGGATGAGGATGGTTTGATGGAATATCTAGTTAAGTCAGAAGGTTTTTATAGCTATGGCGTCGATGGTGAGGCTATCAAAATTAACAAGATGTGGAATAATCATAATTATCTCTCTAATTCAGGAACAGTAGGCTATGTATTAGACGTTAATAAGGACGGACAGGTTGATGTTTATAAGCAAATAGCAGTGCAATCTTATGGTGCTGGTGCAGCATATGCCACTATTTTGAATAGTGGTAATAAAAATATGATGGTAAATACAGATGAGATATCTTTGTCTTTTAGGCCTGAATATTTTATTGATTTTGATAATGATGGCAATATAGATTATACATCAGTATTTAGAGATATGCAAACTGGTATTACAATCTATTATTTATGTCGCAATCTCGGTAATTATACTGAATATCAGAATTATCCATTGAATATTGGAGAACCGATGTTATATAGAGATTTGACAAAAGATGGATTGGTCGATATTTTGGTGAAAAACACAGAGGGAACACAATACATTTATGAATTATACGAAAATAATGGCAATTTTAGTTTTACTAAAAAAGATACTCTATTTACGCATACACGCAATGAGTTGGTGTCGATAATTGAAGATCTGGATAATGATGGGACTTTGGATTTGATATATAAGTCAGAATCAAAATATTATATTGCGTGGAGCGATGGTAGAATAGATTATTTGGACGGAATAACAAGTGTGAAAAATTCGTTGTTTGACTTTAATAATGACGGATATCTTGATGTTGTGGCAACTGGTGGCATAAATGATGTGGATGGAGTGTTGTTGATTTTGCCAAATAGAGCTTATGATTTTGTCGAAGGTGTAGAGGTTTATATGGAAAAAGCTCCATTTATTACCCCACAAGGTGAGATGCGTTTTGATAATACACTTATGCGTATTGCCAACATGCGCCCTAATGCTCCATCTAACTTAAATGTAGGGTATAGAGAGAAAGCGATTGAGATAGTTTGGAATCATAGCCGTGATGCCGAAACCCCTGAGTGTCGTATGCGTTATAATATTAGTTTGAAACATAAAGGCAAAGATGGCGAAGGTGCATATTTCATATCTCCTTGCAATAGCACCAAAAATGGAGTGCATCTCCCTACTTCTTTAAATTTATTAGAAACAAATCGTATTTCGATTCCTATTACCTCAATTCCTGTAGGTGAGTATGAAGTGTGTGTACAAGGTGTTGATATGCAAAATCAAGAATCTGATTTTTCTGAAGTATTAGAATTTGTTGTGAACGAAAAGGTAATTGTTGATGCTCCAGCAGTGACTGGCGTAGGCATAGAAACGCAAATTAAAATAGTAGCCAACACTCAAGACACCATTGATTGGGGTGGCGGACAAGTTATTCTTGCCGAAAATGATTGTTATATAGTTGCATGGGATAGTGTCGGAGTCAAAACTATTACTATGGGCGACTACAAGCATTCGATTTATGTATCACCATTGCCTAATGCATCATTCTACTTGCCATCATCTGTAATGCAATATGCCACAGTAGGATGTGTTATTGAAAGTGTAAATAATGACGAATGGTTTGTTGCTTCTGGCGAAGAGGCATTTACGGCTATTGAGTATAGCGATATTGTCGACCTATTATCTACAAAAGGAGATACAGCAATATTCGTATTCAATCAAGTCGGAACATACAAAGTACGCCGTATTGTATATAGTGGTTTTGGTAATGTTGTTTTTGACAGAATTATTACCGTGACTGGCGATCACATCACACCTAATATACTTCATGTGACTACTATCGACGGTCACAATAAGGTTGTATGGGAAAAATCAGCCACAATGCCTACAGATGTGGTAGGAATCAGGATCTACAAGGAGACGTCTTTTGCCAATGTGTTCAATGTGATAGGAGAGGTTGGCGTAGATAATCAAGAATATATTGATTTAATGTCTAATTCAAATGTACAAGCTTCGCGCTATGCTATTAGTTATATTACTACTTACGGCGAATCACAAAGAACAAACGTACATCAAGCACCACACGTGATGATAAATGGAGGTATGAATGGCGCTTGGAATTTGGTGTGGACTAAGTACGAAGGTCGTGACGTTAGTCAATATCGTATACTAAGAGGATCCGATATAGATAAAATGACCTTAATCGGTGAGGTTTCTGGCAACATGAATACATATACAGATTTGACTGCAAACGACGGTGTAAATTATTATGCTGTAGAAGTTGTATTTGCAGGACAAAAAAATATTCTAAAACATAGAAAAACAAAATCTCTATCAAGTGCATCAATATCTAATATTGTTTCAACCGACGTAGCACATAGAGTCTCTTTTGTCGAAACTATTGACGTACAAGGCCTAGACATTGTGGCTGGTATCAATCTAACATCTCAATTGAAAGCATATGTCTACCCTTATTATTCAACTTATAAGAGCGTGAATTGGGTAATAGAGCAAGGTAATGACTTTGCAACAATCAGCAAAGATGGATTATTGTCGGTTGATGGCGAAACGAATGGAATCATTGTGGTTCGAGCTTACGCATTGGATGGTTCTGGTGTTTATGGCGAAACAACTATCAATGTTAGCGGATTCAAAAAAACATATAATATTATATATTATCTTGATAATGAGGTATGGCAAACTCAAGCTTGCAAAGAAGGAGATGCTATAGAACTACTAGAAACCCCAACCAAAGAAGGGTATAATTTTGTTGGTTGGACATTTATAAATGAAGAAGGTGATACAACTACAATTCCAACGATAATGCCAAGCCACGATATAGCATTGTATGGTTATTTCGAACAAATAATTATTGACGTCGAAGAATATACAATAACATATATGCTTGATGACACAATTTGGCAAATTCAAACATATGAAGTTGGAGACACTATAACATTATTAGAGGCACCAACAAAAGAGAATCATAATTTTATTGGCTGGAATTACCTTGATGAAAATGGCGAATTGTCAGTACTTCCTACAATAATGCCTAATCACAACATTGTATTATCGGGTTATTTCGAACCAATTATTATATCCGAAGACGACGTAATATTTTCAGATAATAAGAAAAATAAAGCCTATAAGATACTTATTGATGGACGTATATATATATTAAAAGATAATCAAATATATACTATATCTGGTCAAAAACTGAAAAGTGTCGATGGCTTGAATAAATAAAAAGAGGCTGTGTCAAAATTAAAATTTTGGCTCAGCCTCTTTTAGATGTGTTAGAATTCTTGCGATAAGCGAAAGCAAAAGAAGTTTTACTTATTTTGATGAGCGAAGCAAGAATCTAAAGAATGCCTAAAGTGCAAGGCGTTGAAATTTAAGCCGAAAGGAGTGTACTAAAGTACATGACTGAGGCTTAATATTGAGAACAACGCAGCAATTTGGGCGTTATTACACATCGTCCTTATTCATTTGAATCGTGATTATCATCATCTTCCGTTATATCAAAAGCCGCTAATTGACGATGAAACACCTCATCAAGCGACATCAAGAATGTTTCTGCACTCACAATGCCTGAAATAGAACTTATTTTATTGAGCGTAATATCGAGCAAATGACGATTATCGCGAGCATATACTTTCACAAAAATAGCATATTTACCCGTTGTATAGTGACATTCTACTATTTCGGGTATATCCTTAAGCGAATTAACTATACCCTCTAATTTGCTTAAGTCTTTGACACATATGCCGATATAGGCGCATGTTTGGAATCCCACTTTGTAGGTGTTAATGATAAATTCCGACCCCCTTACAACTCCAATATTACTGAGTTTTTGTACGCGTTGGTGGATAGCGGCACCAGAAACATTGCACTCGCGAGCAACTTCCAAAAACGGAATACGTGCATTTTGGGAGATAAGTTTTAGGATTTTTTTGTCAAGATTGTCAATTTCGTGTTTCATATAAAAATGTGTGGAATGATTTAATAAGGTTAAGCATTTTTTCTAGCAACAATAATGTTCTCGTATTTTCCGCAAAGGTACAATATTTTTTTTGTATATCTGTCATGATTTAGGTTAAAAATAAAAAAAACTTTATTCTTTGTTCATGTAATTTTTTTTTAGTATATTTGCAACCAAATTCGAAATCAGAAAAAGAATAAAGTTTTAAAATATTATGGGGGTAACTAAAAAGATTAAAAAGTTGTTCAAATCTTCAACTACTAGCAAAGATAAAATTCTTGTTACAGGTGGCTTAGGTTATATCGGATCTCACACAGTGGTTGAGTTAATCGAGGCTGGTTACGAAATTTGTATTGTAGACAATCTATCAAATTCAAATATTGACGTACTCAAAGGCATTGAAAAAATCACAGGAGTAAAACCTATTTTTGAGAATATTGATTGTACCGACTATGTAGCAATGGATAAATTCCTTTCAAAGAACGAAGGAATTCGTGCCGTAATCCACTTTGCCGCATCCAAAGCTGTAGGCGAATCAGTCGAAAAACCATTGATGTATTATCGCAACAATGTCGTTTCGTTAATCAACATACTCGAACTTATGCCTATACACAAGATCGAAGGCATTGTTTTCTCATCATCATGCACAGTCTATGGTCAGCCCGAGGTCTTGCCTGTAACAGAATCTGCACCACTACAAAAAGCACTTTCTCCTTATGGCAATACAAAACAAATTTGCGAAGACATAATCAATGATACAACAACATCAAATCCATCGATAAAAAGTATAGTCTTGCGTTATTTCAATCCAATAGGAGCGCATCCATCTGCATTGATAGGCGAATTGCCAAACGGAACACCTAATAATTTATTGCCATTTATCGCACAAACTGCAGCCGGTATTCGCAAAAAACTCAGCATCTTTGGCAATGACTATAACACACCCGATGGTTCTTGCATTCGCGACTATATCAATGTCGTCGATCTAGCCAAAGCACACATAGCAGCAATGCACCGTATCTTCGAAGGCAAAGTAGAAAAAGTCGAAACATATAATGTCGGAACAGGGCGAGGTCTCTCTGTCCTCGAAATACTTAACGCATTCGAAACTGTCAACGATGTGAAAGTCCCACATGAAATAATCGGTCGTCGTGCAGGAGATATTGAGCAAGTTTGGGCCGATCCAACATATGCCAATAAAATGCTCAAATGGAAAGCCGAAACATCGCTTGAAGATACCGTTAAATCCATTTGGAAGTGGCAACTTCATCTAGCCGAAATAGCCGAAAACAAAAGTGTGAAAGGCGGAAAAGTTTTAGGTGGAAGTTAGTCCAATTTATAATTCATATCGACTGAGTCAAAATCTACATTTGGGCTCAGTTTTTTTTATCATTTATACCCAAAATATACTAAAATCCGAATACACACTCTCAGTGTGTATTCGGATTTCAAAATTCCAAAATTTAAATATACTATACAGCAACCTGCAAGCAAGGTGCAAGCAACCTTAAAAATACACACTCTCAGTGTGTATTGCCCATGAAAATCACAATATATATCACCCCTTCAATTTCCCCCATATCTCTCTAAATTTCTCTTCAAATACCTCTCTCGAAACCAATATTTTTCGCAATTGTTCCAACCCCTCCACATTTATGCGGCTATTCAAAGGCAATTTCAAATATCCTTCAGGACCATATTTGCGCACCAAATGATCAAAAGCTCGCTCTCTATGAAACTCATACGATTCATTCGGATATTTATTTAGGCCATATTGTATAGCACGACGAAGAGGCACCTCAGGCCTTAAATCTCTATCTGCTTCAGCCACAATTGCGCCATATATCGAGCGAGGAGGATTCTCTGCCGACGCACGATGATCTTCAATCGCCTCAGCCATAATGCGTATAGTCTCCTCGCTACACCAATTCCTCAAAGCTTTATCTTCACGCAATATCTGCGCCGATGTCAAGTGATGTTCCTCTCGTCCCAGAGGCAATCCTATATCATGATACGCCGCAATCGTATAGCACATTATCGGATTCACACCATACTCCTCTGCCAATAACAAACTCACCTCAATCACACGACTCACATGTTCCACATTATGCGCCTCATCAAACAATGCATACTGCGGAATAATACAATTCTCAATATAAAACTCCAAATCCATAAAAAATCAAATTACATTCCTCATTCATAAAGATGTATCCCCACGCGCCCCACCTGTCCTCCAAGAGGCGGATTATATTTATACAACCTCAAATCAATATGCTCCAATTGAGGATATCGTTCCCAAAGAGCCGACATAATACGCTGAGCCACATGCTCTATCAATTTAGAATTTATCTCCATCTCTTTGCGCACAATAGCATAAACCCCTTCATAATTCACCGTATGCGCAAGGTCATCACTTTCGCCAGGTCTCTCAAGAGGGAGCGTAAGACGCAAATCTACAGTATATTTACACCCAATCAACTCCTCCTCATGATAAAATCCATGATAGGCAAAAAACTCCATTCCTTCAACCAATATTTCAGATGTTTGCATAATAATTATGTTATTTATTTTCTAGTAACCACAACGATTAAATCTCATAAACCAATCTTACCGAGAATCCATTCGAACGGAAATTCTCTGTACGAGAGCGTAATCCATTGCCAAATATATACACAATATAGGCCTTCTCTTCATCATGAGGAGTGCCAGTCCAATAATATCCCTCAACCATAGTCGAGCCCATACCTGTCATAAACACATCTGCAGCACGGAAAGCCGAAGAGGGTAGAAACACAACACCTTTACTCTCTAATATCTTAAATTCCTCAATGCTATACGCATTGTGCGTAAATGCTCCCGATATGCCGTAGTACCAATAGTCGCCATCATTTTGAGCTCCTTTGTCAGCAAATGATACGAAATAAACTTCTTTTCCGGTGTAATCTCTAAATACTCCATCTGTTTCATCATCAGGCAATATAAATAGTCCGTTCTGACCATTCACTGTGCCTGTCCCCACAAGTTTGGTTGCGTTCGGACGGTCAAATAATAGATAACCCCATTCCTCTGCTGTCAATGTGCGCCAAATGCCCACCTTATTTTCTCCATTACTGATAGCATTATTGCCCCAATCATACTCTGTCCCACTAATCGTATTCATGCCATCTCCAAAAAATGTATGTGCAGCATCCCAAAGATAAGGGAATTTCTCATTATGGCCCGACGTACCCCAACCGAATAGGTCAATCCAACCATCGTATGTAGCAGATATCTTTTCATTATCTTTTCCTATGAGAGTATATTGCTCTTCGGCAAACCTCCAACTATCAGTCGATGCTTGATATTGCAGATTGCCTTGCGAGAAAACTATTCGTTTGTTTTCGCTAATCGAGATAGAACCGCAAAGAGCACCTTCTGGTAAAAGAGTAACACCTGTGGCATTTTCGGTTGTATCGTTTGGCGTTTCACCCCCACCAATAGGATTTTTAGGTTCGCATGCCATGAATACAGAGGCTATTGCGAGTAGGATAGTTAATTTTTTCATGAGAGAGATATTTAGATGCGAAACACGAGACACAAGACAAGTGTGATGTCTTATGTCTCGTGTCTCATATCTTGTGTCTTTTAAAAAAAGATTATTTAATATTAGCAAGAGTAGCCACTGTGAAATCCCAGAATTTAGCAACACTAGGGATATTCACTTTTTCGTCTGGTGAGTGTGGGTGGCGGATAGTTGGTCCATAAGAAACCATATCAAGACCTGGTTCGATAGCGCCGAGGATACCACATTCCAAACCCGCGTGAATAACTTTAACAGCAGGTTTTTCGCCGTAAAGTTGTTCGTATGTTTCGCTCATTGCTTTGAGGATTTTTGAGTCTAGGTTAGGATTCCAACCAGAGTAAGAACCAGAGAACTCAACTTTAGCACCAGCCAATGTAAACACACTTTCCACCATCTCTGCCAACTCATATTTTTTGCTATCAACCGATGAGCGGAGCAAGCATTTGATAGAGATTTCTTCTGCATTAGCCTCAACGATAGAGAGGTTCATCGAAGTCTCTACAGTGTCAGGAATTGCAGGAATCATGCGGAATACACCATTAGGACAAGCAGTTACAGCATTGATCAAGTCATCTTGAATTTCTTCAGGGATGAGCATTTCAGGAGCCTCTACCTCTTCGCAAGTGAAGATGATAGGGTTTTCTGTTACTTTATATTCTTCGTTGAACAAGTCGCGATATTCTTCAACGAGTTTTTCAATTTCTTCGCGAGCCTCAGCAGGCACTGTGATGATAGCATATGCTTCGCGTGGGATAGCATTGCGCATATTACCACCTTCTACTTTTGCCAAACGAGCTTCATATTGCGATACTGCTTCTTTCAAGAAACGGAACAAGAGTTTGTTTGCATTAGCACGACCAAGGTTGATTTCCAAACCAGAGTGACCACCTTTCAATCCTGTGATATTCACTTTCAACGCGATATCGCCAACAGGAAGAGCAACACCCTGATATTTCCACTCCATAGTAGCATCCATACCACCAGCACAACCCACATAGAGTTCGCCGAAGTCTTCAGAGTCCATGTTCATCAACAACTTGCCTTGCAACAAACCAGGTTCAAGACCAAATGCACCATACATACCAGTCTCTTCATCTGCAGTAATGAAAAGTTCAATAGGTCCATGTTGAATCTCTTTGCTCTCAAGAATAGCCATACCTGCAGCCACACCAATACAGTTGTCTGCGCCGAGTGTAGTGCCGTTAGCACGTACCCAATCGCCATCTATGATAGTTTCAATAGGGTCAGTTTCAAAGTTATGTACCTTATCGTTATTTTTTTGTGGCACCATGTCCATGTGAGCTTGAAGAATCACAGGAGTCACATTTTCCATACCAGGAGTAGCAGGTTTGCGGATAAGCACGTTACCAGCTTTATCTACAATTGTTTCAAGACCAAGACCTTTACCAAAGTCAACAATCAACTTAGTAATTGCTTCGAGATGATGCGATGGGTGTGGAACTTGACAAAGATTATAGAAATTTTTCCATAATGCAGTTGGTTGAAGTTCACAAATACAATTTGCCATAATTTTCAGAGTTATTAGTTATTAATTATTGGTTATTAACATTGTTAGGTAGAGTTTGCTATGATATAATATTTATCTAAACCCTATACTTTATGCAGTACACATTTTCTCGGCAAAGTTAATGATAATTATTTATATTGCCAATTATTTTTCGAATAATTTTTATCAAAAGTGTTTGAGATAAATTTTAGTGTAGTATACACCTATATATATTACAAGGTGAATCCGTATAATTTCTTTTACAAAAAACAAAAAAACACAAAACATTTGTCTAATATAAAAAATTTTTGTATCTTTGCCACGTTATTGTCTATTGTAAAATTGATAGAAAAATACAATATAATTAACTTTATTTTTTAACCAAAAAACTCAATTTTATGAAAAAGATTACTCTTTTTTTTATGTCATTGTTCTTATCAGTGACAATGTTTGCCCAAATTACGGCAACATGGAGTATCACCGAGGGTGCTACTCTTGAGTCTTTCACAGAGGCTACTATCACTTTTACGGGGGTAGAAAAAGCTACTACAACATCGATGTATCCAATCTGCTTCTACAAAGTAGCAGAAGATGGAAACGCTGCTCCTGTAGAAAACTATTGTACTGCTGGTATGCTTGATCGTACTGCTTCTGGCTCACAAATTACTCTTACTGTAGATGGTGGTTGTTATGGAGACAAAATCACTGCAGGCAACTATCGTATTGTTCTTGCAGCTGGTACTGTTAAATTTAATGGTACAGATCTCAGCACTGTTGATTATGTGTTGAATTTCACTATTGCTGGTGGCGCACCTGTTGCTCCTGGCGTAGATGCTGCATTCACTGCTAATCCAGCCAACAACGCAACTGTATCTGAAATCAAAGAAATTGTTATTAACTTTACTGATTATCAAACTATCACAGTTGCTGAACCAGATTTGGCAAAAGGTACAAACATTCCTGTGCTTTCTACTTATATGCCTGACTATGACATGACTATGCCTGCAGGTTATATGATGTTCAAAGCAGACTCTCTTTCATCTAATGGTCTTCGTCTTTATATCGATCCAGCATATATGGGAGGTTTGACTTCTGTTAATATTGCAGGTCAATATATTCTCGAAATCCCTGCTGGTGTTGTTACTTTTGCTGATGGCGTTAATAAAGCTATCACTTTGAACTATACTGTAGCTGCTGCTCCTGTTGCAACTGCTCAATGCACAACCGTAGCTCAAGTTAAAGCTCTCACTGGCGAAAATATTCCTGTAGAATTTACTTCTTCTGATGCTGTTATCACTTTTGCTCTTAATGATGGTATCATCATCGAAGATGCAACTGGTGCAATGAAAGCACAAAGTTATGCTTGGAGAGAGGAAACTGCAGTAAAACCAGGTATGAAACTTACATCTCTTAATGCATATTGGAACTTTAATCAAACTATCGATTATGGTTACTATGTTCAAGAAGAAAATTATCCTGGCGTTCTTTATTCTCCTGATACAGAAAAATTAACTTATACTCTTGGTGCTGAATCAACAGTTACTTATCAAACTGTAACTCCTGCTGCTCTTGTAGCCGATTACGAAGGTTATAAATATAAAGCAGTGAAAATTGCAAAAACAACAATCAATACTGATGAAAGTGGCAATTATTATGTAGCTGCAGGTGAATCAACTCTTCCTGTTTACTACGAGGGTGGTGCTCTTCCTGGCGAAGCTGCTCTTGTTGGTTATTATGGTCCTCATCCTTATGGCGAAGCTCGTGGTAAGGTGTTCGTCGCAGTTGAAGCTGAAATCGAATACACAACTCTCACTAATGCAAATATCATTACTGAATATAGCGCTGACGACTATGCCGAAGTGAAATATGTAATGATTGGTGAAGAAAAAATGCGTATCTCTTACGATGGCGAAAACAAACTTCCTAAACTTGCTACAACTCTCAAAGGTTATAAAGCATCTGAAACATATTATGAATATGACGATAACTGGAATGAAATCCAAATGTCTCGTGAAGTATTCGTAGTTGTTGAATTTACTTACGAAACTGTTACTATTGCCGATTTCGTTGCTACAACTGAAAAAGTGGGTTACTCTTCTTATAAATGTGTAACTTATAACGGCGAAAAAGTATTCCTTAATGCTCCTTATGGTGTTACTATTCCAGGTATGGGTACAGTAACTGGTTATTTCATCGAAGTAGGTTCTTCTTCTGGTATTAACACTTTCTTCTGGGTTCTCACTGCCGAAGCTACAGGTTATTCAAATATCAACGAATACAAAACTGCTGTAGGTGCAGGTAACACTGCTACAAAAGCTGCTGCTCTTGCAGAGCCTATGCTTATCTCTTACGTTTATACTGAAGGTGAAAATACAACTCTCTTCGTTTCTCAAAAATCAGGTTATTCTACATACTATTCAGCTATCCGCACAACAGCTACAGACAAAAATGGTAAAGCATATGCGGCAGGTGATAGCATTAAAGGCGTGAAAGGTATTTTGACCGTATTTGGTTATGACCAAGCTTCTGATGCAATCATTGCAGGTAACCACCTTGATGTAGAAGCTGGTAATATCGAAATTATCTCTTCTGGTCATACAGCTAACATTCCTGCTATCTCTTCTCTTTATGACCTTGCTTACCTTGTTGGTTCAAGCAAACGTAGTGCAGGTTCTTATGATACAAAATATTTGACTATTGCAGTTGGTCAAATTAAAGCTGTTGGTTCTGACTACTATTTCTTCAGCGATAAAGGCGATTCAATCCTTCTTGTTACTCCAGGCTTCACTGTTCCTGCTGCGTATCTTACTGAACGCGTAGGTCTCAAAGCTTATGCCGATGTTAAAAACTCAGGTGATAAAGTACAATTGATTATCCCAGATCGTAATGGTTTCGTTTCTTCTAATGTTAAATTCGAATCTATTGCTGATTTGGTTGCTGCTGGCGCTCCTGCTTCTGGTATCACTTACGAACTTGTAAAACCAGTTATTTTGACTTATATCCAACAAGCAGTTCAAACAGATTGGAACACAATGGAAGATATTCCACAAAACTTCCTCTATGTTCAAGATGCTACTGGTGCAATGCGTGTTCAACTCGACACTGCAGCAACTCGCGTTTGCTCTCTTGCGGTAGGTGACTCTATCGTTGGTCTTAAAGGTATTTATAACCAATATACTGGTTTCGGTATTACAGGTACAGAAAATACTTACACAGTTAAAAACTCTAACAACCCTCTCATTCCTAAAGTAATCACTATTCAAGAATATCTCGAAGCTCAAACTGCTGGTACTTACAACGGTATGCTTGTTCGTTTCGAAGGTGTTGAATTTGTTGAACGTGATACTACTGTTTATTCTGTAACTCGTAAAGACCGCGACTTTATCCAAGGAGATTATAAAATTACTTATACTCGTTCTAACTTCGAAGATAATCTCGGTCTCTTTACATTCTATCCAGTTAACAATATCACTGCTATTGCTGATAAATCTTGGATGACTTCTCAATATGGTTTCATGCCAATCAGCCAAGAAGCTATCGAAAACGCAGTTTCTACTGAAGAAGGTGCTACTATCATCAGCATCCGCAATAACACTGAATCTAAACTCGTTAAATTCACTGGTGATGCTACAACAACTTATCTCACAGAAAGAGGTATTATTATCCAAGATGGTACAGGTGCTATCCTCCTCGATGGTGTTGATACATTGGCTCTTGATAGAAAAATTTCTAACATTGAAGGTACATATTATCCATCTACAGCAGATTGTATGGCTCGTATCGTCCCTACATCCCTCGAAGATAAAGGTCGTGGTCGTCTTTCTAAAGAAACAGTGACTATCGACTCTCTTGTTAATTTCGCAGCTAACTTCGAAGGCGAAATCGTTGATATCGCTGTTGCTAAAACTTATCGCATTGCTGAAGGTGTTTATTACATGATGACTACTGATTCAGTGAAAATCGATGTTGTAGGCGAAGTTGTCCCTGCTGATGCTAAACTTACTGGTCTCATCTATCACGTAAACGCAGACCAAGCTAATGCATTCACTGTTACTGCTTACGATTTATATCACACTGGTTCAAGCCGCGTTCTTATGTTCCACGAACTTAAAGACTATATGGCTCGCTGGGGTCAAGAAACTTCTGAACAATATTCTATCTCTGGTTTCACTTCTCCTGTTCTTGTAAACCGTGCATTCTCTTCTGAAGGTGGTACTGCTCTTAATGTACAACAAACTAACGCCGATGGTACAATCACTGGTCTTACTGTTTGGGCTATGGAAACTTCTGAAACATTTGCAGCTGGTGACTCTATCTACTTCTGTAAAGGTGGTTATTATCCTTACCGCGACCTTACTAGCACATATGGTAAAGAAGGTTATGCCGAAGGTCGTGCTCTCCAAGCTTATCGTTACGACTATCATATTGGTGATATCGATTATCCAACAAATGTCGATTCTATCAAAATGGATGATGGTACTATGACTTTGCCTTCTATCGTTGAAGTTCAACTTGGTACTCTTATCAAGAAAATCAACTCTGGTAATGCTCTTAACTATACAGAAATCGATAATATCGATGGTTTCTTTGGCCCAGGTTCTGTTGAATATCAAGCTAAAAACTATCAAGTGACAGGTACTGTTATTGTAGATACTATCGTCTCAGAATGGGATGGTCAAGTTGATGTATCTTATCAAAATTACCTCAAAGTTGGCGAAAAACAAATTCGTCTTGTTGGCGCTGTCAACTTTGCTATGTTTGCAAACCAAGAAGTAACTGTTAAAGGTAACTTCGACATCGGTTATGCAGTAGAAGACCTTCCTTCTTTCTCTGTTGTTGATGCTAAAGATATCTTGATCGACAATGCTGTGGTTAAAAATATCGCTGAATTCCTCGATCTCGCACACCCAACTGCAGAAGTTACTATCGCTGGCGAAGTTACTGTAACTTACAAAAATGGTGCTAATATCTATGTTCAAGACGAAACAGGTTCATTGTTGATTTTCGACTATGACTATAAAGAAACTGAACTCAAAAATGGCGATCGTTTGACTGGCGTTAAAGGTACTTACGAATTGTATGGCAACATCCCAGAAATGGTTGACGCTGTTCTTCCTGAAGCTGTTGCTGGCGAAGCTGTTGCTCCTCGTCTTGTTACTATCAAAGAAGTTAAGACTAGCGCTCAAATCAGCGAATATGTTGTTCTCCACAATGTAGAGTTTACTGAAGCTCTTGCATTTACAAGCAATAATCGCAATGCTAAAGTTATGAATCCTGATAGTGCAACTATTGATGTTTACAACAACTTCAAACTCGAAGCTACTTGCGATGCTAAAGTTAAAGTATCTGTTATCGCTACTGTAAGTGATTACAAAGGCACTCGCCAACTCAACTACATCTCTCACGAGGCTTATGTAGCTCCAGCTGCTCCAGCTGCTCCAGTATTCACTCCAGATGCTTGCGAATTTGCTAATGTTATTTCTGTTGCTCTCTCTTGTGCTACTGAAAACACTGAAATTCTTTATACTATTGCTTATGCAAACAATGAAGAAGGTGGCGAAGAAGGTAGCGAAGATAATAATGGTGATATTGCACCATTCGTTCTCGACGGTGAAGTTCTTTATACTGCTCCATTCGAATTGAGCGAAACTGCAACTGTTACAGCTTATGCTCGCTTGACTAATGCATTCGACTACAATGGTGGTTATGTAGAATCAGAAGTAGTAACTGCTATCTATACTCTTAACCCTGAGGTTGGCGTTGAAAATGTAGAACTTGCTGCTCTTGTTTATGCTAACAACGGTATGATCTATGTTGAAACTGCAGAAGGCAACATGGTTGAAGTATTCACAGTTCAAGGTCAATGTATCTTTGCTGCCGAAGCTGCTGCTAATGTTACTGCTATCAACGCTCTTAACTCTGATGTTGTTCTCGTTCGCGTTAACGGCAACACTGTTAAAGTTTCTGTAAAATAATCTTTTAAGGTTATAAATAATTCAAGAGGCTGTGTCAAAACACTAGTTTTGGCTCAGCCTCTTTTAGATGTGTAAGAATTCTTGCGATAAGCGAAAGCAAAAGAAGTTTTACTTATTTTGATGAACGAAGCAAGAATCTAAAGAATGCCTAAAGTGCAAGGCGTTGAAATTTAAGCTGAAAGGAGTGTACTGAAGTACATGACTGAAGCTTAATATTGAGAACAACGCAGCAATTTGGGTATTATGACACATCGTCTTTCTTTTATATATATCAATGCTCTACTGAGAGAATGTTACTATAAGTATATCCATTTATAGATAGTTTTTTTTATATAAATTTCAAAAATATATTTGTTCATCTCTATAATAAATTATATTTCCGTTAGACTATAGTTATTCCTACAGTCAATCCTACAATCTCCTTACTGTAATCCCTATAATTTATACCATTATGTTAATTTGCTTTGTCAATATCAAAATAGAATCTACCATCTATTCTAGTCTAACTACAATGCTATCTTAGTTGTTTATAATCTTAGCGTATGTAAATAAAAAATATTAGTAATGGCTCAAAAAAAAAACTCGACCACTGATATTCAGTAGTCGAGCAATTATCAATTGTCAATTATCAATTATTTCACTGGTATTTCTCCTGTCAATGCATTCAAGAAATCAACTATTTGTTCAGCTTCTTTTTCACTAATAGTTTCGCTAGTTTGATATTTCACCATTGCGTTCACTGCATCAAGTAGAGTAGCTTGTGTTGCATCATGGAAGTATGGAGCCGTAAGGGCTACATTACGCAAACCAGGAGTCTTGAATCTATGATCAAAGAATGCGCACTCCTCTTGTTTGCCTCGGCCATAATCTTCTACTGTAAGTTCTGTACCTCGATCTGCAAAATATTCAGCGCGTGTACCCATATATTCGTATGTCAAACCGCCAAAGTTTACACCTGCATGGCAAGTAGCACAACTATTTTCTTTAAATAGTTCATAGCCAGCTATCTGCTCTGCTGTCATAGCTTCCGCATTACCTTTGAGGTATAGGTCAAATGCCGAATTTGGTGTGATTAATGTTTTTTCAAATTCTGCTATAGCATTACAAATATTCTCTTCTGTTACCCCCGAAGGATACACTTCAGTGAATGCTTTTGCAAATTCGTTGTCAGCCGACAATATTGCCTCAATATCTCTCCAACTTTTATGTCCCATTTCTACTGGGTTAGTCGGAGGTCCAGCTGCTTGAGCAGCCAAGTCGGCAGCGCGTCCATCCCAGAATTGTACAAAGTTGAATACTGCATTAAATACCGTAGGTGCATTAATACCTCCAAATTGTCCATCCACACCTTCCGAGAATGGTTTATTGTCTGTTCCCCCTTTGCTCAAATCGTGGCACGATGCACAAGAGATAGTATTATCCACCGAGAGTCGAACGTCGTTATACAACATACGTCCTAATTCTACTTTTGCAAGGTCAACTGGCAATGCATCTGGTATCACTTGCACCGGTTCATTTGCATATTCTGCAGTTGCCAATCCATTATAATGATGTTCTGTTCGATATGATTCAATCCAATTTAGCATCATATCTTTTTCTACATCATTCACTTCAGAGCCCCAATGCACTAAATAATATTTAGCCAAAGGCATAGTGCCGTTAACAAATGAGTATTCCAATTTGTTAAGGGTAACTTCATCAATCTTTTCTCCGTTTTCAATTGCTTTTATTACCGCTTCTGCGTCAAATTCACGTATGGCCCTTGCTGCATCGTCTTTTACAACTGGTCCAATAACAGGAAATTTTGCATAGAATGGCAATTCTGGTGCGTGAGCATGGCAAGCCATACATTGTCCCAATTCCAATACTTTATGTGCTTGTGCATTAGCATCTAACGATTTGTCAGGTGCTGTGTTGGCAAATTTATACCCCAATACTATTGCAACTGCCAAAAGTAGGGTAATACCTAAGATTGTTTTGATTTTCATACCTAAATAATGTTTTAGATTATAATTCTGATGCAAAAATAGTGGAAATATTTCATTTATACAAATATTTCCACTATAATTTTCAATATTTTTCAATCCTTAATCCTTAATCTTCTAATCTTTTATGTTTTCGCACCTTGGAGCATCAACCACCGCAGCCGGCGAAGCATCAATTACCGCACTATTGGCTTTTAAGTCTTTCATATTCACCACTGCAGCCGAGGCTAATTTTGCTTCTAGCATCTCACATTCTCCCCACACATTCACCACTGCAGCCGATGATGCATCTATGTCTAATTTAGAGCATTTTACTCCTATGCTCACCACTGCAGCTGATGCAATGTCTAGTTCTAAATTGCTTGTTGTCAGTATATTGTCATAGTTTGACAATACACTTGCATTTCCCACCTCTATTTTGTACAGTTCCGAGCAATAGTGCACCACAATTGTTTGTTTTTTATTGAGTGGTTCAATAGGCATCTCACTGCCTATTTTCAATTTTCCCTCTTCAATAGCAACTTTCGTATTGCGCATATTTGTAGCTAATCCTTTAACTTCTATGTAGTTGCAAGTATCAGTCACAAGATGCACATTCATTGCCTCGTCAATGTCAATCTCATTAAACATTACACCTCTCAGTCTCTCCTCCGTAACAATATCATCGTCCAACAAAAGCACAAAGTCATTTTCCTCCCAATTTCTCAACGCATTCACCACGTTAGGCACATTCAACGCCAATGCGTTTATCGACATTATTACAGCCACAATCCATATAGCAAACCAAAACCAACCCCAGCCTTTCTTGCGAGGAGTGTTATCTCTGCGAATCAATCTCGCTGTTGCAATAATTATCGAAACTATCGGAATCAAGCATGCCACCAACGTCGAAGTTATAAACACTATCAACATACTATTGCCTTGACTCATAGGCATAAAACTTCCCAATACTGCACCCAACGCACTACCGCCGCCTACCACAATTCCCACAAGAGCAATTATTAATGCTCCAATCACAAACGCTCCAATCACAATAAAAAACAAACCTACTACAATCGCAGCAATTCTGAACAACCACATCACCACATCACCCAATCTCGAACCAATTCTACCTGCCGATTCTTTGAATCTTTCGCTATTCAAATACTCCTTAATATTTTCAATCGAAGGTTCAATGCCTTGCATCTCAAGTTTTTGCGCTGTAGTCTTAGCCTCTGGAGCAATCAACCATACCAATAAATAGATAGGAATCAACCATCCTAAAATAGTGATTGCCAACAATACAAATACTAAACGAACAATTGTCACGTCAAAACCTAAATAAGCCGCCAAACCTGCTGCAACTCCACCCAACACCTTATTCTCGCTATCGCGGTAGAACTTACGATGTTGTTTACGTTTATTTTCCGATGACTCTTCTCCTGACATATCGTTAGCATCATCACCAATCTCTTCTGCCGTACCAAGTTGTTCTATTGCACCTTCTACATGCTCAATTGTGACTACATTTTTGTGCTCACGTTGCAATCCCTCTCCAAACAATTCTGCCAAGCGAGCCTCAATATCATTCATCACTTCTTTTACCTCTTCTGTCTTAAACTTAGTCTCCAATTTCACAAGATACCCTTTTAGTGTATCATAAGCGTCTTCGTCTATATTAAACACAACGCCCGATAAGTTGATAGTCAATGTCTTTTTCATTTTGTAATAATTTTATCATTGTCCAACGTACATTCTTTCATAGGTGTGTTTTTTACATATTTCACAGCCTTTTCTATTTCACTATAAGCCTCTTCTAGTTCGTTCAAAAACTCCAAACCTTTTTCTGTGAGACTATAATATTTTCGTGGCGGACCCAATGTCGACTCCACCCAAACATAGTTCACCAACTCATTCAGTTTTAATCTCATTAGTAGAGGGTAGAGTGCACCTTCCACCACAATAAACTCACCCTCTTTTAGCATATTAATCAAATCCGACGAATATGCAGGATGGTCCTTCAAGCAAAGCATAACCAAGTATTCCAAAATACCCTTACGCATCTGTGCTTTAATGTTATTATCTCCAGTCATATTATGTACAATTTAGAATTTATGATTAAAAATATATATTTGAAAAGTATATTCCATTCCCCATTCCCCATCCCTCATTCCTCATTCCTCATTCTCCATTCCCCATTCCCCATTCTCTTATTTTTTTTTGCAAAGTTACAACAAAACTTTGTACTTTGCAATACAAAATACTAAATTTAACTAATGTTAACATAAAGTACTTCGTAGTCACTCCCTACCTTCAATATACTATAAATATATGATAAATATACTATAAATATAGGATAAATATACTATAAACATACTATAACTCAATCTTCGCCTATTCTCATCTCTCTCTCTTCTTGAGCATTTCAATTTCTTATTTCCAATAAAGGCCATGTTTTTTGATTTTTTTTCAAATTAAATCTCTAAACTTAAATAAAAAAAGCAAAAAAATCTCGCCTAAAGTTTGTGTATATCAAGAAAATGTAGTAATTTTGTGCTCTAAAACATAGTTATAAAACATAGTTATAAAACATATTTTAATGGTAAAAAGTTCACTCAAGGGCTTGCGGCCTATCGACGAGATGTCGGATATATGGTCTGCACTTACACATGAAGAACGTATGTATCTTCGCGAAAATACTAAATATCAGGAGTTTAAGAAAAATGAACTTATTTATAAAGAAGGCGAAATTCCAGAATTCCTTTACTGTGTAATAGCCGGAAAAATCAAAATTTTCAAGGATGGAGTAGGCAGCCGTCAGCAGATTTTGCGCTTTGTCAAAGAGGGCGAAAATTTCGCATATCGCGCCTATTTTGCAGGAGGAAAATACGTAACTTCTGCCTCTGCGCTCGAAAGCGTCAAGGCTTATGCTGTCCCTTTGAATGTTATTCGTCAGATTCTTGAGTCTAACAATCGCCTTGCTATGACATTTATAACAAATCTTTCTGCCGACCTTGGTGATATAGATTCGCGAATCGTTAGCCTAACACAAAAGCACATTCGTGGTCGTCTTGCCGAAGCTTTGGTTATCCTAATCGAAACCTATGGCATCGATCCCGAAACTAAATTCCTCAAAGGCTTCCTTTCTCGTGAAGACCTTGCTGGATTTGCCAATATGACTGCTTCTAATGCAATTCGCACCCTCGCAGCTTTCAACAACGAGGAAATGATCGAATTGGTCGGAAAAAAAATCAAAATTCTTAACGAATCAACCTTGCGTAAAGTTAGTATATTAGGTTAAACCTTAATTGCTTACACACTGCTTATATGAGCAACAAAGAAATACAAAAAATTATTAAAGAGACATCGCGGCTAATCGACACCAAATTATTCGCTCTCGTTTTTGTGCGTATACGCATCCTTCTCAAAGAGCTACAACAGTGGTGGGCTATTTCTCGTTGCGATGAATTAGAGGGTCTTTTTAGTCAAATGCTACATTATGCACTTGGCGATTACTACGACCCCGACCGTTCTCGTATTGTTGCTCAACTGCAAGACGACCTCTACCTCTTGCTCGATGACATACAAGATGCCTTATATGCCAAACTTAGTGTTACTTACGACTATCAGCAGCGCCGCATCGAAAATATTTCTACTATCGATTGGAAAACTATAACCGATGTTTTACAACTAGCAGACACTACCTATACCGAGCAAAAAACCGAGACTTTGAGTTGTGCTTTTCGCTTCGTATGGCTCGAATCACGAATCTCAGGCGAACGATACAATCAGTTAATCGCCTTCTTTTCCGATCCCGCAATCGAGACCACTGCCCAACAAATGCTTCTTTCTGCCCTGATGCTCAAAGGTCTACGTGTCTACGATGCTGCGGTTCTCAATATTTTCATCGAGCTATCTCGTGCTGACGAACCGCGCCTGCGTGCACGTGCCGTAGTGGGTCTCTTAATGATTCTGTCTCACTTCTCATCTCGTGTTGCGCGCGATTCCAAACTCTCGTCAAAACTTCAAATCCTCTTTGCCGACGAGCTATTTATTACCGATGTCGAAAGAGCTTATAAACACATAATCAACACCTTTGGCACCGATAAGGTCACAAAAAAGATTACTACCGAAATCTATCCCGAAATCTTTAAGTCAGGTGCCAAGTTACAACAAATCCTTCAAGACGAAGGGGCCGACCCTCTCAACGACGAGGAGTTCAACCCTAAGTGGGAGAAGGCGCTGATGGACGACGAAGGTGTCTCTGCCAAACTTCGCGAGTTCGGCGATATGCAACAACAAGGGGCCGATGTCTATATGAGCACCTTCTCAAGTATGAAAGGTTACACCTTTTTCAATAATATTGCTCATTGGTTCATGCCTTTCGATGTCAAGCAGATAGATGTCGCCCGTCAAATGTCCGATATGCCAGATCTATTGCGCTTTTTTGCCGAATCTACCCACATCTGTAGTTCCGACAAATACTCTTTCTTCTATAGCATCGCTCAAATCCCAGCCGCCAATTTCAAATCTATGATGTCTGGCATGGGGGCTGATGCCGAGGCTATACGCGAAGATATCGACTCTGAAAATTGGAAGCAAAATAACCATAATATTTATGCTGTCGAGCTGCGCAACTATGTGCTCGATATTTTCCGTTTTTATCGTCTATACCCACGTCGTGCCGATTTCGTCAATCCATTCAATTCTATCGATAAGTTCGACAAAAATACATTTGTATTTTCTCTATTGCCTCAAGAGTTGAAAAAATCAATCTGCAAATATCTCTTCGAGGTCGAACATTTTCTCGAGGCTTTGCCTCTATTCGAATATCTCGATGCTCAGCAAGTGTGGGACGCTTATTTCTATCAGCAAATGGGCTATTGCTATCAGCAACTTACTCGTTGGCGTGAGGCTCTCGATTGCTATGAGAAAGCCGACCTCCTCGAAGCCGACGATATTTGGACTCTCAAACGTAAGGCTCTATGCTACCGCGAGTTGAACCTTAATGACCAGCTAGTCAATTGCTATGAGGCAATTCTACGCCTAAAAGACGACGATTTCGTCACGATGCTTAATTATGCCAATTATCATCTCTCTCTGTCGGATTACAATCGAGCTCGGGCTCTTTATCACAAAGTAGAGTATCTTCGACCAAATAATTACAAGGCTCAGTCTGGCATCGCTCAATGTGCCTTCCTCTTAGCCGACTATGATAAGGCAATGACCTACTATGATCGTCTTTCTCAGCACAAAGATTTTTCAATCGACGATGCATTCTTCGCTGGTCACACTTTTTGGGCTTTGCAAGCCAAAGATATTGCTCGCGACTATTATCGCCGTGCTAAGTCTCTTTTAGATAACGATATAAAGTTTGCCGAAAAAATGATTGCTCATGCCTCATATCTACAAGCTCTCGGCCTTTCCGACGAAGATATTGTTATTCTTATAAATCAAATAATAATGTAATTTTTAGAATATAGATCATCTATATTATATAATGTATCATTCAAAAAAAACAAACAACTATGAAAAAAATTATCGCATCTAGCAATGCTCCTGCAGCAATTGGTCCTTACAGCCAAGCTAACCAAGTAAATGGTATGTTGTTCATCTCTGGTCAACTTCCAATCGACCCTGCTACTGGCAAATTCGTAGAAGGTGGCGTAGCTGAACAAACTCATCAATCTCTCAAAAACGTAAAAGCTATCCTCAACGAAGCTGGTTACGATTTTTGCGACGTAGTAAAAACTACTGTATTTCTTTCAGATATTGCTGACTTTGCAGCTATGAACGAAGTTTACAAACAATACTATCAAACAGAATGCCCAGCTCGTTCTGCTTTCGCAGTAAAAGCTCTTCCAATGGGTGCTCTCGTTGAAATCGAAACTATCGCTGGTAAATAATAATATTTTATACAGCAATCCCTTCCAAAAAAACTTCATTTACTATAGTGAATGAAGTTTTTTCTGTTTTTTTTAATTCTATTTTATTTATCCGCCTTTTTGTTGTAACTTTGTTGTCGCTATGGCAGGACTTTATATTCACATCCCATTCTGTACGCAAAAGTGTATCTATTGCGATTTTATGTCGGGAACCAATCTTTCTCTCCGACAAGATTTTGTTGCCTCTCTCATTGCAGAGATGGACCACTATCTCGACTTTTTCGATTCAGACCCTATGCGTACTATCTATTTTGGCGGTGGCACACCTTCTCTATTATCTGTTGATGAACTTCAGCGAATATACGATGCCATCGCTCAACGATGGGATATATCTGCAGTCGAGGAGTTTACTGTCGAATGCAATCCCGACGATCTCACGGAGGAATATCTATTTCAATTGCGCTCTCTTCCTATCAATCGTTTGAGTATTGGAGTGCAGAGTTTTTGCGACGACGAACTCCAATGGCTCAATCGTCGACATACATCGCAAGAAGCATTCGATGTTGTGCTCAGAGCACAAAAGGCGGGTTTCGAGAATATAACTATCGACCTCATGTTTGCCCTCCCTGTGCAAACACTTGAGTCGCTCAACTATTCAATCGATAAAGCTCTTGAATTAGGTGTACAACACATCTCTGCCTATTCTCTCATGTTTGAGCCCGACTCCAAAATAACCAAACTTATGGAGCTTAATCGCTTGCAACCTCTCGATGAAGATGTTGCTGCCGATATGTTCGAACTACTATCTACTCGCTTGACCTCTGCTGGCTATGAGCAATACGAAATCTCAAATTATGCTAAACCAGGTTTTTATTCTCTCCACAATTCAGGCTATTGGCATGGTATGCGCTATCTAGGTCTTGGTCCAAGTGCTCACTCTTTTGATGGCGAAAAGCGCTGGTACAATATTGCTCACACTATTAAATATAATAATTTACTTACGAGTGATAAATTAAACTTTAAGAGTGAGGAGGTATTGAGCCCCGACGAACGGTTTAATGAGTTAGTTTTTACAGCTTTGCGCACAAAGATAGGCGTTGATTTGCAAGACCTCCGCATCCGCTTTGGCGAATTTCGTTATAACCAACTCTTGCGCCAAGCCAAGAAATATATCGATGCAGGTAATATGCACATTCTCAATGGTCGACTCAGTCTGACTCATAAAGGAATCTATATATCCGACTCGATTATAAGTGATTTTATGATAGTTGATTAAAAAGTTATATAAAAACTTTGTGGAATAAAAAAAAAATTGTAACTTTGCATCCGCTTTTCACGCTAGTCGTGTGATGGGAAATTTAGCCCTCCAAAAGAAAGCTAAAATTTTGAGTAACACATTTTTAAAAACAAAACAAACAGAATGAAAACATTTGAATTGAAAGGTACAGTTCGTACTGACCTTGGCAAAAAAGCAACAAAAGCAGTTCGTGCAAACGGTAGCATCCCTTGTGAACTTTATGGTGTAGGTGAAAATATTCACTTCTCTTCTACAATGGCTGACCTTCGTAAATTGATCTACACTCCAGAAATCTTCGTTGTAGCTCTTAACATCGATGGTAAAGAAGTGAAAGCTGTTATGCGTGAAATCCAATTCCACCCAGTATCTGACCAAGTTCTCCACATCGACTTCTATCAAGTAACTGAAGATAAACCAGTTGTTATGGAAGTTCCTGTTAAACTCGAAGGTCTTGCAGCTGGTGTACGTGCCGGTGGTAAATTGGCTCTCGAAATGCGTAAACTTCGCGTTAAAGCTCTTTACAACCACATCCCAGAAATCCTTACTATCAACGTTGAGTCTCTCGAACTTGGTAAAACTATCCAAGTACGTGCTCTCGAATTCGAAAACCTCGAAATCCTTAACGCTGCTAACGCAGTAGTATGTGCTGTTAAATTGACTCGTGCTGCTCGTGGTGCTCAAGCTAAAAGCGGTAAATAATAATCTATGAAATATTTAATTGTCGGGTTAGGCAATATCGGTAGCGAATATGCTCATACTCGTCATAATATAGGATTCGACACATTGGACGCTTTTGCTGAAGCGTCCAATGTTGTTTTTGAGGATAAGCGTTATGGTGCTGTCGCTACTGCTAAGGTTAAAGGTCACCAACTTATCCTACTCAAACCATCTACATACATGAATCTTTCGGGCAATGCTGTGCGATATTGGATGCAACAAGAGAATATTCCAGTCGAGCAAGTATTGGTCATTGTCGATGATTTAGCTCTCCCTTTTGGTGCTCTGCGTTTGAAAGGTAAGGGTAGTGATGCAGGCCACAATGGTTTGAAAAATATTCAAGAACTTATTGGCACTCAAAATTATGCCCGTCTTCGTTTTGGTATTGGCAACGATTTCCATCCAGGCGGACAAGTTGATTATGTGTTGGGTAGGTTTTCTGCCGAGCAAGAAGCCGAAAAAGGCAAGCGTATCGCTGTTGCTTGCGATATAATCAAAAGCTTTTGTCTTGCTGGACTCAATATCACAATGAACCAATATAATAATAAATAATTTGAAATTTGGAAGTTTCTATCAGCTATTAATTTTCAACTTCCAACTTACAAGATATGTCTGAAGTTCGTATAGATAAATGGTTGTGGGCTATGCGTTTGTTCAAAACGCGTTCTATTGCTACCGAAGCGTGTAAAAAAGGGCATATTATGATTGATGGTATGCCAATGAAACCTTCTCGAATGATTAAGGTGGGTGATGTCATACAAGTGCGTCGTCAGCCTGTTATCTTCTCGTTCAAGGTGTTAGCTCTTTCTCAAAATCGACTTGGCGCAAAACTTGTGCCTGAATATATGCAGCAAGTTACTACGCCAGATCAACTCGAACTTTGGGAAATGCTCAAACTCGATAAGGCTAATAACAGAGCAAAAGGTCTTGGTCGTCCAACTAAAAAAGATCGTCGCGACCTTGATGAGTTTTTCGACGACACTCCTTTTTTTGTTGATGAAGACGACTTTGATTTCGATGAATTATAATAAAGATAGAAGGATAATATAAAAAAGACAAAATAATTAAATAAGATAAATTTGTGTTATCATGTTATTTTGTCTTTAAAAAATAAATACAATGGAAAATAAAGATAAAAATCAATTGAAAATCGAGCTTACTCCCGAAGTGGCTGAAGGTATTTATTCTAACTTGGCGATTATTTCTCATTCGTCAAGCGAATTTGTTGTTGATTTTGTGCGCATCATGCCTGGTGCACCAAAAGCAAATGTGAAATCTCGTATTATCTTGACTCCTGAGCACGCAAAACGTCTTTTGTTTGCTTTGCAAGATAATGTTGCACGATACGAAAATCAATTTGGTAAAATCAAAACTGATAATGGTTCAAACAATGGTGGTACTTATATCCCTCCAATGTTTGGCGGTGGTGAAGCGTAATTGAAATATATTCGTCGACAAATACAACAATGTGCGCCGCTACAAGGCACGAGACGTCTGCTTGTGGCGGTTAGTGGAGGACCTGACTCGATTGTTTTGCTTGATGTACTACATCGAGAGGGGTTTTCTATTGTTGTGGCACATTGTAATTTCCACCTTCGTGGCGATGCGTCTAACGAAGATGCCGACTTTGTAAAGTCTCTTGCAACTAAGTATCAACTTCCTTATTGTCAGGTCGATTTTGATACAGAAAAGGATGCCGCAGAACGCAAAGTTTCTATCGAAATGGCTGCTCGCGATTTGCGTTACGAGTGGTTTGAACAGATGGCAGATGAGCATAATTGCGATTTGATTGCTGTGGCTCACAATGCCGATGATGTTGTCGAAACTTTCTTTCTTAATCTCACTCGAGGTTCTGGCCTACAAGGTTTGTCGGGTATGGCAGAGTTGCGTGGTAGGGTGGTGCGCCCTTTGCTAAAGGTGTCGCGCAAGCAAATTATGGAGTATATTGCCGAGTTTGAGTTGCAATATCGCATTGATGCCACCAATCTCGAAACTATCTATACTCGTAATAAATTGCGTCATAAAATTCTCCCACAGTTTGAAGAGATAAATCCCTCATTCCTTGACACAATGGCCAATAACATGCGATTTATTTCCTCTGCGCATACTATTGTCGAGGCTTATGCCACCGAGGCGTATCAACGAGTTGTCGCGATTGATAATGAGCAAGTTGTGTTTGATTTGCAAGAGTTGAAAAAATGTCACGGTATTGACACTTTGTTGTTCCTTTGGTTGACCCCATATGGCTTTTCGTCTGATGTGGTCATGCAGCTATATCGCAGTCTTGATGATAATATATCAGGCAAACAGTTCTATTCTACAACTCATCGCATTGTGGTCGAACGCGAATATTTGGAGTTAAGCACTATTAAAAGTAGAGACGCAATACATTGCGTCTCAATCTCAAAAACAGATACTATTCTTGAATCTCCAATCCGTATAGAAATAAAAGAGGTCGATATTGCCGATTTCCAACTCATTAAGTCATCGAATGTAGCCTGTCTCGATGCTGACAAGTTGCAATATCCATTGCGATTAAGACGTTGGCAACAAGGCGATTGGTTCATCCCTTTTGGAATGAAAGGGCGTAAAAAATTGAGCGATTTTTTTGTGGACAAGAAATTCTCTACAAGCGAAAAGGAGCAACTTTGGTTGCTCACTTCGGGTGATGATATTGTGTGGGTTGTTGGGCATCGAGTTGATGCTCGTTATGCAGTTACAGATAAAACGAAAAAAGTAAAAATATTTATATCATGAAAAAAAATCTATTTTTGTTATTAATGTGTGTATGCTCGTTGGTGGCATATTCTCAAAGCAAACTGTCTAACTACACGCGTGCCTACTTGCTAGGTGCCGAGAATACTCGTCGTGAGGTTCAAGGCGATCGCGAGGCTTCGGTTGTCTCGGCTTTTGTGCATTTCAACGATGCTATTGATATTGCCTTGTTAGAGAAGTATGGTGCGTCGGTTGAGAGTAAATTCGAATCGTTGAAGGTGGTAACTGCTACTATACCTGTCTCTCAACTTGAGGCTCTTGGTAAGGAAGAGGCTATCTACTATATCGAAATGGCAACACCAGTATATCCTCAACTCAATGTGGCTCATGCCGAGAGTGGAGTTGATAAAATCCATATGGGTACCGACCAATCTACTCGTCCATATCTTGGTAGTAATGTGATTGTTGGTATTATCGACTATGGTTTTCAGTACACTCACCCTGCTTTTATGAATAGCAATGCTTCGGCTTCGCGTATTGTGCGCGTATGGGAGCAAGAGTCTTACGGTGGAGTGACCCCCGAAGGTTATTCTTATGGTCGCGAATATTCTAATCCTACAGAATTGGTAAATAAAAAATACGATTCTCAAGTTGATAATATTGGTCATGGTATGCACGTGGCTGGTATTGCTACTGGTTCTAATAATCAATACAATTGCGGCTATAGCGGTGTTGCTCCTAATGCCGATGTTGTGTTGGTTTCTTATCGTATGCAACAAGTTTCTACTTCGTTGGCAAATGCAGTTGAATATATATTTAAATATGCCGATGAAGTAGGTCGTCCTGCTGTAATCAATATGAGTCTCGGACAACAATCTGGTCCTCACGATGGTACTTCTACTCTTGACAAAATCTTGGATGAATTACAAGGTGAGGGTAAAATTATTTGTGGTGCTGTGGGCAACGATGGCAAACGCAAAATTCATATGTCTAAAGTCTTTACTGAAGAAGATACTCTTGGTCGTTCAATCGCTGATTTCTATTTTAAATCAATGCGTCAAGTTACTCTCGATATGTGGGGCGAAGTGAATAATAATTTCGAAATCAAAGCTTTGGTTTATGATGCGGATAACGATACTATTTTGTATCAATCCGACTATTTCTCTACAGCCGATGCTGTTGGCAAGTCTTTCTTTGGTTTGATGAAGGATGAGAATGGAAAAAATATTGTGCAAGTGAAATTCACAGTTACAACCGAAATCAGTCCTTTGAATCAAAAACCTCACATTATGTTCATTCCTAATGTGACAAAATTGCCAGAAGGCAATGTCTTTGTTGGTTTTGAATTGAAATCTAAAGATGCTGGCATTGTGCATGCTTGGGCAGATGGACAATATGGTGGTTTGAGCAATAAAGGTCTTGAAGGTTGGATTGATGGTGATAATCAATATACTGTAAATGAGATTGGTGGTACAGCTAAACGCGTGATTTCGGTAGGTGCATATACTACTCGTGAGCATGAAAAGTTCAAAGAAACTCTTGGTCATCGTTGCAATTTCTCTAATATAGGACCTACTCCTGATGGTCGTATCAAACCAAACATTTTGGCTCCTGGCTCGGCTATTGTTTCGTCTATCACTAATAGTCCACAAGTTATGCCAAATACTACAGCTTTTATCGAAGCAGCATCTGTAAAATATAATGGTGATACTCACTATTATGGCTATATGGATGGCACATCTATGGCTACTCCATACATTACAGGTATTATTGCTACTTGGCTTGAGCATAATTGGAAACTTACCCCAGAGGAGGCTATGGATATCTTGGCTCAAACTGCGCGCACTGACGAATTTACTGGTTCCGAGTTGCCTAACAATGAGATGGGTTATGGTAAAGTGGATGCCTACAAAGGTCTGTTGAAATTGTTAGAGTTATATACTGGCGTAGAAGATGTTGAGCGAGCTGGTGCTATGATGTTGTATCCTAATCCAACAAGTGGTGCATTTAACATCGGTTTTGTACGCAATAGCGAAAATGTTGATGTTAAAGTCTATGGAGTTAATGGTCAGTTGATTATGTCTGAATATGTAGGTGCGGTAACTCCTGGTATGGATAGCCAATTCAATCTTGTAAGCATCGAGAATGGTGCGTATATAGTGAAAGTTTCAGGCGAAAATATAAATGAAACATTCCGCCTTTTGGTTGTGAAATAATGGCAGTCTCTATCAATCATCCCGACTTGGGTTTGGTGCAATTGCGTACACGTTCCAATGTACGTCGCCAAATAATTAAGGTTACGCAAAATCTTGTTATTATCACTGTGCCACTAGGATTTGAAGATAGGGTATTTCCACTTTCACAAGATACTATTGAAAAAATATTGCAATTGCGCGGTAAGGTAGTTGCCCGTAGTGGAGATGGTAGATTTAAACTTGACGAAACAATTAATACTTTAACTTTTTCAGTAAAGATAGGCTACCAAACTAATCCTCGTTTACGCATCTATTCTGCTCAATTGGCGGATAGCGTATTGCAAATTTCTATGCCACAAAGTGTTGATATCAATGATGATATAGCGCAGAAGTCACTCAAACGTATATTATTGAAATTTCTACGTCAAGAAGCCGAGCGAGTTTTACCCGAAAAAATGGAGTATTGGTCGGCACAATGTCAGTTACCTTATAGAACACTGAAAATTGATACTGCAAAATCGCGTTGGGGGTGTTGTTCTACTTCAAAAGATATAAAATTGAGTTATTATCTTTTGCTTTTGCCCGAGCGTTTAATCGATTATGTGATTGTGCACGAACTCTGCCACACTCGCGAGATGAACCACGGACCACGATTCAAAGCATTATTGCATAGTTATTTCAACGATTATGCCGCAATCGAACTCGCAAAACCCAAATGGGACCGCAAAGTCTCTTGGTTGAAATTATAAATCAAAATGGCTGAGTCAAAAATAAACAACGATTCGGCCATTTTTTTATTGATTCAATTCTCCATTTTTTACTATTAACAACCACACTCTCATTGTCTATTTTTTGCCTTACCCTCAAGCAACCTTCAAGCAACCTATGCCGAAGAAAACTGCCATAGTTCGCAAACTTATCTATTGCTTAAATTTGTGTAATTAATATTTTTTGCGTACTATTGCATATACGACATAATTTTTGTAACTTTGTAGTTCTGTTTAGTGCGCAATACACAACACTAAATTTATTGTTGTGTTTGTGTTGTAATTATCAGATAATTAACAAAATAAGTATAAAATAAGTTGGTGGTGAAAATATTAAATTTCAACTCTCAACTCTCAAATTTCAACTAGATTTATGGCTTCACAAGAAGAGGTATTTAAAAAATTGGTTGCTCACTGCAAAGAGTATGGATTCGTTTTTCCATCAAGTGAGATTTATGATGGACTTGGTGCCGTGTATGATTACGGACAAAATGGTGTTGAACTCAAAAATAACATCAAAAAATATTGGTGGGATAGCATGGTGCTCCTTCACGAAAATGTGGTAGGTATCGATGCTGCTATTTTCATGCACCCAACTACATGGAAAGCTTCTGGTCACGTTGATGCGTTCAATGACCCATTGATCGACAATAAAGATTCTAAAAAACGTTATCGTGCCGATGTGTTGATCGAAGACCACTTGGCTAAGTTCGATGAGAAAATCAACAAAGAGTGTGAAAAAGCAGCTAAACGCTTTGGCGAATCGTTCGACCGCGAAATGTTCTGCCAAACCAACCCACGCGTGTTGGAGAATGTGGCTAAACGCGATGCTATCCACGCTCGTTTCGTAGCTGCATTGGAGGCTAACGACTTGGTTGAGTTGAAACAAATCATCGTCGATTGCGAAATTGTTTGTCCTATCTCTGGTACTAAAAACTGGACTGACGTGCGTCAATTCAACCTTATGTTCTCTACTGACATGGGTTCTACTGCTGATGGTGCAATGAAAATCTATCTTCGTCCTGAAACTGCACAAGGTATTTTTGTTAACTACCTCAACGTGCAAAAAACAGGTCGTATGAAAGTGCCTTTCGGTATTTGCCAAATCGGTAAAGCATTCCGTAACGAAATCGTTGCTCGTCAATTCATCTTCCGTATGCGTGAGTTCGAACAAATGGAGATGCAATTCTTTGTTCGTCCAGGCGAAGAGTTGAAATGGTTTGAGCACTGGAAACAATTCCGCCTCCGTTGGCACAAAGCTCTTGGTCTTGGCGATGAAAAATATCGTTTCCACGACCACGACAAATTGGCTCACTATGCGAATGCTGCTACTGACATCGAATTCCAAATGCCATTCGGCTTCAAAGAGGTAGAGGGTATCCACTCTCGTACTGATTTCGACTTGTCGAGCCACGAAAAATATTCAGGTAAAAACATCAAATATTTCGACCCTGAAATCAACGAAAGCTACACTCCATACGTAATCGAAACTTCAATCGGTGTTGACCGTATGTTCTTGTCAATTATGTCGGCTGCTTACAACGAAGAGCAACTAGAAGGTGGCGATAGCCGCGTGGTATTGAAATTGCCTGCAGTGTTGGCTCCAGTGAAAGTGTGCGTTATGCCATTGGTTAAGAAAGATGGTCTTCCTGAAAAAGCACGTGAAATTATGAACGACTTGAAATTCGATTATAAATGTGCTTACGACGAAAAAGACTCAATCGGTAAACGCTATCGTCGTCAAGATGCAGTTGGTACACCATTCTGTGTCACAGTCGACCACCAAACTTTGGAAGACAACTGCGTAACAATCCGTCACCGCGACACAATGGAACAACAACGTGTAGCAATCAGCGACTTGCACGCTATCATCGGTGCCGAAGTGAATATGAAAAACTTGTTCAAGAAAATTGTTGAATAATAGTTTTCAACGTAAATTATCGTAAATAAATCATAAATTATTGATTGTTAAAAATTAATGAATAATTAACGGATATTTACGTTAAAAGAAAAAATATAAAATAGAAAGAGACACAAGTAATTGTGTCTCTTTTTTGTTTAGAAGATGATAATAATACTTTTTTAAAGACGATAAGAACATAATAACAAAAAATTATGTAATTATGTTCTTATGTCTTTTCTTTTTGTTTTTATATTTGTGGCATTTCGTATTTGTCGAATATCTTGTGTCGGGTGAGGGCGAGGGTGAGGAGGACTGAGATAAGGGATGAGGCGAAGATTGAAATCATGAGCATGATTTGGTATTTGATAGCCACATCGGGGTCGGAGCCTCCGAGGATTTGTCCGGTCATTGTGCCTGGTAGGGCAATGAGGCCCATCACTGCCATTGAGGCGATTGTGGGGTTGAAGCTCTTGATGAGGGCATCGCGCATAAATGGCGAGCGAGCTTCGTGGGCTGTGGCACCATTAGCGAGGCGGAAGAGATAGTGGGTGCGTTCGCGACGGAGTGCACCATAGTAGGTGTTCATAGCAATGACATTAGCAGAGAGCATATTGCCGAGTATCATACCACTGATAGGGATGAAATAGCGAGTTTCGAATAGGTTGTCTTGGCGCACGATGAGTCCCATGAAATAGAGGTCGATGATTGCTACGGAGCAGAGTAGTGCCACAGTGATAGGCACGAACATCTGCTTGAGCGAGAGGTTGGTGCGCTTGATGATGGTTTGCGATGCCACGCCAGCCATGATGACTACCCACAACACATTGAGCCACCAAAGGTTGAGGTCGAACATATATTTGAGGTAGAAGCCGATGAGGAAGAGTTGCGCTGTCATGCGTAGGGCAGCAATGATGGTGTCTTTCACCAAACCAGTGCGGTAGTGGTGAAGGAAATATGTAGGGATTATGATAAGTAAAAATCCCCAAAGTAGTGAGGTGAATGAAATATCCATAGTTTAATTTGTTTCTTTAGACATGAAGACAAGAGTACAAGATTTTATGTTTTTATGTTCTTCTGTCTTTTTTTATCTAAAAATTTATCCGATTTTGATTTTGGTGTCGAGGGAGTTGATGAGTTTTTGGTCGTGCGAGATGGCTATGATTGTGGTGTCGGTGAGGGAGCGGAGGTAGTCAATCACGAGGTCGACCGATTGTGCATCAAGCGCAGATGTAGGTTCGTCGAGCAATAGGATTGGGCGGCGAAGTAGTGCGGTAGTTATGAGCAGTATGCGTTGTTTTTGTCCGCCTGATATTTCGGTAATGGCTTTTTCGAGCAGAGAGTGTTCGAGAGCGAGTTTGTCGAATTCGGCAAGTATCTCTTGGTCGGATGGTTTGTGCGAATGGTTGGCTTTGAATTCGAATGGGGCGAGTATCATTTCGCGAATAGTGTTATAAGGCAAAGAGATATCCTGTGGTAGCCAAGAGGTTAGTTGGCGGATTTCATTTATAGTGTCGTGCGATAGGCGTAGGTTGTTGATGGTGATTTCGCCTTGTTCGGGTTGTACGAATCCGAGAATTGAGTGCACGAGGGTTGACTTGCCAGAGCCTGATGGACCGTAGATGACCACCTTTTCGCCACGGGCAATATTGACAGAAAAGCCACTGATTAGTGGCTTTCTGTCGTAACTGAAATATGTGTTATTGAAACGAATCATATATTGATTGGATTTAGACATGAAGACATGAGAACATGATTTTTTTTAGAAGACAGAATAACAGAAGAACATAAAAATATGGTATAATAAATTTTGTTATTATCTTCTTATGTCTTTTTTATTTCGTGTATTCTTGTCTTCCTGTCTTGAAATTTTTTATTTTTTGCGAGTTGCAAGTGACATGAATACTCCGAGCATCACACCAAGTAGAGCAGCGAAGAGAATGCGATATTCTGGTGGGAGCATGAATGTGATAGTGTGGGCAGGAATCCAGAAGAGTGGGATTGTTTTTTTGAAGAGGAAGCCCCAGATAGTTGCCCAATCGAGATTCACGAATATTTGTTGGAAGTGGAGTTTAGAGAAATAGCCACGGAGAGTGCCACCGTTGTTCATAATGTGAGTGTCGCTCACTTTGTGGAGCACCATGAATACAGGGGCGAAGATGCAGTTCATGAAAGTAGAGATCATGAATGCAGCGAGTAGGTGATACCACGATTGAGAAGCGAGGATACTTTGGCGGATGAGTTCACCGTATGTTACGTCGGCAGGAGCAATGCCGATAGTGTTGAGTACGTTAGGCACACCAGTTGAGAAGATAGTCATAGCAGCCGATATGAGCATACCGAGGAAACCCCAAGTGATGCCACGAGGGAGCACACCGAAACCAGGAGCATTGTAAGAACCAGTTTTGATGCGGAGACCGATGCATTCGCCGGCAGTTGAGAGTATGCCGAATTTGAGGAAACTCATCACGAATGGGTAGTTAGCTGTAGCCCAAAGGAATGCTTGATAGACAGAGTCGAAAATAAAGAAAGGTGCCAAGAATGCTACGGCACAGATGATGAAAATAATGTCTGCTTTTTTCATGTTGTTATTGTTTTTTTGTTGTTACTTTGTCAACTAGATAAATAATATTTTGGAATGGGACGCCACTGTTGGTTGTTAGACCAATTTCGCACGTGCGAGAGTTGGAGTAACCTGCTGTGATTCCGTGCTTTTCGATTTGTGGACGCAGTTTGCGGAGTGCCCATGCGTTAACTTCGGGATGGGTGAAGCCTTTGTCGCCTGCAAAGCCACAGCAACCTACCTCTTGTGGCACTACGACCGATGTAGAGCACATTTCGGCAAGGCGGATGAGGTCGGATTTCAAGCCCATCTTGGTGGTAGAGCAGGTGGTGTGCACGGTGATAGTGTCGTTGATAGGCGTGAAGTGGAGTCGGTCGGCAACGAATTTGAGTATGAATTCGACTGGTTCGTACATATCTACACCCTTGATAGTGTGGCGCATACGGTAGAGGCAAGGCGATTGGTCGCAAAGCACAGGGTATTTGCCATTGTCGGAGGCTTTGAGTAGTGCACGTTCGAGTTCGGCTGACTTTTGGTCGGCAAGTTCGGGCATACCTTTACTTTCCCATATTGTGCCACAGCAGAGATTCTTCATATTCTCAGGGAAGATGACTTCGAAACCAGCCTTTTCGAGTAGTTGCACAGTTTTTTGCATCAACGGAGTTTGGTCGGGGTCGTGCTTAGCAGTGCCCATAGTTTGATTGATGCACGAAGGGAAGTAGACAACTTTTAATGAGGAATGAGGAATGAGGAGTGAGGAATTTTGTGTATCCTTTTCTCCTTCGTGGACCATATTTGACTTTGTTGTGGACTTTAATTTTGGGCGGCGAGTGGCGCGAGGCATGGCTAGTGTCCAGAGTGGGATGAGTTGGCTTGTGCCATAGTGGAGGCCACGGGCAATGGATGACATAAGTTTGTCGCCTAATAGCCAGTGCGCTGCAGAGACAAGACGCAGTCCGACGCCGAGAGTAGACTCGATAGCACCGAGATGGTTGGCGGCAAATTTGCCAATAGACTGAGCCATACGGCTTTGTTCGATTTCGCGTTCGCGGACAACGTGGATGAGTTCGCCTGTGTTGATTTTGATAGGGCACGAAGTAGAACAGAGTCCGTCACCAGCACAAGTGACATTGCCTAAATATCGGAACTCCTTGATGAGTTGATTGAGACGGTTGTCGTCTTCGTGAGATTGTTGTAGACGAGCAATTTCGCGCTGAACCACAATGCGTTGGCGAGACGATAGCGAGAACCCACAAGTGACGCAGTTGACCTCGCAGAAGCCACATTCGATGCATCGGTCGATGAGTGGATGGCATTGAGGGAGTGGTTTGAGATTGGATATGTGGCACTTAGGGTCGTCGTTGAAAATAACGCCAGGATTGAATATATTGCGAGGGTCGAAAAGTTGTTTCACCTCTTTCATTAGATTGTAGGCATCGGTGCCCCATTCGCGTTCGACATAAGGAGCCATATTGCGCCCAGTGCCGTGCTCGGCTTTGAGCGAACCATCGTAGTGGTCGACCACCATAGTGGCTACGTCGTCCATAAGAGCCTCGTAGCGATTGATTTCGGCTTGCGAGTCGAAGCGTTGGTTGATGATGAAGTGGTAGTTGCCTTCGAGGGCATGACCATAGATGACGGCATCGTCGTAGTGGTGATGCTCAAGGAGTTGTTGTAGTTCTTCGGTAGCCTCGACAAGATGGTGGATAGGGAAAGCCACATCTTCGATGAGACAAGTAGTGCCAACGGGACGCATGCTACCCACCGAAGGGAAGATACCAGAACGGATAGCCCAATATTGAGTAACAGTGGCAGGGTCGGACGTAAAGGCGTGAGGACGAAGAGTTTGGAAACGAGCAACAGTTTGGTTGACTGTGTCGATTTGCGAGTTGAGTTCGCTCTCGGTTTCAGCTTCCACCTTGATGAGAAGCGCCATTGTGGTGGCAGGGAGTTGCTCGAAATCTTCTACGCTATCTTTGACAGAGCAAAGCGCCTTATAGTCGAAGAGTTCGACGGCAGAAACTGGGTTTTGTTTGAGACTGATGACAGCACCACAAGCATTTTGAGTATCAGTGAAATAGATGAGCGCACTAGCCGAATATGGTAGGATAGGCAGAGTGGTCATAGTGGCTTCGGAGAGGAAGGCGAGAGTGCCTTCGGAGCCAACCATAAGGTGGGCAATGATGTCGAATGGGTCGTTGTGTTCGATGAACGGAAGTATGTTGAGACCCGTCACATTCTTGATGCTATATTTAGAGCGAATACGGTCGGTAAGAGCTTGATTGGCACGAGTTTGGTCGCGAAGAGCCTCGATGCGCGCAATGAATTCGGGATGAGATTGGCAGAAAGCATCGCGGCTTTGAGCATCGCCAGTGTCGAGAATAGTGCCATCGGAGAGAATTATGCGCACCGATTGCAACATTTTGTCGCTATTGGCATGGATGCCACACGACATACCCGAAGCATTGTTGGAGATGATGCCACCCACCATAGCACTCTTGATAGAGGCAGGGTCGGGACCGAACTTGCGACCGAAAGGGGCAAGGAGTTCGTTGACGCGTTGGCCGATGATACCAGGTTGAAGCACAATGCGTTTGCCGTTGTCGAGTATGGTGTATTTCTCCCATTTTTTGCCTACTACGGCAAGGATATCGTCGCTGATGGCTTGGCCAGAAAGACTCGTGCCAGCAGCGCGCCAAGTGATGTGGCGATGCTCGTTGTTGGCTTGTTGGATGAGACGAATGATGTCGGATTCAGAGTCGGGGTGCACTACGGTTTGGGGTAGTAGGCGATAGAATCCAGCATCGGTACCCCATGCGAGGGAGTTTATTAATTCATTATTTTTTTGTTTTGACATAATGTTGGTTTGGTGTGTGTTTTTTTTGAGGGATACCCACTGAGAGTGGGTATGGTGAACCTATGGTTATCCTATGAAGAAGGTAGGGTAAAGATAGGGTGAAGTGATGGTTGGAGAAAAAGGGAATACACACTGAGAGTGTGTATTCAGTGGGGTTATTTATAGAGGTAATATTTTGATGAAAGTTGGCGATATGCAGCCTCGTCTTTTTCGAAATATTCTTTAACATCTGACCAACGGTAAGTTTCGGAGAATTTCTCGCGGATGAAGTTGGTGCCACACACTTTGTCGAACATTTGGAAGCGGTTTTGAGGTGCTTCTTTGAAAATATCGCGATGAGGGTACATCTCTTTTACGACTTGCATGACGTAGAATTGGATTTCGGTGAGGCGAGCCTTTTCGTAGTCGGTGATATAGATTTGTATGCCACCACAGAGTTCGCCTTTAGATGTAGAGTAGTAAGGTTTGTAGTGAATAGGGCGGAAGCGAACGCCAGGGAGATTGAGAGCGTTGAGGTTAGTGGCGAGAGAGTCGGCATTGAACCAAGGGGCACCGATAGTTTGGAATGGGAGAGGGTAGCCAACGCCCATATTGATGAAGTAGAGTTCGCCAAGGATGCCAGTAACAGGGTAGTAGATAGCAGATTGAGGGTAAGGGATGTGAGGTGAAGCAGGGATCCATTCGAGACCAGTTTCGTCCCAAGTCATATCGCGAGTCCAACCTTCCATAGGTATTACAGTGAGTTTACATTTTTCGCCAAGCATCCCCTCTTCGTTGAGCATGATGGCAAGTTCGCCAGGAGTTTGTCCGTAGAGATAAGGGATTTTGAATTGAGAAACAAACGAAATGTAGTCGTCTTCGACAAGGTTGCCTTCGATGCGATTGCCACCGAGAGGGTTAGGACGATCGAGGACAACGAATTCTTTATCATTTTCGGCAGCAGCCATCATGCACATACCCATAGTAGAGATAAAAGTGTAGGAGCGGCAGCCGATGTCTTGGATGTCGTAGACGATGACATCTACGTTTTCGAGCATTTCGGGCGTAGGTTTGCGCGTTTTGCCAAAGATAGAGTACATAGGCACACCAGTGCGAGGGTCGACAGTGTTATCTACATGATCGCCAGCATATACGTCGCCACGCACGCCATGTTCGGGTGCGAAAAGAGCAACGAGTTGGATATCTTCGGCTTCGTGGAGAATGTCGATAGTAGATTTTAGATGAGAATCTACGCCAGTAGGGTTGGTTACAAGTCCGACGCGTTTGCCTTTGAGGATGTCGAAATTGTGGTCGCGAAGGACTTCGATACCAGTTTTGACTTTAGATGTAACTTGTTGATTATTATTGCAACATGCAGAAAGAGAGCATAGACACAAGAGTGTGATGCAAGCGATAGAGAGTATGACTTTTTTGTTCATAATTGTGGAGTTTATTATTTTTTTGCAAAGATAGTAGTTTTTTTTGAAAAGAGAGCAAATTGATGTGTGTTTGTTGTAAAAAAAATGTATTTTGGGGATAAACAGTAGGTGTGTTTACGAGAATAGAGTAAAAAAAGAGTTTTTTGTTTGTTTATGTAAAAAAAAACATTTATCTTTGTAGATTAGTATATTAGTACGCTTTTGTTATGGTGTATAGTGTGTAAGGTGCATAATATCAGAATGTTTATAGGGTAAATATAGCGATAAATGGCAGTAGAAAATATAGGAAAAAAGGATTTTGTGTGGACACTTTTGGCTACTTTTTTTAAGATTGGGGCTGGAGTGTTGCTTTTTCCATTTATTTTGCGGATGTTGCCAGCAGAGACAGTTGGAGTTTGGACTATATTTACAACTATAACTCAGTTGACGTATCTATTTGATTTTGGGTTTAATACTTCGTTTGCACGCAATGTGTCGTATGTTTTTAGTGGTGTTAAGACATTGAAGAAAGAGGGATATGAGATGGTGGATGATGTTGAGAGCGTGGATTATAGTCTGTTGGCAGGAACGATTAAGGCAATGCGCTATTTCTATTCGCGAATGGCAATAGTGTTGTTTATGTTGTTTTCTGTGGTTGGGACGATTTATGTACATTCGTTGATGGCAGACTATAGTGGCAATGTGCGAGAGGTATATGTGGCGTGGGTTGTCGTTGTAGTGATTAATTGTTATAACTTGTATACGCTTTATTATGAGTCGCTGTTGAATGGGCGAGGTTTGGTGAAACGAGTGCATCAGATTATATTCGCAGGGAATGTGGTTTATATACTTTTTGCAATAGTGCTGATTATGATGGGCGGAGGATTGGTGGCTGTCGTGTCGTCGCAAGCTATATCGGTGTTGTTAGTCAGATTTTTGAGTAAACGAGCGTTTTTCACGAAAGATGTTGTTGATAATTTGAGAGTTGCAGAAGGTAATGATTATAGAGAAATATTGTCGGCAATAACCCCAAATGCAGTTAAGGTAGGGTTGACATCGTTGGGCGGATTTATCATAAATAAGTCGAGTGTGTTTATCGGTTCGTTGTTTGTGTCGTTGGAATTGATGGCATCGTATGGAATAACATTGCAACTGCTAGTGGTGATAGGAATGATGGGAGGGATAGTGTCGAGAGTGTATATGCCGAAGGTGTTTCAGTGGCGAGTAGAGGGGCGAATAGATTTAGTGAAAAAGATGTTTTATGCGTCGAGTGTGGTGATGTTAGTAGTTTTTGCATTGTCGGGGGTAATCATAGTTTTGTGGGGAAACTGGATGCTTGCGGTGTTGAAAAGCAGTACAATGTTGTTGCCTACGGGATTGTTGATTTTGGTATTTATACAGTATTATTTAGAATATAATCATGCAAATGCAGCGCAATATTTGTTAGCGCGTAACGAAGTGCCATTTTTCAAGGCATCGTTGGTGTCAGCTTTGGGGGTGATTGTGATGTTGCTTGTTTTTGTAGTGTGGTTGGACTTGGGCCTATTAGGAATGATATTGGCACCTACGATAGTGCAGGCGTTATATCAAAATTGGAAGTGGCCATTGGAAGTAGTGAAAGAATTTAGAAAGTAAATTTATAACCTTAAAACATATAATATTATGAAAGGAATTGTATTAGCAGGTGGTAGTGGTACACGTTTGTATCCGATAACTAAAGGTATTTCGAAACAGTTGATGCCAATTTATGATAAACCAATGGTTTATTATCCAATCTCGGTGTTGATGTTGGCAGGTATTCGTGAGATATTGATTATTTCTACACCTCATGATTTGCCAGGATTCAAACGTTTGTTAGGCGATGGATCGGATTATGGAGTGCGCTTTGAATATGCCGAACAACCAAGTCCTGATGGTTTGGCACAAGCATTCACGATAGGTGCAGATTTTATTGGCAATGATACGGCTTGTCTTGTGTTAGGAGACAATATATTCCATGGCGCAGGTTTCACCGGCATGTTGCGTGAGGCAGTGCGTACGGCTGAGGAAGAGCAAAAAGCAACAGTATTTGGTTATTGGGTAAATGACCCAGAACGTTATGGCGTGGCAGAATTTGATGATAAAGGCAATTGTCTTTCGATAGAAGAAAAACCAGTAAAACCAAAATCAAATTATGCCGTTGTAGGTCTCTATTTCTATCCAAATAAAGTTGTAGAAGTAGCACGAAATATCAAACCTTCGGCACGTGGTGAATATGAGATTACGACAGTTAATCAAGAGTTTTTGGCAGATGGCGAGTTGAAAGTTCAAACATTAGGTCGTGGCTTTGCTTGGCTTGATACAGGAACACATGATTCGCTTTCCGAAGCATCTACATATATAGAAGTATTGGAAAAACGTCAAGGTTTGAAAATAGCATGTCTTGAGGCAATTGCATATCGTCAAGGATGGATTTCGGAAGAACGTATGCGTCAGTTGGCTCAACCAATGATTAAAAATCAATATGGTCAATATTTGATAAAAGTAATTGACGAAATAAAGACAACAGGTAAACCCAATTTAGGTTGATATTTATGGAAGTAATAAAAACAGATATAGACGGTTTGGTTATTATAGAACCAAAAATCTTTGGCGATGCGCGTGGATACTTCTTTGAGAGTTTTTCTCAACGAGAGTTTGAGGCAAAAGTCCGTAAAGTGAATTTTGTTCAAGACAACGAAAGTATGTCTAGTTATGGCGTAATGCGCGGATTGCATTTTCAGCGTCCACCATTTGCACAAAGCAAATTGGTGCGTTGCGTGAAAGGTCGAGTGCTTGATGTGGCGGTAGATATACGCAAAGGTTCGCCAACATATGGTCAGCATGTTGCAGTGGAATTGAGCGAAGATAATCATCGTCAGTTCTTTATTCCGCGAGGTTTTGCTCATGGATTCGTTGTGTTGAGCGAAACAGCTGTTTTCCAATACAAATGCGATAATTTCTATGCCCCAGAAGCCGATGGAGGTATAAATATCAAAGACGAAACACTCGGCATAGACTGGCAAATATCATTAGAAGATGCAATTCTCTCAGAGAAAGATACTAAACATCTGTGTTTGAAAGATTTTGATTCGCCATTTGATTACAATATAAATCTTTATCCTGAATTTGAATAAGTTAGATTATTATGAAAAGAAATATAGTTATCACCGGTGGAGCAGGTTTTATTGGTTCACACGTAGTTCGTTTGTTTGTAAACAAATATCCAGAATATAACATCATCAACGTAGACAAACTTACATACGCAGGCAATCTTGCCAATCTTAAAGATATCGAAGATAAACCAAATTATAAGTTTGTCAGAATGGATATTTGCGATTTCGAGGCATTCTATCAATTGATGCAAGACGAGAAAGTGGATGGCATCATTCACCTTGCAGCAGAGAGTCATGTCGACCGTAGTATCAAAGATCCATTCACCTTTGCGCGCACCAATGTGATGGGAACATTGTCGCTTCTTCAAGCCGCAAAACTTTATTGGGAGTCGTTGCCAGAACGCTATAAAGGAAAACGATTCTATCACATCTCTACTGACGAAGTCTATGGCGCATTAGAAATGACCAATCCCGAAGGCATCGAGCCTCCGTTCAAAACTGTGGCATCATCCGAAGGCCATAAAGCCTATGGCAAAGACTTCTTCTATGAAGATACAAAATACAATCCTCACTCGCCATATTCGGCATCAAAAGCATCGTCCGATCATTTTGTTCGCGCCTTCCACGATACTTATGGCATGCCAACAATTGTGACCAATTGTTCGAATAACTACGGCCCATATCAATTCCCTGAGAAATTGATACCACTCTTTATCAACAATATCCGTCATCGCAAACCATTGCCAGTGTATGGTAAAGGCGAGAACGTGCGCGACTGGCTCTATGTCGAAGACCACGCACGTGCTATCGACTTGATTTTCCACGAAGGCAAAATAGCTGATACTTACAATATAGGTGGTTTCAACGAGTGGAAAAATATCGACCTTATAAAAGTGATGATTGCCACAGTCGACCGTATTCTAGGCAATCCCGAAGGATCAAGTCTCGAATTAATCACTTATGTAACCGACCGTGCAGGTCACGATATGCGATATGCAATCGATAGCACAAAACTCCAACGCGAACTTGGGTGGGAACCATCACTTCAGTTCGAAGAAGGCATCGAACGCACTGTCCGTTGGTATCTCGACCATCAAGAGTGGATGGACAATATCACCTCAGGCGAATATGAGAAGTATTACGAAGAGATGTACAAAGGCAGATAAATAGTGACAAAATTTACATCGGCAAGAAATTTTGAATGAAGTCTTAAATAAATATTACTTAAACAGAGAATTTGTAGAAATTCTCTAATCATTGAAAATATCAGTATGAAAATATCAGTAGTTGGCACAGGATATGTAGGCCTTTCAATAGCAACACTATTGGCACAACATCAAAAAGTCGTGGCACTAGACATTGTGTCAGAGCGAGTTGATATGGTCAATAAACGCACTTCTCCTATTCAAGATGAATATATAGAGAAGTTTTTTGCCGAGAAAGAACTTAATTTAGTTGCAACATTAGATGCCGAAGAGGCATATCGTGATGCCGACTTTGTGGTAATCGCTGCGCCAACCAACTATGATCCCCAGAAGAATTTCTTCGATACATCAGCCGTAGAGAGCGTAATACAACAAGTGTTAAAGTATAATCCTAATGCAGTGATGGTCATAAAATCGACCATTCCAGTTGGATTTACTGCCAACGTACGTCAGAAATATGGAACAGATAAAATCATATTTTCGCCTGAATTCCTTCGCGAATCAAAAGCTTTATATGACAATTTATATCCAAGTCGCATCATCGTAGGCACCGATATGGCAGATGAATATCTAGTCGAAAAAGCCCACACATTTGCCGCATTGCTTCAAGAAGGCGCAATAAAACAAGATATAGAGACTCTCTTCATGGGATTCACCGAGGCCGAGGCTGTAAAACTTTTTGCCAACACCTATTTGGCTCTACGTGTCTCATTTTTCAATGAATTAGACACTTATGCCGAACTAAAAGGCCTTAATACTCAGCAGATAATCGATGGCGTATGCCTCGATCCACGCATAGGTGCACACTACAACAATCCTTCATTCGGCTACGGCGGCTACTGTCTGCCTAAAGACACCAAACAACTCCTAGCCAACTATGAAGACGTGCCTCAAAATCTTGTGAAAGCCATTGTCGATAGCAATCGTACACGTAAAGACTTCATCTCCGACCGCGTTCTTGAACTAGCAGGATATTACAGTTACACCAACAATAGCTATAATTCGGCACAAGAGAAAGAATGTGTTATAGGAGTTTATCGCTTGACAATGAAAAGCAACTCCGACAATTTCCGCCAAAGTTCTATTCAAGGCGTAATGAAACGCGTAAAAGCCAAAGGTGCAAAAGTGATTATTTACGAGCCAACATTGCAAGATGGTACAACATTCTTCGGCAGCTTAGTCGTAAACGATCTAGCACGCTTCAAGGCAATGAGCAATTCTATTATTGCCAATCGTTATGATAGCGTACTCGACGATGTAGTCGAAAAAGTTTACACACGCGACATATTCAAACGCGACTAAAAATACCTCAAAAAAATACACACTCTCAGTGTGTATTCGATTCTAAAAATTCCAAAATTTAAATATACTATACAGCTACCTGCAAGCAACCCTCAAGCAACCCAAAAAATACCCACTCACAGTGTGTATCTAATTCAAAAAAATGACAATAAAAAATCCGAAAATAGAACTATTAAGCCCAGCCAAAAATCTCGAAGTGGGTATAGCAGCCATCAATCATGGTGCCGATGCGGTCTATATAGGTCCATCGCAGTTCGGAGCTCGTGTGGCTGCCGGTAATTCTGTTGACGATATAGCTCAATTGGTGCAGTATGCCCACAAGTATCGAGCACGCGTGTATGTCACACTCAACACCATCCTTCGTGACGACGAACTAGAGCCAGCTCGCCTCTTAGTCAATGATTTATACAACATTGGCGTCGACGCTCTCATTGTGCAAGATATGGCATTGTTGCAAATGGACTTGCCCCCTATTGCCCTTCATGCCAGCACCCAGTGCGATACCCGTACAGTCGAAAAAGTCAAATTTCTTGAACAATGCGGATTCGAGCAAGTAGTCCTTGCGCGCGAAACATCATTAGCTACCATGCGACAAATGGCCGAGCAAACCAACGTAGCCCTCGAAGCCTTTGTCCATGGAGCATTATGCGTCTCATATAGCGGACAATGCTATATGAGCGAAGCTGCTCGCGGACGTAGTGCCAATCGTGGTGCATGTGCGCAGATGTGTCGTTTACCATACGATTTGATAGATGGCGAAGGCAATATCATCGTTCACAAAAAACATCTTTTGTCACTCAAAGACTTCGATGCTTCTCGTCATCTCAAAGAAATGATAGACGCAGGCATATCTTCATTCAAAATCGAAGGACGATTAAAAGACATCGAGTATGTGAAAAATATCACATCATACTATCGCCGTAAGTTCGACGCAATACTCGAAGGCACACCTCGTCAAGCCTCATCATCTGGCAAAACAACATTCTTCTTCGAACCCAACCCAAAGAAAACATTCTATCGTGGCGCAACCGACTATTTCCTCGAAGGACGTAAACGCGATATTTGGTCATTCGACACACCTAAATCTTTGGGCGAACCAATTGGTAAAGTCAAAGATATTTGGCGTAATGCGCTGACAATTAATACTAAAACGGAAATTGTTAATGGCGATGGACTCTGCTTTCTCAACAAAAAAGGCGAGTTCGAAGGCTTTCGTGTCAATAAGGTAGAGTCTGGTCGTCTTTTACCACTCGTTATGCCTAAGATAGAAAAAGGCACCCTCGTCTACCGCAATTCCGATGTAGCATTCGAGCGTATTTTAGCGGGCAGAACTGCCGAACGAAAAATACACGTAGATATCCAATTGCAAGCCACAAACAACCAATTGCTCATATCTATGACCGATACCGACAAAGTATCAACCTCAATAACAGTGGAATATTCAGGCGATAAAGCCAATAATCCAGAGAAAATGTTAGACACATGGCGTACACAATTGTTTAAATTAGGTGGTACAATTTTTGAAGCACAAAATATCGACCTCTCAGCGCTACACACCCCACTCTTTATTCCAGTCTCTCAAATCGCTGAGTGGCGACGCGAGTTGGTTGAATTACACGAACAAAATCGTGCGAAAACCTACAACCGGTCGTTGATAGAGATAAAACCAACAACGCATAGATATATTACAACCGATTTGGACTATTGTGCAAATGTCTATAATTCACAATCTAAAGCTTTTTACGAGCAGCATGGTTGCCATGTCAAACAAATGGCTTTCGAGCAACAACATCAACCTAATGCCGAACTAATGCGCACCAAGCACTGCATTCGTTATGCCTTAGGGCTATGTCGTAAGGAGAATCCAAAATCACAAGTAAAAGAACTTTATCTTCAAAACGCCAATGACCGATTCCACCTCGAATTCGATTGCCGCAATTGCGAAATGATTATACTTAAGTCATAATTTGGGGATTAAAGTAGAGTTAATACTGAAGAGTAATTTTCAACTTTCAATTTAAATATTATGGAAAATCAAACACCAACGCCTCACATTGGGGCAAAATATGGCGAAATTGCCAAAACAGTTTTCATGGCTGGCGACCCTTTGCGCGCTAAATTCATGGCAGAGCGTTATCTCGAAAATCCAGTGCAATTCAACAACGTGCGTGGCATGCTTGGCTTCACCGGCACTTACAAAGGCCATCGCGTATCTATCATGGGGCACGGCATGGGTATCCCTTCTATAGGTATTTATACCTACGAATTATACAATTTCTACGATGTCGATACAATTGTTCGTGTAGGTTCGGCTGGAGCCTATCATAAAGACCTCCACATTGGCGATATCGTCATAGCCCTAGGTGCTTGCACAAATAGCAATTATGCGTCTCAATACGGACTACCTGGCACATTTGCCCCTATTGCCGATTTTGGCTTGGCTCGCAAGGCTGTCGAAAAAGCCGAAGAGTTTGGCTATCGTTACATGGTAGGAAACATTTATTCTAGCGATGTCTTCTACGAAGATACCCCTTCTGCCGAAAAATGGGCAAAAATGGGCGTATTGGCAGTCGAAATGGAAGCTCCAGCTCTCTATTGCAACGCTGCTCGTGCTGGCAAAAAAGCTTTGGTCATTTGCACTATCTCCGATTGTATATTCACCGGCGAGGCAACTACTGCCGAACAACGTCAAACTTCATTCACCAATATGATGGACGTAGCTCTCGGACTACTTGATTAAAATAAATCTATAATTAAATAAAGAGGAGAACTTCAAAACTGAAGCTCTCCTTTTTATTTACATATGATACCCAATGATTAGTTATAGCATTTTCCTATATTCTTTGGGTGTTCTACCAATGTGATGTTTGAAGTATTTGCTAAATACGTCTTGAGACGTGAAATGTAACGTATCTGCAATTTGTTGGATAGTCAGGTTTGTCGATTTTAGCAATGCCTTTGCTTCTAGTAGCAAGTGCTTGTCTATCCACTCTTTGGCGGTACAATCTGTTGTGGCTTTTATGGTGGTTGTCAGGTGTTTAGACGTGACGCAGAGTTTATTTGCATAGAATTCGAGCGAGTGCTCTTGTTTGAAGTGTTGTTTCACGAGCATGAGGAAATCGTCTGCTAGTTGTTGGGGACGATTGGTCTGTTTTGAGGTGATATTTTGCTGAAAAGTGTGACTGAATCCGTAGAAAAAAGCCAACGTCATGTGGCGCACAGTCTCTAATATATAATCGTTTTTATGCGTAATGTTCCATTTCAGCATTTCGTAGAACGTAAGTATGGCTTCCAGTTCGTAGTCTGATAAGGTAGTAGATATCACATGATTATGTGAGTTGAATAGCGAAAAACGCTTATCCAGACCGAGTGTATCTACAAATTTGCTCGACATTATTATATGGCGAGCTTCAAAATCAGGAGTTTGGTGGTCGTGGGTTATGATTTGTCCGGGCAAAATCACATTAAACGAATTGGGTTGAGTAATGATTTTTTGTAGATTAGCACTACCTTCAGCTCTGCCTTTGATGCAAATGGTAGCAGTGAGCATATCGGTTTTGAACGGATAGCGAGGCGATTCCATCAATTGATTGTCTAGCAAAATTAAATCTTCTCCAATCGAATAGATGTTTTGAGGATTGAAATATGTGCGCCAGTTGAGGTACGATATTTTATTCATAGTTTTATAACTTAAAAAGAGTTTTTGACGTGCAAAATTAGTTAAAATATCTAATATAAGCAACATAATAAGACTTTTTGTCTAATTTGCACGAAAAAATGCCATTGTGTGTATGAGAATATCGTCGTAACTTTGCACCGAATCTAACATAAAGCACTATGGAAAAGAAATTGAAGACAACAAAAGTCGAAAAAGTGGTAGTTGACACCTATCAAAAAATTGAAGATGGCGTAGTTGGTGCTTATCAAAAAGTCGAAGACGCTGTGGTTGGTACTTACAAAAAGGTAGAAGACAAATTTGTTGATACCTTCCTCGAAGACAAAAACTAATCTATCCTACACACACAGTCTGCTAATTACACAAGTTAGCAGACTTTTCTTATTCCTTACTTTGGTCCTTCTTCAATTTAGTTGAAACCCATTATTTTCAACCTTTATTCCCTTTATCTTTCTCTATAAGGACTCACAGTGCGTGCATCCTATTAGCAGTTAGGCTAAAAACCTAGATAGCGAAGCGTCTAGATTGCCTAGATCGTCTAGAAAAACCACACACACCAAAATCCGGAATATCAGGTATTTCCAGAATATCCGCATAAAAACACCCCTTTCAACATTCCCTTTTCAACTAAACTGACGAAGAACCCTTACTTTATCATATTTGAAATATACTATAAATATAGGATAAATATAGGATAAATATATCATAAATATACTATAAACATATCATAACCCTACCCTCTGCCTCCCCTCACCCACCCCAATCCCAAAAATCCACACACAACAACACACAACAAAAAAATAGAGGCGCAACACATTGCGCCTCTATTACCACTATATAATTCCTATCGGAAATTATTTCACAAATACTTTATAAGCCACACCATTCACACGGATAATAGCAATATCAGTAAGACCATTGATAACAGTAGTATTAGTATTAGAAACACCACCATATACGCGAAGACCGTTCACTGTATAAACTTCAATCATCACGCCAGCCTCAGTTTCTACATATACCGAACCGTTGTTAGCATAAATATTAACAACAAGCTCACCATTTTCAATGTCTACTTTATTTTCAGTTTCACCTACTTTGATAGTTGCACCCTTAACAATCAATGTTTGACCTTGAACGATAGAGTTCCAGTCGAAACGTGCTTTAGTCACATCGATAGTAGCTGCATCTTCAAATGTAGCTGCTGGAAGATTTTCAGCTTTCACATTGAACAATTCACCAGCGAAGTTGTAATAGTCTTCTGTTAATTTAGGAGATACAGATACGTATGTTGTACCCTCTTCTTCGTATGATTCTACATCAAATGCAGTTTCTGCATCCCAATACATATAAGCATTAGTTGAAGTAGTACCTGTAAGATAATCCATAGATTGTTCTGCATAGTAAGAAGCTGTTGTATCAACAACCAACAATTTACCAGCGTATGCCATACGATTAGCAAGCACATCAAGAAGCGAAGCCTCTACTGCTTCTTCTACGAAGTCACTTGCAACACAAGCACCAACGAAGTCTGCATTAGATTCTGAGATATCCCAACCTTCTGCATCAACACCTGTAACTTTAGACACATAAGTCAACACAGGAGCGCCATAAACTTCACCTGTAGGCAACCATGTTTCATCATCAACTAAACACTTAAAGTCAACAGTAGCCAATAAGCCAGCAGGAAGTTTTTTACCTACTTCAATATTAAGACCTTCAATTGGTTCTGGGAAACCATTAGGATCATCAGCTGGAGCTTGAAGAACGATAACACCTGTACCATCATTGAGATAGTAGTTGTTCATTGGACCCATGTGACCAAGAGCTGTT
>JAZQUV010000045.1:0-15270 GCA_045631465.1 Candidatus Aphodosoma sp. | reverse complement strand
TTTATCTCTCACGGAACTCACGGAGCTCACGGAAATTATATTTTATTTTAGAACTCGCTGTTTGACTTCGTCAAAAGCGCTCGACGGAATTCACGGAGAATATTTATCTCTCACGGAACTCACGGAGCTCACGGAACGGCCGATGCTTCGCCGGCCTATTAATGAAAAAGTATTATGATAGAAGAAGAATTGACATATAAAATTAGGGGAGCTATATTTGCCGTATATAAGGAGTTAGGACCAGGATTGTTGGAAAATATATATGAGGCAGCTTTGATTTATGAATTGAGGAAGCGAGGCTTGCAAGTAGAACAGCAAAAACAATTAAAAGTGTATTACGATGGGGTGTTGTTACCAGTTGATTATAGGATAGATTTGATTGTAGAAGACAAGATTATTTTAGAATTAAAATCAGTAACAGAACTGAAAGAAGTTCATTTTAAGCAAATGCTTACATATTTAAGAATAACAAAGAAGCGAGTAGGACTATTGGTCAATTTCAATACAGACGATATATCAAAATCAATACGAAGAGTGGTATGTTAAATTGATGGCGAGCGAAGCAAGACATCTTTCGTGATGTCCGTGCATTCCGTGTGAGAAAAAAGTAATCCGTGTGAGATAAAAAAATTAAACAAACAAAAATATGAATCTAAGTGAAATCAAAATCGCCGTAATCGGCCTAGGCTACGTAGGCTTACCCCTAGCGCGATTATTTTCAACCAAATATAAAACAATAGGCTTCGACATGAACGCCGCCCGCTGTGCCGAACTCATGGCAGGCCACGACGCCACCCTCGAAGTCAGCGACGAACTCCTACAAGACGCCATCAACAATCACGGCTTCATCTGCACAGCCGACATCGAAGCCATCCGCGACTGCAACTTCTACATCGTAGCCGTGCCAACCCCAGTCGATGAGAACCACACACCCGACCTCTCGCCCCTCTATAGCGCATCCGAAACCGTAGGTCGAGTCATCTCACGTGGCGACATCGTCGTTTACGAATCAACAGTCTATCCAGGAGTCACCGAAGACGAATGTCTTCCAGTCGTTGAAAAAGTTTCAGGTCTCAAATTCAACACCGACTTCTTCGCAGGCTACTCGCCAGAGCGCATCAATCCAGGCGACAAACTCCACACAGTCGAAAAAATCAAGAAAGTTACCTCAGGCTCAACCCCTGAGATAGGTCAACTCGTCGATGCCGTCTATTCGTCAGTCATCACCGCAGGCACCCACCTTGCACCAACTATCAAAGTAGCCGAAGCATCAAAAGTGATTGAGAATTCACAACGCGACATCAACATCGCCTTCGTCAACGAGTTGTCAAAAATCTTCACATCCCTCGGCATCGACACCTACGACGTACTCGAAGCCGCAGGCACCAAGTGGAACTTCATCCCCATGCGTCCAGGTCTTGTTGGTGGTCACTGCATCGGAGTCGACCCCTACTATCTCGCGCAATGTGGCCAGCGCCATGGCTACTATCCCGAGATTATCTTGGCAGGACGTCGCATGAACGATGGCATGGGCGAGTACGTAGCCGACCGCGTGGTCAAACTCATGCTCAAAAAAGGCATCTCTGTGCTCAATTCCAATATCTTGTTGCTAGGCTTCACGTTTAAGGAGAACTGTCCCGACGTGCGCAACACCAAAGTCATCGACATCATCCATCATCTCGAGCAATACAATGCGCAAGTCACCATTTTCGACCCATGGGCAAATCCCGACGTAGCGCGTCACGAGTATGGCGTCGAGGTAGTCAATCAATTGCCAGCCGGCGCATACGATGCAGCCATTCTCGCCGTAGCCCACAACGAGTTCCGCGAGATGGACATCCCATCACATCTAGCAACCAACCACGTCATCTTCGACGTCAAAGGCTTCCTCCCACGCGAAATCATCGACGGACGCCTCTAATCCAAAAAATCACTATGATTTTTCGGATTATAATCCAAAAAATTACTATAAATTTTTGGATTACATCGAAAAAATAGTACAACTCAAAGAGATACGAAGCCTAAAAACCTTCTATTTTGTGCAGTTTATCGAAAATATCGTCAGCAAAGTAGGGACGCTCGGCTCGAGCGTCCGCAAAAAACCAAAATAAGCACACCCACAAAGTAGAGCCACGGCATGCCGTGTCCCCAACCCACAAAACCAACTACTAACTACCAATAGACGCAGAAAGCGTCCAACTATGCTTAACCGCTGGTTACCATCGGGAACCTGCGGACCATGAGGAATCCTCCCCTCGCCCCCAACGGGTAGGGTGCTCAAAATATAGGTCAAAAAAAGGCTATTATTTTTATATTTTTTATAAATAAAATTAGATGTATTTTTTGTCTTTTTTTAGTAAAAAAAACAATCTAAAAGTTTGCGTATTTCATTGATTTTTAGTATCTTTATAAGATAAAATAATATAATTATGGATGTTAAAGATATAAAAATTGCACAGCTTCAGAAAGAGCTTTTAAAGCAAAAAGAAGAAGTTAAAAAATTAAACAAGAAACTTGCTACATCAAAAAAGAAAGTAGTAAATAAGCAGAAAGAACTACGTTCTATTAAAAAAAAACAAACAACAAAACAGTTCGACGAGGAGGAAATGTTAGAAAAGTTGTTGAAGATGTTAAACGACACCATTTTTCCGAATCAATGATGAAAATTTGTGTTTCTTTGCGTAGTCGAATAAAAGTTAGTTCTCGTTCTATAGTTAAAATATTAGATACATTCAATGAAGTGTATGATAATGTATTTGGTAATTTGCCATGTGCTAATACAATTGATTTATGGACACGTAAATGTGGACTAGATACTTACAATGAAAATGTACAAAAATTATCAGACATCAATTATTGTGAGATAATTGATGAAAGTATGATGATAGGTAGTAATAAATTAGTTATTTCATTGGCAGCTCCATCACAACATCAAAACCATCCTTTGTCACATTCAGATGTTTCTATTGTCAATATCACGACAGCAGAAAGTTTCAATGCACAGAAAATATGTGATGCATTAAACGAGGTTACTAGTAAGGTAGGTCATGCACCTGAATATGTTATAACAGACAATGCAAGTGCAATGACAAAAGGTGTTTCATTGGCTAATTGTCGTAATCATTTAGATATAAGTCATAGTTTGGCTACATTTTTAGAACGTACTTATAAAAATGAACCTGATTTTCAGGAATATTTAAAAGATATGACAAATATTCAATTTCAACATAACATGAAACATATTGCCTATATTTTACCTCCAAAACAAAGGACAATAGCTCGTTTTATGAATATAAAAAATTGGATTAATTGGAGTTCTTGTGTTCTAGAAAAATACTCATTCCTTGGCAATAAAGAAAAAGAAATTTTAAGATTTATTCCTACTAATGCAAGTCTTATACAAGAACTATCTGAGGTTATTTCTGTGATCTATTTTGTAGAAAATGAATTTAAGCAAAATGGTTTATCCATCTATCATGTAAATCAATGTATTGAACATATAAAGAAAACATTATTAAAAGGTTCTCATAGAATGCACAAGTTAGCATGTTTAATAATAGAGTACATGAAAAAAGAAGTTTCTTGGCTATCTATTAAAGATAAACACAATAATTCTTCAGATGTAATAGAATCGTTATATGGCATATATAAACATATGAAGTCGCCAAATAAATTATATGGAGTTACTTCTCTAGTATTACATTTACCTGTATATCAAGCTCTGTCCATAAAAGGAGCATTAAGTTCGTATAATTTCAAAGAACGCATCGAAAATATAAAAAAGAAACAATTAAATGAATGGTCAAAAAATAATTTACCTCAAAATCTAGTTTGCAAACGAATTAAAGCATTATCTACTGGCTCTTTTTTTTGACCTATATTTTGAGCACCCTACCCAAAGGGGGCGAACCAAATATTCTTTCAACCTTTATCTCCTTTATCTTTTTCTATAAGTACTCACAGTGCGTGCATCCTATTAGCAGCTAGGCTAAAAACCTAGATAGCGAAGCGTCTAGATTGCCTAGGTCGTCTAGAAAAACCATACTCACTAAAAATCCGGAATATCAGGTGTTCCCAGAATATCCGCATAAAAACACCCCTTTCAACATCCACCCTTTTCAACTAAACCAACGAAGAACCCAATTCTTCCCTTTATCTCGGTTCATCTGCAATTTAGTTGAAACCCATTATTTTCAACCTTTATCCCCTTTATCTTTTTCTATAAGTACTCACAGTGCGTGCATCCTATTAGTAGTTAGGCTAAAAATCTAGATAGCGAAGCGTCTAGATTGCCTAGATCGTCTAGAAAAACCATACTCACCAAAAATCCGGAATATCAGGTGTTTCCAGAATATCCGCATAAAAACACCCCTTTCAACATCCACCCTTTTCAACTAAACTGACGAAGAACCCAATTCTTCCCTTTATCTAAATATACTATAAATATAGGATAAATATACTATAAATATAGGATAAACATACTATAAACATATTATAACCTAATCTTCACCCTAATTCAATCCTTCTAAATAGTTTTTATCTCTGCCAAACTAAATTCATAACGAATTTACTAGTTATCTTTCAATATATCAGTTGTTTATAAAAATAACTAATTCCTGTGGACAAATACTTGCAAATCGCAAAAAAAATTCGTATCTTTGCAAGTTGAATTTTTTCTTACGATATACAATGAGAATAGACATTATTACAGTATTACCCGAAATGATGGAAGGTCCACTAACTTGCTCTATATTAAAGCGTGCGCAAGAAAAAGGCCTTGTAGAAATAGTAGTCCACAACCTACGTGATTACTCAACCGACGTGCGCCGTCGTGTCGATGATTATGCCTTTGGTTTTGGCGCAGGAATGGTTTTGCAATGCGACCCAATATTCCGTTGTATCGAAAAGTTGAAGTCCGAACGCGACTACGATGAAATTATTTTCACTGCTCCCGATGGCGAACAGTTCTGTCAACCTATGGCAAATCAACTCAGCCTCAAGGAGAATATCATCATCCTTTGTGGTCACTACAAAGGTGTCGACCATCGTGTGCGCGAGGCGTTAATCACTAAAGAAATATCAATTGGCGACTATGTGCTCACTGGTGGCGAGATGGCTGCGGCTATCATATCCGACGCGATTGTGCGTTTGATTCCTGGTGCCATTGGCGACGAGCAATCTGCTCTCTCCGACTCATTTCAAGACAATCTTTTGGCTCCGCCGGTCTACACTCGTCCTGCCGACTATCGTGGTATGAAAGTTCCCGAAATTCTCCTTAGTGGCAACGAACGAAAAATTGCTGAGTGGGAACACGAAGTGGCACTCGAGCGTACCGAACGTTTGAGACCAGATTTATTGGATTAAATTTAATAGACACGATTATATCAAAAAAGCATAATAGCAGAAAAACAAAAATTGTGTTATTATGTTCTTCTGTCTAAAAATTGAAAAAAATATGGATAAGGTATTGAAGTTGGCAAATAAGGCAATGAAGGACTACGAGATGCTCGTCGATGGCGACAAGGTGATGATTGGTCTTTCTGGCGGCAAGGATTCGTTGGCTTTGGTCGAAGTATTGGCTGCGCGCCAACGAATCTTCAAACCGAAGATTGAGGTGATGGCATGCCATGTCAGCGTAGAGAATGTGCCTTATCAGTCTGATATCGAGTATTTAAAAGCATTTTGCGAAGAGCGGAATGTCAAATTCATTCACAAAACTACTCGTTTCGACGAAGACACCAAGGATGGTCGCGGACCATGTTTCCTTTGTGCTTGGAATCGACGTAAGACGCTATTCAAAGCCGCTGAAGAGTATGGCTGCACAAAGTTAGCCCTCGGTCATCATAAAGACGATATCCTCGAAACTCTCTTGATGAATCAAATATTTCAAGGAGCTTATGCCACTATGCCTCCTGTGCTAAAAATGGCTAAGTTCGATATGACGATTATTCGTCCATTGGCTTTAGTGCGTGAGGCTGAGATTGAGGCAATTGCCGTAGAACGAGAGTATCGGAAACAAATAAAAAATTGTCCGCACGAGAAGGTGAGCAACCGACCTCAAGTGCGCGAAATCCTAAAACGTATGGAAGAACTCAACCCCAATGCCGCAAGTAGCCTTTGGGGAGCGATGACCAACATCCAAGAGGAATACCTTCCTTAGTTTATAGACAATAGATTACAAATAACATATAATTAATATACGAATTAGTAGTTGTGGACTCGTATTTGCTCACTCCCAACTCCTAACTCCTAACTCCTAACTAAAAACATGTTAACTTTAAAAATGATTTTGGAGAACCGCGAAGATGTGGTTCGCCGTTTGGAGAAAAAACATTTTGCTGCTGCGGCAGAAATGATCGATAACGTAATTGCTGCCGATGCTCGTCGTCGTGCAGCTCAACAAGAGTCTGACGCCATGCAAGCTCAAATGAATCAATATGCCAAAAGCATTGGTGGCTTGATGAAAGAGGGCAAAAAAGATGAGGCTGAGGCTGCTAAAGCCGAAGTGGCAAAACTCAAAGAACGTAGCGCCGAACTCAAAGCGGCTATGGAAACTGCCGAAAACGAAGTGCGCAATCTTTTGTTGCAAATACCTAACGTGCCTAACGACTCTGTGCCTGAAGGTCGCACTGCCGAAGATAATGTCGTAGAACGCCAAGGTGGCGAAAATCCTGTGTTCGATGGCTTCGAACCTCTCCCTCACTGGGATTTGGCTAAGAAATACGACCTCATCGACTTCGAAATGGGCGTAAAAATCGCTGGCGCTGGTTTCCCTATATATAAAGGTAAAGGTGCACGCCTCCAACGTGCTTTAATCAATTTCTTCCTCGACGAGGCTCGCGAAGCTGGCTATCTCGAAGTAGAACCTCCTTATGTTGTCAACGAAGCAAGTGGTTATGGCACAGGTCAATTGCCTGACAAAGAAGGTCAAATGTATCACGCTACTGCCGACAATCTCTATCTTATCCCTACTGCCGAAGTGCCAGTTACCAACATATTCCGCGATGTTATTTTGAACGAAAAAGAGTTACCTCAAAAAATGTGTGCTTACTCTGCTTGTTTCCGTCGCGAGGCTGGCTCTTATGGCAAGGATGTGCGTGGTCTCAACCGTTTGCACCAATTCAACAAAGTCGAAATCGTGCGTATCGATAAACCTGAACACTCTTACGAAAGTCTCGATGAGATGATTGCTCATGTCGAGAATTTGGTTAAGAAACTCGAACTCCCTTATCGCATTCTTCGTCTTTGTGGCGGCGATATGAGTTTCACTTCTTCTATCACTTTCGACTTCGAAGTATATTCTGCTGCTCAACAACGTTGGTTGGAGGTTAGCTCGGTTTCTAATTTCGAAAGCTATCAAGCCAACCGCCTCAAATGTCGTTACAAAACTGCCGAAGGCAAAACCGAACTTTGCCACACTCTCAACGGTTCGGCATTGGCTTTGCCTCGTATCGTAGCAGCATTGCTCGAAAATCATCAAACTGCCGATGGCATCCGCATCCCTAAAGCCCTCGTTCCTTACTGTGGATTTGAAATAATTGATTAAATTTTTTAGACAGAATGACATAAGAACATATTTTTATTCTTTTACATATACCTCGCTGAAACTAAAGTTTCATCTTGGTAAATAAAAGACATATTTTAAGTTACATCTTTTTAGTATGTCATTTGAGTCGAGATTTTTACGAAGTAAAAAGCAAGACCTTTATGTAAAAAATAAAAACTTGTAGGATAAATAATATTAAAATTTTGTTATTTACGACTTATATTTATAATTATTTTATGATCTTATGTCGTTCTGTCTTTTAAAATAAATTATGGCTAAAGATAAAAAAGTATATGTATGTACGGCTTGCGGAGCTGACTATCCCAAAGCCTATGGCAAATGCCCTGCTTGTGGTCAGTGGAATACCTTTGTGGAACAAACCATAAAGGCCGAGTCGTCATCGCGTATACAGCATGGCTATGAGGAGTTGCGTGGTTCTGTTCGCCCTCGAAAAATCACGGAGATTGACGTGAAGGCAGAACCTCGCCTCGACACTATGAATGGCGAGTTGAATCGTGTGTTGGGTGGCGGTTTGGTCAAAGGTAGTCTTGTCCTTATCGGAGGAGAACCTGGCATTGGCAAATCTACTCTTGTCTTGCAAGTCGCTTTGCAAATGAGTGGCAAAAAAATCCTTTATGCTAGTGGTGAGGAGAGTGTTAATCAACTCAAAATGCGTGCCGAGCGCGTGGGCGAAATGCAGAGCGAATGCTACATCGTTAGCGAAACTCGTCTCGAAGAGATATTCTCGCATGTCAAAACTGTCGAGCCTGATTTGCTTATTGTCGATTCTATTCAGACCATTGTCACCGAAACTGCCGAACAAAGTGCTGGTTCAATCACCCAAGTGCGCGAGTGCTCTGGTGCTTTGCTCAAGTTTGCCAAAGAGAGTGGCATCCCTGTCCTTATGATTGGTCACATCACTAAGGAGGGTAGTATTGCCGGACCTAAAATTTTGGAACACATTGTCGACACTGTGCTTCAGTTCGAAGGCGACCGCCATTATATGTATCGCATTTTGCGTGCTCACAAAAATCGTTTTGGTAGCACCGACGAACTTGCTATCTACGAAATGCAAGGTAGCGGTTTGCGCGAAGTTGTCAATCCTAGTGAGTTGTTGTTGAGTAAAAACAACGAAGGACTTAGTGGTGTGGCTATTTCTGCTATGATCGAAGGTGTCCGTCCTTTCTTGATCGAAGTGCAAGCTCTTGTTTCTACCTCTGCCTATGGTGTCCCTCAACGTTCTGCCACTGGATTCGATATCCGTCGTATGAACATGCTTTTGGCTGTGTTGGAAAAACGTGCTGGTTTCAAACTTCCGCAGAAAGATGTCTTCCTTAATATTGCGGGCGGACTACGTGTCAACGATCCTGCTATCGACCTTGCTGTCATTGCTGCGGTGCTATCAAGCAACCTCGATATTGCCATCGATTCTAGTGTCTGTATGACTGGCGAGGTGGGATTGAGTGGCGAAATTCGACCTGTCAATCGCATCGAACAACGTATTTCCGAGGCTGCTAAATTGGGATTTAAGCGCATCGTAATTCCTGAATTCAATCGTCAGCAGTTACCTAAAAAAGCATGGGGAATAGAAATTATAGGTGTGAATAAGGTCGAAGAAGCTTTCCGAACACTATTCGGATAGTCTATCTTGTGTATATTGCTATTTTTTTGTAACTTTGCACCCCGAAATTTTTGTTGTAAATAAATATAAACGAGCGAGTAATGTCTCACGACCTACTACTTGCTACTAATTACTGATAAAATAATGTTTGAATCATTGAGCGAACGCCTTGAGCGTTCTTTTAAAATCCTTAAAGGTCAAGGTAAAATCACTGAAATCAACGTCGCTGAAACTCTTAAAGATGTGCGTAAAGCGCTCCTCGATGCCGATGTAAACTATAAAGTTGCTAAAACTTTTACTGACGAAGTAAAAACTAAAGCTCTTGGACAAAATGTGCTTCTTGCGGTAAAACCTCAAGAGATGATGGTGAAAATCGTTCACGACGAATTGGCTCGCCTTATGGGTGGCGAAAATGTGGCGTTGAACGTAAAATCTCAACCAGGTCAACCTGCTATTATTCTTATGAGTGGTCTTCAAGGTTCGGGTAAGACTACTTTCTCTGGCAAATTGGCCAATATGCTCAAAACAAAACAAGGCAAAAATCCTTTGTTGGTGGCATGTGACGTCTATCGTCCTGCTGCGATTGAGCAATTGCGCGTGCTTGGTGAACAAATCAAAGTGCCTGTATATTCCGAAATAGAGAATAAAAATCCTATCGAAATCGCTCAAAATGCTATTGCTCACGCTAAACGTGAGGGTCGCGATGTGGTGATTATCGATACCGCTGGTCGTCTTGCTGTCGATGAGCAAATGATGACCGAAATCGCTGCTATCAAAGCAGCTATCAATCCACAAGAGATTTTGTTCGTTGTCGATTCGATGACTGGTCAAGATGCTGTGAATACTGCTAAAGAGTTCAACGATCGTCTCGACTTTACTGGTGTTGTATTGACTAAATTGGATGGTGATACTCGTGGTGGTGCTGCTTTGTCAATCCGCTCTGTAGTCGAAAAACCAATCAAATTTGTCGGTACTGGCGAAAAAATGGAGGCTATCGATCTCTTCCACCCAGCGCGTATGGCCGACCGTATCCTTGGTATGGGCGACATTGTTTCGCTCGTTGAACGTGCTCAAGAACAATTCGACGAAGAAGAAGCTCGCAAACTCTCTAAGAAAATTGCTAAAAACCAATTCGACCTCAACGACTTTTATAATCAAATCCAACAAATCAAGAAGATGGGTAACATCAAAGAGCTTGCTTCTATGATTCCAGGAGTTGGTAAAGCTTTGAAAGATGTTGATATCGATGATAACTCGTTCAAAGGTATCGAGGCAATTATTCAGTCAATGACTAATGAAGAACGCACAAACCCAGCAATTATCAATGGTTCACGTAAAAACCGTATTTCAAAAGGTTCTGGTCGCTCTATCGTAGAGGTAAATCGTTTGTTGAAACAATTCTCCGACATGCAAAAAATGCTCAAAGGCGTACAACAACTAAGCAAAAACCCTAAAATGATGCGCCGTCGTTGATTTGAGGAGTAATAATATATGACAAAGGTGGTTAACTTGATATATAGTTAATCACCTTTGTTGTTTTTTTTGTGATATTTTGTTGTTAATTTGCAATTTTTATTGTATCTTTGCACTATATTACACTGAGTAGAGTTCTCAGACCATTTTTTAAAAGCATTTTTGCTTTATTCTTTCTCTTGTTAAAATTTGGCGATTTTAGAATCTGAAAGGATAAGTTAAAAGATGCCCATTGTTGTATATACAGCGTGGGCTTAACTTATTCGTAGATTCGAGGTCACGCCAAATACCTAACAAGAGCGAGAAAGTTAAGTTCTCGCTTTTTTTTATGTCATTTTGTTATTGTTTTTAACGTCAGTTCGATATAAGAATCCGCATGGCATCTGTGTTATCCGTAGAGCGATTTTTGCGGAGCAAAAGAGCGAATTTTGTTATAAGTGAGAGCAAAAACCAAATTTATTTGGGTTATGCCGAGTGAAAACAAAATCTTGATAAAAATCGTTATATCCGGATGGCAAAAATCTAAAAAATCTGTGAATTATTGCGATAAGCGAGAGCAATAGAGTTTACTCTAATTGCCGAGCACAGCAATAATCTTGTTAAAAAATCTGTGGGAGATAAATAATAAAATTCCGTGTTTTCAGTGCGTTCCGTGTGAGATAAAAGTTATATCGAACTCACGTTGTTTTAGAACAGTGGATTAGAAAATTCGATGAAGAAAAAGATACTATTTTTGTTTGTTTATTTGTGTGTGTCATTGTTGTCGGTGGCACAAAATGCGCTATGTATATACCCGAGAGAGGGGGTAGATTCTCTGCCTATTGCATTTCGTGTTTTTGGGCGCATGACTTATTCCGAAAATTCGTTTGATATCACTCATCGTGGGGGATGGTTACTCTATACGTCGCCCTACGATGATGTTCAGCATATTTCTTTTATTGAGCATCAACCAACCTACACAATTGTGTTTGACACTATTTGTGCTGGTGAGGCATATACATGGAATGGCAGAGAGTACACAAAACCTGGCATTTATACTGATACTTTGCAAAATATTTATGGTTGCGATAGTATTGTGGAGTTGCGATTGGAGGTATTGCCCGACCCTGCGCTTACATTCACTGTCAATGGTGTGTCGTTTAATATGATTCGTGTGCGTGCTGGGTCGTTCATGATGGGTGCAACACCAGAGCAGGGCGATGATGCTTTGGAAGAAGAGAAGCCTGCACATCAAGTTACTCTCACCCGTGACTATTTTATTGCAGAAACCATGCTCACACAAGAGTTGTGGACTGCTGTTATGGGAACAACTATTCAAGAGGAGGAGGCAAAAAGGGATAAAGGAGAAGCGAGTCTTGGATATGGACCAAACTACCCAATGTATTGTCTTTCACATAATGATTGTCTCGATTTTGTTGAGAAATTGAATGAATTGACAGGACTAACTTTCCGTATGCCAACCGAAGCCGAGTGGGAGTATGCTGCTCGTGGTGGACATTTGTCGAAAGGATATAAATACCCCGGAAGTAACGATCCATTAGAGGTGGCGTGGAGTGATGTTAATGCTCCTGATCGTAAGTTGCGAGAGGTGAAGTTGTTAAAGCCTAATGAGTTAGGCGTTTATGATATGGCAGGCAATGTGTGGGAGTATATGTATGATTATCGTCGTACATATACAGTTGAAGCACAAGTCAATCCATTGGGAGATATTAATGGAAATAAGGTTGGTCTCCGAGGTGGAAGTACAGCTTGGGATACTGGATATAATCGAGTCTCTTGTAGATATACCACTACAGAGGTTTTGAAAACTGATAAATCATCTCGTCGTGCATTCCGTTTTGTATTGGATGCAGATCGAGTGATAGCTGAAGATAATAAGACATATCAGGTGTATGACACTATCTGCGCAGGTGAAACATATACTTGGAATGGCAGAGAGTACACAAAACCTGGCATTTATACTGATACTTTGCAAAATATCTATGGTTGCGATAGTATAGTGGAGTTGCGATTGGAGGTGATGCCTGATCCTGCGCTTACATTCACTGTCAATGGTGTGTCGTTCAATATGATGCGCGTGCGTGCTGGGTCGTTCATGATGGGGGCGACTCCAGAGCAGGGCGATGATGCTTTGGAAGAAGAGAAGCCTGCCCATCAAGTTACTCTCACCCGTGACTATTTTATTGCAGAAACCATGCTCACACAAGAGTTGTGGACTGCCGTTATGGGAACTACTATTCAAGAGGAGGAAAAAAGAAGTGGAGGTGAAGTGAATCTTGGGTATGGACCAAACTATCCAATGTATTGTCTCTCTTATTATGATTGTCTCGATTTTGTTGAGAAGTTGAATGCTTTGACTGGACTAACTTTCCGTATGCCAACCGAAGCAGAATGGGAGTATGCTGCTCGTGGTGGACATTTGTCGAAAGGGTATAAATATCCGGGAAGTAACGACCCATTAGAGGTGGCGTGGAGTGATGTTAATACTCCTGATCGTAAATTACGTGAAGTGAAGTTGTTAAAACCTAATGAATTAGGTGTTTATGATATGGCTGGTAATGTGTGGGAATGGATATATGACTATAATCGGCAATATACCGCAGAGATGCAAGTAGACCCAATAGGGGTATTGAATTCGGATAAAGCTTTTATTAGAGGAGGAAGTGCTTTTTATGGGGCTAAATATGGTAGAGTTGCTTTTAGAAATAAAGTAGTGGATAAAAAAGTTAAACGGACTCGTTTAGCTTTACGTTTTGTTCTTGATGCCGACCGTGTTATTGGTGAAGATAATACGACATATCAAGTGTTTGACACTATCTGTTCTGGTGAAACTTATACATGGAATGGCAGAGAGTACACAAAACCTGGCATTTATATTGATACTTTGCAAAATATTTATGGTTGCGATAGTATTGTGGAGTTGCGATTGGAGGTATTGCCCGATCCTGCGCTTACGTTCACTGTCAATGGTGTGTCGTTCAATATGCGTCGTGTGCGTGCTGGGTCGTTCATGATGGGGGCACCCGAGAAAGATACCGAGGCAGAGGTGGATGAATTCCCTCGTCATGAGGTTACGTTGACCAAAGATTTCTTCATTGGAGAGACCGAGATGACGCAAGAGTTGTGGACTGCGATAATGGGTACTAATCCAAGTGCCGACAAATCGAATCCACAGAGTCCGGTAAATATGGTAACATGGGATGATTGTCAGCAGATGATTGCAAAACTCAACCAGTTGACAGGTCTCACATTCCGTTTGCCAACCGAGGCAGAATGGGAATATGCAGCACGTGGCGGACAATATTCAAAAGGGTATAAGTATGCTGGTAGCGATAATATCGATGAGGTAGCGTGCTATAATAAATCGTACTATGTTTCAGTGGCTTCACTCAAACCTAACGAATTGGGATTGTATGACATGAGCGGTAGTGTGTATGAGTGGTGTCAAGATTATTTTAACCCTAATTTCTACTCTTCTCCTAATCATCAAGTAGATCCATTCCAGGCTGAAAGTGTAGATGGAAAATGGTGTTTGAGGGGTGGTTCGAATGAAGCAAATCAGGGTGTTAATAGAAAAAAATATAGTCGAATTGCTAATAGAGGGCATAGTGATGGTACTAAGGTTTCGTCATCAAAAGCTTGGGGGCTTCGTTTGGCATTGGAGGCAACAGGTATTTTAGAGAATAATAGTGTGTTTGTTTCCTATGACACTATCTGTTCTGGCGATGCTTATGTATGGAATGGTAAAAAATATTATTATTCTGGCAATTATGTGGATACGCTACAAAATATCTATGGTTGTGATAGTATTGTAGAGTTGCATTTGACAGTTCATCCATCTTATAATAGTCACGAAACGGTAGTGTCATGTGGTAGTTATGAGTTTAATCCGTTTAATATTGAAGGTGGAGGTAGAATACTTAATGAATCAGGCATTTATAGTGATACCGTTGTTAGTGTTAATGGCTGTGATAGTATAGTTACACTTCAATTGACAGTGATGCCAAAGGCTGTGACGACTACCGAGCAAGTAGTAATTGGGAATAATGTATTACCATATATTTGGCGAAATAAAGAGTATAATGAAACAGGCACATATATTGATGCAGAAAAATATGCTTCGGCAGAGTGTGATAGTGCGATACATGTGTTGAATTTGACGGTGTTGACAACTGGTGCGGTGGATAGACAGTCGCTAGCGGTTTGTGAGAGTGAGTTGCCTTATGTGTGGTATGGTCAAACATTGGAAACCGCAGGGGAATATACACATATTGAGAAATATGCCGGAACTACTATAGATAGCATTAAACATCTTCTTAATTTTACAGTTAATAAGGGTAAAACTATAACATATACCGTTACCGCATGCGATAGTTACACCTGGAGTGATGGAAAAACTTATACCGAATCAGGTGTCTATTATGACTCATTGCAAACTATTCATGGTTGCGATAGTGTAGAGGTTTTGACACTTACCATCAATAATAGTGTAGTCGTTCCATATACCGTTACAGCATGCGATAGTTACACCTGGAGTGATGGAAAAACTTATACCGAATCAGGTGTCTATTATGATTCATTGAAAACTATTCATGGTTGCGATAGTGTAGAGGTTTTGACACTTACCATC
>JAZQUV010000044.1:0-129568 GCA_045631465.1 Candidatus Aphodosoma sp. | reverse complement strand
TAAGTTTAGAGGTATTAATAAATCAACGTTTTATTTGCACTTAAAAGAGTGTGAATTTAGATATAATAATAAAGAAAAAGATATTTATAAATTACTAATTTACAACTTTAGAATTTTTCCGCTAAAGTTGTCTTGAACCTTCAAAATTAATAAATTTGCATATAGACCATTAGTTAATTCTATTATCTTACATCAATCAAGACTGAAACAATTTGTAAAGGTTACAAAGTCATACGCATTTTCTAACTTTTTATACAAAAAGGATAATTAATCTAGTTTTTGGTCAATTATCCCATATACAAACACAATTTATACTTTTATTAATAATGAATCGGACACATTTATACCCTTGTTAGCATTTGCCAACAAAATGGACTCTTCAAGATATAATAAATGTATATTCATAGTTTAAATTTTATATTTTTGACTTTGCAAAGTTAAATATTATTTTTGATAAAAGCAAGTGTTTATTAGTTTTTTTACAAATATCTCATAGCCCTAAATCTAATAAAATTCCCATACAAATTCATGTGTTAATTCATAAAATTATTCAATTGATAAAAGATTCTCTCCTAAACAGATTATTTTATCAATTGAATAATTTTATATAAACAATAGACTAAATAAATCGGGGTTATAAAAAAACCTAAAAACATAGAAATAAAAAGTTTAAATAAAAAATGCCACAATAATGCTTCAATATTAAACCAAACAAAGATCATCGGAGCAAATTGATTGATGGCTTTCCATCCACCATAGGCGCACATTAACATATATCCTCCCAAGAATTCATCAGGACTTACTATTTCTAAATTATATCCTATAATAAATAGTATTAGACAAAAAATAAAAGGCTTTAAATAGTGTGCCAAATTATCCTTTCGCCTCTTATCATTACATTCGTCACATATAGGAATAGTATATTTATGTGCGCATGTATAACATAATCCTTTCTGACAATCTACACATTGAGCAACCGCTTGTCTAGTTGGATGATTATAACAATTCATATTTTATCAATATATTATAAGTATTGCTTTAAGGAATAATTTTTATGACTATTCTTTTTTGTTTAGTATTTAGTATTTATTTTTTAAATAAAACATTCAATATTGTTCTACCTATTTTATGTTCCACTCCACTCTTAGTCATCGGAATTCCCGTCTTGTGACTAATCTGTTGTTTTAATTTTGTAATGCCTAAAGCTCGTTTCAACGAGAAAGAGACTCCTGGTATTTTTCTTTTACTCATATGCTTTCAGTTTTTTTTTGTTTAGGGGTAACTTGAGACATTTCGGTTTCTTTCCATTTGGCAATGGTAGCATCAGCAACTTCTATTTGCGCATTTTTGACTTTTTCTAAAATATCACTCTTTAGTTCAAGTTCTATCTGATGTTGTTTTTGAAGTTGCTCTTCGCGTGCCTTTAATTCAATGTCGTGCATATTGCGTATACGCTCTATATACTCATCTGATTCAAGGTATGTCATCATCTGTTTCTCTTCTGCCTGAACCATTCGATCATATGAACCAATAGGTGTAACAATCTTCACAACTGTTGGAAGTATCTCAATAATAAAGAACAACAAACGAATCATCCATAAGAAGAACAATTCTGTTGGCAGATTTCCATTGATATCTCGTTTCCACACCGCATATTCAAGAATACGATAGTTTTGTATAAAGTGATTTCCCTTGTTTGATGTCTGTCTAAAATCTTGAATAATCTTACCACGCTCAGTTGCTAATGAGTCACGAGTATCTCTATTATGAGCTAAACGCTCAGACTCCCTAGCATAATCTGTGGAATTTTGGTCGATCTGACTTTCAGCAATAGAGCGTTCGCCTTCAAGTTCTTTAATTTTCTTATTGATCTTATCATTCCAAGTCGTCTTCTCTTTTTCCATAGTCTGCCAATGAGGACGTCTTAAATTTTTAAGACGAGAAATCTCACTTGTATATTTCGCAGAGTCTATTGCATTCGTTGCGTTCGTCAAATTTCTTTGGACTGTATTGATTTGACTACTATAATTGTCATATTGGCTCTTTGCTGTTGTGAAGGCATTTGTGGTTGGTTTGTTCAGTTTGTTTCGCTCTGTTTGAATTTGTGCATTCAATGAACTGACATTACCTCTCAATTCAGTATTCAGACTATCAAGTCTGTTCATTGTTGAGGTAGATAGGTCTATTTCGCTACTCAAAATTCCTTCTTCACGATGCGCCCTGGTGCTTTCCGACAATTCTTTCGCAGAACTCTCATCAAAGAAGAATTTTTGTTCTGCAATAAAATCCTCAAAAATAACCAACTCCAATGGAATTGATACCATAAAGGCAATGATACAAGCTAATGCTGAACGAGAGAGTAGAGGAATCCAAAACTTCTGTTTCTTTGCAGACGGATCCTTCTTTAGTGTAATGACAAGGCTTCGGTCGATACAGAAAATTAACAATGCCCAAATCAATCCAAACAGCATTGCCCAACCTAAACTTCCAGAGGACTCATCACCACTTTGCGTAAAATACCAAGCTGCAGATGTTCCCGCACAAAAGGCAATAAACGCAGTCATCAGAATGGTTGCGCCAATAGCTGCGAACTTTTTATGGTCAGTCCTACATTTTTCTAAAATATCCAATTCTGCTCCAGCAACAGTCCACAGAAACTTTTGAAATTTACTCTCCATATATCTCTTTCTTTTTATTTATGCATAAGTATGTAATGTAACTTTGCTTATATAGTTGTATAGTTAATGTCCAATATATCAAAGTTAATAAAAGTAATAAAGCAAATGGCAACAATATATTTTCAAACGACATATATATATCAAATACCATTTTACCATATATAGCCAATAAATGCCAATCCAAATTTAAATAAATATATAACACAATAGGCAACACCCCTAAAAACAAGTAGACATACGAAAGCACCCATTTCATTATAAGCATTTGATTCCTAGAACACACAAATTGCTTTATTGTTATATATAATAACCATGTGGCTAGTAGTGTCATTTCTATCCCTAGTATAACAAATAAACGTATAAACCAAGTGGGTGCAACAACAGCCAAAAATACCTCAGTAGAAACAACGGCTAATATCACGATAGAGAAAACCAAAACAGCATTGCGCAACAAAGCCTTATACTCCTTAATTATATCTATATTCGCCAAAGCCATTTTCTTTTAATTTGTTTAGATAAAATATCTTTAAGTTTACTCCAAAGGCTATGTTTTAATAGTTTCTTTGAAATATTTTGTTCTATTGGCGAAAGTATCCACCTATCCAAATTCGTCTCCTTTATAGATGTTGTAAGTGGACTTAAATCTATCTCGCAATTTGGTATTTGCAATCTTGATAAACTATCAGATACTTTGATATCAAGTCTTGGGAGCGGACGTATTCCAACACTTACCATCTCCTCCTTAATTGAAATTGCATTGCTCGCAACCAAACGATATATTATTGCTCTATTAGGGAAGACTTTGATAGAATTTTGTTGTGTAACATCAATATCATTTGGATATAGCATTATCTTATCAGCATTTGAAACATTCCATCTTAATTCCACAGGTTGGGATTCCAATGTTTGAGAAAGATCTGATGAAAAATCATTAATGATAACATCATGTAGAACCCTTATAGAAATTTCCTTCACAACAGATACGCTCTCATCAATTGCATAAGCTATAAGAGTGTATGTTGTATCCACAATTGGAGACACTTCCAACTCTGATATTAAGGTTACATCAACCTCTTCCGCAGGTGACTTTAATATTATTGTCTTAGCATAGTCAATGCTCCAAGATAGTTTGGTTGTTTTACCTGCCTTAATATTTGAGAAAGATGATGAGAAACGACGAATAACCGGAGATGAGTATGGTACAATTTTGATTGACTGTTTTATTTGGTCATAATCATTTAAAACTACTAATTGCAACTCAACAGCCCTTTCTACAACCAGCTCAAATTCTTTATATAATGTCACATCTTCGCCTGCCAACTCTACTTTTGTGTAATTATCAATCTCCCACTCAATATGAATTCTACTACCAACTACATAATGCGTCTCTCTAACTCGTAAATATTTAATCATAGGTTTCAACGACGAACCATCCTTTGTTGCTTCAGAAAACTCATATCTACATTTACGACAGAAGTTTGCAGCCTTCGGGTTTTCGGCATTACATTTAGGACATTTTTTCATATCACTCATAACATCTATTTTTTAAGTTCAAAGAACAAGAAAAATGGCACTATTCCATTCTATAAATAAAATAATTAATTAGCATAACTTTGATCCATTAGATCATTTTTTGTTAATGTAAATGAGTAATATTCAGAGCGAGCAATCTCTGTTGAGTTATTTGATGATTTATTCCATATAACACATTGAAACTTCATATTATGCATTCCCTTATTCGCCTCCAACTCCTTATATGGCATAAATATAACCAAATCATTAAAAGTTGAATTATCATATGATGGAGTAAAATTTCTACTAGAACAAGCCTGTCCATCACTAGTATAATATGCGTTATTTTTGTCTTTAACGGGAGAACCATCTTCATAACGAAAATATGCCACACATTGTCCAGTAATACCTTTCATTCTCTCAACAGAAAACTTCACATGAATTCTCATACCTTTCACAAGGTTATCATATACATTATGCTCCATAGTAATATCCTCTATTTCGCACTTAATCTGTTGAGTTGCTAGAGTAGAATTTTCTTGAGTAAGGTTTATTTTCACTTGCTTCCCTTCTACCTTAACCTTAAACCAAGCGTTTCGTTTTGAACTTCCAAAGTTGGCTTCATAAGATATAGTGAAAGATTCAGAATCTTTAGCAATAACTTTAAACCACGGAGACAAAGATGTAATTTCATAGTTATCCGCATCGGTATCCACACGATAAGTGATTTGTCCTGAATAAGCACTAAGGTTACTATCTAATGCTTTTTTGCCATTAACTAATAAACGTTGAGGTTTATATACAGCTTGAGCCAAACTCATTATAATCTCACGACCTGTAGAAGTCTTAACACGTATATTTGCAGCTCTACTGCTAGATTTGTTTTTATTAACTTTAATTATGAAATTAGAATCATGCTTTTCTAACACGCACCAATCAGGCAAATCAAAAACTTCATATCCCGATGCATTTGTCTCAACATCATATACAAACGATGCACCTTGAGCAGGTACATTAACTTTTCGTCCCTCGTTGGAACCATTTACTAAAAGATATGATTTATGACCAAATATATTAGATAAGTATCTATCTCCATTATAGTTTCTATCCTCTAACTGATAAGCATAATGAGCTAACACTGCTGATAATAAAACTAATAAAATCAAAAGGACAATTGCAAAAACATTAGTTCCCGATGTAACTTTCTTTTCAACAATCTTGTCTTTATAAATAGTTTGAGAAGCATACACAACATTAGCCTCTTTTATATCAAACGATGTTGCATTCTCAGCACGAAGCAAAACCGTTGCACTATCTTTAACGGTAAGTATAAATTTATTTTGTCCCGTTACATCATTACCATTGATAGTTACCTTATTTGCATTTATAGCACTCCACTCAACAATGAATTTCCCACTAGATTGCTTTTTAACAGAAAAATTTTCAATATGGCACATCTGACTCTTTCCAGGCTTAGTATGCTCAGGAAAGCGATGCCCACATTTTCTACAAAAACTTGCAGATGCAGGATTATCTGCGCGACATTCTGGATTAGGACATATTTTATTTCCCATCTTTTTTTACGATATTAATCTATGTGTATTTGAGATAAAAGCTAGTGTAGTATCAAAATATTTATGAGAAACACCCATCCCTGTTTTAGTTTGATATTTGCCATTTTTATATACATTATCAGAATCCCAAGTAATATCCATCATAATCCATCGATAATCAACATACGCAAAAGTTATAATATGATTTGCTGCCAAAGTTAAATTTTCTTGTTTCTCCCATCCGCCTTTTGTAGAAATGCCAAGAGCAAAACAAGAAACGCCGATAGATGGTATACCTATCGATCTAAGTAAAGCTACAGATAAATTTGAATAACCTTGGCACACACTTCTTTTAGTACGATATACAGATAAAGAAGAACAATCATTTTGTTTGTATGAACCACTATTCAATGAATCCATATCATAATATATATTCCTAGCTACCCAATCATGAATAGCTTTCAACTTTTGATAAGAATTAAGAGCTCCTCTTATTATAGAACTAGCTAATGATTTTATTTCAAAATGATCAGATTGTATATCACTTGATGGTTTCAGATACGAATTCAAATATGACTGACCAACTTTCAAATTTAAATAAAAAACTTTATTCTGAGCAAAAACCTTAGAATCATTAAACTTTATAAACCCATCTTCAACAACAAACTGTATATTTCGATTATATAAATAACCATGATATATATTTTTAGTCTCACTCTCAAAAAAAACATTAAAAAAATATAAACCATTGGAGAGTGATGGTACATTATACTCTATCTGAGAAGATACGTTTATTGTTACTTGATTATAATTATTGTTTAACACATCTGACACATATATCAATGCTTTTTTTGTAAATAAATGCTTAGGTAGATTATGTATCACAAAGGAATTCTGCTTTATTGAGATAATAATTTTATCTACATAAAAACTTGTTTCAAAAACTTGCATATTAGATAAGACCATCAAGAATTCCCTGAACATCTATACCTCCACTTGATGGCGTTTGAGGTTTTGATACTGGTTGAGGTTTTGATACTGGTTGAGGTTTTGATGCTGGTTGAGGTTTTGATGCTGGTTGAGGTTTTCTATTTTTATATCTTTGAATAAAATAAACAATAAGCACTAACGCAGCTAAGGTTTGTTTTATATAGCTTCGTCGCACATCAGATCCAGGATCTACCGAGTCATGAGATAACGCATTTCTATAATTTCTAATATGATTACCTATATTCTTACACTCACCCATATCACAACATCCTACCTTTTTTAACTCATCTAATAATAACAAATGAGCCCCAAGAGTCTTATATGGCTTTTTCTTTTCATCCCAGTTCTCATATGCAAAAGACTTTAATTCATAATGTCTTATAATATAAGACAGACAATACTCTAAATTTTGTCCTACTAAATAAAAATCAACATCAGCCATAGAGTCTTGAGAACAACGATCAATAGGTTTAGAATAAGTAGACTTTAGTTGAAAGTCTTTATTTATTATATCTAATAAATCTCTAATAGATGTTTGTATCCCATTTACATCAGCCGCATTTGCCAATAAATCTTGTCCTATTTTTGAACTAAAGGAACCTAAACAAGGTTTTATTTTTCCGTATATTACACTTTCCATAAATAAAAATTTAATTATAAATCAATTTACAACCACAATTATAACAAAAACAATCTCCATACCCCATTTTACTACCACAATTAATGCAGTATATTGAACAATTCTTCAAATCAAAGTATGTATAAAAAGGTCTCAAATTTAATATGTCGCGCTCATTTAAATAGACCTTAAGAACATCTAACAATTGAGGAATAGGATATGGTAACTTAGATAATTTTTTAAATAGCAAACTATGAGTTATATCGCCAAAATCAGATTCAGAAAACAAAAACCGAGTTTCGCTAGCCATAACATTATAATCAGTCCACAACGATGAATCTTCTGAAACAGCTAATATACTAATGTATAAAATAAGTTCAGAAAAATAATCGACCTTAGGACCCATCCACTGATTTTTTTTTCTACACGGATGTTGATATGCATCATATCCATACAAGACCTCCCTTCTATTTTTGAAATAAGGTGTTGGAAAATAAAGAGAATCATAATCAAGAAGCTTTATTTGCCCACCTTCTTCTATCATAATATTCCCATGCTGCAAATCTCCATGCGATATTTGTTTCTCATGTAAAAAACAAAACATCTTTAAAAAATTATCAGCTAATTGTTTTAAGAGGTTCTTGTTTGTTAAATTATTCGATATATACTGCTTTAAAGAAACCCCATCACACCAATCCATCAACAAAACAGGATAACGTTTTCCACTTATCAAAATAGCATCGTGATAATACTCATAACCAACAAAATAGTCGCTCTGTAATTTAACCAATTCTTTTGAGACCTCCTTGGATTGTTCAAGTATAGGTTTAATGATGATTTCATCTTTAGTCCAAATCCTCAATGCCTTGATTGTGCCATCTGGCAATTCATACTTATATGCAATAGCATAAGAACCATTCCCAGAAAAATATACAGTAGCAGATCTTTTACATGGACGCCCTCCTTTTAGTTTATCAACAAAAAAGAATGCGTTAGAATTAGATATTGCAATCGAAATGTCAATACTACTAAGTGCCATTTTAAATCATTCCTTCTAATATTTCATCTAGAGTAACATCTAACTTAACTTGTTCTTTTGTTGATTTTGAACTTGCAGATTGTGCATTTTTCGTTGAACCAGTTAACCAATATTCCTCCACAAGAGCCTCCAATGGCTTAAAGTCATCAATAGTTTTACCAAAATTAACCCAACTTTGAAGTTCTAAAACTAATTCAAAGAAATTGTCCTCTCTATCATTTCTATATTTTTGAAAAATAGAGTCTGGAGAATTTATATTCGCCAAATCGTCATCTGTAAATAATAAAACATGATCCATTGCGACTATAGTAGGAGTCCACACTTCAGGATGATGAGCAATTAACAAAAGAGATAAGTATATCACCAATTCAGAAAAATAATCTACTTTTGGAGACAAAAACTCATTTTTTTCTCTTACTCGGGACAATTGAAAGCCTCGAGTCCCATGAATTAGCTCTTTTTTACCAACATTATCTGGCACACAAACAGAGTCATAATCAATAACGACAAGACTACCATCTTGCTTAACTATAATATTTTTATGTTGAAGATCTCCATGAGAAATATTATTCTCATGAAAAAATTTAACCATATCTAAAAAATTTTTAGCCAAATCCAACATTACAGATGGTTCGGAATAATGTTTTGAAACATAGTCTTTCAAATTATCACCTTCGCACCAATCCATAACCAACATCGGACGCCACTTTCCATTAACAAGAATTCCATCTGGATAATAATCATACTGAACAAAATATGGGCTATTCAACTTCTTCAAAGTCGATGCAACCACCTCAACATCATCCAAAATAAACTTAATATTTTCCGCTTCTTGAAACCAAACACGAATTGCCTTATATGTACCATCACTTAACTGGAACTTATAAACAACACAATACGACCCCGACTGAGACTTAGGGTTTATAGAATCGCGCATCTCAACATGTCCATCCTGAAGTTCAGGTTTTTTAAAAAAATGTTGAGGATGCATTATTGAATCATTAATTTCTATACTCGTTAAACTCATAACATAATCAACATAAAGTTAATATTAACAGAACAAATCTACAATCATTATCAATATAACTATAATTGCTATAAGAGAAACAAAAGACATCGCAGCAATAGTAAATAGAGCCATTCGCAACTTATGACTTGCATTTATTAACAAATCATTTTTTTTTTTAAATTCATCTATCTCTTCTTGAAAATGAAGTTGACTCCCCTCATTATTATTTTTTTCTTCTTCTCTTTGTTTCAAATATTTTTGCAAGAATGCATCAGTAGCTTCATCTATAACATTTTTTAATTGTCCAACAAGCTTATCTGGCATCGTAACAAGACAATCTTTTATATTAGATTGTTCATCCTTAACAATAGAGACTTCCTTAACCACAACTCCAGCACTTTCTTGCTTTTCCCTAACATAAAGATCTCTTATCACTATTTCCAGATCTTTCTTACTAATAAGAAAACAATCATTATGCTGATTTGAACTATTATTTGCTTGATGCAATTCCCTTAATTTTCCAATTTCTTCTTGATTGTGTTCTTTTTCTTTATTAAGCATATCAAGTTTTTGAGCTTGTTCAACAATTTTACTGTTTTTTTCTTGAAGTTGTTTGTCAAGTTGCTGAACTTGCAGCCGAGACTCGTCTAATTCATCCTTATATTTTTGCTTTATTTCCTCCTTCTCTTTCGTCTCTGTTTCAAAAACTTCTTTTCTATTACATTGCTCAATAACAGAGCGATAATCACTCTTAACGGCTTCGATAATACTTTCTCTCTCCGACAGAGAATCTAAATCATCGATATGAAGAATCATTAAGGTTATATCATCACTATGTAACGGAAAATAATTATCATTTAAACAAACAGCACTTTCTCTATCAACAAATTCTAAAAAATCTTTATCTGATTCAATATCCATCAACATCGATAACTTATCTTCAACGGACTTATATTTTGGGCATAAAAACCATTCGGCTAAAGCATCTGTCATAAGAACAAATGTACCTTTATCTAATTTCTGATTTCGTGCTTCCCAAACTTGACTTCTCCACAATTGCGAATTATAAGGATGTGCCGCTTTAGGATTATTATTAAAAACAATATTAGTTGAAAAATCAGGAGAAAAATCAGTTTTATTTGTCGTATACAAAATATTAGGACAAGACTCCCCGTCTGGTATAAAAAATAAAAAGGAATCACCTAAAACAAAACTATCCCACAACCACTCTTTCTTTTCATTTCGATATATTTTCATTCCCGCAAAAGTTGCAGCAGCCTGCGCCCTAGTAACAAAAGGATTTCTTAAATAATATGGATTACCTTTATAAGTAATCATCTTATCCGTTTCAGAGATCCATTTACTGCACACTTCGTTACATATTTCATCTGAAAACATACCTTCGCCATGTTCAGCAAAATGATCCACCAACAAACGAGAATATATTCTAGATGCTAAATTACACGACGCACCATCCGACACAGCAAAATTCAGTTTATCTAAGTTGTATGCGAAATGATCATCGCACAAATTCATCGGCGAACCAATCTTTGCCGTAATAAATGTCTTAATAAAATTTGACATAACTTATAATGCAATTAGAATTAATTAACAAAATTAGATAACTCCCATTTTTATAGCAAAAAGCATTAAGATAGGAGTTATCTAAAAAAATTATCTCACATCTGGATTATCGCCAGAGGTACCTACATTTGTACCAAAATTAAGGAATGCAATAAAATGCTCTACAGTTTTACAATTTGAAATAAATGTTTTTTCTCCTCCTTCTACATCAAACCCATTAGCTTTAGCTTCATTTACAAATGCCTCAGGAAGTTCAGAAGAGAGTTCATACATAAGTTCAGCCTCTTTACCGGTTGGTCTTTGCTTTGGGAACACAACTTCTGCACCTGACGAAGGAGAGAGATGCACATTAAATATCAAAGGATTACCATCTGGACACGAGATAGCTTTTATCTTATTTGCCCACTCTTTTACCCTTTCAATATCATCCGTTGGCATACCGTCTGTAACATTAATAACAATAGGAACTGGATCTAACGAAGGTAGACCGGCTTTTGCATCTGGACTAACTTCTCGATTCTGGCGTTTCATTACCCATCCATCTATAATTTTATGCGCTGACTCAAAAGCACTTGCCATAGGTGTTCCCCACACTGCCGTAGGCTCAAGCCAAATAGGCATCTTAACATCAATCTCTATAAGGCCACCATTCCCATCAGAAATTTTCCGCTTAACGTTTTTCACTTCTTTGGGACTATCAGCTAATTCTTTAATAGTTCCTTTCTCAATAACATAAGCTGAGTCGCTCTTTTCAATGCCACCATATCCAATAATAACAACATTAGCACTTTTTTTTACTCCTTCGCTAATATCTGAAAACTTTTGAATGGTTTCGTGGATACAACGATTAATTACTAATGCAGTTTGTTCTGCCAATGTGTTTCCATCAGACCATGGATCATTCATAGAATAAGATTGATCCACAAGATAAATTAATAGGCCAGGATTAGCCCTTGTGAAACGATTGTTGTACATAATAAAAAATTTAAGTTTAAAAAATTAATAAAAATTTATTTGTGTAAAAAAAACTTTATATACTATTAAGAACCAAACTCCCAAAGATGGAGAATTCCTTCTACGTTTTTACAATTTGAAATAAATGTTTTTTCTCCTCCTTCTACATCAAACCCAATAGCTTTAGCATCATTTACAAATGCCTCAGGAAGTTCAGATGAGAGTTCATACATAAGTTCTGCTGAGGCATCTCCGGTTGGTTTTTGTTTCGGAAACTCAATCTCTGCGCCTGACCCTAAAGAAAGATGTACATTAAATATCAAAGGATTACCATCTGGACACTTAATGCCTTTTATCCTATTTGCCCACTCTTTTACATTTTCAACACCATCCGTTGGCATACCTTGTGTGATATTAATAATAATAGGCACTGGATCTTGTGAAGGACGACTAGGCCATGCATTTCGTGTAACCCAAATATTAACAATATTATATGCCAATTTAAAAGCTGACGCCATAGGTGTTCCCCACACTGCCGTAGGCTCAAGCCAAATAGGAGACTTAATATCCACTTCAATAAGCCCCCCACGACCATCAGCGATTCTTTGTTTTCCTTCTTCAATTCGTAAATAATCTTTTGCTAGTTTTGCTATTGGTCCTTGCTTAAGAATATATGCAGATTCACTTTTTTCGATACCGCCATACCCTATGATAATGATATGTACACTATTTTTAATACCTTCATTAATATCGGTAAACTTTTTAATAGTTTCTTCAATACAACGATTAATCACTAATGCAGCTTGTTCAGCCAATGTTCTTCCATCAGACCATGGAGCACTCATAGCGTGAGATTGATCAACAAGATAGATAAACAAGCCAGGATTAGCCCTTGTAAAACGATTTGTGTACATAAAATAAATATTATTACAAAACTACAAAGAAAAAGCAGATATATCAGTAATGGATTTGCCCTATAATATCATCTAATTCATCACTCATTCGATTCAATCGCTCGGATAACTCTTTTGTCTTGGATAATTTTATTTTTGTTTTTGATTTTGGAACAAATAAATTATTTTGTGTTTGTGCAAAAGCCGCCGCAGAACGGACTATATCCGAGAATAAATCTTCATTTTTTAATATATAATTACTAGTATGCTTTGATTGTTCCCCAAGAAAATCAATAGTATCGCAATCCATCAAACATAAAATTCGCTCATATTCTTCGGGATGTTCGCAAAGATACTTCCTAACGAACTTCTGCTCTTCGGTAGTTGCAATTCCTTCAACATAACAAGCAATCAATTCATCACTTATTTCCATACCAATCTTTTTTTATCTGTTCTACAATAACTTTAACCTCTTTAAGTGCTCGTGCCTTATTCATGTCTACATAACGAGCATCAGGAACGACTATCTTGCCATTATAGAAAGAAACTTTATTCTCAGCCTTTCTTTTTGCTCCAAGCATTTCGGCAATCTCTTGATGATTGTAGCCTTCAAGTTCCTTGACAAGGATAAAGCGATAATCGTCATTATTTAATCGATTGATAGCCTCAAGAAGTATTACTAACTTTTGATTTGTAGGTTCCAATCTAGGTTCAGGCAAAGGTTGGCTCCAATCATTTAACACAATAGAGTCTTCGTCACCCCAAAAACCTATCAATTCTTTTCTTTTTTCTAAAAATAAATGTGATGCAACCGAACAAAACCATGTTCTAAATTTACATTTCCACTGAAAAGATTTCAATGGTTGCCAGTCCGCATTCTTGCCTTTTAATTGTATATACAAGTCGTTAATTAAATCTTCAAAATATATTAATGAATCATAATATTTCCATGCAAAAAACCTTAAATCAGCATCATACCTATCTTTTAATAGATAAAGCATCGCCTCTTCGTTTCCTTTTATAATACAAGTGACAATTTCTTGATCACTCATATCTTTATATGGTTTAGTTACAATCATTTGTATATAATATTTTTACGATTAAAGTTAATCCCTTATTATGGCACAACTCAATTTGTTCTTTTATTACTATAATGTGCATTCATCTCTTAATACTGATTTTTATTAACAAGATATATTCTTCTAGAGGTGTGAACTTGCATTCATAGTGTAGATTTTTAGTTTTTTAACTTGGCAAAGTTAAATATTATTTTTGATTAAAACAAATATTTATTAAGTTTTTTTATATATATTTTATCCCCCCTTATATATATATATATATTGTGTGGTGTTGATTGCGAGTGGTTTAATCATGTGTCGTCTTTTCGGTAATAAATATAATTGATTGTACATTACAATAAAATAGTTTACATTCCATAATTGCCCAATATTGTCATACTCTAGCATGAACAAGCTATTACTATAAATAAGAGATAAAAAAGCGACAAAACCTATCATTGATTTTGTCGCTTTTTTATTTTTTTATTCCTGGGGTTTGAGGATTTTGTTGATGTCGGATTCGACTTTGGTGAGTTGTTTGCGGCAGTCGGCGAGGAGCTTGGTGGCTGTTTTGACTTTGGCGGCTAATTGGTCGATGGAGAGTTGGCCACTCTCGATTTCTGAGACTATTTGCTCAAGCTGTTTTAGTTGTTCGTTGTAAGACATGGTTCAAGTTGAAAGTTGAAAGTTGAAAGTTTTTCGTATTTTTTGGGGTTAACGGATAGGGCATGCCGTATCTTTACTTTAACATGAGTTCTGAGTTCGATATAATTTTATAGCACACGGAATACACGGAAACTATTATTTTATCTCCCACAGATAACACAGATTTCTCAGATATTTTTCTTCTTTTATTATTCGATTTTTATCAAGATTTTGTTCACACTCGGCATAACTCAAATAAATTTGACTTTTGCCCTCGCTTATAACAAAATTCGCTCTTTTGCTATGCAAAAATCGCTCTACGGATAACACAGATGCCATGCGGCGTTTTATATCAAACTGACGTTACTTTAGTATTGCTCTCTACTGGACAATACTATCGATTGTGCCGTTGGCGAGGGTGGTGGTGATGGTGTCGCCGGGGGTGAGTTGGGTGATGGAGGTTACGAGTTTGCCATTGTGGGTGGTGAAGGAGTAACCTTTTTTTAGTAGTTGCTGCGGGTCGAGGAGTTGGAGTTTGGTCTCGATTAGTTTTAGGTTATTCTGTTGTTGCTGAAGTTGCTGATTTACTAACGCACTCAATTGATCGGATTTGCGGTCGAGCAAAAGACGATTTTTAGCGATGAAATCGGCTGTTTTTAGTTGCATGCGATATTGTAAATCGTTGATGTAGTTGGCTGATTGGGTTAATTGACGTTGTACGATTTGTGGTATCTGAGCGGATAATAATAAAAGGTAGTTTGATTCTTTTTCTAAGCGTATGCGAATAGATGTTTGTATTTTTTCTGCCATTTCATCGAGAAAAAATGATACATCGAGAGTGCGCGATATGATATATTCTGCTACAGCAGTTGGGGTTTTGAGATTGTGATGTGCTACCATGTCGAGAATGGTTTCGTCGCGGAGATGCCCGATGCCGGTTAGGATTGGGAGTGGGAAGTTGGCGCAGCGTTCGGCAAGGGGTTCGCTATCGAAGGCTTGAAGGTCGGAAGTAGCACCACCACCGCGGATGATAACTACAAGTTGAAAGTTGAAAGTTGAAAGTTGAAAGTTAATTATTTTATCAAGTGCGGAGAGGATGGATTCTTCGGTTTGGGGGCCTTGCATGATGGCAGGGAAGAGAGTGATGTCGTAGGCGAAGCCGTGTGGGTTGTTTTGTAATTGATGTACGAAATCGGCATAGCCAGCGGCAGTGGGACTAGAAATTACGGCAATGCGTTGCACTAGACGAGGCATTGGTAATTGACGATTTTTGTCGATTAAACCGCGATTTTTTAGACGTTGGATTATCTCGAGGCGACGGCGTTGGAGTTCGCCAAGTGTGTAGGTGGGGTCAATGTCTTTCACGTTGAGACTTAGACCATAAAGTTCGTGAAATTCGACAGAAACCTCTACGAGAATTTTCATTCCCACTTGTAACGAGGAGTTAGTTGCTTGATGGAATTTTTGGGCTAGAAATCTATAGGTTGATGCCCAAATGGTTGCTCGTTGTTTGGCTATGATTTGGTCGTTGAAATCGCTCTTTTCTACTAAATCTATGTAGCAATGACCAGAGTAGTTTGTGGTTATGTTGTGTATTTCGGCACGGAGCCATATGGTGGTGGGAATCACTTGACGGAGTGATTCCTTTATTAGTTGGTTTAGTTGATATAGTGATAATGAGGTCATTTGTGTTTATGTTACTTTTGGCATTGCGCAAAAGTAACCAAAACGCTAGTGCTATGCTTAAAAAGCTAAAAAATTAATATAAATTCTACTCCGCTTTAAACTCGGGCAATCGGAGTGCTTCTTCAAATATTTGTGCTTGCCCGTAGTTATTATGCCTCGATATAAGACAAAGTAACCTCGCCAAAAATCGTCGTTCACGAATTTATATCAATTTTTTTTGACGCTTTTTACGCAATGCACGTGAAATTGCTCATACTCGGTAACTGAAGTAAACTTCGTTGCTCTCGCTTATCGCAAAAATTAACCAAAAGTCTTTATGTCATTCGTTACTTTTGTGACCAAAATTACTTCGTGATTTTTGCTGCGCTCGGCAACTAAAGTAAACTTCGTTGCTCTCGCTTATCGCAAAAATTAACCAAAAGTCTTTGCTGTGCTTAAAAACGCTAAAGGATAGTAATAAATCCTACAACGCTTTAAACTCGGGCAAACTTTCTGCTTCTTCAAGTTTTCTGTGCTTGCCCACTATTTCAGCACCTTGATATTATTTTGTGTAACCTCGCCAAAAAACGTTGTTTAACGGATTTTTTACTATCCTCTTTTGCCGCGTTTTTAAGGCAAGGCACAATAAACCATTCGGATTTAACTATTATTCGATGTTAGGTTTAGAGTTTTCTTATACTAAAATTGCGCCGGCGAGGATGTCGGTGTAGTTGTCGCCGCAATAGAAGACTACGCTCTGGCCTGGGGTGATGGATTCGATTGGGTTTTCGAAAACAATACGAACCAATGAGGAATGAGGAGTGAGGAATGAGGAATTATTCAAATTTTCTGTTGAATTTGTTGGACCTGTCGGACCTGTCGGACTTGTCGGATGTTCGGACATTTCGGATTCGTCGACGTGATAGATGTGGGCGAGACCGGGGCGGGATTTGTAACGCACCTTTGCCATAACGGTTTGTCCGTCGGTGAAATCGGGAAATTTCATCATATTTAAGTCGCGGGCATAGCAGGTTTGAGTGAGCAAATCTTCTTTGCGACCAAGTACTACTTGATTCTTTTCGGCATCAATACGGACAACATACATTGGTTCGCCAAGCGCAATGCCGAGACCTTTGCGCTGGCCAATGGTATAGTTAGGAAAACCTTGGTGTTTGCCCAAAACCTTGCCATTTATGTCGATGAAATCGCCTTTTTTGTACTTTTTGTCATAGTCAGGCACATTGGCGCGAAGGAAATTGCGATAGTCGTTGTCGGGGATAAAACAGATCTCTTGACTTTCACCTTTTTTAGAGAGTTGTTCATAACCATTGTCAAGAGCAATTTGGCGCACTTCGGCTTTGGTGTACCCTCCAAGAGGGAAAAGAGTGCGGGAGAGATTCTCTTGAGTCAAGCGCCAAAGAAAATAGGATTGGTCCTTATGCTCGTCGGCACCTTTACGGATGAAATAGCGACCTTCAGGGGTACATTCGATTTGAGCATAATGGCCTGTGGCGATGTAAAAACATCCCATTTCATCGGCAAATTTTTGTAACATACCCCACTTGATGTTAGAGTTGCACTGCACACAGGGATTAGGGGTGCGACCGTGGAGATATTCGTCGATGAAATTGCAAATAACAGAGTCGTGGAACTCGCGACGCATGTCGAGAGTGTGATGCTCGAAGCCCATATCGGAAGCCATTTGACGAGCTTCGGCTACGGCAGGAGAATCGAGCGTTAATTGAGTGAAAGTTACGCCTTTGAGTTCGTAACCTTTACGACGGAGTTCGATAGCAGCGACAGAGCTGTCGATGCCACCACTCATTGCCATTAGGATTTTATTTTTCATAATTTTATATATTGTTACTTTTGTCATTGCGCAAAAGTAACCAAAACGCTAGCGAGTAATGATGCGTGCTATTTGGATATTAATTTGCAAAGATAATAATTTTTTTTGATAATTGGTGGATTGTTGGGGATTTATGTTGAGGGTAGGTTGTTTTTGTATACTTGAGGGTTCAGTTATAGTATGTTTATAGTATATTTATCCTATATTTATCCTATATTTATAGTATATTTATCCTATATTTATAGTATGTTGTAGTTAGGACGTGATATGGGTTCTTAGTCAGTTTAGTTGAAAAGGGGGATGTTGAAAGGGGTGTTTTTATGCGGATATTCTGGAAATACCTGATATTCTGGATTTTTGGTGAGTATGTTTTTTTTTAGACGATCTAGGCAATCTAGACGCTTCGCTATCTAGGTTTTTAGCCTAGCTGCTAATAGGATGCACGCACTGTGAGTACTTATAGAGAAAGATAAAGGGGATAAAGGTTGAAAAGTTGTTGTTTATTATTTTGGAACCCCTCTGTCCTTTGGACACCTCCCCTATAAACAGGGGAGGAGTTATGCCCCCCCCTCCCGCTTCGCGGATTGCCTTTGGCGACCTCCTTGTCGTTTGGCATATCCCAAGCAAGCTTGGATCTGCACTCACTCCTGTGTCGGTTCCCCCTATAAACAGGGGGAGAATATGGTGCGTTGATTATGTTTTAGTGTGTTTCTTAGAGCTAAATAGGATATTGAAAAGGGGGATGTTGAAGGGGGGTATGCGGATATTCTGGAATACCTGATATTCCGGATTTTTGGTGAGTATGGTTTTTCTAGACGATCTAGGCAATTTAGACGCTTCGCTATCTAGGTTTTTAGCCTAGCTGCACGCACTGTGAGTACTTATAGAGAAAGATAAAGGGGATAAAGATTGAAAAGTTGTTGTTTATTATTTTGGAACCCCTCCGTCCTTTGGACACCTCCCCTATAAACAGGGGAGGAGTTATGCTTCCCCTCCCGCTTCGCGGATTGCCTTTGGCGACCTCCTTGTCGCTTGGCATATCCCAAGCAAGCTTGGAGCTGAAGAAGAACCGTGATATGGAGGTGAGAAGTGGGGTGATAAAGAGGAGGAAAGGGAATGATTGAGAGGAGGGGAGGGGATGTGGGATGTTAGTTGAAAAATTTGTTAAAATAAATGTTTTGATATGTAATTTTTTTTTATTATCTTTGCATGTTGGTAGGTGTGTGCGTACGCGAACCATATATAAAAGAAAATTGAATAGGGAAATAATCCTTAAATTACTAATACTTAAATATTTATTACAAACAATGAAAAAATTATTTTTAACAGTAGCAACAGCAGCTATGATGTTTGCATGTACAACTAAGACGGTAGAAAACCCGTTTTTGACAGAATGGAACACACCAGAGGGCGTTCCACCATTTGAACAAATCAAAGCAGAGCACTATTTGCCAGCATTTGAAGAGGGTATCAAACAACAACAAGCCGAAATTGAGGCAATCATCAACAACCCAGAGGCTCCAACATTCGAAAACACTCTCGAAGCAATGGATAAATCGGGTCGTTTGTTGTCGAAAGTGGCACTCGTTTTCTTCAACATCACAGAGAGCGATGGTTCGGACGAATTGACTAAAGTTCAAGAAGTTGTGTTGCCATTGGTAAGTGCACACAGCGACAACATCTACATGGACGCACGTTTGTTTGAACGCGTAAAAGCAGTGTATGAAGGTCGTGAAGCGATGAACTACACAGTAGAACAAACACGTTTGTTGGAAAAAGTTTATAACGCATTCGTTCGCAACGGTATCTCATTGCCAGAAGCAGAACAAGCACGTATGCGTGAAATCAATGCAGAACTCTCGACATTGCAACAAAAATTTGGTAACAACTTGTTGGCAGAGACAAACGCATTCCAACTCGTGCTTGAATCGGAAGAAGACTTGGTAGGTTTGCCAGAAGCAGTGCGCACAGCAGCAGCTGAAGCAGCAAAAGCAGCAGGCATGGAAGGCAAATGGTTGATTGGTTTACAAAACCCAAGTCGTATTCCATTCTTGCAATACAGCGAACGCCGCGACTTGCGTGAAAAAGTTTATAAAGCATACATCGAACGCGGTAACAACGGCAACGAAAACGACAACAAAGAGATTGTGTTGCAAATCATGAAATTGCGTATCGAAAAAGCTAACTTGCTCGGTTTTGAAACATCGGCAGACTTTATCCTTGACGATACAATGGCCAAAAAATCGGACGTTGTGAACTCATTCTTGCTTGATATCTTCAAAGCTGCTAATGAAAAAGCAAAAGCAGAATTGGCTGAAATGCAAGCAATTGCTGACCGCGAAGGTAACGGCGTGAAAGTAGAAGCATGGGACTGGGACTACTACACAGAAAAAGTACGTCAAGAAAAATATGCTATGAGCGAAGACGAAATCAAACCATACTTCCAAATGGAAAACGTTCGCGCAGGTATGTTTGCATTGGCTAACCGCCTCTATGGTTTGAACTTCGAAAAAATGAACGATATGCCATTGTTCAACCCTGAAGCAGAATGCTTTAAAGTAACAGACAAAGATGGCTCGTTGATTGGTATTTTCTATACAGACTACTATCCACGCGCATCGAAACGCGGTGGTGCATGGATGACAAACTTCCGTGAACAATATATCAACGAAGAGGGTAAAGACGTTCGTCCAGTGGTTATCAACATCGGTAACTTTACAAAACCAACCGCTACAACTCCATCATTGCTTACATTGGATGAAGCAGAAACAATGTTCCACGAATTCGGTCACGGCTTGCACGGTTTGTTGGCAAAAGCTAACTATGTGTCGGTGAGCGGTACAAACGTATCACGCGACTTCGTAGAGTTGCCATCACAAATCATGGAAAACTGGGCATTCGAACCAGAAGTGCTTGCAATGTATGCAAAACACTATCAAACAAGCGAATTGATTCCTAACGAAATCATCGAAAAAATCAATGCATCGGCTACATTCAATCAAGGATTTATGACAACAGAGTTGACAGCTGCAGCTATCCTCGACATGAACTGGCACGACCTCAAATCGGTAGAAGGCATCACAGACCCTATCGCATTCGAAAAAGAGATGATGGACAAAATTGGTTTGATTCCAGAAATCGCTCCACGTTATCGTACAACATACTTTAATCACATCTGGGCAGGTGGCTACAGCGCTGGTTACTATAGCTACTTGTGGGCAGAGGTATTGGATAAAGATGCATACGCATTGTTCAAAGAAAAAGGCATCTTCGACCAAGAGACAGCACAAAAATTCCGCACATTGCTCGAAAAAGGTGGCACAGAAGACCCAATGGAATTGTATCGCACATTCCGTGGCGCAGAGCCTAACCCAGAAGCAATGCTTATTGGACGCGGATTGAAATAATGCACAATTCATAATTCACAATGCACAATTGCCATTCGGAATTATGACTTAACTACTGATATGCGGGCTTGAGTGTCCCGCATATCAACAAAAATTAGAAAATGAGAACGGCACGAATAAATATCACAAAGTTTTTTACACAACCAAGTGTGGCAAACATTGCTATTAGCGTGGTTGTGGGGGCTTTGTTGTTCAATGCACAACTCATAATGCATAATGCTCAATTAGATAACAGTTCCGTGCAAATGTTGTTTATGAAGCATTTTGTGGTGTGGTCGTTGCCGATGATGTGGTCGCAAATATTGGGGTTTGTGGCAATGACGGGGATAATGGTGTGGATGATGCTATTGTGCAATCAATTGCAAATCATACCCGTAAGGTCGTCGATGCCACTGACAGTGGGGCTTGTGATGGCGGGATGCATTGGCTATATTCAGCCATTCGATGAAAGTTATATAGCCGCAGTGTTTTTTATCTTGGCATTGAAAGAGTTGATACAAATGTATCACTTTGAAATTCAAGTGTCTGCATCATTTAATATCACATTATTGTTAGGAATTGCAGCCCTGTTTGAACCTACATACATTTGGTTGGCAGTATTGTTTGTGTTAGGAATGATAATTTTTAGGGTTATTACGCGACGTGTGTTTTTGAGTATTTTGTTAGGTGCAGCAACGTTGATTATAATTGTTGGCAGTCTATTTTGGTTGTTTGATTCGCTTGAAATTCTGACAAATTATCTCAATAGATTCGTCAACGTTTCGCTTTGGCATAAGACAACCCTAACAAAAGGGGATATAATAATTAGTTGCTTCACTGGAGGATTAATATTATTCACATTCGTGAATTATTTCTTCAGTCCGAGCAACTACAAACTAAATACACGATTGAACTTTGCGTTTATCAATTGGGGATTTTGGTTGTCGTTGATATGGGTTGTGGTGTTTGGTGCTGAATTTGCACAGTTGATTGCTATCCCAGGGTTGTTTGCGGTGATGTGTTTGAGTCTCTATTTCAGTACAAATCAGAGTAAAGTGGCGAATGTGGTGTTTGTGGTGTGGGTTATTGTATTTGTTGCATATAGATTTGTTTTTTAGAACACTCACACAGAAATTTTTTGTTTCTCACGGAATTCACGGAATTCACGGAAATGCCGTAGCTTCGCCGGCATGCCACTATATCTGTTTTTAAACATAAAGATAAAAGTACAAGAAAATAATCACTCACAAATAGTTCAAATATTCACTAATAATTATAAAACGAAATAAATAATAAAAAAAATAAAATATGCTAGAAATTAAAGATTTACATGCCTCGATTGCAGGCAAGGAGATATTGAAAGGGTTGAACTTGACAGTGAAACCTGGTGAGGTGCACGCCATTATGGGTCCTAATGGTGCAGGTAAAAGTACGTTGAGCAATGTGTTGTCGGGACACCCTGCATACACAGTGACAAGCGGGTCGGTGACATTCAACGGTAAAGACCTTTTGGCAATGTCGCCAGAGGTGCGCGCTCGCGAAGGTTTGTTTATGAGTTTTCAATACCCTGTGGAGATACCAGGCGTAAGCATGGTGAACTTTATGCGTGCTGCAGTGAACGAACAACGCAAACATCGTGGTTTGGAGGCATTATCGTCGGGCGACTTCTTGAAATTGATGCGCGAAAAACGTCAGTTGGTGGAATTAGATAGCAAATTGGCCAACCGTGCTGTGAACGAAGGATTCTCGGGCGGTGAGAAAAAACGCAATGAGATATTCCAAATGGCTATGCTCGAACCACGCTTGTCGATTCTTGATGAAACAGACTCAGGCTTGGACATCGACGCATTGCGCATTGTGGCAAATGGTGTGAATATGTTGAAAACCCCAGAGAATGCATCAATCGTAATCACTCACTATCAACGACTTTTGGACTATATCGTGCCAGACATCGTGGATGTGTTGGTAGATGGTAGAATCGTGATGTCGGGACCTAAAGAGTTGGTAATGGAGCTCGAAGAGAAAGGTTACGACTGGATTAAAGCAATGCACAATAAATAATGTACAATATGACAAAACAATTTATAGATTTATATAAAGAGGTAGGCGGACAAATTGCGGCTAAGTCGGCATCGGTATTCAATGCTGAGCGCGATGAGGCAGCACGCATGTTGGAGTCGGCACCGTTTCCAACACGCAAGACAGAGGAGTATTTGTACTGTCCGCTTTTTGATGCCTTGAAAACCGATTGGGGCGTGAATATCAATCGCTTGACATTCGGATTGAAGGCAGAAGATATGTTCCGTTGTGCAGTGCCAGGCATTAAAGCCGTGGTAGCCCCTATTATAAATGATGTGTGGGTAGGCGGAGAAGAGATTGAATTGGGCGGAGGCGCATTTGTATGTTCGATGAAACATGCAGTAGAAGCGCATAACGATTTGATTACAAAATACTATAATACAATACTTAACGATAGAAAAGATGCGTTCGTCATGCTCAACTCGATGTTGGTGCAAGACGGACTCTTTGTTTATATACCACGAGGCGTAGAGTGCCAAATGCCATTGCAAATCGTGAATATGATGCGCGCAGGACAGGCGTTGATGGGCGTAAATCGTAGCCTTATCGTATTGGAAGCCAATGCTTCGCTACAAGTGATTGACTGTGACCACGCAATGGACAATTCGGAATATTTCGCATCGCGTATTGCTGAAATATATGTAGGCGAAGGAGCACGATTGAACTATTGCTCGATGGAAAGTACTCACGAAAAGATGGCTAACTTGCGTCGCTATGCCGTGGCACAAGAGAAAGATAGTGTGGTGAAATTCGGTACATTCGGATTGATGAATGGCGCAACACGCAATCATATTGAAATAGACCTTAACGGCGAAGGCGCAGAGACATGGTTGGGCGGTATGTTGCTCATAGACAAGCAACAACGCTGCGACAACTACACCATCATTCGCCACCACAAAGGCAACTGCCGAAGCGAAGAGTTGTATAAATACATCCTCGACGACGAAGCCGAAGGTGGATTTAGCGGACGTATTGTGGTGGATCCAGGCGCACAAAAAACAGTGTCGCATCAGATAAATCGTAACATCTGTTTGTCGGAAAAAGCTCGCGCATTGGGTCGTCCACAACTTGAGATTTATGCCGACGACGTGAAATGCGGTCACGGAGCCACAACAGGTATGCTCGACCAAAACGCATTGTTCTATATGCAACAACGTGGCATAGGAATTAAAGAGGCTCGCCTATTGCTTTTGCAAGCATTCTCGGCAGAGGTATTAGAAAATATTGAACTTCCAGCATTGAGCGACAGACTTCATCTCTTAATAGAAAAACGCCTACATGGCGAGGAGATGCAATGCGCAGGATGCAGAAAATAGTCGAGAATTGAGAGTTGAGAATTAGTTAGTTACTCTTAGTTCAAATACAACAAAACAGCCACATTATTTTACCTAAAATTATAATCTATGAAAGGAAAAGAACAACAAGGTCAATTGAAACGCGCAATGCGTCCGATTGATGTATGGGGACTTGCACTAGGTGCTATTATTGGTTGGGGATGCTTTGTGCTCCCAGGTAACGCATTTTTGCCAAAAGCAGGTCCACTTGGTACTGCAGTCGGTATGGCTATCGGTGCTTCACTTATTTTGGTTATTGCATTAAGCTATGGATATTTGATACGCAAATTTCCACTGAGTGGTGGCGAATTTATCTATACAAAAAAGACAATGGGCAAAACCAATGCTTTTGTTTGCGGTTGGGGTATGATATTGGCTTACTGGAGTTTGATTCCACTTAATGCTACAGCATTGGGTATGATTAGCCGCTATTTGTTCCCAGGTATCATTCAAGTTGGTCACCTATATCAAGTAGCAGGATGGGATGTATATGCAGGCGAAGTAATTGTAGCTTCGTTGTTTATCATTTTGATGGCTATAGTAAACATTTGGGGTATCAAACAAGCCGCTTGGACACAGACTACTATCGCATTGACATTGGTGGCTGGCATATTTATGGTCACATTCTTGATATTGACTCAAGGTCCTGATTGGAGCAACCTTACACCTGGATTGCCTCAAGGTCAAAACTGGTGGAAAGGCGTATTTGCTATCGTAGCTATGGCTCCATGGGCATTCATCGGTTTCGACTGTATCCCTCAATCGGCTGAAGAATATAATTTTAACCACAAAAAATCTACTCGCATTATGGTGTTGGCAATCTCTATTGCTGCATTGCTCTACGTGGCTGTGAACACTGTAACAGCATTGGGTTTCCAAAGTGGTATGTCGTGGGAAGAGATGCTCGTATATTTGAAGAGCAACAATCAAATTTGGGCTACAGGTTATGTGGTTAAAATGAAATTAGGCATCATTGGTTTGACTCTTTTAGGTATTGCTATGTTCTGCGCCGTGATTTCGGGTATGAACGCATTCTATATCTCTACATCACGCCTCATGTATGCTATGGCTCAAGATGGAGCATTGCCTTCTACATTCGGCAAATTGCACCCTAAATATGGCACACCTCGCAATGCTATTTTATTCGTAATGGTGCTCAGTTTGTTTACCCCATGGTTTGGTCGCGAGGTGTTGAACTGGATTGTTGACATGACATCGGTTGGTGCAGCTATCGTATTCGCCTACACTACAGCATCAGCTGCTATTTGGGCAATCCGTCACAACCACAAAACACAGGCTTGGATTGGCTTCATTGGTTGCATCATTTCGTTGTTCTTCTTGTCGTTATTGATTATTCCAGGCATGCCAGGTTATCTATCAATTCAAAGTCGCGTTATTTTGCTTGTTTGGATTGCGATAGGTGCTGTGTTCTATGCCTTGATTTATGAAAAATATAAAAAGAGATCTGACGAAAATAAGGTAGAAGAAGTTGAAAAATAATATATATGCTTGACATTGAAAGTATAAGAAAAGAGTTCCCGATACTTGCGCGCGAAGTGCACGGCAAACCATTGGTGTATTTCGACAATGGCGCAACAACACAAAAACCTCAGTGCGTGTTGGAACGCATCATGCGTTCGTATACGCTTGAGAATTCGAATATTCACCGTGGGGTGCATTATTTGAGCGGAGTGGCTACGGAGGCACATGAGTCAGCACGCCAACGCGTGGCCGACTTCATAGGTGCGAAATCTAAAGACGAAATTCTTTTCACTCGTGGCACGACCGAGAGTGTGAACCTCATAGCTCGCACATTGGCAGACCAAATATGCCATGAAGGCGATGAAATCGTTGTTACTACGATGGAACATCACTCAAACATTGTGCCATGGCAAATGGCATGCGAGCGCACGGGAGCAGTGTTGCGTGTAGCACCTATCAACGAGCATGGCGAACTGATTTTATCGGAATTCGAAGCATTGCTTAATGAACGCACCAAGATTGTATCTGTTGCGCACGTAAGTAATGTGTTGGGCACAGTCAATCCCGTTGCCGAAATCATTCGCATAGCACATAAATATGGTGCTAAAGTGTTGATTGACGGAGCTCAAGCTATTGCCCATATACCGGTGAATGTTGTCGACCTCGATGCCGACTTCTATGCCTTCTCTGGTCATAAGGTTTATGCGCCTAATGGCATCGGTGTGTTGTATGGCAAGCGCGAGATATTAGATGTAATGCCTCCATTCATGGGTGGAGGCGAAATGATTGAAACCGTGCGATTCGAGAAAACTACATACAACAAACTGCCATATAAATACGAAGCAGGCACACCCGACTATGTAGGCAGTTGCGCTTTGGCCACAGCATTGGACTATATCTCGGGAATAGGGATGAAAGAAATTGCTGAGTATGAGCATGAACTACTTGCATACGCTACTGAAAAGATAAAAGAGATTGAAGGCATTCGCATCATTGGCGAAGCTAAGGAGAAAAGCGGTGTGTTATCATTTGTAGTAGATGGAGTACACCCTTACGACATCGGTATGATGCTCGACAAACTCGGCATTGCCATCCGCACCGGTCACCACTGCGCCGAACCACTCGTCGATTGGTTTGGCATACCTGGCACAGCGCGTGCTTCATTTGCCTTCTACAACACAATCGAAGAGATTGATTACTTCATTTCATCACTCAAACGAGTGTTGATGATACTAAGATAAACTATGTCAAAAATATTAAAATTTTTACCAATGCTTGTTGTCTCAATCCTAATAACCATATTTTGGATTGATGATTTTGTTGCTATTGCAATTACTGTTTTTGGATTTGTTCTATCTATTCCAACAATTATAGCAGCGATTTATCTTACCATAGCATCTCGCAAATTTTCAGATCGATGGCAAAAGGCATTATTTATATGGGGAATATTTAACCTCCTTTTCTTTTGTGCATACCTTATATTTAGACATCCAGCACAAGGTTGTAATGCAAATATGATGGCTAAATATTACGAAAACAATTCAGAAAAGATAGAGGAATTGTTGAAATACATAGATGAAGCACAAGATGATAGCACATTACTAGTGTTAGAATTTACTCCTGAGGAAGTTTGTACTTTCCATATTTCAACAAGTAGAGGTTCTTACTGGGAATGGGATGCTGAACTAAGAAAAGACTCTTTAATGCAAGAGGTTGGATTGACTCATAACGAATATGAGAACATACTCTCTCTACTTAGCAATCTTAATTGTATTGGTATTGAAAGTGATAAAAGAATGCCAAACAATGAGGTCACTATCCGCTTTAAACGAGTAGGATTTGGAATGTATTCGTTCGTACTACACACCAGTCCTATGAATCAACAGCAAAAGGATACATATATGAATGATATGGCATATGTGCCTTATAACGATAGTGTTATATTTATGTATGGAAGTGGAGCTATCGGATCAGATTCTTTTCATCATAAAGAAAGATTTCTACGCAAACACAAACCTTGGTAATATTTTATTTTGATTGTAGACAAAAATAAACTATGGAAAATAAACGATTTAAAATTGACATTGACGAAATCTTGAAAGCGAAAGTCAAGAAGAAATTGCCAAAATTCTTGGTCAATTTCCTCAAGCGACGCATACATCAAGAAGAAATCAATGACTGCATCGAAAAGGCAGAACACCCTCAAGGTGTAGGATTTTTCGATGAAGCACTCAATTATCTCGACATTAAATACGAAGTGCGTGGTGCCGAAAATCTCGACCCATCGCGCCGTTGCATCTTTGCCAGCAATCACCCAATTGGTGGTCCTGAGGCCTTGATTATGGGTTCGGTTATGCGCCAATTCTATGGCGAGAGTTTCCGTGTGCCTGTCAATAGTATTTTGGCTCACTTCCATCCGCTATCGGAATTCTTTGTGCCAGTGAATATGAACGGACGCCAAAGTCGCGAAGTGAGCGAAGGCATTGCTCGTATGTTTGAGAGTCCATACCAAGTGCTCGTTTATCCAGCAGGCAAATGTGCCCGTACTGAAAAAGGCAAAGTGACCGAACAACCTTGGAAAAAGATGTTCATTACACAATCGCGTAAATATGAGCGCGATGTAGTGCCAGTACACATGTCGGGCTATAACTCTAAGCTCTTCATGCGACTAACATCGTTGAGCAAATTCCTCGGTTTGAAATTCAACATCGGCATGTTTATGCTCGTCGACGAATTATTCAAAAAACAACACAAATCATTTGTCATCACCTTCGGCAAACCAATCCCTTATAGCACATTCGACAAATCGAAAACCGACCAACAATGGGCTAATGACGTGCGCAACGAAGTAGAAAAACTTCAAGAAGGCAATGGACAAGAATTAAATATGTAATAACAAAAGTATAGAGATTAGAGTATAAAGTATAGAGAACCATTTGGCATTACTATTTAACACTATACTTCTAACTCTTAACTCTATACACTAAACTCTAAACACTATGGTACCTATTATTGAACCTATTTCAAAAGAGTTGCTCAAACAAGAACTCAACGAAAAAACTTTCCTCAGAAAGACAAACAAAGCTGACAACGAAATATATGTCGTAAACGCTGAAAACTCGCCTAACGTATTGCGAGAAATCGGTCGTCTACGCGAAGTGTCATTCCGCGCCGTAGGCGGTGGCTCTGGCAAAGAATGCGACCTCGACCACTTCGACCTCGAAGATAAAGCTTGCTATCAACTCATCGTATGGAACCCAGAATTGGAAGAAATCATCGGTGGCTATCGCTTCACACGTTGGGCACAAGCATCGTTCCATGACAATGGTCAACCATACGTAAACACAGAGCACCTTTTCGACTTCTCAGAAAAATTCCTCAAAGAATACTTCCCTTACTGCCTCGAAATGGCACGCGCATTCGTGCAACCTAAATATCAAAGTGCCGAAATGGGTCGCAAAAGCCTTTTCGCCCTCGACAACCTTTGGGATGGCATCGGCGGTCTTGTTGCTACCGACCCTTCTATCAAATACCTCGCAGGCAAAGTAACTATCTATAGCACAAGCCCTGACAAGAGTCGTAAAGCTATGATCTACTACCTCGAAAAATTCTTTGGCGACCGCGAAAAAATGCTCATTTCTAAACACCCTGAAACTTGCACCGACGAAGAACGCGCCGAATTCGATGCTATGTTCTGTGCCGACACAGCCAAAGAAAACTACAAAATCCTTAACAATTTTGTTAAGTCAATGAACGATAACATTCCGCCGCTCATCCACTCATACATCGAACTCTCAAGCTCAATGAAAACATTTGGCACAACATTCGACCCTGATTTCGGCGATTGCTACGACACAGCTATGATCATCACAATCAACGATATCTACGAACCAAAGAAAAAACGCTACATCGAATCATACTTCGAACAAAAATAAGTTATTTTTTGTTTTTAACATAAGTACAGAAATTTGTTTATTGCTTAACTACTTATAGTAACAATTTTCTATTTATGAAGAAACAACCACATTTTTAAGTACAAGCCCTAAATCATATTTGACCACAAGGCTTGTACTTGAAAAACAATGTCAACCACCGTAAACTATTCAAATACAAAAAAATTTAATCGTCCTATAAATAGATTTTGTACTTCTGTTAAAAAAGTCAAACGACAAAAACAAACCTATGCAAGAACAACCAATAATAAGCGCCATTGACCGCCAACTAATCAAAGCTGAACTAACACAAGAGCGCTTTTTGCGCACAACCAACAAGGCTGGCAACGAAATCTACATCATCAACGCCAACAACTCGCCCAACACCATGCGCGAGATTGGACGTCTACGCGAAATCGCATTCCGTACAGCTGGAGGTGGCACAGGATGCGAAGTAGATATCGACCAATTCGACACAATGGACTCCCCATGTGAGCAACTCATCGTATGGAATCCCGATGCCGAAGAAATCATCGGTGGCTATCGTTTTATTCTTGGAGAAAATATCAAATATAATGCAGATGGTCAACCTCATATTGCGACCTCGCATCTTTTTCATTTTTCCAAGAAGTTTCTCGACGACTATATGCCTTATACTATTGAACTAGGTAGGTCGTTCGTTGCAGTTGAATATCAATCATCTCAGGCAGGAGCAAAAAGTCTTTATGCTCTTGACAACCTATGGGATGGGCTTGGAGCATTGACAGTTAAATATCCACAGATTAGATATTTCTTTGGTAAATTCACTATGTATCCGTCGTTTAATACGACAGGTCGCGACATGATACTCTTTTATCTTAAACGCCATTTTGGAGATAAACAAAAACTCGTTACACCTCATAAACCGTTAAAACTTGAAAGTAAACTAACATTACTTCAACGTTTATTTCCACTCAAAGCGGTCAAAGAGAACTATAAGATACTCAATCGTGAAGTGCGTGCACTTGGTGAAAATATACCACCACTAGTTAATGCATATATGAATCTTTCAGCCACGATGAAAGTATTTGGTACAGCAATTAATGATGAATTTGGCGATGTAGAAGAAACAGGTATTCTTATTACTATTAAAGATATTTATGAAGAGAAACGTAATCGTCATATAGTGTCTTATGTAGAAAGTCTAAAACAAAATCTTCAACTTTCACGCATTAGTATTAAATAATGTATCTCATTGTAGACTAAGATATGTTTATAGCAATTATTTTAATTATACTTATTATTCTCCTTGTTGGTGTAGCCTTTTTTGTGCGTCGAGTTAACGCTCAAACACCAGAGCAACCACCAGTAGAGATAGCAGATGATTGTTGCGGTTCGCATGCGGTATGTGAGCGTGATAGTTTGCTTTCGCAGACAGACCAGATAATTTATTTTGACGATGAAGAGCTAGATGCTCTTAGGGGAATTCCATCATGTGAGTTTACAGAAACACAGATTTCTATGCTTGAGAATGTTTTTTATACGCTTCGCGAGCAGGATGTTGCGGGATGGATTCGTAGTATTCAACTTCGTAATATTGATCTTCCGGAGGATATACGCGACCAGGCTCTGCTCATTGTAGCAGAACGTCGTGAACATACCTTGGAAGAATGGAACAAAAATAATAAGAATTGATATGTATAGCTACAGCATTTGTTGTTGGGCTTAATTTATAAGTATAGAACTATGTGTGCTACGCAAGATGAATTGTATATGATGCGGTGTTTGCAGTTAGCCGCTATGGCAGAGGGGCAAACGTCGCCTAATCCTATGGTTGGGGTGTTATTCGACTTTCGGATAATAAAGTGATAATTCCTACTTTATATGGCTCTATATCTATGATAACAGAAGATAGATTTGAAGTTTATGATTCTTCAAGTTCTTCGTATTTGTTGTTTGATTTGGAAGAAAATATTATAAATTAAAGAAATAAAAATTGTAAAATATGAAGGCTCCAAGTTTATTTGAAAATATAGATCATTGGTTTGCTATTCAAAGAGAAAAAGCAAGACAAAATGGTTATTATTATGTAGAAGACTTAGGTCATTGGTCAGAGCGTGATAGAGAAATCTATCTGATGTATTATCCTTGTGCAAATGAAGATGCTAAAGATGAGGATGCTGAAGGTTTGTGAGATAGTTATGACGCTTTGTTGTTTGGGTGAAAATCGCTATCGTTGTAGATTATTTTAGGTGTATAGTATAGTGTTATGAAATACGAGGTTCGAGATGAATTATATATGATGCGGTGTTTGCAGTTGGCGGCTATGGCAGAGGGGCAAACGTCGCCTAATCCTATGGTTGGGGCAGTGATTGTGTATGACGGTCGAATCATAGGTGAGGGGTATCATCATCGTGCGGGAGAGCCTCATGCTGAGCCTCATGCGATTGCTTCGGTGGAGGATGAGTCGCTATTGCGGGAGGCTACGATGTATGTGTCGCTTGAGCCTTGTTCGCATTGGGGAAAGACGCCGCCTTGTGCTGACTTAATCGTGCGTAAGGGGTTGAAACGTGTGGTGATTGCTACGCTTGACCCTAATCCGAAGGTGGCGGGTCGTGGTGTGAAAATCTTGCAAGATGCGGGTATTGAGGTGACTGTGGGCGTGATGGAAAAGGAGGCTCGCTGGTTGAATCGTAGGTTTATGACGGTGCAAGAGAAGCATCGTCCGTATGTGATATTGAAGTGGGCTGAAACTGAAGATGGTATAATTGATGTATGCCGCGAGGAGAAGGGCAGTGGTCCGATAAAGATTAGTAATTCGGTGACTAAGACGCTTAATCATCAGGTGCGTGTGGAGGAGGATGCTATTATGGTGGCTACGAAGACGGCTTTGCTTGATGACCCACATTTGACAGTGACGAAATGGACAGGTAGGAATCCGGTGCGTGTGTTGTTGGATAGGTCGTTGAGAGTGCCGGCAGATTATAGAATTTTTGATGAGGCGGCGAGAACGATAGTATTTGTAGATTACAGATTACAGATTACAGATTACAGATTGCAGCAGACGGGGGATAATGTGGAGTTTGTGGGGATTGATTTTGAGGGGGATGTTGTGAGAGCGGTTATGGATGAGTTGTATAAGCGTGGGGTGATGTCGATTATTATTGAGGGGGGAGCGCAGTGGTTGCAGATGGTGATTGATTCGGGTTTGTGGGATGAGGCGAGAGTGGAGCGGGGCCCGCACTCTATTCAATGCATAATGCATAATGCACAATGCACAATTGAAGAAGCGCAAAAGCTTTCGCAAAATGGGGTGAAAGCTCCAAAGATAGTATAGAGTATAGAGTTTAGAGTATAGGGTATAGAGATTTTTTGTATGGAATTATTCTGGCAAATAGTTTATTATGCTTTTACGGCATTGTATGTTTACGCTGCGTTGGTGGTGTTGACGGCTATTTTGTTGGAAAATCGTAACCCAGTGAAGACCCTTGCTTGGATTATGATTATGATTTTGTTGCCTGTTGTGGGTATTGTGTTGTATGTGTTTATTGGTCAGAATTTTCGTCGTAAGAAGATAATTAATAATAAGTTGCGTTTTCCGAATCTTGATATTCCGGTTCGTTATTCGGATGATTTAGAGAGGTTTGATAAGGTGGCGAATTTGTTGACAGAGACGGATGGTGCTAGGGTGTTGGATGGGAATAGGGTTGATGTTTTTACTACGGGTGCGGATGCGTTCAAGTCGCTTTATAATGATATTGAGGCGGCGAAGGAGCATATTCACGTGGAGTTTTATATTATTGAGAATGATAAGCTTGGGAATAGATTCAGAGAGTTGTTGGAGCGAAAGGCTCGTGAGGGAGTGAGAGTGAGGGTGATTTATGACTATTTGGGCGGATGGAAGTTGCCTATTGCGTGGCGGATGTCGTTGAGAAATGCGGGGGCGTTTGTTCATCCGTTTTTGGCGGCGGATAATTTTTTTAGGTTTACGTTGTTGAATTATAGAAATCATCGGAAGTTGGTTGTGGTGGATGGTCGAGTGGCTTATACAGGGGGGATGAATTTGGCAGAGCGTTATCGTTGGGGCAATGGATTGGGTTTGTGGCGCGATACGTTTGTGAGAGTAGAGGGTCCGGCGGTGCATTCGATGCAGTATTCATTTTTGGTGGATTGGAGTTTTGTGGATGGTAGGGTTGTGACGGATAAGAAATATTATCCTGAAGTGCCTTATTTTGAGGATGGAGAGAAGGTGCAGGTGGTTACGTCGGGACCAGATTCGGATTGGAAGAGTATTATGCACGGCGTTGTGTCGGCGATATCGAAGGCGGAGAAGGAGATTTTGATTCATACACCATATTATATGCCTCCTGAGGCGGTGACTAATGCGCTGGTGTCGGCGGCATTGTCGGGCGTTAGGGTGAGAGTGATGATACCGGAATGTAATGATTCGAGGATTGTTGCGGCGGCAGGACGTAGTTATATTGAGGCGTTGTTGAGAGCAGGTGTTGAGGTGTATTATTATCAGCATAATTTCTTGCATTCGAAGGCGATTGTGGTGGATGGTTATTTGTCGATAGTTGGTACGGCGAATATGGACCATAGGTCGTATGAGCAGAATTTTGAGATTGCGGCGTTTGTGTATGGCGAGAAGACGGCGAGATGTTTGGTTGAGGGATTTGAGCGGGATATGGAGTCGTCGCGTCAGTTGAATGTGAATCTTTGGCGTCATAGGAAGTGGTATAAGAGATATGTGGAGTCGTTGGCGCGGTTGATTTCGCCGTTGTTGTAGAGAGGGGGGCTTATTGTATTTTAGAGGGGGTTGTGAAGGTAGGGTGAGGGTTGCTTGCAGGTTGCTCTATCATATATTTAAAGTTTGGGGGACTTATTGTATTTTTTGAGAGTTTTTTTATTATGAAAAAGTTAGTATTTTTTGTTATTTGCTTTGTTGTGATATTGGTAGATACAAGAGCTTATGATGCTATTGTAGATGGAATTTATTATAATTTGAATGAGGATGATATGACGGCGGTTGTTACGAATAAATCGACAGGTCGTCCTTATGAAATGGAGGGGATTGGTTCGTATTCAGGTTCGGTTGAAGTGCCATCGTCAGTTGAATTTAATGGTCGAGTATATAAAGTTATAGCAATTGGTTCTTATGCTTTTTATAAGTGTGAATCTTTGACTGATGTGGTAATTCCAGAAGGTGTCATTTCAATAGAAGGTTTGGCTTTTGATGGTTGCGTTTCTTTGTCAAATGTTAATTTTCCACAAAGTGTTAAATATGTAGGTGCTAACGCTTTTTCTAATACATTGTGGTATAATTCTTTGCCTGATGGTTGTGTTTATATTAATGATGTGTTGTATGTGTATAAAGGAGAAATTCCAGACGGAACACATATTGATATAAAAAATACGACAACTTATATATCGCCTTGGGCTTTTTCTGGACAAATTCAATTGAAATCGGTTGCATTACCATCTGATTTAGAGGAAATAGGGGCAGGAGCTTTTTATCAGTGTTATAATTTAATTACGGTGGGGAAAATGCCTGAAAAAGTGATTTCAATAGGCGATGAGTGCTTTTCTCATTGTTATAATTTAGAAGAGGTTGTTTTGCCTGGTAAATTAGAAAAAATTGGTTATTGGGCTTTTAATGGTTGTCAGCATTTGTTGAAAATTGTTATTCCTAATTCAGTTAAAATATTAGGTTCTGGGTGTTTTAAGGATTGTGGATTGATTAGTGTAGTTGTGGGAGATGGTGTAGAAGAGATTCCTAATTCAGCATTTGCGGGTTGTGTTTATTTAACGACGGTGAAGTTGGGTAAGTCGGTGAGTAAAATAGGCTCTTATGCTTTTAATGGGAGTATGGGAAGTGCACCACATATTTCTTCTTTTGTTATTGATGCTCCAACGCATCCGTTATTGGCAGATAATGCTTTAAGTGGATTAATGGAGGATTGTGAAATTCAGGTGTCGTGCGGTTGTAAGGAAGATTATAATGCATTTTCGTTGCCGTATAGACGTTATAATTTAACAGAAAATAATTATTCGTTAAATTTGTACACTAATTATTATGTTGATGATTTATTTATAGAAAGAGTAGCTTTGGGTAACATAAAATATCATAAGATGCCAAATTGTGATGATAATGTGGCTACTGTGGAAGCTTTTTCTTATTTTGGTGCTTATGAATTTGTAGAATGGTCAGATGGAAATAAAGAAAATCCGCGTACTATAAATTTACAAAAAGATACAATGCTTTGTGCTATTTTTGCTGAAAAGGGTGTGTCAGTAGAAAAGGTTGAGGAGAATCAATTTAATATATATTCTAAGGATAATGTGCTTTTCGTTGAGAATAATGATTTGAGTTTTCGTGTTTTAAATAGTGATGGTAAGGTCGTTTATTCGGGGAGAGAACAACAAATAATATTGCCGAGTGGAGTATATTTGATTCATTTTGAAAATGGTTATACTTATAAAATTTTGTTGTAGTAAATATTGATGGTATGTCGAAAATTGGTTTGATAATTTTGCGTGAATATCGGAATCGGGTAGTGAAAAAGTCGTTTTTGTGGATGACTTTTTTGACACCGGTTTTGATGGCAGCGTTGATTGTTGTGCCTATTTGGTTAGCGTCGATAAAGGATGATGAGGAGAGAGTGGTGGCTGTGGTGGATCAGACGGGGTTGTATGTGGAATTGTTTGATGGGTTGGAGTGTGAGGATTGTGTTTTTGAGGTGGTGGATGAGGCTCCAGAGTTGCGGTTTGATACGTCGATATTCCCTGAGGAGTCGGAATATATGGCATTTGTGATAATAGATGATGATTTGTCGGTGGGGGCGAATGCTGTGACGATTTATAGTCAGAAGCAGTTTCCGAGCAGTGTTCGTAGGTTTATAGAGTCGGCGTTGGAGAATTATGTTGAGGAGCAGAAGTTGGCATCGTATAACATTCCGAAGTTGAAGGAGATGATTGATGATGCGAGAGTGGATGTGAGGGCGAAGACGTATAAGTTGAGCGATGAGGGAGTGACGTCGTCGGATTCGGATATAGCGTCGATAGTTGGTATATTGGCTACGATGTTGATATATATGTTTATATTTGTGAGTGGGTCGCAGGTGATGAATTCGGTGGTGCAAGAGAAGGTGAATAGGATTGTGGAGGTGATGGTGTGCTCGGTGAGACCGTGGGAGTTGATGTGGGGAAAGATTATTGCAGTGGGGCTTACGTGCTTGACCCAGATGGTTTTGTGGGCGGTGTTGACGATGATGATAGTGGGTGTGGCAATGGGAGTGATGGGGATTGATATGTCGGGATTGCAAGGTGGTCCCGCGGCGGGAATGACTGTAGAGATGCAAGAGGTGTCGGCATTAGGGGAGCATTTTGAGGTGTTGTGGTCGATTGATTGGGGATTTGTGGCAGTGATGTTTTTGGTGTATTTTGTAGGTGGATATTTGTTGTATTCGTCGATGTTTGCGGCAATCGGGGCATCGGTGGATAATGAGTCGGATACGAGTCAATTTATGACGCCAATTACGATAATTGTGTTGTTTGCGTTGTATGCAGGAATGTATAGCGCAGAGAATCCGGATGGGCCATTGGCGTTTTGGTGCTCGATGATACCATTTACGTCGCCAATAGTGATGATGGTGAGGGTGCCGTTTGATGTGCCAGTGTGGCAGTTGGGTTTGTCGCTTGGGTTTTTGGCGTTGACGATTGTGGGTACTATATGGTTGTCGGCAAAGATATATAGAGTTGGTATATTGATGTATGGCAAGAAGCCGACGGTGAAAGAGTTAATTAAATGGATAAAATATAAATAATAATGAGGAATGAGGAATGAGGAATTTAAATTGAAGATTGGTGTTTCGTCGGGATGGTGGGAGGAGGCGCATCGATTGGTGCCTGCCTATGTGCAATGTATTATAGATGCAGGTGCTACGCCAGTGGTGTTTCCGGTGACAGATAATGAGCAGATATTGAATAACTTGCTTGATATGGTTGATGGTTTGCTATTGACTGGCGGCGGTGATATTGACCCTAAATATTGGGGCGAGGAGTTGATGCCACAGAGTGGTAAACCTTGTGCGTTGAGAGATGAATTTGACTTGGCATTGGTGCGATTGGCGCGTCAGCGTTGTATGCCAGTGTTGGGTATTTGTAGAGGTATGCAGGCGATGAATATTGAGTTTGGTGGAGATATTTATCAAGATATTTATACACAGATAGAGAATTCGGAGGCGTTGTTGGCTCATTCACAAGGAGATCAGCCTCGTAGTGAGGTGGCTCATGAGGTGGAATTGGCTCCGGGGTCGTTGATTGCGAAGGTGATGGGTAAGCGAGTGGTTGGAGTGAATACGTTTCATCATCAGTCGTTGAGAAAGATAGCGCCATCGTGTCGTGCAGTGGGATTTGCGCCAGATAGTATAGTAGAGGCAATAGAGGTGCCAGGATATAAGATGATTGGTGTGCAATGGCACCCAGAGAATTTGTATAAAGAGCATCCAGAGCAAAAGGCATTGTTTGATTGGTTGATGGCAGAGGCAGAGGTGTATGGGCGGGCACGCGAGTTGCATCGTACGTCGCCAGTGGTTGATACACACACAGATACGCCAATGGTGTGGACAGAAACGACAGACCTAGGAGTGCGTCAGGATGCAGAAGAAGTGAAGGTGGACTTTGTGAAGATGCGCCAGGGCGATGTGGCGTTGACCTTTATGGTGGCATATTTGCCGCAAGTGTCGCTCGAGGATGTTGATTATAAGCAAAAATCACAGGAGGCGCATGATGTGGCGGTGGAGACATTCAATCGTTTGCGCGAGCAGGTGGATAGATATCCTGAAAAAGTGAAGTTTAACACTCAATTGTCGGGACTAGAAGCGCAGTCGGTGAATGTTTGTTTCGGACTTGAGAATGGATTTGCATTGGCAGGTGATATAGGCAATGTGCAGAAATTCTATGATATGGGAGTGCGTTATATCACACTTTGTCATAATGGCGATAATGATTTGTGTGACTCAGCACGCGGCAAAGGTACGCACGGAGGATTGTCGGATTTTGGGCACGAGGTGATTAGAGAGATGAATAGATTGGGCATGATGGTGGATGTGTCGCACGCGGCAGATTCGACTATTGAGCAAGCGATAGAGTTTAGTAGTCAGCCAATTATAGCAACGCATACGTCGGCAAAGGCATTGTGTGACCATGCGCGAAATATGAGCGATGAATTGATAGTGAAATTGGCACAGAGTGGAGGTAGAATACACGTGTGCCTATATAATTATTTCCTAGCTAAAGATGGTCGCGCAGATATAAATACGATTTGTGACCATATAGACCATATGGTGAAATTGGTTGGAAGTGAGTCGGTTGGCATAGGTTCGGACTTTGATGGTGGCGGTGGAGTGTTAGGTTGTAATGATTCGAGCGAATTGATAAATATCACGATGGAATTGATTCGTCGAGGATATTCGGATGACGATATTAAGAATATAATGGGTGTAGGATTTGTGAAATTTATAAATAAATTTACTATATGAAAAGAACATTATTGACTTGGTTGTTTTTGGGTTTTGCGATGTTAGTGTCGAACTTAATAGTAGCGCAAGATGTTGTGTTGCAAGATGATGTGTTGGCAGTTGATTCTCTTTTGGAACAACAAGACACAGTAGAAGTGAAACTTTCTACTCAAGATTATTTGAATATGCTTTCGGTGCCAGATGTTGAGACAGGAGCGGTGATAAATGTATATCAAGATTCAGCTATTTTGGCTATGATAGGAAAGAGATCAGTGTCGGAGGCAGAAGAGGTGAAAGGTTTTAGAATACAAATATTTTCGAGTAACAAAGGCGCTTCGGCACGAGAACGTGCATTTGAGATAAAAGATATTTTAGTATCGAAACACCCAAATTTGGCAGATGAGATTTATATTTCGTATACATCGCCGTTTTGGAAGGTTCGTATTGGCAATTGCGAAACAAATGCAAAGGCTCAAGAATTGCGTCAATGGATTATTGCTGAATTTCCAGAATTTACAACAGAGACCTATATTGTGCCAAGTATGATATATGTTTATTAGGAAATAGATTTTCAATTTTCAATTTGAAATATGGATTTTATAAATTTACCAGAGCAACAGAGTGTTACTGACCAAATAGCAGAGCACTACAAAGAAATATTGCGTCTACTAGGCGAAGATGTCGAACGCGAAGGATTGGTGAAAACACCTCAGCGTGTGGCAAAAGCAATGCAATTTATCACACAAGGTTATTATCAAAAGCCAGAGGATATATTGCGCTCGGCAATTTTTCACGAAGATTATCATCAAATGGTGTTAGTTAAAGATATAGAATTTTATTCTATGTGTGAGCATCATATGCTGCCATTTTTTGGTAAAGTGCATGTGGCATATATACCTAATCATCATGTGACAGGATTGAGTAAAATAGCTCGCGTGGTGGATGTAATCTCTCATAGATTGCAATTGCAAGAGCGAATGACATTGCAAATCAAAGATTGTATACAAGAGACACTCAATCCGTTGGGCGTGATGGTGGTGGTAGAGGCTCAACATATGTGTATGCAGATGCGCGGTGTGCAAAAACAAAATTCTATTACAATAACAAGCGATTTTACAGGAGCATTTGAGAGTGCCAAAACACGAGAAGAATTTATGAATCTTATTCGTAAATAACTTGTGGCACTATTTTTGATGATTGAATATTGAAATATTAATGTTCAATCTACATTTTTATAGTTATGCAAAACAATTCTCTTCAACTCACAACTAAGTTACAACAGAAATTATCGCCTATGCAAATACAGGTGATAAAGATGCTTGAGTATCCTTCAATAGAATTGGAGGAGCGAATCCGTGAAGAAATGGTTGATAATCCAGCTCTTGAATTAGATTCGTCAGAGACTAGAGATGATATGTTTGGAGAAGAAGAGAGAGAGGAAGAGCGTCAGAGTGCCGATGACCTTGAGTGGGCATGGAATGGCGATGGCGAGGACTATGAAGATAGGGATGAAATACCAGGATATCGTTTGCGAGTGAATAATCGTAGTGCAGAAGATTCGACTTATCGACGAGAGCAGAGTAATGGACAGGATTTAGGAGAATTTTTGCTTGAGCAATTACACACCCTCAGTTTAACAGAGCGAGAGTTGCAAATAGGTGAATATCTTGTTGGTAATGTGGATGATAGTGGTTATATACGTCGCGAGGTGGAGAGTTTGGCAGATGATTTTGCAACAACACAAGGTATTGCCGTTAGTGATGATGAGATAAATCATATGCTTGATGTAATTCAAACTCTTGAACCATTGGGAGTTGGAGCTTTTGATTTGCAAGAGTGTTTGTCTATACAACTTGAGGCTAAGCGTCGCGAGGGTAATATGCCTAAGGATATTTTGAAAATGGCACTTAATATTGTTGACCGCAATTTCGAGATGCTTGCGCGTAAGCAATATGATGCGTTGATGCGTAAATTGAATATAGGCAAAGAGACATTGGAAGAGGTGTTGGCGATGATTAAGCATCTTAATCCTAATCCAGGAGCTAATTTTGGATCAGGAGCATATACTATTTCGCAAACAATTACGCCAGATTTCATCGTTGAGAATATAAATGGTAAATTGGTTGTTGTGTTGAATAATGGTAATATTCCAGAACTCCGTATCAGTGAAGATTATCATCAGATGGTGCAAGAATTCACGGGCAATGTTAAGAATCAAAGTAAAGAGATGAAAGATGCAATACAATTTGCTCGTCAGAAAATAGATTCTGCGCGATGGTTTATAGATTCTATCAAGCAACGCAACAACACCCTATTAGAGACGATGCAGACTATTGTTAAGTTTCAAGAATCATATTTTCTTACGGGAGATGAACGCAACTTGCGACCAATGCGATTGAAAGATGTGGCAGATAGAGTAGGGTTTGATATTAGTACAATCTCGCGAGTGAGCAATAGTAAATATGTAGAGACAGAATGGGGTATTTTGCCTTTGAAATTTTTCTTCTCGGAGTGTATGACTACAACAGATGGCGATGAAATCTCAAGTAAAGAGATAAAAACAATTATTCGCGAAACAATTAATAATGAGGATAAAACATCACCAGTTCCGGATGATGCCTTGACAGAAATACTTAATAAAAAGGGGTATAAAATCGCCCGTCGAACAGTGGCTAAATATCGAGAGCAACTCAATATTCCAGTGGCACGTCTTCGTCGAGAATTATAATTTATAAACATTAAATATTTTAATAAATGAATTTATTTGCAAGAATTTTATCTATTGTTTTACAACCAGTATTTATTCCAACTTACGGATTTATCTTGTTAACTATTTATGACCCTGTTTTGTCGGGTTTGTCTTTGTCTGTTAAATCTCTCATTTGGTTAGTTGCACTATTGACCACTTGTATTATTCCTTCATCGGTTATTGGCATTGGCCTCAAAACAGGTATGATAAGCGATAGTTTTATTTCTAATCGTAAACAACGACCTATACCTTATATATTCACAATTTTGGGTTACATCATTTGTATTCTTTGGTTATCTAAATTTGGACTAGATTTGTTCTATACAGCTCCACTTGTTGGTGCAATTATCGGCTTATTTATTATGTTGCCTATTAACCATTTCTGGAAAATTAGTGCTCATCTCTCTGCTTTTGGTGGATTGTGTGGTGCCGTATTTACATTTGCACTAATACATGGCACGACTCCAATATTGTCGTTCATAGGGTTAGTCCTTCTTAGTGGGATATTAGGATGGGCGCGCATGGAGCTTAAGGCACATACATTTGGACAAGTTTGTTGTGGTTGGCTCAATGGTTTTTTATGTGTTTCAATCACTTGGTTATTGTTTTTATAAATAGATTCAAATATTTTTGTAATGAAACAAAAAGTATTATTATTACTACTAATATTTAGTTTTCAATTTTCGCTACTTAGATCTCAACACGCAACAATATCTTATGAAGTAGTAGATCTTCAGTCGGGCACAGTTGTGGCATCTCAAAACCCAGAGTTGTGTGCAACGCCTGCGTCAGTTACAAAACTTATCACTACAGCCACCGCACTTGAACTTCTTGGCGGTGACTTTCAGTTTTCTACATATATCGAAACTAATGGTACAATCGAAGGAGATGTGCTTAATGGTGACCTTATAATTCGAGGAGGAGCAGACCCTACGCTTGGTTCTATCCATCTCGGCGATCGTGCTTTTCTCGACTATTTTGTCAAAGTGATTATGCATGCAGGTATCAAGCATATCACAGGTAATGTGATTGTCGACCCAACATGCCTCGACCGTTGTCCAGCTTCGGTTAAGTGGATTTGGGAGGATATGGGTTTTCATTATGGAGCTGCAGCATTTGGACTATCGGCTTATGATAATACTTCGATAATTACGATGAATTCGGGCAATTTTGGCACCAAACCAACAATCACAAGTGTTTGGCCAGAGACACCGAATCTTGAGATTCATAATGAAGTGCGAACATTGAAAATGCCAAATGATAGTGTATGGGCTTTTTGTCCGCCTTATGGTTTAGCACTTTATCTACAAGGAGGTATGCCAGCCAATCGTAATAACTATGTAGTGCGTACTTCAATATCAAATCCACCGCTTATGGTGGCGGCACGTTTGCATCAAGCATTGCCGGCGTGGGGAGTGCAAGTAGAAGGGGATTATATGGTTCAAGAAGAATATATAGACGAGCCACGTACGCTTATTTATGAATACAAATCACGTAAGTTGCGCGAAATCATTCGTTTGACCAATTTTAAGAGCAACAATTTATATGCCGAACATATTTTTCGTCGTTTAGGCAATATTGTTATGCCGCACGAGGCTACATCGTCTGCATCAATACAAGTAGTTAAAGATTATTGGGCAAAACAGGGTGTTGATGTCTCGGCATTGTTTTTATATGACGGTTGTGGACTTGCTGCACAGAATGCATATAGCGCGCACTTTTTGAATCAAATATTAGTGCATATGCGTAAAAGTGCGAATTGGGACGACTTTTATCAATCACTTCCACGTGCAGGTCGCGAAGGCACAGTAGGGTCATTCCTCTATAAAACCAAACTTCAAGATATCGCTCGTCTTAAATCAGGTAGTCTTAGTGGCGTGCAATGCTATAGTGGATATATCATGCATGGCGATAAAGAATATGCTGTGACAGTGATGGTTAATAATTTTACATGCAAACGTAAAGATGTGAAAAAACAGATTGAAGAGTGGTTGTTGGATATTGTTAAATAACGAGCCTTAGCCAACAGCAAGGTGCAAGCAACCTATGCCGAAGTAGAGTGACATTTTTTTTGTAGTAGTATGATAGAATATTTAGACACTATAGATTCCACAAGCACAGAGCTTCGCCGACGAATGTCGGTCGAAGAGTTGCTTCATGGCTATTGCATATCTGCCGATTTTCAGACTTCGGGGCATGGACAAGCCACCAATCGCTGGGAGAGCGAAGATGGCAAAAACCTACTTTTTAGTCTATTGTTGAGACCGATAGTCATACCTGCAGCAGAGCAATTCGTTATCACCGAGCTTGTTACACTTGGAATAATCAATGCATTGCAAGACTATATTCGTCAGAAAATAACAATAAAATGGCCAAATGATATCTATGTAGGCGATAAAAAACTATGTGGTATCCTCATCGAAAATGCTTTGTGCGGATCGACCATCGACACTTGTATTGTTGGCATAGGGATAAATATAAATCAAGAGTTGTTTGTGAGCGACGCTCCAAATCCAGTCAGCCTAAAACAACTCAATGGGCGCGACAATGAACGAGGAGAGATACTCGCAGAGATATATCAAAACATACTTAATTATTACGACTATCTTGCTGATAATTGGCAAAATAACGATATAAAACAATCGCTTCATTATGAATATATGAATAACCTCTATCGACGCACAGGTTATCATAACTATTCAACACCCGAAGGCGAACATTTTCGTGCCGAGATAGAAGATATAGGACCACAAGGACATCTCACTCTTCGCCTTGAATCTGGCGAGCAACGTATTTTTGCATTTAAAGAAGTAATATTTGAACTAAAATAAAATGGATTTTAAATTGTCATCAAATTATGCTCCTACGGGCGATCAACCTCAGGCAATCAAAGAGTTGACTGAGGGTATACGTCGTGGTGTGCCATTTCAAACATTACTAGGTGTTACGGGCTCGGGTAAGACCTTTACGATGGCAAACGTAATTGCCAATATCGGACGCCCAACTCTTATACTCTCTCATAATAAGACTCTTGCTGCTCAACTTTATAGTGAATTCAAAGCCTTTTTCCCAGAGAATGCAGTGGAGTATTTTGTTTCGTATTACGATTATTATCAGCCTGAAGCGTATATTCCTCAGTCTGATACATACATAGAAAAAGACCTTGCAATCAATGATGAAATTGACCGTTTGCGCCTTTCGGCTACAGCGGCATTGCTCTCAGGGCGTAAAGATGTGGTGATAGTTTCGTCGGTTTCGTGTCTTTATGGTATAGGTAATCCTGACGATTTCACCCAAAATTGTATTACATTGAAGGTAGGGCAACGTTATTCACGTCAGGATTTGATGCATCAACTCGTTAATGCACAATATGTTCGTAATGATATAGAACTTAATCGTGGTAATTTCCGCGTGAAAGGTGAGACTATAGATATTTGTATTTCATATGCCCATTATATAGTGCGAATAGTGTTTTGGGATGATGAAATCGATGTGATTGAGACATTGGACCTTGTGAATAATCACACACTTCAGCGTTTTGATGAATTTAAAATCTATCCTGCAAATATCTTTACAACTACCAAAGAGCGAGTCAATGCTGCTATCGACCAAATAGCTCTCGACCTTGGGCGTGAGGTGCAAGGATTTATTGAGCGAGGTCAGCCTTATGAAGCAAAACGATTGGAGGAGCGTGTGAATTATGACCTTGAGATGATAAAAGAGGTGGGCTATTGCTCTGGAGTTGAGAATTATAGCCGTTATTTTGATAATCGTCCGCCAGGCTCACGCCCATTCTGTTTGTTGGATTATTTCCCGGATGACTTTTTGTTGATTATTGATGAGAGCCACGCGACGGTGCCACAAATACGAGCTATGTATGGCGGAGATGCCTCGCGCAAGAAGAATTTGGTGCAGTATGGATTCCGACTTGAAGCAGCTTTAGACAATCGACCTTTGAAGTTTGAGGAGTTTGAGGCATTGGTCAATCGTGCAATCTATGTGAGTGCTACGCCAGCTGACTATGAATTACAAAAGTCGGAAGGTGTTATTGTAGAACAAGTTATTCGCCCAACAGGCTTGTTGGACCCTATAATTGAAGTGCGCCCAACACTCAATCAGATTGACGATTTGATGGAAGAGATAGTTTTGAGAGTAGAGAAAGATGAACGAGTTTTGGTTACAACATTGAGAAAAGATTCTGCTGAGAAGTTGAATCTCTATCTTGAGCGTAATGGCGTGCGTTGCAATTACATACACTCTGGGGTAGATACACTTGATCGGGTGAAAATACTTGATGAGTTGCGTGCAGGTATGTTTGATGTATTGATTGGCGTTAACCTTTTGCGTGAGGGTTTAGATTTGCCACAAGTGTCGTTGGTGGCTATTTTGGATGCCGATAAAGAGGGTTTTCTTCGTTCGCATCGTTCGCTTACTCAGACTGTTGGACGTGCTGCGCGTCACCTTAATGGCAAGGCAATTTTGTATGCAGATACAATCACCAAATCTATGCGCTTGACTATCGACGAAACTATGCGTCGTCGCGAAAAGCAGTTGAAGTATAATGCCGATAATAATATAACACCACAGGCAGTAGCTTCGCGCACTGTTGTTTCTCCACTTCCAACTAAGGGAGAATCGGAAGTTTCGGTTCGTCCGGCTACGCCAAAAGGTTATGCAATAAATAGTGTAGAGTCATCGGCACCAGCATCTATTGCTGCTGACCCAGTAGTGCAATATATGACCTGTCAAGACATTGAAAAGTCTATAAAAAATGCACGTCGTAGAATGGAAGAGGCTGCTAAGCGATTAGACTTTATTGAAGCAGCACAGTGGCGCGATGAAATGCTTCAATTAGAAGATTTGTTGGAAGAAAAAAAGGAAAATTAGGAAAAATATAAAATATGAATTACGAATCGATAAAAGCTCCGATTATTGCTGAATTTGCTTTGTTTCAGCAGTTTTTAGATTCTGCATTTTCGGCAGAAGAGCAGTTGCTAAAGAAAGTGCTTGACCACGTGCGCACGCAAAAAGGCAAGCAGGTGCGCCCTGTGTTTACGTTGCTTTGTGCAAAATTGTGTGCAGTACCGAACAATAAAACCATAAATGTGGCGGCGGCATATGAGTTGTTGCATACGGCAAGTCTTATACACGACGATGTGGTGGATAATACAATGGAACGTCGTGGTCAGCCATCGGCAAATGCACTATTTGACAATCGTACAGCGGTGCTTGTGGGTGATTATTTGTTGAGCAAATCGATGCAATTTATTGCCGAAACAGGAGTGCCAGAGCTTTATACTCAACTTGCGTTGTTGGGTAATATATTGACTCGTGGCGAGTTGCTTCAGTTGCAACATTCGTATTCTATTCCGACCGAAGATGATTATATCGAGATTATCAAGAAGAAGACAGCGGTGTTGTTCACTATCAGCGCCGAGTCGGCTGCAATTAGTGTGGGTGCGACTGCAGAGCAGCGAGAGGCATTGCGCCAATTTGCAGAGTATTTGGGTATTTGCTTCCAGATAAAAGATGATATTTTTGACTATACGCCTAATGCTCAGATAGGTAAGCCTACGTTGAATGATATTCGTGAGGGCAAGTTTACGTTGCCACTTATTCATGCACTTGAGAGTATTCATGCAAATGAGGCATCGTTGATATTAGATGCGGTGAAAAAACGCCAATTCACCGAAGATTTCTTTTATAATATCGGTTCGCTTGTGGCTCGCACAGGGGGTATTGAGTATGCCGAAAAGCAGATGGAACAATATAGGCAAAAGGCAGTGGATGCATTGAGTATTTTTGCAGATAGTGAGATAAAAGAGGCTTTGCTTAATTTGCTTGAGTTTACGATTCAGCGTAAGAAATAGTAAACTGGACAAATAAAAAATAGGACGATTAAGAGATTAATCGTCCTATTTTTTTGTTGTTATTCAGAGAGTTGATTATCTGATAGGAATGTATTGCACGAAGGCTTCGATAGCTTCGTAGGCAGCGAGACCGAGTTGGCAATAGAGGTCGGCAGTTGCTTTGTTGCGGTCTTCGGAACGTTGCCAGAAGAGGCGTTCGTCGTCACCCATGAATGGAGCACCTTCCATTTGCGATTGGTGTTTGAGGATGGCGTTGCGTTTAGCGCGAAGTTCTTCTGGAGAAAGAGGCACAGCCATTTCGATATGGTCGATTTCCCATTCCATCCAAGCACCGCGGTACATCCAAATGCGGCAGTCTTGCATCCAAGCATCGTCTTTCACTTCGTCGACAGCAGCGAGTACGGCATCGAGGCATACTTTGTGAGTGCCGTGAGGGTCGGCAAGGTCGCCTGCGACATAGATTTGGTGAGGTTTAACTTCCTCGATTACAGCTTTTACGATGTCGATATCGGCACGACCGAGGTCGCCTTTTTTGATTGTGCCAGTTTCGTAGAATGGGAGGTTGAGGAAGTGTACGTTTTTAGAACGTACGCCCATAAAACGGCATGCAGCTTTGGCTTCGCCACGGCGGAGAAGACCTTTGAGCATGCGAACGTCGAATGTGTCGATGTCGTTTTCGCCTTTTTCTTCGAGGAGGAATTTGCGAATTTCGTCGTATTTAGCGATAATTGCTTTGTTTTCAGGGTCGAACATATCGGTGAAGCCTTTGACGAATGCGATGAAACGGATGATTTCGTCGTCGCCAACGGCAATGTTGCCAGATGTTTCGTAGCAAACGTGAACTTCGTGACCTTGGTCGACGAGGCGTTTGAGAGTGCCGCCCATAGAGATTACGTCGTCGTCGGGGTGAGGAGAGAATACGATGACGCGTTTAGGGAATGGGTATGCACGTTCAGGACGGTTGGAGTCGTCGGCATTTGGTTTTCCGCCAGGCCATCCAGTGATGGTGTGTTGGAGGTCGTTGAATATTTTGATGTTTACGTTATAGGCTGAACCATAGAGGGCTACGAGTTCGCTGAGACCATTTTCGTTGTAGTCTTTGTTAGTGAGTTTGAGGATTGGTTTGCCGGTTTTTTGGCAAAGCCATACGATGGCGCGACGAGTGAGTTTGTCGTTCCATTCGCACGAAGTTACAAGCCAAGGGCAAGAGATGCGTGTGAGAGCACTAGCCGAGTTTATGTCGAGATAAACAGTTGTGTTTGTGTGCATTTGAAGGAATGAAGCAGGGTGTTGGTCGCTCATTTGTCCTTCGACGATATCTTTAATTACGTTGGCTTTGTGTTCGCCAAATGCGAGGAGTGATATTTGGCGAGATTTTAGTATTGTGTTGATACCCATTGTGATGGCACCTGCGGGTACTTTGTCGATTGAACCGAAGAAGTGGATTGCTTCTTTGCGCGAGCGAGGGTCGAGAAGGATTAGGCGAGTGCATGAAGAAGCTTGAGACCCAGGTTCGTTGAATCCGATGTTGGCAGTGCCACCAATGCCGAGGACAGTGTAGTCGATACCGCCGCACTCTTGGATTTTGTGTTCGTAGTCGGCACAGTGTTGTGAGATTTCGGCTTGATTGAGGGTTGGGTCGATAGAGTGGATGTTTTCGGGAAGGATGTCAACTTTGTCGAAAAAGTTGTTTTTTATTTGATTAAGACAGCTTTGTGCGAAGTTGATGTCGAGAGGGTAGTATTCGAAGAGGTTGAATGTTATGACATTTTTGAAACTTAGGCCTTCTTCGTTGTGGAGGCGTACAAGTTCGTCGAATACTTGTATTGGAGAACGTCCGCTAGTGAAGCAGAGAACGCACATTTTGTTTTCTTTTGCTTTTTGGCGGATTAGAGTTGCGATTTCGTGTGCGACTACTTTGCTACTTTCTAGAGCTGTAGTTGTGATGTGAGTTTTGAGTTTTTCAAATCTTGAAATTCCAGATAATTCTAATGCGGAATTAGGAGAATAGTACTTTTTAGGAACTTGATAAAGTACGATTTGAGAGCTTAGATTTGTTTTCATAGTTTTATATGTTTTTATTCGTAATTTTTGCTGTACATAAAATTGAATACACAATGAGAGTGTGTATTTTTAAGTTAGGGAGAAGGTTGCTTGCAGGTTGCTGTATAGTATATTTAAGATTCGGAAAAATTTTTGTTGAGTACACACTGAGAGTGTGTATTTTTTTGTTGTGTTTTTGTATATATTTGGTTACCGCAAAGGTATATATTTTTTTTTGTATGACAAAATAAATTTAGTAATTTTTTGTTGTAGTAAAATTTGTTTATGTGGATTTTTTTTTGTTACTTTGCGAGAAATTGTAATTTTATGTCAATGATTTTAATTGCGGATAGTGGCTCTACTAAGACCGCGTGGTGCTTGGTACGTGATAGTCAAATTGTTAAACGGTTTGAGACTGCTGGTATTAATCCTTTTTTTCAGACAGAAGATGAGGTTGTGGCTCAGTTGAAAGATGGTTTATTGCCAGAAGTAGAGGCGAATTGTGTCGAAAATATTTATTTTTATGGTGCAGGTTGTGCAAATCCTGAGAAAAATAGGGTACTTGAGGGTTTGTTGATGAGTGTGGTTGGATCGAAAACGGCTTTTGTGGCATCGGATATGTTGGGCGCAGCGCGTGGTTTGTTGGGCAGAGAGTCGGGTATTGCATGTATTCTTGGCACAGGTGCGAATTCGGGAGTGTATGATGGCGAGGATTTGGTGAAGGGAGTTTATGCTGGTGGTTATATTCTTGGCGATGAGGGTTCGGGTGGCGTGCTTGGCAAGTTGTTGATTTCGGATTGGGTGAAGAAGCAGATGCCACAGGATATTTATGATGCATTGACAGAGGAGTATGGTTTGACATATTTGGGCATTGTGGATAGGGTGTATAAACAGGCTTTCCCAAATAGATGGTTGGCTCAGTTTACGAAGTTTATGTCGGCGCATAGGGAGCATCCTTATATTCATAATTTATTGTTTGAGGCGTTTAAGGCATTTTTTGAGAGAAATATTAAGCAATATGATGAATGGAAGGCGTTGGAGGTTGGTTTTGTGGGTTCGATAGCGTTTTATTTTAATGCTGAGTTGAGAGAGGCTGCTGAGGTGTGTGGGGTTAAGTTGGGCAAGGTGATGCAGAATCCGATTGAGGGGCTTGTGGAGTATCATAGATAATGAGGAATGGGGAATTGGGAATGAGGAATTGTGAATTATGAATTATGAATTATGAACTATGAATTGATATATTATGGCTTTTGAGAAGATAACAGAAAAGAGTTCGCTTTATAACGACTTGGACAAAATGTCGATTGGCGAATTGTTGCACAGCATGAATCAAGAGGACCAAAAGGTGCCTTTGGCTGTGGAAAAGGCTTTGCCTGCTATTGAAAAATTGGTTTCGGAAATCGTTCCACGTATGAAAAAGGGTGGTCGTATTTTCTATATGGGAGCAGGAACAAGTGGACGTCTTGGAGTGCTTGATGCATCGGAGATTCCGCCTACATTTGGTATGCCTAACACATTGGTTATTGGTCTTATAGCAGGTGGCGAACATGCGCTTCGTAATCCAGTAGAAAATGCTGAGGATGACTTTGAAAAGGGCTGGCAAGAGTTGGTAGAGCGTAATATTTGCGATAAAGATGTTGTTGTGGGTATTGCGGCTTCGGGTACTACACCTTATGTTATAGGCGCTATGCGTAATGCGCGTGAGAATGGTATTTTGACAGCATCGGTTTCATGTAATCCGGATACACCAATCGCAGCAGAGGCAGATATTGCTATTGAGGCGATTGTAGGTCCTGAGTTTGTGACAGGTAGTACACGCTTGAAATCGGGTACAGCTCAAAAACTTATTCTCAACATGATTACTACAACAACTATGATTCAGTTGGGTCGTGTTAAAGGCAATAAGATGGTGAATATGCAATTGTCGAACGCTAAGTTGGTTGACCGTGGCACTCGTATGATTGTAGAAGAACTCGGTTTGCCATATGACCAAGCGAAGAATTTGTTGTTGATGCACGGCGAGGTGAAAGCAGCTATAGATGCGTATAATAAATAGTTTAGAGTTTAGAGATGATAGTTTAGAGAAGAGAGTTTGTGAATAATAATCTATAAAAAAAATAAACAATGCGAGTTAAGATGGTCTTTGCTCGCTACTAAAAATCTAATTTATGAAAAAAATCTCCTTAATCATCGCAGTGTTGTGCATGATGGTCCAATTAGGATTTGCACAACAACTGACAGTAACAGGTGTTGTTACTTCAAAAGATGATGGGCAACCAGTTATTGGTGCTTCAATTCTTGTTAAGGGAACAACTAATGGTACTATTACCGACTTTGATGGTAATTATTCAATCAGTGTTGAGAAAGGTAAGACATTGGTGGTGTCATATGTCGGCATGAAAACACAAGAAATTGTAGTTAAGAATGCTATGCAAAACATTGTACTTGTGACAGATGCAGAGGTGTTGGAAGAGGTTGTGGTTACAGCAATGGGTGTTGTGCAAGAGAAAAAACGTTTGAACTTTGCGGTTCAAAATGTAGGTTCGAGTGATTTGACAGAGAGCAAATCGGCTAACGTGTTGAATGCGTTGCAAGGTCGTGTGGCTGGTGTCAACGTTACAACAGGTGGTGGTTCGCCAAACTCTGGTTCGCAACTTATCCTTCGTGGTATTACATCAATTTCGCAGAATAATGAGCCTCTTGTAGTTTTGGATGGTATGCCTCTTACTGGTGGTGTGGGCGACTTGAACCCTAATGATATCGAGAGTATCACAGTGTTGAAAGGAGCAGCAGCATCGGCACTTTATGGACAAGAGGCAGCTTCTGGTGTTTTGATGATTACAACAAAGCAAGTTAATGCGGGTAAACTTTCTACATCATTTAATGCAAGTGTGCAATTCGATACTCCTGCCAATTTGATTAATGTTCAACAAAAATATTTACCAGGTTCGAATGGTTTTTATCGTGAACAAACTAAAAATGGTTGGGGACCTATGGTTCAAGAGGGTGATGTGTTGTATAACAACGTGAGAAATTATTTTAAAGATTTTGGTTTGTATCATAAATATGACTTGTCGCTTTCGGGAGGTAGTGAAAAATTCCAAGCATTGGCATCGGCTTCGTTCTCGAACAATGATGGTATCGTGCCAAACGACTATTTGCAAAAAGTTACAGCAATGGTTAAGGCAACATATACACCTAATAAATATATAAAAGCAGGTGTTAATGCTAACATTACTTATAATAAATCGCGTGGAGCAGGTAGTATCTCAGGTATCTATTCATGGCCTATCAATGATGATATTACTAATTATAAAACAGAATCTGGAGATATTCGTTTCTTGTATTTTACAGAAGATAAAGAAAACTCGCCATATAGCCCATTGTGGAGCCGCTATATGGATGAGGGTGCTAATTTGAGCACACGTACAATCCTTTCGGGTTATATCACAGCAACTCCAGTGAAAGGTTTGAACCTTACAGCTCGCGTTAGTATGGACCAAAACAACTATTCTTACGATGGTTATTCGGTTCCTCGTTTTAGTGATACTGATTTTGTGCCAGATTCGCAAAAGACTGAAGATTTGGAGACTTTCTTGACTCACCCATATTTGACAGAGAGTCAAGTTGCATCTGCTAATCAATCTTCTTTTGGTTCTTATAGCAATAGTTCTTCTTTGAGCCGTTTGTTGACAGCTAATTTCAATGCGAGTTATCATGTTGATCTTCCAAAAGAGTTTGCTTTGGATGTGATGGTTGGAGCAGAGGTAAAACAACGTACAGGTTTGTCTAATAGCGTTTCTGGTCGTAACTTTATTGTGCCAGGCGTGTATAGCATTGCTAACGTGTCGGAAATCAATGGTACAGACGACGTTAGTGTAACACACAGCAAACGCCGTTGGGCTGGTGTATTTGGTGAAGTTCGTGCAGACTATAAAGGTTTGGCATCGTTGTCAGTTACAGGTCGTTGGGACTGGACATCAACACTTCTTTATGAATATTCGCCATACTTCTATCCATCAATCACAGGTGGTGTTACATTGTCGGAATTGATTCCTGGCATGACAGACACTAAAAATGATTGGTTCTCTTATTTGAAATTGCGCGGTAACTGGGCGATGGTAGGTAAAGATGCACCAGCATATTTGTTCGACCGTCGTTTCGGTCAATATCCAACATTGCCTGATGGAGGTTACTCATATAACCCATCATTCTCAACAGGATTTAACTTGCGCCCAGAGATGTCTTCTTCATGGGAGGTAGGTGTTGACGTTCGTTTCTTTGCAGGTCGCACTCGTTTGGACGTAGCTTACTACTCAATCCAAACAAACAACCAAATCGTTACAGTACGTGTACCAGTTACATCTGGTTATGTGCTTCAAACACGTAATGAAGGTTCGGTTAAAAACCATGGTGTTGAAATTTCTTTAGAACAAGATATTATTAAGAAAGGTGATTGGACATGGACAGCAGCCTTTAACCTTGGTTTGAATAGAGGTGTTGTGGTTGACCTTCCAGACGATATTGATTATATTGCAGGTACTCAATATGGCGATATTTTCCCAGTAGCCTATAAAGGTGAATCTACTACAGGTTTGGTTGGTTCGGACTATTTGCGTACAGAAGATGGTCGTATTATTTGCGATGAAAAAGGTTATCCTCAAATCAACCCTGCAAAAGGCACATTGATTGGTAATCGTGAACCTGATTTCATGGCAGGTCTTAATACTACAGTACGTTATAAAGGTTGGTCGTTGAGTGCATTGTTTGAGGGACGTCTTGGTGGTGATGTAGTGAATGTAACAAGCCGTGGTTTGTGGTCATCTGGTATGCACCCTGCTATTGAGCATTATCGTGGACGTCAAGTGGTATGGGATGGTGTAGTTCAAACAGGAACAGATGCTAATGGCAATCCTATCTATGAGCAAAATACAACTCCTATTGTTCTTGATGCAACTACAATCTCTGAAAAATATTATAATGTAGCATCTAACTTCCTTGAAGATGGTTCGTATATTCGTTTGCAATATGTAACATTAGGTTATGACTTCTCGTCATTGCTTAAAAAAGTGAAAGGTATTGAAGGTATCAAACTTTCGTTTACAGGTAATAACCTTTTCTTGATCTCTCGTTACACTGGTTCTGATCCTCAGGCCAATGCAAGTGTAGGTGCTGCGGGTACAGGTTCGGCTGGTATTGATAACTATGCAGTGCCTTCAACTCGCAGTTATAATGTTTCATTCCAATTAACTTTCTAAAAATCTGATAATATGAAAAAGGTATTATATATAGCATTGGCGTCGTTGATACTGATGACTTCAATGAATAGTTGTGAAAAGTGGTTGGATGTCAATACATCGCCAGACCAACCAACAACAGTGACTTGCGACGTAGTGTTGCCTTCATTACTATTTTATGCGACACAAAATGTATATGACTGTGCAGAGTATGGTGTCTATATTGCACAATCGTTGACAACAACAGGTAAGGCTTCAACATCTTCATATCCTTATAAAAATGGTTGGGGTGGTTGGCTTACAGCAAACCGTCACCCACAATGGCGTCGTTGCTATATCGACGTGGGTGTCAACTCTACTTATCTTATTGAAGATGCCGAAGCAAAAAATGCACGCAACTATATTCTTATTGCAAAAACGCTTCGTCTTCATTCTCTTTTGTTGACAACCGACCTTTTTGGTGATATTCCTTTGCGTGAAACTTATGCTTATGCCAATTCGGTAGAAGAACGCACAGCATCACCTAAATATGAGCATCAAAGTTTCGTTTATGCTTATCTTCAATCAGAATTAGAAGAACTTATTGAATTGTACGAAGATCCTGAGTGGATTAATTGCCCAACAAATGGTGTTATTGATGCAAGTCAAGATCGTATGTTTGCTGGCGACCTTGGCAAATGGCGTGCTTTCACAAAAGCTATTTATGCACGTGTAATGCTTCGTCAAATCCCTAATCAAGATCTTAGCAAATGTCAAGCCGTTATTGATGCTGTTGATGCAGCATTGCAAGACCCATCTTGGGCTGAACCAATCTATAAATTTGATGGTGGTAGTGTTCCAGAACAATGTTGTATGTGGGGACCATCACAACCAAAAATGAACCTTGGTTGGGCACAAGCTCGCGAAAACTTGTTGACATCGGCAGTGCCTTCAGAATTTATGGGCGCAATCTTAGGTTTCTATCCTGGCGGTACGAATTTTGGTCGTACATTCAAAATGATTGATAATGGCGTAGCTAAAGAATCAGAAAAACGTAACGTAGCAATGTTTGCTCTTGACCCTCGCGCAGATCGTATGATGGAACCACGAGTAAATGGGGATAAGATAAAATCGCTTCGTTCTTTGAAGAATAATATAGGTATGGATGTTATTTATGGTACAGACTATAAAGGCGATTATTTCCCAGATTTGTATTGTACAACAGATAGAACAAATCCATATACAAAAGATGATGGTTATATTGCATTTATAACAGAAGAAGAGTTGCTTTTTGCGAAGGCAGAAGCATTGTATTGGATGAATCGTAAGGCAGAAGCTCGTGATGTTACTCTTGATGCAATTCGTGCAAGTTTCAATCGTTATGGAGTTTATGGCAATTTGGGTATTGTTGAAGAGGAGCGTTTGGCTATTTTCGAGGAATTGCGTGTACCTGCTACAGGCTTTACAATTGCGCACCTTATGCAACAAAAATATATAGCAATGTATCTTCAACCAGAGCAATGGTGCGATGTTCGTCGCTACAACTATAGTTCATCTTTGAATGGTATTCAATATGATGGTGTATATGTATATGATGTAGATAAAGTGTTTGATCCAACAAAAGGTAACGTGACAACAGCTAACTTCAATGGTAAAGTAGTTTTGTCTCGTCCATACAATATTTATGAACCACACTGGAACACAGATAAAGATTTGGGTACAAACTTTAAACTTTCGGCTAATGCATGGATGAATCGTATTTCAGCCGACCCTGAAACAGAAGAAAAATACAATCGTCCAGAGCTTGAACGTCTTGGTATTTATCAAAATCCAGACTGGATGCGCAATCGTATGATTTGGCAAAAACCAGGTAGTACAACTGCTATTACTAGTTTTGGTGATGGTGAATGGATGTATTCTAACCCAGATTTGTTCAAGAAATAAGTATTAACATATTAAAATAATAGCGATATGAAATATAATTTGAAATATTTAATGTTTGGTTTGCTCGCTCTTGCATTTGCAAGTTGCGACAAGCACGACAAAATGGATGACCTTGTGCACGTAGGCGAAATGGCCCCACAAGTTCACTGGACAATTCCAAACACAGTGGTTTCGGCAGGTTCAGACGTTGCATTTTCTGTTCAATATTATACAACCGAAGAGGAGACTCCAATTTCGCATCTCGAAGTGTGGTACGATATCCACGAAACTGTAAGTAAAAATGTTTCTGCTCCTTGGGTTGTCTCTGTGCCATATACAGTAGCATCGGAGATATCTAGCATACAACGTATTTCTACTTGTATCAAACGATACGAACACGACGAAGCTAACTACAATAGCAAAGAGCGCGCATATAAATTCGATAGCACTTTCCCAACATCTAACACATTAGCTCGTGTTACTTGGGGTGGCACTGAATTCTCAGAAGATAAAGTTAATACTAACTTTGGCGAAGGATTTATGCAAAACTTCAAAGATAGCCTCTATAACTATCTCGTTTCTAATCCAGATGCAGCATATAGAGATTTTGCTAAACTCGTAGCAACAGACTCAATCTGGAATGCTGAGTTGTTTTTGCCATATAAAACAACATCGTTCGACGAAAACTCACAAACAAACTACGACCACTTTGTTAATCACGAAATTCCTGCACCACTCGACTCTTTGTTCCAATCACTTTCGTTCGAACAAATCATCGACGATGGCAAAGGTAATTTGAATATCTCTTATTCACGTGGTTATGTTATCAATGCTCAACTCAAATGCTTGGATACAAAAGGCATTGCCGGTTTAACTAAACTTACAGAAATAACCCTTAATTAATGAGCACTATGAAAAATATATTTAAAGTCTTGTTATTGTGCTTGTTCACAATCAATTTTACAGCTTGTAAGGAGCATATCCCTGAAGTAGAGGATTTGCCACAAGAAAAAGTCAACTTTACCTATTTGGTAAATGATGACACGTATCAGTTGGATTATTATGTAGGCGCTACAATCAAATTCTATCCAACAAAACCAGTTACTACTGATTGTACTTGGAATTTTGGCGATGGCTCAGAAGAGGTTGTTGGCGATACTGTATATCATAAATTTACAACAGCAGGTCGCTATGTTGTTACACTCAAAGCCAACGACGTTACGAAGTCTAATGAGATTTACATCTCAGACATCAAACCTATCGTGACATTGATTCAAGAAGATTCACTTTGCGAGGTTATGACATCTTATATCTCATTCGAGGTAGAACTCCCTAACCCAGACAATCTCGAAGCTGAATATCAATGGACATTCCCTGAAGGTACAACTAACGAGGCAGGCGAAGCTGTTGTTTCATTCGTAGGTCATCCTCAAGATCTTGGCAAAGTAAAATTTGCTAAAGTAGGTTCACAAACTGTCTCATTGCAAGTAGTGCTTGGTGGTCGCAATCTCGAAGCTGTGAAGAAAAACGTACAAGTTGCTCTCGATACTGTTGCCCCAACTCTTTATTTTGCAACTGTCAAAGGCAACATCATGGCAGTGAAAATCCCTGCTACTCCAACCGAAGGCGTAGTTATCGAGCCATACGATATGGGTGTTTCTGCAGGTCAACACATGTTCAACATGTTGTGCTATGAAAACAAACTTTACTGTCTCGATGCAGGTAAACAATACTATTACATCAACGATGCCGATGGCGTTTTGGGCGATGGTCAAATCACTATAATGGCTGCCGATGCATCTACTATCGAAACAATGATTAGCAACGTAGGTGGTCCTGCATTCCAAGACCCATTTTTTGGCTATATCGAAAATGGCAACCTCTATTATTCTGACCGTAACACTGGTTTGATTACAGTGCCACTTTCTACTCGCAATGCCACTTACTCTGCAGCAGCATTCCCTTATTGGGTACAAAACAACACTCTTGGCTATTATGGCAAAGGTTTGTCATATGGTGCAATCTCTTCTAACCTTATCAAAATTGACGATACTTACTATTGGGGCAAAACTTTCAATGGTCGTGGTATTTGGAGATTTAAGGCAGGGGATATTCTTGCAGCTCAAGATGATAAAGCTCCAGCTCCTGCATCTGGTTCTTTGATGACAAGTTTGGGTACATCATTCCCTAAATCTTTCACATACAACTCTGCAACACAAGAGTTCTTCTTGGCATTGTATGGCACAGGCGAAGGATTCTATAAAATGACTATACCTCAACTTGAAGCAATAAAAGATGTAAAAGCTTTGGCTCCTTATGCTAAATATTTTGCTGATGGTAGCGCTTGTTCACAACGCGCACCAACCCCTGCAACAAAAGATACCGAAGGTGTTGCTCCTGAAGAACCAGTTGGCATCACACAATTGGCTATCGACGAAGTTACAGGTCGCGTCTATTTCGCTTTGCGTTCCGACGATGTTAAATCTGGTATCGTTTACTACGACCCAGCCGATGACAAACTTCACTATCTCGTAGAAGGCGTCGAAGCTTATGCTGTAACTATCAACCCTAACCAAAGCAAATTGTTCTAATGAACCCATATAGGTAGTGCGAGATTGAACCCTCGCACTGCCACAAATAAAAAAATAGAGATATGAAAAAAACATTACTCTCAATATTATGTATTGTATGTTGTGCGATTTTTGTTGAATTGAACGCACAAGAATACACTGCTCCTAAACGCGAATTCCGTGGCGCGTGGTTGTCAACCGTGTGGGCAATTGACTGGCCTGGCAATCGCGATAACACAGCCGCTGCCGAAAAAAGCCAAAAAGCACAAATGATCGAAATCCTCGACCGCTATAAAGCAGCAAATATGAATGTTTGCTTCTTCCAAGTGCGTGGTTTTTCTGATGCTTTCTATAATTCTGAGTACGAGCCATGGAGCAAATATCTTTGTGGCGAACGTGGCAAAGCGCCTAACTACGACCCATTCCAATTCGTAATTGACGAGTGTCACAAACGCGGTATTGAGTGCCACGCATGGATTAACCCATATCGCTATTCTACAAGTCAAGATACCTATGGCACATTGCCTACCGACTATTCTAATACTCATCCCGAGTGGTTGTTAGATTGTGGTGGTACAGTCATTCTCAATCCAGGTATGCCCGAAGTGCGCCAACGCATCGTAGACGTTGTAGTTGATATCCTCTCAAAATATAATGTCGATGGTATCGTGTTCGACGACTATTTCTATCCAAACGGCGGTATGACCGACGCTAAAGACCAAGCGCAATACGATGCCTACAATCCCGATAGCCTCGAGCGTGGCGATTGGCGTCGTCATCAAGTCAATCTCATGGTTAAAGATGTTCACGATGCTATCAAAGCACGCAAACCATGGGTGCGTTTTGGTATCAGTCCTGCTGGTGTAGCATGTACCAATCGTTCAGTTGCCGAATCATATGGCATCACACCATGCCCATCAAGTTCCGATTGGCAATACAACGGCATCTATTCCGACCCTGTAGCGTGGATCTCTCAAAACACAGTCGACTATATCTCGCCACAAGTCTATTGGACAATCGGCGCCAATGCCGACTACTCTAAAATCGTGCCTTGGTGGGGTACAGTAGTTCACAAATTTGGTCGTCACAACTACACAAGTTGCTCATTGTCCGACCTCAAACGCGAGCCATCAAGTGCGCCAGCACATGCTCCTCAAAGTGAAGAGTATAGCGACGTAGAAGAGTATGCCGAAGATTGCGTATTTGCTCGCATCCCTGAGCGTCAAGATGTTATGATGCGCGTATTCTATCCACAAGAAACTGTCAACGAGATTGTTATCAATCGCGAGTCAGCCAAAGAAGGCGCTCCTGGTATGGTATTCTTCTCTACTAATAAATTGTCAACCTATGGTTTTATTGACAAATTGACATCGACCGTCTATGGCAACTATGTTTTGCCACCGGCTATCACTTGGTATAAAGCCGACGATCAAGCAATGGTGACAAACTTGGCTTTGAATGGTCAAACCCTCACTTGGGACGACGACGTTACTCTCCGCTATGGCATTTACGCAATACCAAAAGCCGAGCGCAACAACCCATCGGCGCTTACATCATCAGAATATCTTGTGGGCATGTCGTATACAACTACCTACGAGTTGCCCGAAGACATCACAGCTGCCACTCACGCCATTGCCGTAACCGTTATCGATGGTTATGCCAACGAGTTTGCTCCACGTTTCTTGGATGAAGAGTTGAAAACCGACGTCACTCCGCAACTCATTTCGCCACTCAACGAGGCAAACATCATCCTTCCTACTTGGCTCACATGGCAACCTATCTCAGACGCAATGGGTTATACTGTCGAGATTGCCTACGATAATGATTTCGAGTCAATTCTTGCAACCGTGCAAACCGATTCTGCTGCATTCTTGACTCAACAACTCGCCAAAATCGATGGTTCACACAAAACCTATTGGCGCGTGAAAGCCAATGTAGCCAATGCCAAAAGCAATTGGTCCGAAACGCGTTGGTTCGAAGGTAGCGTCTTCTCTGTCAACTATCCAGCCGATGGTCAAGGAGGCGTATCAGTTACTCCAACCATCGAGTGGGACAATGCCGGTGCCGATGCAACATACTATTGCGAAGTAGCCACTGCCAACACATTCTATTCGGGCGAAATAGTCTTCTCTCATACTACCAAAGAGACAAAAGTCACTATCCCTGCCGATGTGCTTAGCTATAGCAAAAACTATTATGTTCGCGTAAAAGTTTCATCGCCTGTAGTCAATTCAGTCTCTGCAACAACACTCTTCACTACCGAAGACATTGTCATGCAAGTGCCAGTTATCATCTCGCCTGCCGATGGTGCCGAAGTTGTTGGTCCAACATTGAAAGTGACTGTAAAAGATACTCCAAACAACGGTTTCCGTTTCGAGCTCTCTAAAGTTGCATCATTCCCTGGTCGTGCAACCAAAGTGAAAGTAGCCGAACTTGGCAACTATTCAGTAGAATATGATGGCATCGAGGATGGCGAATACTTCATTCGCGTTGCAACGCTCGAAACCCCAACCGAATATACCGACTTCTCTACACCAATCAAGGTGAAATATACCTACAGCAAAGTTGCAGTTGATAATATCGAATCTCGTAATGCATATATCATCAACAATATGCTATATGCCCCAGCCGACACACACTACACAATCTATACAATCACAGGTGCAGCTATTGCAACTGGCACAACAACCGAAACAACCCACTTGCCACACTTGTCATCTGGTGCATATATCATCACCCTCGACGGCGTTGCTCTCAAACATATTGTGAAGTAGTCATTCCTTAACTTCTCCTTAGGCTCTTCATAGGATAACCATACCTTCAAGCAACCTATGCCGAAGAAAAAGGACACCTCAAACACTAGAAACAAATAATTTTTTATTTATATTTTTTTTACCGCATCAAATCAATGTAGCACGAGCTGCCACGACGAAGCGATGCACAATATTAATTTCTTAATTTTTTATTAACTATGAAAAAGTTTACACTTTTGGTAGCCGCTTTGGCTATTAGTCTCGTGACTTTCGCTCAAGGTACTATTACGTACAACTTGAACGGTGGTGTAACCAACGATTTTGGTTGGCAAGACAAACAAGACATGTATGAAACTTTGAATGCTGACTGGAATGCACATTCAGGTACTTCAACTACATGGAAAACTTTGGCAGAGCTCAACGGCGATGTTGCTGCAGGTATCCCAACTCAAGCAGGTGCAATGGACCTCACTTTCCTCGAAAATGAGAACTTCAAACTCCACTTCTCTTGGTTGATTACTTACATGGACGAAAGATGTACAATCGAAGGTCAAACACTTCCTTCTTCAAATGCATCTTTTCTTCGTTACAACTTGGCTGCATTCTTTACTAATTCAGTTCGTGCTGCTTGGCCAAAATCTGCTGACTATACTTTAGCTGGTAATCTTGAATATTTCCAACCTACTTGGAAAGCTGGTTTCTGTGGTCCTGCTACTTATGCTGAAGGCGAAACAGTAGTTCTTCCAACTCCTTACAAAGAAGGTGAATCTTTCCTCGGTTGGTACAAAGAAGCTGACTTCTCTGGCGAAAAAGTAACTACTATCTCTGGTACTGGCGACGTAGTTCTTTATGCAAAATTTGGTGAATACATCCCAACTATTGCTGAAGTTATCGCTATGACTGACGAAACTGAAACTAAAGTACAAGGTACAGTTTCTTATGTAGCAGGTTCTAACTTCTGGATCCAAGATGCTACTGGTGGTATCCTTTGCTATGGTAAAGATAATGGTTTGACAGAAGGCGAATTGGTTACTCTTTCTGGTGTTAAAACTATCTACAAAGGTTCTCCTGAACTTAACAATGCTACAGTAGTTGCTAAAGAAGCTGGTAAAGAAGTTGGTGCTCAAACTCTTCTTATCTCTGCTATCTTGGCTGACTCTGTAAACGGTTTTGCTACATACCTCAACGAATTGGTTTACATCGAAGGTGTAACTATTTCTAAATACGAAGGTGACTACAAAACTCCTTATATCACTGATGGTAACACAGAACTTGCTCTTTACAAATGGGATGGCATCACTGAAGACAAATTCCCTGTAGGTTCTAAAGTATCTGTTAAAGCTGTTCTTGCTATCTATAACACTACACTCCAATTCCGTGGTAAAACTGAGTGGTTGGTTGCTGCAGCTGCTGCTGGTAAAGATGCTTACGAATATCCAGAAGTAGAAGCTGGTGGTTACAAATTCAACTTCGCTAACAACTGGTTGTATTCTGTAAATCTTGGTAACTGGAACGACAACCGTCCAAACCCACTTGCTGAAGGTTCACGTTCAGTTGTTGAAAAAGATGGTATCCTCTACTTCTCTTATCGCGACAACAACAACCCAATCGAACAACCTAAACTTGTTCGCGTTGATGCTAAAACAGGTAAAATGCTTGATCCAGTAATCTATGCTACTAACATCTTTAAAGATGTAAACGGCAACTGGTTGTTCGGTCCTTACACTGACCTCAAACTCGACAACGAAGGCAATGCTATCACTTCTAACCTCCCAACTTCTGGTGGTCCTTTCCAAATCTGGAACGTAGACCTCGAAACAGGTGAAGGTAAACTCCTCGTTGACCTTGCTACTGACTCTGCTAAATGGTTAAGCGCTCAATATCCAGAAAACACTACTATCCGTCTCGACCGTATCGGTGTTTATGGTGATATCAATGGCGATGCTACTATCATGTCTGTTGTTTCTTCTGGTGCTGACGTTTACTATTGGACTATCGAAGATGGCGAATGGGACGGCGAAACTAACTGGATCAAACTTGGTCTTGGCGAAGGTGTTAACGTTGGTGGTGCTCCTGTTATCTGTCCTATCGAAGGCGACTATTTCTATGTTGACGGCTTTACTACTTATCCTTTGTTGTTCGACCCAGACGGTAACTTGGTTGACGCATTCGATGCTGATCACGAAGCTGATCACCTTTTGATTGGTGCTAATGGTGTTTCACGTGCTAATGGTCACAATGGTGTAACTGAATTCGAAGTTAACGGTGAATATTATCTCATCATCGCTGGTGACAACACTGTAGGTAGCGGTACTGCTCCTTCTACTTTTGTTCTTTACAAATTTGCTGACGAATACCGTGCATTCAAAGATATGACTCAATTGTATGAGTTCCCAATGGCTGGTATGGGTAACGTTTCTAACCCACAACGCGTTGCTACTTCATTTGCTCAACCAAACGAAGAAGGCACAGCTGTTGAAATCTATGCATTTACTTCTGAAAACGGTTACGGTGCTTACACATTGACAATCGCTGAAGCAGAAGTTCCACAACCAGATGCTGTTGAAAACGTTACAATTGATAGCAATGTTTGGGTTGAAAACAACACAATCGCTGCTGCAGCTCAAATCGAAGGTATCTTCACTGTTACTGGTCAAAACGTAACTGCTCTCAACGGCAACCTCACTGCTGGTGCTTACATCGTTCGCACAGCTGAAGGCGTTGCAAAAGTTATGATTAAATAATATTTATCATTCTTTTATATATAAAGGGTGGGTGGAATTCCACCTACCCTTTATTTCTTTATAATTTCTCTAGTTCTGCTAGATTATCTAGTTTACTAAAAATCACTAGAATCCCTAGATCCACTAGTCTTATGAAAACAAAAATCATTTCTTTATTGTGCATTATGCATTGTGCATTGTGCATTAATTTATGTGCTGTTGATAATATTCTATTAAATGGTGTATCATTTTCGGTTGACACTACTGCGGTTTATCCTATTGGTCCTAGCACCAAATATATTGCTATGACATTTACTCGTGCCGATGGCAAAGTGCTTCACGTCTATCAAACACTTGTCGATCGCACTAATAAATATATATCTTTCGAAGCGGCTGTAGGTCGCGACTCTATCCTTGGTGGAGAATGTATTTCTACTGTGGCAAAACGCCATAGCACCGAAGGTTATCATCTTTTTGCTGGTCATAATGGCGACTTCTATGTTACTCAAGGCGATGTAGGTTTGCCTACAGGTGCCTGTGTGTGCGACAATCAGTTGGCTTACACGCCCAACAATAGCCGTCCCGTAGCCGCTTATGCCGAAGATGGCACTCCTTATGCAGGTCAGTTCCGATTTAATGGTGCTGCCATTCACAACGGCGACACTCTGAAAATCAATCACGTAAATTATAATCGTCTTGAAAATCAATTAGTCCTTTACAACAATCTCCAAGGCAAATCTACACGTGTCAACGAGCATGGCGTTGAGGTTGTGGTTACGCTTGCCGAAGGCGAATCGTGGGGTATGAATCGTGACATAAAAGTTGTTGCAACCGAATATCGTGCCTATCAAATAGGTGCTGTAATCCCACAAAATGGCGCTGTCTTGTCGGGCCATGGCACTATGGCTACAGCGCTCACAACCATTGCTGTTGGCGACACCATCACTTTGGCTCTTAACACCACAATGGATGGTGCATCTGTTGCAATTGCCAACTGTGTAGGTGGCGACCCTCGTGCTTTGATGCTCAAAGATGGCAAGGTAGAGACTGCTGAAATCTGGGACGAACTCCATCCTCGTACTGGTTGGGGATTCTCTCAAACTGGCGACACAGTTATCTATTGTATCGTCGATGGTCGTGGCACATCTATGGGTTGCAACACTAAGGCTCTTGCCGAAATTATGCAATCGGCTGGTGCTTATACAGCAGTCAACCTCGATGGTGGCGGTTCTTCTTCTATGTATATCGACCCATTTGGCCCAATGAATACTTGTAGTGATGGTTACGAACGTTCTGTGTCTAATGGTATGTTTGTGGTCAACAATGCTCCTTCCGATAATGTTATTGCTGCTATCTCTGCCAATATTGGTCATATCAAATTGCCTGTTTATGGTACATATACTCCGCTTGTATTTGGCTATAATCAATATGGTGCATTGATTAATACTGATGTACAAGGTTTCGAACTCTCTTGCGATGCTTCATTAGGACATATCGAGGATGGTCAACTTATTGCTTCAGGAACAGAGAGTGGCTATCTTACAATCTCTTATCAAGGAGCAACAACACAAGTCTATGTTATCAAAAACAATGATGCAGAGATTGCTATTCGTCTCGATTCTGTGTTGATTGATGATGTGCGTGAGTATCCTATCGAGGTACAATCTATTATTGGTATCAATACTCAACTCATTCAACCAAAGGCTTTGACTTGGACTGTCGAAGACCCTACAATCTGTAGTGTTGTCGATGGTGTTTTAACTGGTCTTGCCAATGGTACTACTCTAGTTTTTGGTCAATTAGGCGACTCTAAAGATACTTTGAAAGTTGTCGTAGAAATCCCTGAAAGCAACGTAGGCACAATGCTATTGTCTGAAGCCGATGTCGCAACTTGGAAAGTTAAAGCAGCTTCAACTAAGTGGAATACAACCCTCGTGCCTGCTACTGATACTGATAATGCTAAACTCACTTTCTCTTATTCGGTTCAACGCAATCCATACATCCAACTTACAACCGATATGCGTCTTTATAGTTTGCCAAAAGCTATATCTTTTACATTCAATCCTAATACAGCTAAGTTCAGTAGCGTGATGTTTGCCGTGAAAGCCAACAACGAACCACTTGCTACTTATGTCGAACTTACAGATATCGAGTCGGGTAAAGAGCAAACTATCACATTGAATTTTGCAGATGTATTGGCAACACCTAATGATATATCAATTTATCCTTTGGTGCTTGAGTATATTAAATTTAATATCAGCACTGAAATTGAAAAGATGGACCATGTTGTAGATGTCAAGAATTTACAATTTATTTACGATGAGATGATTGTAGAGATAGAAGATGTAGTGAATAATCAGTTTTTGATGGTATATCCAAATCCTGCAACTGACTATATTGTTGTCGAAGGTGTCGAGGGAGAAGAGGTTCGTATCTACAATTTAGAGGGACAATGCTTGGGTCAATTCACAATGCATAGTGCAAAATGCACAATTGATGCCTCTAAACTTGCATCAGGCACTTATGTTGTAAAAAGTGCTTCGGCTTCGTGCAAAGTGATTATTAAATAGTGACACCATAATGTTCTAAATCAGTTATATTATGAAAAAGTTTTTGGTCGTTTTTGTTTGTGTTTTCTCTTCTTTGTGCTATCTTTCGGCGCAAGGTATAATGGATATTTATGGCACTTCGTATCAAGTTGATACTATCGAATATAAACAAGTAGGTCCTGGTACTATGTATTGTTATGCCAAGTTGCCTGCTATTTCACAAGCCATTCATGTCTTGACAATCGACCTTGAAAATCAATATACCGAGATAGAAACTTTTTTGGGTAAAGACTGTATTGCGGGAACCGAGTTAGTGACATCGGCTTGTAATCGTCACACTCAGCCTGGTCACGATGCTTATTGTGGCGTGAATGGCGACTTTTTCAATGTTTCGGCTAATTATGAATATCCACTTGGTATGCCTCGTGGCGGTAGTATTCAGAATGGCGAGGTGCAAGTTGCTCCATCCAACGAATCTTGGTTTTGGGCATATGCCACAATGGATGTTAACAAGAAGCCTGTAATGGATTATATGAAGTTTGAGGCGCGAGTGATTATTGACGAAACAAATACTTATCATTTCAATCGTGTAAATCAAGCGTGGGAAACTTCTGATTTGACTCTTTATAATCGTTTTGCGGGTGAGAAAACTCGACCTTACGAAAATCATGCAGGCTTCGACAAGATGGAGCGCACCGAAGTGGTGGTTGAACTTATGCCTGGCGAAAAATGGGGTTTAAATAAACGCACAAAGGTTAAGGTGCGTCGTATCGTGAAAAATATTGATGGTGGCGAACCTATTGCTGCCGACGAAACAGTTCTTTCTGGGGTGCGTGCTGCTGCTACTTTCCTTGATCAGCTTTCTGTAGGTCAAGAGATTGAGGTAGAGATGGCTCTTTTCCGTCCCGATGCATCGCAACCGTTAGTAGAGCAACTTATTGGTGGTAATGCAATGATTCTTCAGAATGGTGAGTTGACCGAACGCAATACGGGCGACACCTATAATTCATCGCCTTATCCACGCACTGCAATCGGTGCATCGGAAGATGGTCGTTGGTTGTATCTCTTTGTGTGCGACGGAAAAGGTGCAGGTGGTTCGCCTGGTCTTACAACTACTCAAGTTTGTGGTATCTTAGAGAATATAGGTGCATACAATATTGTGGGTCTTGATGGTGGTGGTTCGGCAGAGATGGTTGTAAATCACGCTATTGTTAATGTGCCTTCTGACGGCAATGAGCGCTCGGTCGGTAATGGTTGGATGTTGGTTTCTACTGCTCCTGTTGATAGCACAATTGCCTATTTGCGTTTCCATAATCATAAACTTGAGGTGCCAACGTTTGCAAGTTATCAACCTCGCATCATGGCATATAACCAATATGGTGCTTTGTTGGATGGTGATGTGCAAGATTTTGCTCTTTCGTGTGATGACAATATTGGCGTGTGTGAAGGTAAAGTTTTCACTGCTGCATCGTCGGTTGCAAGTGGTAATTTGACCGTTACTGTCGGCAATATTACTTACACTGCACCATTGCAGGTTGTTGCTGCAGAGGTGGCTGTTCGTCTCGACTCTGTGATTGTCGATCAAGATATTGATTATGCTATCGAGGTGTTGAGTGGCGATATGTTGGTTAATCCAGCTGCTCTTACATGGAGTATCGACGACCCAACAATTGTGACTGTTGACGAAAATGGTGTGTTGAATGGTTTGCAAAACGGACGTACCGTTGTTCGTTGTGAATTAGACGGGAAAGAGGATAGTCTTCTTGTTGTATCTGAAATCAACGAGCCAAAGATGCCTATTGCAATGTCGGAATTTGAAATTAAAGCAGCATCATCTAAATGGAATACAACTCTTATTCCTGCGACTGAAACTGATAATGCTAAACTTACTTTCTCATATTCAGTGCAACGTAATCCATATATTCAGTTAAATTCTGGTATGCGTCTTTATAGTTTGCCAAAAGCAATTTCTTTGACATTCAACACAAATACGGCTAAGTTTAGCAGTGTTATGTTTGCCGTTAAAGCTAATAACGAACCAACAACTACTTATGTCGAAAAAGAGGGCATTCAATCGGGTGTTGAGCAAACTATCGAGTTGGAATTTGCTGATGTGTTGAATACTTCAACCGATATCTCTACTTATCCGTTGGTACTCGACTATATTAAATTCAATATTAGCACAGAGATTGAGAAAATGGATCATGTTGTTGATATCAAGGCTCTCCAATTGATTTATGACGAAATTATTGTTGAGTTAGAGGATGTGGTGACTAATAACGGACTTGTAGTATATCCAAATCCAACATCAGATTATATAGTAGTAGAGGGAAAAGATGGAGAATATGTTTCTATTTATGATTTGGGTGGAAAATGTGTTTATCAAAGCACGATGCAAGGTGCACGATGCAGTATAGATAGTTCTGTATTGTCGGCAGGTACTTATGTTGTGAAGTGTGGTTCGGCATCTTGTAAAGTTATTGTTAAGTAGAATTATTTACTCGTTTTTGTATATTTTATGAGAAGAGGCTTGTTGATATTTTGTGTTTTGTGTTTAGTGTCAGCACTTTCGGCAAAGAGAGTTGTTGTGTTGCAAAAAGAGTCAGAGCCATATATGTATAATATGACTTTGAACTGTGAGTATAAAATGCAACATAAGAAAGTTGAAATAGTCAATCATTTGAAATATATTGAAGTAAAAAAAGAAGGAGTGGTTGTAGCATCGTTTGACCCTGTGAATATTGACCGAAATTCGCTTTATATTTGGGTAGAGTTGTCTCCTAATGGCAAGATGATACTATTTACAACATCAGATCAAGGAACATTTATTTGTAATTTGCAGGGAGAAATACTATATAGATTGGGTAAAGGAGTGAATGCAACGAATTGGTGGGATAATCGTTATTTGGTAGGGATGGAAGATAAAGATAATGGTGAGGAGTTTGTTAAATCTACCCTTGTTTTAGTAGATATAAAAACAGGTAATAAGTTGCCTATTGTTACAGATGAGTATATATCTGTTTATCCTTGTGCTTTGAAACCTTTTGTTGAGTATTTTACTCTTGATAATACGAAGCATACTATTAAGATTAAAGTAAAGTAATAAAATATTAACTAAATATTTAATAACTATGAAAAGATTTTTACTAGTACTTTCGATGATTGTTGTCGCTTTTGCAATGTTTGCACAAGGCACAACAAAGATTTACATCAACCCTGGCCATGGTGGTTGGGATAGTGATGACCGTTATGTGGCTTTGTATCCATATGGTCAAGTGGCATCAAATCTTGATACTCTTGCTTTTTGGGAGTCATCGAGCAACCTTGACAAAGGTTTGATTCTTTACAGTATGCTTGACTCTTTGAATAAAATTCCAGGCGAAGATGGTTGGGATTTTATGATTTCTCGTACACTTAACCGTACAGAAGATGACCGTTCTTTGTCGGCAATTGTGGCAGAGAGCAATGCGTTTAATTCTCATTTTATGCTTTCTATCCACTCTAACGCAGGTAATCCAGCTAACTATCCGTTGATGCTTTATTCTGGTGTCGATGAAGGTGATAATTTGAATAACTATTCACACGTAGTGACTGAGGTAAATAATGCTGAGGGTCGCGCTGTAAGTAAATTGATAGGTGATAATATTCGTGGTGTTACACTTGTGCCTTGGACTAATGCTATGCAACTTCGTGGTGATAAAACATTTGCTAAAAATGTTATGGGTTGGAGCAATGGTTATGGTGTGCTTCGTAACTTGACAACTCCTGGTGTGATTTCAGAGGGTCGTATGCACGACTATGCTCCAGAAACATATCGTCTTATGAATCACGAATATCGTTGGTTGGAAGCATGGCACTTCTTGCATGCATTTGTACACTATTATAAAGGTCGTACGCTCAAAACAGGTAATATCGCAGGTGACGTTCGTGACCGTTTTATCTCAATCGAAGAGGCTCCTGCTTTTAAAGCTGCATCATTGGGCGGACAAAGCAAATATTATCGTCGCGGTACTCGCGATGCATATTATCCATTGAATGGCGCAGATGTAGAACTTCTACAAAATGGAACAGTTATTCGTTCGTATAAAACTGACGAATATTTTAATGGTTTCTGGTTGTTTGGTAATCTTGAGGCTGGTACATATCAAGTGGCTATCTCTAAAGAGGGTTATCACAAACAAACACAAGATATTGTGGTTAAAGCAGATGAAACAACTTATGTAACATTTGACTTGCAAGCTATTCGTAATACACCTCCAGAGGTTGTTGCTTTCTCTCCTGCAAATAGCGAAGTAGACTCTGTTGATTGTGCATCTTCTATTGCAATTGACTGGAACTGGAGTATGGATCCTGCAGCGACAGAGGCTGCTGTGACAATTGAGCCAGCTATTGAGGGACAATTTACATGGGAAGAGTTTGGTACACGTTTGCGTTTTACTCCAAATCACCCATTTATTGGTAATACAGTTTATACAGTGCGTATTGCTACAACTGCAGCTCACCCTGATACAGCTTATACTAATACTTTGCAACAAGAATATGTGTCTAAATTCTTGACTAAATCGTATGATACACTCAAGATGTTAGCAACATCGCCAGCTAAGGGAGACGAAACATCACTTAAACCAGTGTTCCAACTTTTGTTTGATTCTAAATTGGAATCGGGTGAGTGTATGGATCGTATCTATGTGATTGACGAAAGAGATAGTATCCTTGATAAAGCTGCACGTACACAAGAATGGAATAAGGCAGGTGATTATGGTACATATAAATTCGATGTTACAGCAGATTTAGTTGAAGGTAAAACTTATCGTTTGGTTATTGAAGAGTATGTTCAAAACCGTGATGGTATTACAGTTCGCGAAAAACGAGAAATACCATTTATCGCAGTTAATTTTACTGAACCTTTGTTAGAAAAAGCGGTAGATTGTGCAACAGCAGTGTTTGCTTATAACGCTACAAATAGTGAAGGTGTTAGCAAGGCGAAAGTGGCTGTAGATTCAAAAACAAATAAATTGTTTAAGACTGCTAATAAGTTCACTTATACATTTGCTGCAGTTGAAGAGGCTGTTGTAGAATATACACTCAGTGCACCAGTGTTGGTTGAAAATGGTACAGAATTGACTATGCCACTCAAAGGTGACTTTACACACAATACACTTCAATTTAAATATGTTAATGAAGATGCTTCAGATTCAGTAGTTGTTGATGCTCTTACGCTTAATAGCCTTAATTGGAATTTCTATAATGTGAAAGTAGTTGATTTGCCAACAGATGATAAAAAATGGTATTTGACAGCAATGTTGGTAGAAAAAACTGGTCATCCAGCAAATAAGTTTGATGGTGAATTCTATCTTGAAAACATCTATTTCGGTAGTTATAATAAAGTGGCTACAGAACAAGTTGAGATTGAAGGTGTGTCGGTATGGCCAACTGTTGCAACTGATTTTATCAATGTAGAGGCTCCAGCTTCTGCTATAGTTGAGGTTTACTCGATAGATGGTCGTATGCTTGTATCGCTTCCAGCTATGGGTGTTTCAGCAGATAGTACACTTCGCACACTCAATGTTAACAATTTTGCTACAGGCGTATATCTTGTGAATATTGCAACAACAGAGGGTGTACAAACCATTAAGTTTGTAAAAGAATAAACTCTTTTGTGAGTTATGAAATAAATGAGAGGTGCTCGAATAGAGCACCTCTTGTATTATGTAAAAAAGGCTGATTAACTTGCGGGTTAGTCAGCCTTTTGTGTGTTGTGTATTATTTGTTTATTGTTTCGTTGAACCAAGTTTTGAGGAGTTCGAATTGTTCTTCGCGATTGAGGTTTGAGTTGTCGAGGAGGCGAGCATCATCGGCTTGGCGCAGAGGAGATTCGGCGCGGTGAGTGTCGCGATAGTCGCGTTCTTCTACGTTGGCGAGAACATCGGCATATGGTTGTTCCTCGCCTTTGGCTTTGAGCTCGTCGTAGCGGCGTTGAGCGCGAACTTCGGCAGATGCAGTGACAAAAACTTTGAGTTCGGCATTGGGGAATACGACTGTGCCGATATCGCGTCCGTCCATTACAACGCCACCTTCGTTGCCCATTTCTTGTTGTGCTTTTACGAGAGCACGGCGTACGAATCCGATAGCCGATACGCGACTAGCACCGTTGGCTACTTCGAGTGTGCGAATTCGAGATTCGACATCCACATCGTTTAATATGGTATGTTGTACACCATTAATGGTTTGGAACGATATTTTGATGTTGTTAAGAGCCTTGTTTAGTCCGATTTCATCGATATTTTCGGCATCGATGAGATTGTTGTCAATAGCGTAAAGGGCCACTGCGCGATACATAGCGCCAGTGTCGATATAGGCATAACCAGCATATTTAGCTAGGGCTTTTGCCATGGTGCTTTTACCGCAAGATGAGAAACCATCAATTGCAACTACGATTTTTTTCATAATATAAGAAGATATAAGAACAGGAATAACATAAATAAAATAATATTTTTATTAAAAAGTGTTCTTATGTTATTCTGTCTTTGATTTAGTTGATGTTTTTATTTTATTCCGAAGTCAGTTAGATTAGTTGAGAAGGTTAGGTTGTAGCCGAGAGAGCCTGTTTGATAAGGAACGATGGAGAATCCGACGTTGAATTTGTATGCGTGGAAACCTGCGCCAAAGGCAAAACCAGCGATAGAGCGTTTGTCTTTGACGGACATTTCTTTGCTGCGTCGGTGGTTGTATGAAGCTACGATATAGAAATTTTTGTGAGGTAGGATTTCTACTGCCCAAATAGTGTGGCGGAAGAACATGTCTGCGCCTTTGGCAACCTTGGTTTTTCCGTCCATTTTGTCGGGAACGTTGCTACTTGCGCCATAACTCAAATCCCAAGTTTGTAGGTTGTGGAGAGTGAGGTGGAATCGGAGAGGTGCTTTGGGAAGTTTTTGAGATACAGCAATTTGTAGGTCAATAGGGAGGATTTCTTGTTTGTTGCCTCCGTTTATACTATTGTATCCGTTGAATTGGAACCCTACATTGCGAAGAACAAGTCCAGCTGCAAATAGGGCATCCTCGTTGTGGTAAGAGAATCCGAGGTCGAAACCAAGTCCGGATGAGAAATAGCGTTCGTAGAACGAAAATATGGGTTTCATAGTGACACCCATGGTCCAGCGAGGAGATAGCCAGCGGCAGTACATAGCCGTAATAGCCATATCTTTGGCAGTGAAAGTGCCTAAAGTTTGGTTGATTTCGTTAGTTTCGAGGAATGTGCCATAGTCGACGTAGTGAATGCCGAAAGCCATGAAATCTTTGTCGCTGAAGTTGCGACCATAGATTGCTGAACCAATATTTATATCGTTGAATTGGTTGGTGTAGTTGAGGCCAAGGAAGTTGTGAGTTTTCTCGGATAGTAGAGCCGGGTTGGCAAAAGCGAAGTTGAGGTCGTTGTCGTAGAGCGTGATATTAGAACCACCAAAAGCCGCTTGTCTTGCACCGGTAGGGAGATTGAGGAATGGAAAAACACTCGACCCTGCACGTGCAAAAAGTATGGTTGGCAGTAGCAATGTAAGTAAAATATATGTAAGTCGTTTAGTCATATTCGTTATAACGTAGACAATAGGCTTAATATTGTTTAGATAGCAATGATTTTGTGCATAGGAAGGTCGAAAGGTTCGGTTGGTACTTCGTCGACCATTTGGAATTTGAAGCACACACCTAATCGATATGCGTTGGGGTGATGCACGAGAAAACGGTCGTAGTAGCCTTTGCCACGACCGAGGCGGTTGAGACTGAGGTCGAAAGCAACGCCAGGGATTACGATAAGGTCGATGTTGCCATGATAAGGTTCAGCCACAGGTTCGAGGATGTCGAAATCGCCAACAACCCATTGAGTGTCAGAAGTGATTTCGACAGGGATGATGTCGTCGCCTTTGACAGTTGGGAGAATTACGCGTTTGCCAGATGCGAGCGCGCGGTCGAATAGAGGGCGTACGTCAACCTCGTCCCAAAGAGGGTGGTAGAGCATGACGATAGGAGCCTCATGGTATTGTTTGTTAGCTTCAATTAGTTCGGTAATAGGAAGCGACATGGTGAGTAGTTGCTCCTTGCCTAACTCTTTCTTCTTGGCGCGTATGGTTTTGCGGATTTCTTGTTTCATGATTATATGGTCAACAGTCAACGGTCAACGATTGTTTGATTTATTTTGAAATGCAAAGTTACTAAAAAGTTTTGGATTTTTCAATATTTATTTGTAATTTTGTGGTCCTTAAAAAAGATAAGAAACATGATAGATAAACAGACTGTAGCGAAGATATTGGATGCGGCGCAAATCGTTGATGTAGTGAGCGATTTTGTGACGTTGCGTAAGCGTGGGGTGAACTATATTGGGTTGTGTCCGTTTCATGATGAGAAGACAGGTTCGTTTACAGTTTCGCCAGCGAAGGGGATTTTTAAGTGTTTTGGTTGCGGTAAGGGTGGAGGTCCGGTGCACTTCATTATGGAGCATGAGCAGTTGGACTATCCTGGAGCATTGCGCTATTTGGCGAAAAAATATCATATTGAGATTGTAGAGAAAGAGATGACGCCCGAAGAGCAACAATCGCTGTCGGACCGTGAGGCGATGTTTGCGTTGAACACTTGGGCACAGTCGTATTTCACAAAGCAGATGAATAGCACGGATGAGGGGCGAGCAGTGGGATTGTCGTATTTTCGTAGTCGTGGATTTACCGATGAAATCATAGAAAAATTTGGATTAGGTTATTGTCTTGACAAGTCGGATGCAATGACACTGACAGCATTGCAGAGTGGATATAAAGCCGATTTCATCGAAAAATGTGGATTGGGTAATCGTCGCGATAATGGGACGTGGTATGATAGATTTAGAGGTAGAGTGATGTTTCCGGTGCATACCTTGTCGGGCAAGGTGGTGGCATTTGGCGGTCGTGTGTTGAAAAAAGACGATAAAACCGCTAAATATGTCAATTCGCCAGAGAGTGAAATATATCATAAGAGCAACGAGTTGTATGGCATATATTTCGCTAAACAGTCGATAGTGAAGTATGATAGATGTTTTTTGGTGGAGGGGTATACCGATGTGATTAGTATGCACCAAGCAGGGATTACGAATGTGGTGGCATCGTCGGGTACGTCGCTCACGCCGGGTCAGATAAGGATGATACATCGTTTCACGCCAAACATTACGGTGCTCTATGATGGTGATGCGGCAGGTATTAAGGCATCGATTAGGGGTATTGATTTGTTGTTGGAAGAGGGTATGAATGTGAAGGTGGTGTTGTTGCCCGATGGAGAGGACCCAGACTCGTATGCACAAAATAATAATGCGTCGGATTTTATTGATTTCATCGATAGAAATCAGGTGGATTTCATAAGATTCAAGATACAACTATTGTTGGATGAGATAGGTAACGACCCGATAAAGAGAGCAGGGTTGATACAAGATGTGGTGCACTCGGTGTCGTTGATTCCAGACACGATAGTGCGTTCGGTGTATGCAAAAGAGTGCGCTAAATTGTTGGAAATTGACGAGAAGGTGGTGTTGGCAGAGATACAGAAGATATTGCGCGCGAAGAAAGAGAAAGAGTTGATTAGAAAAACAAATGGCGACTCGGCTTCGGTGTCGACGAACTATGAAGTAACGCCAAAACATGTTACAACCCCTGCCTATAGACAAGAGCCTGCGATGCGAGATGTGGTGCAGAATGGCGTGGTTGTGCCTATGGTGACATTGGACAAAGAAGAGTTGAATGTGTTGTATTATGTGGTTAGACATGGAGATGAGGTGTTGTTTGAAGTAGAAGAGGGTGTGTATCAGACAGTAGCACAATTTGTGATAGCGTCGTTGTCGGACTTAGAGGAAGAGGGGCAGAGTATATTTCGCAATCCTCTGCATCAGAAGATGTTGGATGAATCGCGAAGTTTTGATGCACAGAATTCGGTGAATTCATCTAGATATTTCACCAATCATATAGACCCACAAATTTCGGCTATAGCGGCAGATTTGATGACAGACAAATATGTGTTGTCGCGCATGCATACAAAACATGAGGAGTTTGTGGGTGACCCAAAAGCGAATCCGAGAGAGTATGAGGAGTATTTGGTTCAGAGAGAGAAAGAACGTAAAGAGACTTTGGTACGTGAGATATTTACTGTTATTCACGAATATAAAGCGGCAATAATTTGCGACAAAGAGCGCGAAGTAGACCAACAGATTAGGGAGGCGCAAGAGGCGAATAAGACAATGGAAATGATAGAATTGATAAAGAAGAAGCAAGCAATATTGAAGGCAAAGAAAGAGTTGTCGCAAGTGATTGGCGGACGTGTGGTGTTGGGTAGGCGTTGATGTTTGGTAGATATAATTAGAGGCATATCAATGAGATATGCCTCTTTTTTTTGTTAGATATTTTGTTGAGGGATGTAGATACTCTTGATGTTTTTGGGGGCAAGAGGGTTGAGTGGAGGTTGCTTTATAGTATGTTTATAGTATATTTATAGTATGTTTATCCTATATTTATAGTATATTTATCCTATATTAAAGGTAGCTTGAGGTTAGGAATGAAAAAAGAGGAAAATAATATACTGTTGGGGGTGTTGTGTATGTGAAATAAAATTTGTATCTTTGTAGATTAAATATTATGTTGCGTTAAAACTATATAAATTGATATATGTCAGAGAATAATTCAAACGAATTTATTAGTCAAGTGGCTCAAAAAGAGTATGAATATGGGTTTACGACCGATGTTCATACGGAGACTATACAAAAGGGATTGTCGGAAGAGGTAGTGCGCTTGATTTCAGCAAAAAAAGAAGAACCAGAGTGGTTGTTGGAGTTTAGATTGAAGGCTTATCGTCATTGGCTCACGATGCCGATGCCAGATTGGGCGTTGTTGAATATACCTGAGATAGATTTTCAGGCAATATCGTATTATGCAGCACCGAGAAAGAATGCGCCAAAATCGTTGGATGAGGTTGACCCAGAGATTCTTGATACATTCAACAAATTGGGTATTCCACTCGAAGAACAGAAGGTGTTGAGCGGTATTGCGGTGGATGCGGTGATGGACTCGGTGTCGGTGAAGACTACGTTCCGTGAGAAATTGGCAGAAAAGGGTATTATTTTCTGTTCGATTTCGGAGGCAGTGAAAGAATATCCTGATTTGGTGCGCGAGTATTTGGGTTCAGTGGTGCCATATACAGACAACTTTTATGCAGCATTAAACTGTGCAGTATTCTCGGATGGTTCGTTCGTTTACATACCGAAGGGCGTACGTTGTCCGATGGAGTTGTCGACATATTTCCGTATAAATGCAGCGGGTACAGGTCAGTTTGAGCGTACGTTGATAGTGGCGGATGATGATGCGTATGTGTCGTATTTGGAGGGTTGTACTGCGCCACAACGCGATGAGAATCAGTTGCATGCGGCGATAGTAGAGATTGTGGTGATGAACAATGCTGAGGTGAAATATTCGACCGTGCAGAACTGGTATCCAGGCGACAAAGATGGTAAGGGCGGTATTTATAACTTTGTGACAAAGAGAGCGATATGTAAGGGTAATAACTCGAAAGTGTCGTGGACACAGGTGGAGACAGGATCGGCTATCACGTGGAAATACCCTTCGTGTATATTGAAAGGTGATAATTCGGTGGGTGAGTTTTATTCGGTGGCGTTGACAAACAACTATCAACAAGCCGACACAGGTACGAAGATGATACATTTGGGCAAAAATACACGTTCGCGTATCGTAAGTAAAGGTATTTCGGCTGGTAAGAGTCAGAATTCGTATCGTGGATTGGTGAAAGTGAATGCAAATGCCACAGGTGCAAGGAATTACTCGCAATGCGACTCGTTGTTGTTGGGCGACCAATGTGGAGCACATACATTCCCTTATGTAGATGTGAAGAATCCGACTGCGATTATCGAGCATGAGGCTACTACGTCGAAAATATCTGAGGACCAATTGTTCTATTGCTCGCAACGTGGTATTTCGACAGAAGATGCAGTGGGGTTGATTATCGGTGGTTATGCCAAAGAGGTAATCAATAAATTGCCTATGGAATTTGCGGTGGAGGCACAGAAGTTGTTGCAAATATCATTGGAGGGAAGTGTTGGGTAGTACGTTACTTTTGTGACCAAAAGTATCAAAATATCTTATTGTTTTTCTTGTTACTTTTGTGACCAAAATTACTTCGTGATTTTTGCTACGTTCGGCATAATTCTATCGCCTTCGGCTCAAGGACCGTTGGTTCAAGTAAGCTTGATTTTGCTCTCACTTGACGCAAAAAGTAACCAAAAGTCTTCCGCTTAGACTACGAAGCTAAAAATTTCGCAATAATCCTATTCGGGTTTAAAGTCGGGCGGTGCTTATGTGAGGTTTCAATGTTGGGTGCAACGCATATATTTATGCTTCGATATGGTTGGGTATAACCTCCTCAAAAACCCTTATTACGGATTATTACGAATTTTTCTTTACGCTTCTTCGTCAATGCGGGCAGTGAAACCTTAAATTGGGGATTATGAAAAAGGCTTTGTTATTATTTTTTATTTTAGTGTTATCTTCTTTGAATTTGTATTCTCAAGATAATAGTGTTGTTCTTTCTAAGTTTACAGAGGGGATTATTGATTTAATGGTTAAAGAGGAAATAAATATCTGTCGTAGATATCCTTTATTTGCGGATAAATATATTGAAGAGTTAAGTGTGTCTTTTATTGTGATGGCATCAGTGCATGAGGACGGTTTTTTGTTGGAATGTCATGCTATTGATGCTAATCCTATTTGTCCTGAAGACACTGTGCTTGATTCTTGGTATGCTGAATTGCCTTTTTGGGGAGAGGTAGAGTGTATTGGTTGGGAGGTTAAAGTGTTTGGAAGTAAAAATACTCCATTTTTTTCTTGTGAAGTATGTGAGGAAATTGCTATAATAACAGAAGATTCATACACAGAGTTTGATCCAATGGTGTTTAGTATTTTTTTAGACAAAAACATGAAGTTTGTTAAAAATAAATCGAATATAAATACCAGAGAGTGGGAACCTGAACCTTCATTTGCAGATGTAGAGGCTTTAATAGATAAATGTTTTGGTGAACAAAAGTGAATACATTAGAAATTATAGCGGTGGTGTTTGGGGTGGTGGCGATATGGCTGGCATCTAAGGGTGAGGTGGTGAATTTTGGGATTGGGTTGGTGAATTGTGTGCTGTATGGCATATTGTTTGGCAGAGAGGGGTTGTACTCGGGGATGATGTTGCAGGGGATATATTTTGTGATAAATCTTTATGGATTATATTCGTGGAGAAAACCAAAAGTTGAAGTGGATAAGGAGTTGAAAGTGATGTGGTTGAGTTGGATGGAGAGAGCGGTGGTTGTGATAGTTGTGGTGGCGACTGGAGTGCTGTGGGGAATGGGTGTGAAATGGGGTGCGCAGTTGTTGCCAGAGAATATTCAAGAGCCACAATATCCGATGGTTGATGCCATATTGACAACAGCGAGTATGGTGGCACAGATATTGCTAACACGTAAGAAGATAGATAACTGGGTGATGTGGGTGTTGGTGGATGTGGTTTATATAGGGCTATTCTTGATGGTGGGGATGTATTGGACTGCAGGGCTTTATGTGGTTTATACTGGAATTGCGGTGAATGCGGTTAAAATGTGGAATGAGGAGTTAGGAATGAGGAATTAGAAATTAGGAATGAGGAGTTAGGAATTAGGAATTAGGAATTAGGAATTTTGATCCCTCCGTCCTTCGGACACCTCCCCTAAGATAGGGGAGGAGTTTAGTGGAGAATTTGGGTTAGAGTGGAACATAATTGAGCTTTGATTTATGGATTTGGTGTCATTAGGATATTTGGGGATTGGGATAGCGGCGTTTTTGGCGGCGACGATATTGCCTTTCAGTAGTGAGGTGGTGTTTACGGGGTTGTTGTTGGCTGGGTATGACCCAATATGGTTGGTGGTTTGGGCTACGGTGGGTAATACGCTTGGGGGAATGACCTGTTATGGTTTGGGTTATTTAGGTAAGATAGAGTGGATAGAGAAATGGTTGAAAATACCACAAGAAAAGGCTGAAAATTGGAAAGCAAAGATACATAAATATGGCGATGGATTCGCGTTTTTTTCGTTCTTACCAGGTGTGGGTGATTTTATAGCAGTGGCGGCGGGATTGTTGAGATGCAGATGGTGGGTGGTGTTGGTTTCGATGGCAGTGGGGAAGGCGGTGAGATACTTGGTATGGATGGAAGCGAATCAGATGATAATACAATGAGGAATGAGGAATGGGGAATTAAGAATTAAACATCTATTTGATAATTAAACATAAATAAATTATATAAATGGCAGAAATGAAACAACTTATCTCAACTATTGTTGAGGGTATGCAAGAGAAAAAAGCAAAGAAAATTGCTATTGTGGATATGAGCAAATTGGAAGCTCCATGTCAATATTTTGTAATCTGTGAGGGTGATTCAAGTACTCATGTGATGACTATCGCGACTACGATGAAGGATTTCGTGCGTGAGCATGCGGGTGAGAAACCTTATTCGTCGGACGGATATGAAAATTGTCAGTGGATTGCGTTGGATTATGGCAATGTGATTGTGCATGTGTTCCAACCAGAATTTCGTGAATTTTATGATATTGAGCACCTTTGGGCTGATGCAAATATCACAATGATTCCAGATTTGGATTGATAATGTTTTTGTTCGCCCCCTTTGGGGACGTATTGTTGAAGTGATTTGTTTTCCGCAGGTTCCCTCCCGTTGGTCGGTCACACAGCGGTTAAGCATAATTAGACGTCTTTGACGCCTCGTTGATATTTAAAAATTTAGTTTTAGTGTAAAAAATAGACGATGTAAATTGATTTTGCTGCATTTTTGCAAGATGAGAGCAATTTACAATGAGGAGTATTTATGTCAGAAGAAAATAATAAACCAAATCAAGAAGGGAAAAAACCACAAAATGGTGGTCCACAAAAAGGTGGATATAAACCTAAATTTAATTTTTATTGGATATACTTGGTGATAGGTATATTCTTTATCGTGTTGTCTATCTGGAATCCGAAGGGAGCATCGCGTGAGGTGGCTTATTCGAGATTGGAAGATGGGTTGAGAAACGGATGTGTGAGCAAAATTTCGATAGAGATATCGAAGCAACGCGCTATTGCAGAAATCAATCCTAAATGTGCGAAAGATATAACAGGCATAGAGGCTGATGGCCAAGAAGTCGTTAGAGTAGAGACAATTGTGCCATCGATAGATGAATTTTCGAAGTTGCTCAATGAGTTGAAAACCGATAAAGTGTTCAATGGCGAAGTGCGCTATACCGAAGGTAAAGACTATTTTGATATGATAGTATTCTCGGTGTTGCCATTGTTGTTGCTCATAGGATTCTTTGTATTTATGAACCGCAAGATGATGGGCGGTGGAGGTCCTGGTGGCGTGTTCAACGTAGGCAAATCGAAAGCACAGATGTTTGACAAAAACAATCCACAACATAAGATTACGTTTGCCGACGTAGCAGGATTGGAAGGAGCAAAACAGGAGATAGAGGAGATAGTGCACTTCTTGAAAAATCCTAAAAAATATACAGTGCTTGGAGGTAAGATACCAAAAGGCGCATTGCTTGTAGGCCCTCCGGGAACAGGTAAGACATTGCTAGCAAAAGCAGTGGCAGGTGAGGCAGATGTGCCATTCTTCTCGATGTCGGGTTCGGACTTCGTTGAAATGTTTGTAGGTGTGGGAGCATCGCGTGTGCGCGACCTATTCAAACAAGCAAAAGAGAAAGCACCATGTATCGTATTTATCGATGAAATCGATGCAATTGGACGCGCTCGTGGTAAGAATGTGAACCATAATGGCAACGACGAACGCGAGAATACATTGAACCAATTGTTGACAGAGATGGATGGTTTCGGTTCGAATTCGGGTGTGATTGTGTTGGCAGCGACTAACCGCGCAGAGATATTGGATAAGGCATTGTTGCGTGCAGGACGCTTCGACCGTCAGATACAGGTAGAATTGCCAGATGTGCATGAGCGTAAAGCAATATTCAATGTGCATATGAAACCATTGAAATTGGATGATACAGTTGACGTAGAGTTCTTGGCACGTCAGACCCCAGGTTTTTCGGGTGCAGATATAGCAAACGTATGCAACGAGGCAGCATTGATAGCAGCGCGTAAAGAGCGTGAGGCTATTGGTCGTCAAGATTTCTTGGATGCAGTGGACAGAATCGTCGGTGGATTGGAGAAAAAATCGAAAATCATCACTGCCGAAGAGAAGAAAAATATAGCATATCACGAGGCAGGTCACGCCACAATCAGTTGGCATTTGCAATATGCCGACCCATTGGTGAAGGTGACAATAGTGCCACGCGGACAAGCATTGGGTGCAGCGTGGTATTTGCCAGAAGAGCGTCAGTTGACATCAGAGCAACACATCTTGGATAAGATTTGTTCGTTGTTGGGCGGTCGTGCCGCCGAAGAGATATTCTTTGGAATATTAGACACAGGCGCATTGTCGGATTTGGAACAAGCAACACGCCGTGCATACGCGATGGTTACATACTTCGGTATGAGCGATAAATTGAAAAACTTGTCTTATTACGATTCGACCGGTCAGAGCGAATTTGGATTTACTAAACCATATTCAGAAGCAACAGCGCAGTTGATAGACCGTGAGGTGCAACGAATCATTGATGAGCAATATGAGCGCGCTAAACAAATCCTTCTTCAATACAAAGAGGGACATAATGAGGTGGCTCAGATATTGATAGACAAAGAGGTGTTGTTTGCCGAAGATTTGGAACAAGTGTTTGGCAAACGTCAGTGGGCATCGCGTGCTGAAGAAATAATGGGGAATGAGGAGTGAGGAATGAGGAGTGAGGAATGAGGAATGGGGAATTAGGAATGGGGAATGTACAATGTATAATTCACAATTATTCGCCTGACGGCTCAAGACCTTCGATTCACAATGCATAATTATTCGTCTGATGGTTCATGACCTTCGGTTCACAATGCAGAATGAATAATTAGCCTTCGGATTGTTCATTGTCGGACACTCGAGCCGAGTGTCCCTACATAAACTTTTAACTTTCAACTCTCAACTTTCAACTTTAATATATCGTGGATGTTAAAAATTTTGTGACACGCACATTGGCAGGTGCGGTGCTTGTGGCGGTTATTATAGCAGCTACGGCTTGGAGTCCAATTAGTTTTGGCATATTGTTTATGCTTATAAGTTTGTTGGCAACACAAGAATTGATGAAGTTGTTGACAGGTAAATCGACATATCTTGGAGGAGTGTCGGCATTGTTGTTTTTGGCAATATATGCAGAGCATGCGATGATGTTTTCGGAGCGTATGATAGTTATAGTATGGGTGGTTTATGGTATGAGTCTTTTGACTGCAATGATAGGTCAATTGTGGAATACGAAGACAAATCCAGTAGAGGCATGGATGCATATTGCTTATAGTCAGATATATGTGGCAGTGCCGTTTGCATTGATAAATATGATAGCATTTTTCCGCGGACAATTTACTCCAGTATTAGTGTTGTCGATGTTAGTGTTTATATGGGTGAATGACTCGTTTGCATATTTGACAGGTTCGTTGTTTGGACGTCATAGATTGTTCGAACGCGTGTCGCCTAAAAAGTCGTGGGAAGGGTTTATAGGAGGAAATTTGTTTGCATTAGTAGCAGCATATTTAATGTCGATATTAGACCAACCATTGTCAAACCTATTAGTAGGTCACGATGGTGCGTCGCTTGAGTTGTGGCAATGGCTAGTGTTTGCACAAATAGTGGTAATGTTTGGCACATTGGGCGACTTGGTAGAATCGTTGTTGAAACGCACATTAGGCGTGAAAGATTCGGGAATGGCAATACCAGGGCATGGTGGATGGCTAGACCGATTCGATAGTCTTATATTTGCAGCGCCAGTGGTGGCATGCTATCTTTATCTATTGTTGTGATATTAACTATTTAACTGATACATTATGAAAAGAAGATTAAAAGTGCATAAAGAAGGTTATGCAATTCTGTTTTCGTTGCTTACATTGCTGGTAGCAGTCAATGTTATAGTATTTATTCAGTCGCCAAATCGCATATTGAGTGTGGTTTGTTTGATTATTTCGATTTTGGCGTATTCGTTCTTTCTTTATTTTTTCCGTAATCCAACGCGAGAGATAGAGATAAATGATGAAAACTTGGTGATTGCACCAGCCGATGGACATATTGTGGTTACAGAACCAACAGAAGAGTGGGAATATTTTGATGGCAAGAAGATGATTCAGGTGTCGATATTCATGAATGTCTTTTCGGTGCATGCCAATTGGTATCCGATTTCGGGTATTGTGCGTTATGTGCGTCATTATAATGGTCGTCATGTGGCAGCATTTTTGCCGAAGTCATCGCACGAAAATGAGCGTTCGACTGTGGTGATAGAGAACGAAAATGGGCATAAAATATTGATGCGTCAGATAGCAGGTGCATTGGCTCGTCGTATTGTGACATACGCAGCACCTAATCATAAATGTAATATCAATGAGCATCTTGGTTTTATCAAATTCGGTTCGCGTGTGGACTTGTTCTTGCCAGAAGGAACTGAAATTTTTGTTGAGATAGGCGAGGCAACTCGTGGTAATGAGACAATTATAGCTCGTTTGCCAGATAATGTATAGTAGGGGATATGAAAAAATTGCTTATTGCATTATTGTTGATATTTAGTGCTTTCGTCGGACTTGTTGTGCTGATGGGAGCACTTGCTTTGTTGGCTCCAACGTGGAGCGATTCGGTTAATGGATTGTTGTTTATGCAAGGATTTCAGACTATCGTGTTGTTTGGAGTTACGGCATTGGTGGGTGTGTGGTTTACGGAAGAGCATTCGAATCCGTTTAAGCAAATGTTGCTTGATAGAAGGTTGGCACCGAGGGATTGTTTGATAGCATTCCTTTTTGCAGTTGCAGCTTTGCCAATGATTTCGTTGTTGGCAGAGTGGAATAATGGTATGGAATTGCCATCGTATTTGGCTTCGCTAGAGGAGATGATGCGTCAGATGGAGGAATCGGCAAAAGTGTTGACCGAGAGATTTTTGAATACATCTTCGGTGGGTATGATGCTTGTCAATTTGTTAGTGATGGCATTGTTGCCGGCAGTGTGCGAAGAGATGATGTTTAGAGGTTGGTTGCAACGAGTGTTGGGAAAATCGGTTAATTATCATACGGCGATATGGGTGTCGGCATTTGTGTTTTCGGCAATACATTTTCAGTTTTATGGTTTTATTCCAAGAATGTTGATAGGCGCAGCATTGGGTTATTTGTATTATTATACAGGTTCGTTGTGGGCTCCGATAGTGGCGCATTTCACGAATAATGCAGCGGCAGTGGTGACGGCATTTTTGACTTATAATGGTTATACTTCGATTGATTTTGACTTGATAGGTACGGGAGATACGTGGTATTTGTCGGTGGCATCGGTGGCGGTGTGTGTGGTGTTGATGAGTAGACTGATGAGAAGGTAACTTTTGTATGAGACTTATTGTTAGAGCGAAAAAGTTGTGCAACTTTTTCGCTCTGTTTTTTTGCAGTTGCTTTGCTCCAACATTGCAGTTTTGCGTCTTGCGTTTTGCGCTATTAGGCGCACTTGGGTGTTGATTCTATTTTGCGATATATGCCATGCCCGATACACTCTATCTTGTTGTCATTGAGATAGTCAGTGAGGTAATTGTCGATTGTGCGAAGGCTAATCTTTATCGATTGACTTATGGCGAACATTTCTTTTCGTGAGAAAGTTTTGGGCATCATTTCGAGCAAATTTGCCATTTGTTGCGCCTTTTTTATTTTATTTTGGATTGCTTTTTCGCCTTCGGGGAGCGTTTTATATAAGAAATTGGCATGTTCTAACAACGATTTTGAGATTTTTAAAGCACTTTCGAAGTCAATGTCAGAGCATATAATTTTGTTGATATTGCTACGTTTGCTTTTTATGCGAAGTGCGCTAAGAATCATAGCAATGCGAAACGTAATTATCCCCATACGGCGGATAGTCGCCGAAAAATTATCGTCGTCGATGAGCGAATTTTGTAGCGAATTGAAGTGCGCATTGAACTTTTCTTTTTGTTTGTCGGTTAGGTCAAATTCGATTTCGTGTTCTTGGCAACGGAGACGTTTGTGTAGTTCGTGAACCTTCAGTGCGAGAGCATCAAAATGTGCATTTTTTCTCTTTTTTTGTTTATCAAAGACATTCTTCCAAGTTTTATTGGAGTCGAGATTCATAATCGCAAAACGTGAGAAAAGACCATTTTCAGCGTTAGGGATGAGGCGTTTACATTGGTTAGGTGTGCCAGAGAGCACGATTGAGATGTGAGGATTGTTGATTTCTACCCACTCGTTCTCTTTTCGGCGCAAGTAACTGATGGTCTCGTGGTGGAAAGCTTTGCGGAGACCATCGGAAAAATTGCCGTAACTGCTGCGAAGAGCATTGTTAAGGCTATCCGCTTCACTTTCAAATATTAGTCCTTTGCCGTCGTTGAGTGAAAGTTGTTGATACATAGCAGTAGCACTACAATTGGCAGGGATGAGAAGCGATTGTCTATTAGTCAAAGGGTTGTTGCGCAGTTCGTTGTGGATAGGCATGATTAGGTTTTTGCATGTGGCAAGTCGGCCCTTTCCAGCCGAAGCCTTTGCCGATACAAAAAGATAGAGATTAGGGTAGACAACATTTTCGTCGTAGATGCCATAGACATTAGGAATTGCAGCCGAGAGGGTTGTGATAGCTCCCATGAGCATAAGGTCGGCTTCGGTGTCCGACGAAGTTTCACGTACAACCTCTTGAAGAATTTGAGGTAATTGCGATTTTAATTCATTCGCAAAAGGTTTGAAATTTGAATTTTCCATAATAAAAAAATGATTTTAGAAGTTAGTAATATAATTTTGAATGAGGAATTAATACCTCCGCTTCGCTCGTCTCCCTATAAATAAGGGGTAGTTAGAGCGAATTGTGATGCAAAGATACAACATTGGGGAAGTGCGCTGACTGTTTCTGACTGTTTAAGGCAGAAATGACTGTTTAAGATTGTTTTCTTTTGATAATTTGTCACTCTTCTTTGGGATAGGTTGCTTGCACCTATGGAGAGGATGGGAAAATGAGAAGGCGCAAAAGCGCAAGACGCAAAGTGGGAGTAATTAAAATTTATTTTAGATTACCGAGGTGTATCCTCACTTCGTAAATTGAAAAGACGCAAAGTGAGAGTAAACTATAAATATCTTTTTGGGTGCGTAACTAAAAAATACACATTCAGAGTGTGTATTCTTTTGCCAAACTTTTAAGCAACCTTCAAGCAACCTTCAAGCGAGAAAACATACACGGCACAATACACATTGAGAATGTGTATTTTTATGTTGAAAAACATAAAAAATAATCAACAAAAATTTTGTTTTATTAAGAAATAAATATTACATTTGCCATTGTCGATTCAATGCCGGGGCAGTCAGCCTTGAATAGGGTGGGATTGGCAGACATATAAAAAATGGCGTTTACTATAACGCTTTGATATTCGTTGTCTTAGAACTTCGCAAACTCTAATTAGCAAACCCGAATACAAAGCAATGGTAGATGTTCATAGGTGTATTGTATATAGCCAATATTGCATCCAAAGTAGAAAAATTTAGATTTTTATTAAGGTTTTAATGCTATTTTAATACTGATTAAAATGGTAAAAAACTTATAAAAATAAATTTCTATTAGGATTAGCAGTTGGTACAATATATCGGCGTGGACTTCTGCATTGCTCGTTAGGTTGATTGGGCAATGCGAAGGCCTTAAGACGTGAAACGAGTAATAGACGAAGTTTCACGCTTTTTTATGTCGTAATATTTGGTTTAATTTTTTTATTTAGCATTTTATGAAACGAGTTGTTTTATCTTTAGCAATAGTTTTTATTGCTTTATTTAGTGCAAATGCTCAAGAAAGAGCATCGCTAACTATTTCTAATACTTCTAACTATACTTCAACAGTGAAAGTTATGAAGCAAATGGGTGGTTTGCATGCCACACTTTACATTCCTCCACAACAGTCAAGAACTACATATTTTTCATCAACAGGATATTTTTATACAAAAACAAAAGCCGAAAAGTCAGGTTCTTTTACACTGTACAAAAAAGATGAAAATTGCTTTGAAATAGTATGTGATAGTCGTGGTTATTCAGAAGCAGTTATGAGTTTTTATGTTTCTGAATATGGAGGAAATGCAGGAGAGTCTATTTCTCGTTCAGAATTTGAAAGTAATGATAGATAAATTTATATCTTAAGATTTTTATGAAACGGTACATATTTTTCTTTTTGTTTGTTATTTTTGGTATAGGTTGTTCTTTTTCTCAAAATGGAGAGCGTCGTATCTATTATCTTGATTGTTCTTATTCGATGGTTAAACCAAATAATATTTGGGAAGATGTACGTGATAATTTGATAGCTGCAATTGATGCTGTTGAGGATGAAACAACCGAATTATATGTGATTCCTTTTGCAGTTGATGGTTCTATAGATTGTTGTTGGGATTGTTACTATGAGAAAGCAACATCGCTAGGTAAAAGTAATTTAAGAAAAAAAATAGAAGGAATTATTCCATCTAAAAAAAGTATGACTTATCATAGCGTTACGATTAAAGACTTTTACAATAATAATCGTGTGGCTAATGATAAGATTACATATATGTTTTTAATGACAGATGGGGATAATGAGGAAAAAAACAGCTTTGGATGTGATTTTTTTCTGCCAGAATTAGTTAAATGGAAGGATAAATATGGATTAAAAGATGTATATGGGTTTTATGTTATGTTGCATAAGTCAGCAAAAGAGTATGCGGAAGTTGAGAAGATAATTAATCAACCAAATGATCATTTGTGGAAAGTAGAGACTGCTGATGTAAATATCAATTTAATTAGACTTGAGAATGGATGTATATACAATGTTCGTAATGATTCTTATGTTGATATTCCTATTTATGGTAAAACTGAAAATATAGAGTTAAAATTAAATATTATAAATAATAATTCTAATTATTGTATAAAGAAACAAGAGCAGACAAAGGATTATATTCGTTTGTATATAGAGCCTCAAGGCGATGTTTCGTTTTTGCCTCAAAATGAGCTTGTGAAATTGTCGATTAAATCTAATGGTATAGGTGATTTTGATTTTATAGTAGCAGAAGAGATAACATTGATATGTGAAAATAAAAAAGTTAAAGAATTTAGTCCAACATTCAATAAAGGGAAAAAGATAGAAAAATTAGGAAAAGTAACATATTATCCAGCATTTGGATGGTGTAAAGCAAAAACAGACACTCTTATTGAGACATTGTTTCTAGGTTTTAATAAAGATGCAAAGGGAAGTGGGGATGCATATGCTGTTTTTAAGTTTACCGATACTGAGGGAAAAACTATTTCTAGTTTGCATATCTTTAAAGATAGTCAAGAATTGAAAGATAATAAACTTAGAGTAAATTGTGATGAGGATTCAGTTATTCTTAAGTTTGTCTTTGATTCTTCTGCCGATGCAAAAAAATATCAAGGTTACCTTAAAATTATGGATCATAATTTAGATAGAGTAAGCGATCCATTAAAATGGCAGATTTATTATGAAAAGGATATGAATCCTTTGATGTTAGGCTTGCTTTGGTTTGTTATTCTGTTTGTTTCGTGTGTATTGTTGTGGATGCTTGTGTTTAAACCGATATTTTATCCTAGGTTTGGCGCAATACAAAAGACAATTAATGTTCCAGGAATGGCTCCTTTGATTATTAAGTTTAAAGGAGCTAGAGAAGTTGTTGTTGCTGCGTCACATCCGAAAAAGCAATCTGCGTGGAATAGGATTTGGACTGGTAAAATTATATATAAAACGCATCCTGCATTTGTGACTCCTATTACATTTAAACCAAGTAGAGGACGTAGGATTCTTGTAAAAGTGCCAGCTGGAGCATATCAAGTATTGCCAAATCCTATGCCTGGCGTTGGTAGTGCAACGATTATTGATATTCATAAAAATTTGAAAATCAATGTAAATTAAATAATGCAAGTTATGAAAAAGTGGATTATACCTGTCATTTGTGCAATATGCGTGATGTTTTTTCTATTGACGTCTTTGTCAGGTCACAAAGGAAAAGTTTATAAGTCGATAGGAAGTACTTATAATAAATTTTGGTTTATACCAGCTAAAAGTGCTCATTTTAATATAACTTTTAGAAATTCATATACAGGTGCTCTTACTTTGATTGATGAAAAAGGTAAGCCTCTTTCGAATGATAAGTATACTATTAGAGTTGATGGGAAACAAACAGGATCGAATTTTTCCGTAAGTGATAAGAAAATTGTTCATGTAGCCATTAGATGTAAAAAAGCAGTAAGTCCAGGAAAACAATATATTAGGGTCAAAGGTGGAGGTCCACTTGTTACACATGTCTATTTCAAGCATCACTTAAATCCTCTTGTTGTTTGGCTTTCATGGATTTTGTCGTTGTTTTTTGTGGTAACGCTCGTTTGGTTTCTTATTCTTCGACGAATTTTTTATCCTCAGTTCAAGAGTTGTCAGAAAACTTTTATGATTCCAAATCAAGTACCACTTGTTGTTAAGTTGACAGGCGCGCGAATGGTCGTAATTTCTTCGGAAAAGAAGAAACAGAGTTTTTGGGATGAGTTGATTAAAGGTCCAATTGTATATAAAGTTCATCCAACGTTTACGTCGCCAATAATTTTACGTCCAGTAAGAGGTGGTAGAATTTTAACAAAAATAGATAGTAGCGTATATCGAGTTTCACCAAATCCAATGCCTCGGATTGGGTTGGCTACAATCGATAATATTCAATCAAATATGCATATAACAATTAATTAAATAACAATTAAATATAAAAATTATGTCAGATCAAATTAAAATTAGGCGTACCCTTTTTGTGGGTTTGGGAGGAACAGGAGTTAGTGCTATTCTTCGAGCAAAACAGTGTTTTATGGATTCATATGGAGAAGTACCTCCAATGGTGGCATTTCTTGCTATTGATACTGATCGTGCAATTCGTGACAAATCTTTGATGACACGAAATGGTCAATTGGTAAAACTTTCTGATAATGAGATTTGTTTTTGTAGTATTACAGGTAGTGCTAGTGATATTTACACAAATAATCTTTCTATGTTTCAATGGTTTCCTAGAAGAAATGTCGATTTTTTATCTAATCTTCAAAATACAGGAGCAGGAGCAATAAGAAGTTTGGGCCGTTTTCTAGTAAGATACAATGCTAATGATATAAGTGATATTGTAGCTGCAAAAGTTGCTCAAATAGGACAACCTCTTCCTATTGGGAGTAAGTTTACATATGACTTAAATAAGAATGGGGTGGAATATCCTACTATAGTAAATATTGTTGGTTCTATAGCAGGTGGTACGGGTAGTGGAACTTTTTTAGATATGCTTGTTCTTGTAGCTAAAACATTGCGTGCTAGTGGCTTAAAATATTCCATTACACCTTGGTTAGTTCTTCCAGATGTATTTCGTTATATGGCTCCAGGTGTTGCATCTAGTGGTGTGTATCAGAATGCCTATGGGGCTATTAGAGAATTGGATTATTTGTATCATCTTCCATTATATAATCAAGATGCTATTGATTTTGGTTTTGATAAAGTGCGTTATCTTGATTCTGGAATAGGAGATACATATCTTATTAACAATACAAATAAAGCTGGAGTTGTATTTCAGAATATTGATGAAATTACAGATTCTATAGGTCGTTGTATGTTTCTTCCTACAAATGAGAATGCGACTTTTGCTAGTGTTGAAGTTAATTTAAAAAGTTTTATACCAAATTATGCAATAAGAAACAAAAAAGCGTGGTATCGTTCTGCTGGTAGTGCGGAAATTGTTTATGATAATCAAGCTGTTGGTAATGCTATTGCAAAAGGTATTATTTCTGATATTTGTGATAATCTTGTATGTTCATCTTCAGCTGAAATAATTAAGGAAGTTAGTGCTTGGACAACAAGTGAAGCCGTTGCTATTCAAGAACATGATGCCGATTTGCTCACTGATAGTATTCTTGCTAAATATGCTCCTTTTAGTATTATTGTAGATAAAGATACGGATGTAAATGTTGTGAATGCAAATATCGTTGCTGGAGCCGAAGCTGAAAATGTGATTAATGAAGTTCGTTCTAATGTAACTAAAAAATTAGAGAATGTTAAAGCTGAACTTATTGTAAAACTTCAGGAAATTCTTAATTCTCAAAATGGCGTGGGTTTTGCTAAAGCTTTTCTTGAATCTTTATCTGATAATGTTTTATTATGTAAAGATGAAATGAATGAAGAGGTTGAAAAGCTTCAACAATTTCTAGCATATCCAATTGATTGGAATACTGAAATTTCATCTCTTCGTTCTGGGTTATTTAACCGTTTTGATAAAGATGCAGCTGAGGCATTGCAAAGTAGAATAAGTGATTATGTAGCTCAAAAGCGTGATTTGCTTCGTCATAAATGGGCTATTCAGTTTTTTACCGATTTTATCGTGTATGTTAATGCGCTTTTAGAAAAAATAAATGTATTAAAGGTTAATTTAGAAATTGTTGCTAGAAGACAAAGAAAAGAAATTGCTACTATTCAGCAGTTGGCTAAATCAAGTTCTCATTTTCAAATTTATCTTCACTCTTATGAAGTGGATAATTTTCAACTTCCTAATGTTGTAGAAACTTCTTCTTTGTTTAGAAGTGAAAATTCTATATACGGTCTTATTGGTAAATCGGAAAAAGAACTATGTGATATATTCTTTGATTTTGCAAAAAAACAGCAATCGGTTATAGATGCAGTAAATGTGTCGATTGAACAGAAAATGCGTTCTATGACAGATACACAGCTAAAAACTATTTTTGCAAAGGCAAAAGAGATGTCAAGCCCTCTTTGGAAAACAAATCCAGGTGGGTATCAGCATAATGCACAGACATTAACGACTGTCTTTACTATTGGTGTATTTGATCAATTTGACGGAATTATTCAGCAAAAATATAAGGATGAATTTACTTTTGGTAATCAACAACCTACTTTTTCTACAACGAGATCGTCAGATAGAATTACATTTTTTCAAATTCAATGTTATAGCCCTGCATATGCCGTAAATAATATGGTTGGTTATATGAGAGAAGCAGAAGAAAAATTAAAACAAGAGTCATATCCAGTTTCTTATATTGATGAAAAATGGAATGAGAGAATGCTTGTTGAAGGTTTTGATATTATGCCAAAACAAGAAAAAGATAGAGTGCTTCCAATGTGGGTAAATGCAATTATTTATGGTTTTGTTAAATATGATGAATCACGTAAATCTTATTGTATTGAATCTGAACAAGGTGATATTTTGTTTGGTGGAATTCTTGATCTTGGAGAAAGACGCCATTTAGCTTTTGAGCAGTTTCAACTTAAAGGCTTAGATAAGGAAGTAGAAGAACGTTTACAAAAAATGATTCTTGAGCAAGGGCGTCCTACTGTAACAGCGGTGATTAAAGGAGTTAAGAATGATAGTAGAAATTATCTATCTAAGTATGCTCAACTTAGCCCTATCGAACTTGATCGTATCTTGGCTCAGGATCAAGCTTATCAAATGGTGCGTGATATGTTAGAGAAAGAAGTTGCTTATTTGAAAGAAGTAGAATGATATTTTTAATATGGCTTATTTTATTGTAATAGGTACAAATAATGACGTTAAGAATGTTGTAGATGAGATAAAAACTGCTCATCTACAACATAATGTCGTAACTTCGGGATGTATCCTTCGCGAAGGACAAGATATGTATTATCATTGGGATGTTTTTAATGAAAAAGGAGATAAGACCAAAGATAGTAAAGAGTCGATTTCTCTTCATGATGCTTTGACTAATCAAATTTCTCAATTTAAAACATTACTTCCAGCTGATGCAGTTCCTAATGTTTTTATTGTATCTAAATGTTTTGATGAGAGTGAGTGTGAAATTTTGTTGAAGGTTTGTGAGGAGTTGTATCAGATAGGGGGTGCAATGATGAGTGGGTTGATTGTTGATATAGTTCTTGTCGGATATAATATTAACCAACCTAGTGATGTCACTGTTCGTCCTCATTGGCGTATTCTTGAATCTTTGCGTGGACTTGGTGTTGTTGGGCGTTTCCATACAAATATCTTATATCTTAATAATATGGATTATATGGGAGCGGCGACAAATGTGGATTCAAAGTTGCTAGGTAGATTCCTTTGTCTTTGGTCGAAGATGGTTTGTGCTGGTGGAGGTAATCCAAAATCTACAGTTGTTTCAACTGTATATTCAATCGGATTGTCTGAATATCAGTATGATTTTCGCGATCTTAATGAGTTTTTCAAACTTTCGGCAGAAGAAAAATTGCTTGATAGAACGTTAAATAATGAGCCATCTTCTGATACGCAAGAACTTCTGGATTATAATTATTATAAAAGAATCGACTTGGAACTTCCTTGGATTGATGGTTTGTTGAAAATACAATCGTTGTGGAATTCTTATTGCTCAACACCATGGGATCCGTCAATACTATTGTCAGATAATGTTTATTCTGTTTCTCGTCAAGAACAAGAACTTGCATCATATTTAAATTTATATCTAAAACTCTATATTAGTGAAGAAAATAGAGAAATTGAATATTTAAATAAGGATATTGCACAGAAAGAAGCAGAAATAAATGCGTTGTCTGCAAATTTGCAAACAAACGAAGATGTTGATGAACCAACAGCAGAGCAACAACGGATATCACAACTTGAATCTGAGATCGAGGGATGTAAGCAAAAAATAAAAATTCATAAAAAGAATATTATCAATAATACATTTGTTGATGCAAATGAATTTCATGAAAAATTTGGTGTAAAACCAAGATTGACAGAGGATGATGAGATAATATATTCTTCAAATTATGAAAGCATAGGTAGTTTGATTAAATATGTCAAGTCGGATGCTGGAATTAAAGTAATGAGAGAGGCTATTGATAGAGCTACAGTTGAAGATGTTTTGCCTCAACCATATCCTGCTGATGCAGTATTTAATTTAGGTAGATGTAGACAAGATGTTGTGCCTTCTGAGGAGGTTATTTCTATTTCAGTTGCAGTTGAACCTACTCCAGAGGAGCTTTCACAAAGACCAGGATGTATTGGTTGGTTTCTTGGATTATTCAATAAAAATAAGAATGCTGATACAGAATCGTCTGAATTATTATTATCGACAACAGAATTAGATTCTAGACTAGCTTTGATAAGTGATGATATAAGTAAATCACTTGATGATGCATTAAATAAAACGATAGTAGCCTTGAAGAAGGTAGATGATGTTCGTGCATGGTGGAATAAGCTTTGTGGTATGATTGAAAAATATCAAATGCGCATGGCAGAGTGTAAACTTTTGATGGATGGCGAAAAGAATCTTAATGGGCAGTATTTGCAAGGTAAGGAGGGTTATCGTCCAAAATATCATAGAAAATCTATTCCACTTATCGATATGGATAGAGTTAGAGATTTTCGTGATACAGATGCATATTATAAACAAAATGTTGATAAGTTTTTAAATCGATGGTTTGATAAGAGTATTAAGTTGAATCAAAGAATGACTATGTTAGAACTTATCAAACATCAGGTTCTTGACCCACTTGTTGGAAGATATCATACACTTAAATGGGATGGAACAAATCCGTTTGTAAAAGAGAATATTACTGATGATGAATTGCATGGATATATTGAGCATAATATTATTCAGTCAAAGCCTTTTGTTGAGTATGTTCGTATTCAAGAATCAAATTTTGCATCTAATTTAAATATTGAATTCTTCTCTAACAATGAAAATATTTCGAATGATCCGATTGAATTTAGAAGAAGATATAGTGTTAGTTCGGATTCAATAACGCCAGTATATTTAAAAGATTTTGTGAATTCGTTATGTGTCGTTCAAGTGATGGATATTCCAAATCATATTGATGCACTTAAGGATTTTAAACCTAAGAGAGAAATGGGTTTGAGTAGGATGAGTTCTGATATTAGAATGGATGTTCTTTCGATAGTAGATCAAGCAAAGACAATTAAAGAAAAGGCAAAAGCTATATATGATTGGATTTGTGATAATATTGCATACGATACAACTAAGCAAATTCATGATGCTGAGACATGTTGGACTACAAGGAGGGGTGTGTGCCAAGCTTATAGTGAATTGTTTTGTTATATGGCAGAAGCCGTTGGTTTAACTGCTGATATTATTGTTGGAAAGACAAAGAATACTAAAGGTGAAATTTCGACAGATAAGCATGCTTGGGTTTTTGTCTATACAGATGGATATGATGGTATCATTATTGATCCAACGTGGGGCGCAGGAGGCGTAGATGGAGTCAAATTTGTTAAGAAAGAAGATAACTCTATGTGGTTTAATGTATCTCCATATTGGATGATTTTTAGTCATTTCCCTGATAATCCAAATTGGACCAAATTGGATATTGATATAACAGAAGAGCAATTTAAACAACTGCCTTATATAAATCCTTCAAATGAGAAAGATGGTAAAGATACTTTATTTGAGAGTCTTTCTTAAATTTATATTTGTTAATGTATTATGAAAATACCAGGATTATCATTCTCATTGAAACGAGCTTTGGGCATTACTGCAGTAAAGCAAAAGATTGCTTGTAAAACAGGAATCCCTACTACAAAGCAAGGGTTGGAACGTAAAGTTGGCAAAATGTTGCTTGACCTCATTTTTAAAAAGTGATGTTTGATTAATGTTTTTGTTTAAAATTTGTAGAAATTATATATGGAACAGAAAATTAATAGTTTATGGAATTGGTTTAAAGGTTCTAAAGAGGATAAAATCCACGGGACTAATCGTTATTCAGCTTCTATTGAATTAGAAAAGCAGATTGGTGAGCAGATATATAATGCTCTTCAGGGTAGCGTTGTTGAAGCAGTACTTCGTCAAACAAAAGTGTTGAACAACGATGCTTATTGGAGGAGTACGATGGAGGGCCATAGTTTGAAGGTGGAGAAGGAGTTGCTTAGTGATTTTTATGAGTTATGTCATGATGTTAAAAAGAAATTGAATTTTGAAGAGAAGGTGGATTTTTATATAACAGGAGATTCTTCAGTAAATGCTTTTTCGGTTGCTGCGGAAAATGAAGATGAACCTCATATAGTTAATATAAACTCAGCTTTATTTGGACTAATGAGTAATGATGAACTTCGTTTTGTTGTAGGGCACGAATTAGGTCATCTTATAAATAGAGATACAGCTCTTGTTAGATTGATACATTTTGTTTTTCCTCCTAATTCGGAGGTACCGGTTACTCTTCAATATAAAATTAGATTGCATGAGCAATTAGCCGAGTTAGTTGCAGATAGGTATGGTTATTTGGCTACTGAAAATCTAGCTGTTTGTGTAACTGCATTTTTTAAATTGGCATCAGGTTTAGATTTAGGAAAAATGAATGTTAGTATTGATGCTTTGCTTGCAGATAATAATCGAAGATTAGATTATTTTTTGAATGATAAAGGTATTAGTCGAACTTCACATCCAGTTAATCCTATTAGGGTTCAGGCACTTAATTTATTTGCAACAGCAAATAATAAAGCAGAATTGGATGAAGGAATGGAAAAATTAATAAAAATATTATTAAAGGTGGGAGGAAATGAATTAGATGAATATATTGCAAGATTTATTGCTTCGGCAGGGCTGATTATTGCTAATTTTGATAATGAGGTATCTAAAGATGAAATAGAGAGCATTATTCAGTCTTTAGCAGGGTTGAAAATATTCCCACGAAAATTTCTTGATGAAATAGCAGATGGTGATGTTGTCGAAATTTTTAATAATTCAGTAGAGAAGATACTTGAGATTAATCCAGGGATGAGAGAAAATATGCTTAAGTATATGATTCATATCGTTCTTTCTGATAAAATTATCGCAAAAGAAGAAGTTGAATTTATATATAAATTTGGTAATAATATAGGATTAAGTGATATTGAAATAGCGACAACAATAGCAGGTGCTATTCAGCAGTGTTATGTCCCAAGTCTTGATGCAATTTGTTAAATATTTATTTTTAAGTTTTTTTGTTAGAATTTTTAATGCTTAAACTTACAAGGGAGCATAAAATTGCTTTTGCTAGAGTTATTACAGATCTGATAGAGGCAGATTTTGTGGTAGATGTTAAAGAAATGCACTTCTTTGAAAAATTAATTTCAAAGGAGGGCATTTTTATTACAGATGCGATGCTCGTTGAAGCGAAACGAATGGACTTTGCTCGAGCTCTTTCTATTTTGCGAGACATGGATGATGCGACTCGTGCTCTTGTTGTTGATATATTGAAAAAACTCTCTTTGTCGGATGGAGTTTGTGTGCCTTTAGAGTCAATTTTGATTTTTGCAGTAGAGCAAGTACTTCGGTATGATGCGCAAATATATTCAGTCCCTTCTGTAAATGCGACTTTTAAGGATCTTATGGTTGTATATATAGAAAATGAAGATAATACAATCATAAATGACCAAATTAAAAATAATATTTCTTTTATCAAGGGTGAATTTTCTAATGTTGGATTTGATTTTATTTATATTCCTCAAATTGTAGAAAATTTTAGCTCGTTGGATAGAGAGTATTTAGAGAGGGTGGTTAAGTATATGATACCTTCGGCATCAAAAGAAAAGATTGTTTCTATTTGTGATGAATTATGTACATTGTCAACGTCTCGTTTTTGCTGGAATTTATTATATAAAAAATTGTCTCTAAATTTAATAGATTCTAAACCATCTTTGTTGTTTAAAATTAGTGAATCTGATATTATAAGTCAGTATGAAGAAGATGATACGGAGCGAATAAGATTTAGTAATTTTTTGAGAATAGAGTTGGATGATAGTGTAATTGAGCATATACAACATTTACTTAATGATTATTTTAAAAAAAATAATCGATTGGAAAGTGGTGAAAATAAAAATAATTTGTCGAAATTCTTGTATTCGGGTTTTCATCGCTCGTTATTTGATATGGTTGCATATGGGAAGAAACAAAAGAAATGTTCGCTTGTGTGTGATATGTCAGGGAAAAAGATTTTAGTTTATTTTGAATCTATAGATGAGGAAAAAGAGCGTTTTTTTGTAAAATTAAATCCTCAAGAAACGGCATTGTTTTTAATGGTAGTAAAGAAGACATTAAGTGGTGAAGGTTTAGATTGGAGAGAAAATATGTCGAGTAGTTGTAAAAAGAATATTTTGGCTGAATATAATGAGATATATCGTCATATAGGAAAGGGAAATGTTGTTGTTGAGTATAAAGATAGAACACAAATGTATCATATAAAGAATAAATTGAAATCTTTACAAAATATATCTAATATTGATATGTTTATTCCTGAGCATTTTCGTAGTGTTACGAAGTCATATTATCGTATACAAGCAAATATAAATCTTATACATATAATAGGAAAGTTATAAAAAAATACAACGTTGTTTTTTTCTTTATTTATTGTTTTTTTGCATTATTTTTGTGCCGATAATTAAAAATGTTTTTTTATTATGGGTAAAAGGAATTTATTTATAAAAGATTGTTTAGTCTCAGACTCCGTTATTGTGCAAGAGGGGTTGAACAGGAATATAATATTGCCACCAGAGAAGGACCCTCTTTGGAAACAATATCTTGAAAAATTTAAAGATCCAATAATTATTGTTCTTTTAGTTGTATTTGTTTTATCTGTTGGTATTTCAATATATGAAATCCTTTATATGAATAAAGGTTTGTCGTTATTGTTTGAACCTATAGGAGTGTTACTCGCATTATTGTTAGCCACAGGTGTAGCTTTTATTTTTGAATTAAAAGCGGGGAAAGAGTTTGATGTGTTGAATAAGGTAAAAGATTCTAGACCAGTGAAAGTGGTGCGTAGAGCAACAGAAAAAAGTAGACCTTCTCTGGTAACTATAAAGAGACAGGATGTTGTAGTTGGGGATATTATTAAATTAGAAGGTGGAGATGAAGTGCCTGCGGATGGAGTTTTATTGGAGGCAATTTCGTTGCTCGTTGACGAGTCTAACTTTACAGGAGAAATGTATGCTCATAAGACTATAGAAGAGGATAAGTTTGATGAAGATGCAACATATGCTTCTAATTTCTTATTAAGAGGTTCTACTGTAATAGAAGGTAATGCATACTATAAAGTTACAGCTATTGGTATGGATACTGAAGAGGGTAAGGGTGTTATCAAGACTCGCGAAGGAAGTGATGTTGAAACTCCATTAAATAAGCAATTGTCGGAATTAGGAAAATGGATTTCTTATGTGAGTTTTGTCTTGGCAGCATTAATAGTTGTCGGACGAATGATTTATTTTTTTACCCATGATAATCACACCATAGGAAATATTAATTTTATTGAATTTGCCGAGTTTACTTTAAATTCAATTATGATTGCGGTTACTTTGATTGTTGTTGCCGTACCAGAGGGTTTGCCTATGAGTGTAACTGTTAGTCTTGCTTTGAGTATGAGAAGAATGCTAAAAGAGAATAATTTAGTGCGTAAACTTCATGCATGTGAGACTATGGGTGCAACAACTATAATTTGTACAGATAAAACGGGTACGTTGACCAAAAATCAAATGACGGTGATGGAGTATGATTTTTATGGTGTAGAAGAGGAATTTGAACTTGTGCGTCAAAATATGGCGATAAATTCTACTGCTGAGGTGTTTAAGGACAATGATGACAAATTAGTTGTCATAGGAAATCCAACAGAAGTAGCTCTTTTGAAGTGGATGCACAAAAATGGTCCAGATTATACAATATACCGAGATGCAGCTGTAGTGGTAAAGCAAATACCATTTTCTACGGAAAAGAAATATATGGAGACAATTGCTGTGATGCAAGAAGGTGATAGACCAATTCGTTTTATAAAGGGAGCACCAGAAATTGTTTTGGCAATGTCGGATATTATCGCAGGAAATCAAACAAAAGAGCATGTTAATTTTGTGTTGCGTAGTTATCAAGAAAAAGCAATGCGTACATTAGGATTTGCGTATCAATATGCAGATAACGACGATAATGAAGTGATATTTTTGGGTGTAGTTGGTATTGCTGATCCAGTTAGAGATGATGTTAAGGAAGCTATAGATATTTGTAGAAATAAGTCTGGTATTCGTGTTGTTATTGTAACAGGGGATAATCCGATAACTGCAAATGAGGTTGGGCGTCAGATTGGTTTGTTTGGATCAAATGAAGAGATTCAGACATTAACAGGGCCTGAATTTGCTGAAATGGATGATGAAACAGCAAGGAAATTATTGGCTGATGAAAATTTTAAAATTATTTCTCGCGCTCGACCTAGTGATAAAGCTCGATTGGTTACATTGTTGCAAGAAAATGGTGAAGTCGTGGCTGTTACAGGAGATGGTACTAATGATGCCCCTGCATTAAGTAAGGCTCAGGTTGGATTGTCAATGGGAGACGGAACATCAAGAGCTAAAGAGGCTAGTGATATAACGATTATAGATAATTCTTTTTCAAGTATAAATAAGGCTGTATTGTGGGGGCGTTCTTTGTATTTGAATATACGTCGTTTTATAATATTTCAAATGACAATTAATGTTTGCGCGTGTTTAATAGTTCTTTTAGGTTCTTTTATTGGTTTAGATTCTCCGTTAACTGTAACTCAAATGTTGTGGGTCAATTTGATAATGGATACATTTGCCGCAATGGCATTGTCGTCGTTACCTGCAGATAAAAATGTTTTGAATGATAAACCACGTAATCCTAATAGTCATATAATTAATCGACGAATGTCATATCGAATATTGGGAATAGGTGTGGTATTTTTTATTCTATTAGCTAGTTTATGGCAATTATTGTGGCATAAAAACATATCCTCTGTTTCGGATTTATTGTGCATGGATTCTTTGACTTTAATGGTTAGTGGAGTTATGGATATGACAAAGATAAAATCGCATCTTGACCCTTATGAATTGGGTGTATTTTTCTCAATTTTTGTAATGTTGCAATTTTGGAATTTATTTAATGCTAAATATTTTTCAACAAATAGAAGTTTAATACAGGATGTTAAAGATCTTTTTGTGAATCCTCAATTAGTTAAAGAATCTTTTAGTTATGGTTTTGTTGGAATAGCTTTAGTTATTCTTTTAGGTCAGATTTTAATCGTTTCTTTTGCAGGTCCATTATTTAATGTTTCTGCCTTATCTTTTTTAGATTGGCTTTGGATTATATTAATTACTTCTCCTGTTTTGTTTGTCGCTGATATTTTTAGATTTTTACAAAATAAGATTTTTAATAAATAAATTGAATTGTTATGAAAACAGAAATTAATGGTGATTTTAAGGGCTATTTACTTAGATTTAAGTTAGCTTCAAAGAAATGTTTCTTTTTGCCAATAAAGAGTGCAATAATTATCTTTTTTATACAATTATTGTTGGTTGGTATATTGTCTTTTTTTGATACTTCTTTTGCTACAATTTTATTGTTGTTTGTTGATGTAATGTTGATGTTAGGTTATTATCTTAAAGTTTTATATAAAGATTTTTGGAATGTAGTATTAGAAGAGTCAAAAGGTTTATTTGCGGATCTTATCATGTGGATATATTATATCTTGGTATGTCTAATTTCTTTGTCGCCAGCATTAATTTTTTTATTTATGTGTTAACGTTTTTTAGATGAAAATAGAGTCTAAACCTAAACGTATTTTGGTTATGATTGTGATTGGGGTAGTGCTTGCTCTGATTCAGTTGGTTATTGGTGTGAAACCGAGTGGGGCGTTGATTGGAGGAGTGTTGTTTTTTGTGTGGATATGGTTAGGTGGAAAGTGGGACTAGGTTATTTGAGTTGGTTAAATTGGTTATTAGCAATGGATACTAGGTAGAGTAGAGGGAAATGTAATAATGTGGGTGTATAGATAATCATTTGTTTATTATGAAGAGATGGTTGATAGTTGTTTTGTTTGGTACCTTGATTATTGGTTTAATCAGTTGGAATTATAATAAGATAGAACAAGAATTTAAGGTTCGACTGAATATTCCTTGTTTTGAGGTTGAAGAGTTGTGTTTCAGTTGGACTGCTCTTTGTTATTCTATAGATAATACTCCTGAAAATGCTGATGTTGAGGAAAATTTACAGGCTCTTATTGATAATGTATTAATCCCGGTTCGTCGAGAATATGGGAAATATATTAAAGTGAATAGTGGGTATAGAGCTCCAAAATTGAATAAGCGAGTAGGGGGCGTTGCTAAAAGTCAGCATCAAAAAGGTGAAGCTGTAGATATTACGACTGGGTCAATTAAACAGAATAAGGTATTATATAATAATTATTGATAAACAGGGAAATTACGATCAACTGATTTGGGAAAATGGGGGTGAGTGGATTCATGTTTCATATAAAAGAGAGGGCAAGAATCGGAAACGAAAATTTGCATTATAAGCAGAGTTGTTGTTTTTTAGGGATACGTTTGATTTGTAAGGGTATAAAAAATATTGGGACAGACAAATTATCTTGATAAAAGTGTGATGGTGTGTTTTGGGGGGGGATATGTTTTGTTGGTTGGAGGAAAAGTTGTAACTTTGTAGGCAAATTAAAGTGAACATTAATTATTTGGATTGGTATGAAAAAAGTATTGAAAATTTCTTTTTGGGTATTGTTTGCTATTTTTGTGTTGGGGTTGGTGATGCCTCAGAATTTGCAGATGCCTGTGGATGGGGCTGGTAGTGGGGATTATAACCACAAGACGTTTTGGTACCCTTGGGGCGGTCGTGCAAGAGTGCATAAAGGGGTGGATATTTTTGCGCGACGTGGCACGAATATTCATTCAGCGACTTTAGGTGTGGTGGTTTCGACGGGGTATTTGAGTAGTGGCGGTAATTATGTTACGGTGTTGGGTCCAAAATGGAGGGTGTATTATTATGCTCATTTGAATGAAATTTTGGTGAAAGAGGGCGATTTTGTGTCGCATAAATCGGTGATTGGTACAGTGGGAAATACTGGTAGTGCGGCTAAGACTCCATCTCATTTGCATTTTGCTATATTTACTTTTGTGCCTTATCCGTGGAGAATTGATACTTCGACTGATGGATGGAAGAAGATGTTCTACTTGAATCCGATTGATTATTTGGAGGATTAGATGGATTTAAGATATAAGACGATGTGTCATAATACCTAAATTGCTACGTTATTCTCAATATTAAGCTTCAGTCATGTACTTCAGTACACTCCTTTCAGCTTAAATTTCAATGCCTTGCACTTTAGGCATTCTGACGCATCTAAAAAAAAGAGGCTGAGCCAAAATTTTCATTTTGACGCAGCCTCTTTTTTTGTATGTAATGGGGCGTTATTTGACGTTGTCTTTGAGGGAGTCGGAGATGATTTTTTTGAGGGCGAGGGTTTGTTTTTCGGTTGCGCCTTGTTTTTCGGGTTTGTAGAGAGCTTTGTATTTACATGGCACGAGGGCAAATTTGAGGTCGTCGAAGGTGCCTTTGATGTCGAGACCGAGACGAGCTGGGAGTGGGCAGTCGGTGAGCGAAATGTGGTAGTTGAACGAGTTGTCGAGGTTGTGACGCCCAGAGAGTACGGCTTGCCATTTGTCCATAGAGATGAGGAATGGGTAGAGGTCGACTTCGTTGCGGAAGATGGTCATTTCGACAGAGATAGAGTCGACGATGTTCTCGGTTTTTTTGTTGAACATCATATACTTGGCAATAGTAGAGAAAGTTTCGCTATCGAGGAGGACGAGGTCTTTGCCTTCGAGGGCAGCAGCGGCACGGAGGGTTGACATCTTAGGTGAGTAGTCGGCACGAAGATAGGTTTCGGCAGCGATGTGGAATTGAGCGCGTCCGGCGAATGAACTGAGCATAGGAACGATAGTGTCGACAGCAGGCACGAGGTCGATGAGTTTGGCGATGTCGATATTCAAGAGGTGGAAATCGAGACCAGCGAATAGGTGGTTGCGACGCTCAGAGCGATAGATACCAGTGAGTTGCATTTCGGCAGCATCGGTAGTGAAACCCATTTGTTCGAGAATAGCTTCGCCATCCTTTATAGTGAGGCGACCACCAAGATTTTCGATGTCGGTGTTGCCGAAAATGGCTTTTTTGATATGAGTGTCGAGGGTGATGTTTACCTTCTTAGGAACCATGAAAGGATTAGGTTCTGATTGAGGAGACGCAATGTATTGCGTCTCTACTTGGTTTTGTGTTGTTTGGTGTGCATCGGCAAGAGCAAAGTCGGTGTTATCGTCGGTGATGACGATTTCATCGGTGGTTTCGGTGTCGGCACCAAGACCGTTGATGAGGTTCATGAGTTGGTCGATGTCGGTTTTCTCAGATTCGAAGCGAAGGTTGCCACGAAGGAGCCCGCGACCTTTTGAGAAGTTTTTGAGGTTGGTGATGTTGCCAGAAAGAGCAAAGTCGGAGTCGTCGATGATGATGCGAGATTGCTCGATGTCGAAGTTGTTAGGACGGAATTGGAATTTGATAGCCGGTATGTTGATGTCGGCATCGAAGCCATCGACGTTGACAAGTCCATTGTTGAAATCGAATTTAATAGTAGGATTGAGTTGGTCGAGAAGGTTTTCTTGTTCTTTGTTGTAATCGGTTTTAGCTTCGATTTTGAGGTTTTGGGTGTTGATATTCAAGAAAGAGCCCATGTTGGCTTTGATGGCTTGGTTGGCATAAGCGATAGTGAATGTAGGGTTCTTTTTGTTAGAGCGCATAGGGTAGACTTCGAGGGTGCCTTCGGGATGGGTGATGTCGAAGTTGATAGTGTCCATCGAGCCTTGAAGGTGGTCGAAATCGAATTGGCACACAGCAGTATAGAATTGGGTAGTGTCGAGAATATCGCCAACACCAATTGAGAATTGAGAATTGAGAATTGAGAATTGAGCGATGACAGACCCCTCCGGCTTCGCCACCTCCCCTAACTCAGGGGAGGAGTTGTTGGAATCTGACATTTTTATGTTGGCTTGTAGGTTAGATGATTTGAGTGTGGCTTGGGCAAGTTCTTTGAAGTGTTTGTTGGTGTGAGGACTTGGAAGAGTGAGATTTAGAGTGCCTTTAGGGTCTTTGATTGCGATGCTATCGTTGTAGAGCACGTCGAGGTTGGTGTATTTGATAGAAGCATCGGCAATGATGCGGTCGAGGCGTAGGTTGGTGGCATCGTCGAGATTGAAACGAGCAGAAATGTCGGCATTAGCGCGACCATTCATATCTACGTTAAGGTCTTCAGGAAGAAGAGGTTTCAATTCAGGTAGATTGAGGTTGGCGGATAGGTTGATGTCGCAGAGAGCGTCTGTAAATGAGGAATTAGGAATTAGGAATGAGGAATTAGGAATTGAGAATTGAGAGTTGAGAATTGAGAGTTGGGAATTAGATATGTTGCACTCTATTTTGCCGTTTGGGTTGAGGTCGGCATTGGCAGATAGAGAGAGGTTTATGTTGTTGATAGGTAGAGGTAGTTCGGAATATTGCACTCTGCCATCGGTGTATTGCAAGTTGGCAGAGATGAGAGGCATGATGGAGTCGTTGTAAGTGCCACGAGCAGAGCCTGATATAGATGCAAGACCACTGACTTCGATGCCGTCTAATAGGTCGGCGTATGCTTCGGGGATGAGGGCAATGAGCTCTTCGATATTCCATTGATTAGTGGCAAATTGGAGGTCGAGGTTGATGTCGTCGTTGTCGAGTTGAGCCACTCCGTTGAGATTGATTTCGTGAGAGTTGACTGCAAGAAGGGCGTCTTTGAGGTTGATGTGCATTATGTCGAGATTGACTTCGGCAGGGATGTTGGCACGAAGGGCGAGGCTGTCGGCTAAGCGATTGCTGTCGAGGTCGAAAGTTGTAGAAGGGAGAGCGAGGGCGAGATTGCCATCAAAGTGGTTATCTTTTAGAGAGCCATTGATTGAGAGTTGAGAGTTGAGAGTTGAGAGTTGAAAGTTTGACCCCTCCGCCCTTTGGGCACCTCCCCTAAGACAGGGGAGGAATATATGAGCGTTGATGTTGCCGTTGGCTCCTTGGAGTTGGGCAGAGAGGGTGGTGTTGAGACCGTTGATGCTGGCATTGATACCAGATTGTTGGTCGATATATGATGCAGATAGGTTGTTGATAACTACGTCGTTGACTTGAAGGAGGTCGAATAGAGAAGAGGATGTAGTGTCTTCTTCCTCTTCGGTTGAGGAGAGGGCAACGATGTTGTAGTTGGCATTGCCGAGCGAGTCGCAGAAGATGTTGGCAACGGTGTTGTCGAGATGCACTTGGTTGATGACAAGGTTGCCTTGGAAGAGAAATTGGCTGACGTTGACAGACGCAGAGAGACGACCGACATGGGCAAGCGTGTCGGATTGAGCATCAGCGATAGGGTTGATTACTCGGACATTGCTGAGGTTGAGGGCAAAGTTGGGGAATGTAGAGAAGAATGTGAGTTCGGCAGTGTCGAGGTCGGCATGGCAAGTGATGAAACGGCCTACGTTGTTGCGCACGATAGGGGTGAGTGTTTTGGGTGAAAACACGATGTTGCAGACGATGATGATGGCTATTGCTAAGATGGCAATTATGCTAGAAAGAGAGATGGCGGTGATTTTTAGAGCACGTTTCATAATTTATCAGTAGTAAGTAGTTAGTAGTAAGTAGCAAGATTTTACTCGCTTCGTTCGTTTATATTTTTATTTGATACACACTGAGAGTGTGTATTTTTGAGGTAGGGAGCACCTTGCTTGCAGGTTGCTGTATAGTATATTTAAAATTTGGAAATTTTGGGATTGAGTACACACTGAGAGTGTGTATTTGGGAGGTGGCAATTTTGTTGCGTTATTCGGCTTGTGTCCATTTCCAGAAGGAGTGTTTGTTGCCGTAGTTGTCTTCGTAGATGAGTTCGGTTGCAGTTAGTTTGATTACAGTGTATACTTTTGGTACATTACCTCCCATTTCCATAGTGTGCACTTGAGTTAGTATATTGCCATTGAGGCCCCATGTGAAAGGTTGCGCTTCGGCTTCGGTGACGTCGTCGGCTTCGTCCCAAGTGTAGCCAGAACCATCTTTTCCGTATACTTCGAAAAGGAGAGAGTTGTTTTCTTGCCATTTGCCATAGAGGAGGCTTTGGTCGAATTCGACATCGGGGTTAGGCGAGCAAGACGACATAGAGAAGATGATGGCAGATACGGCGAGGATTGAGATGAGAAGTAGTTTGAAGTTTTTCATATTTTATTACGTTTTATTTGTTTGATTTGTTTTTGGACCAAAAGTTTATTTATAGAGCACAAAGTTACGAATATATTCTTGAAAAAACAAGTTTTTGAGAGGTGTTGTTTTTTTGAAAAAAAAATATTATCTTTGCAGATTAAATTAGGAGAAATATGTTTTTTAGAGATATAGTAGGTCATAGCGATTTGAAACGCCGTCTGGCAGAGATGGTTGATTCGGGGCGAATACCTCATGCACAGTTGTATACGGGGGCGGAAGGTGTTGGTAAATTGGCACTTGCGATAGCTGTGGCTCAATATATTTGTTGCGAGCACAGGGAGGGAGGAGATTCGTGTGGACGATGTCCGTCGTGCGTTCAGTTTGCGAAATTGTCGCATCCGGATTTGCATTTTGCGTTTCCTTTTGCGAAAAGTGATAGGGTGAAAGTGTGTAATGATGCGATAGAGGAGTTTAGGAGTGCGGTGTTGGAGAATCCGTATTTGACACTAGAGGAGTGGATGGATATTATATCGGATAAGAAAGCCGTGCATATTTATACGACAGAGGGCGATGAGATGATTAAGAAATTGTCGTTCAAGGCTTATCAGGGTCGATATAAGGTGATGATAGTGTGGATAGCAGAGAAGATGAATGTGGAGTGTGCGAATAAGATATTGAAAATATTGGAGGAGCCATCGGAGGATACGGTGTTTATGTTGGTGAGTGATAGGCCAGAAGAGGTGTTGGGGACGATATATAGTAGATGTCAGCGCATTGCGGTGCCGCCAATAGAGGCGAAAGATATGGAGCAGGCGTTGCGTGCACGATATGATGTTGAGGCAGATGAGGTGGAATATTTGGTGAAGAATGCACTAGGAAGTTGGGGGAAGATGTTGGGGTTGATGAAAGAAAGCGAGGAGTCGAAAAGAGATTTTGAGTTGTTTGTGCAGATGATGCGTTTGGCTTGGAATTTGGATGTGAAAGGGATACGACAATGGACCGAGCAGGTGAGTAAATTGACTCGTGATGGGCAGGTGAGATTTTTGCAGAAAGCACAAAGGATGATACGTGAGAATTTTGTTTTGCGATTGAATAATAGGCAGTTGACCTATATGAATAGGGCCGAGATGGAGTTTGCGTCGAAGTTTGCACGATTCATACATGAGAAGAATGTGGTGTTGATAATGGAGGAGTTGGCCTTGGCAGAGGCGCAAATTGCGCAGAATGGAAATGCGAAGATTATATTGTTTCATTTAGAGATATTATTATATAAATTACTTAAAATAGTTAGACAATAGGTTGTTTGTTTTTAACAGGAGTGCGGATTTTATGTCGGTACTTTTGTCGAAATTATAATTATTTGATTATGGAAGAGATAACATTAAATAATGGTGGAAGTAATCCTGGCGAGAAGGGATTTAAGGGTAATACGTTGCAACAGTTGCCAGTGGTGGACTGGTTGGCGGATTTGCCAGAGACAAAGTTGGATACAGACCTTGTAGAGGTGCAATTCAAAAATACGCGTAAAGGATATTTTGTTAATAGTGAGCATATTGCAATAGAAAAAGGTGATATGGTGGCTGTTGAAGCAAATCCTGGTCATGATATTGGTGTGGTGACGTTGATGGGGCGTTTGGTGTTGAGTCAGATAAAGAAAAACCGCATCAACATGGAGCGTTATGAGGTGCGCAAAGTGTATCGCAAGGTGAAGCCTGTGGATATGGAGAAATATGAAGAGGCGAAGGCGAAGGAGCAGGCAACGATGATTCGTGCGCGTAAGATAGCGAAAGACATGCAACTCGCTATGAAAATTGGTGACGTTGAATATCAAGGAGATGGTAGTAAGGCAATATTCTATTATATAGCTGATGACCGTGTAGACTTTCGTCAGTTGATTAAGGTGTTTGCCGAAGAATTCCGTGTGCGTATTGAGATGAAACAGATTGGTGCGCGTCAGGAAGCAGGCCGTATTGGAGGTATTGGACCATGTGGTCGAGAGTTGTGTTGTACGACATGGATGAGCAATTTTGTGAGTGTGTCGACAACAGCAGCGCGTTATCAGGATTTGAGTACCAATCCGTTGAAATTGGCTGGACAATGCGCAAAGATTAAATGCTGTGTGAATTTTGAAGCACCGATGTATGTGGATGCGCAAAAAGATTTTCCACCAAAAGATATTTCGTTGGAAACAATAGAGGGTACGTATTATTTCTTCAAAGCCGATGTGTTTAAACGTCAGTTGACATATAGTTCAGACCAAAATATACCGGCCAACTTGCAGGTGATCAGTGTGGAACGTGCGAAAGAGATTATGGCAATAAATCGTCGTGGCGAGAAAGTGGCATCGTTGGTAGTGAAAGATGGAGAAGCAGATGTGCCACAAGCAGATTATCAAAACGTTGTGGGACAAGATAGTTTGACACGTTTTGATAAAAAACCAAATGGTGGTGGTCGTCGTCATGATAGAGGCGGACGTAATGGAGGTCATCATAATGGAGGTCGTCGTCAACGAAATAATAATGGAGAAAAGAATGATTAAGGCATTTAGATATGTAGTGGCTTGTGCGATGTTATGCGTAGTAGTGGCATGCGGTCGCACAGGGGTGGTGTTTGACGATACGGTGAGATTGTCGCATCCGACGTGGTACAGAGATAGTGTTGTGAGATTTGATGTTAATATCGAAGATACAACATTGATGTATGAGTCGGGCATATTGGTGCGTAATAGTGGCGACTATGACTATCAAAATATATGGCTGTTTGTGACAGAGATAGCACCAGATAGTACATGTAGGCGAGATACGATAGAGTATTATTTGGCAGATAATTATGGACGTTGGCTTGGTTCGGGTATAGGGTCGTTGTATACCAATTTGTATTATTACAAAGAAGAGATGCGCTATTCGCAAGCAGGGACATATACCTATATCATAGAACAAGCAATGAGAGAGGATGAATTGAGGGGAATAACGAACGTAGGACTACAAATAATAGAGAAAAATGGGAAAGAATAAGTTAAAGAAATTTGCCGATATGGAGCAGTTGCCAAACGTGTTCCAATTGTCGTATAACGATATAGTGAAGACCGGTGCTCAGTTTGAAATGCGTGGGCATTGGGGAGAGTGTTATTTTGGCAATAACAATCCGATAGTGTTGGAGTTGGGATGTGGTAAGGGAGAGTATGCTGTGGGATTGGCACGTCAGTATCCTGAAAAGAATTTTATTGGTATCGATATCAAGGGTGCGCGTATGTGGACTGGAGCTACTGAGGCGCATCAGTCGGGATTGAAGAATTGTGCATTTTTGCGTACAGGAATCAATGCAATAGAGCATTTTTTTGCACCAGGCGAAGTGAGCGAAATATGGATTACGTTTGCTGACCCACAGATGAAGAAAGTGAATAAACGATTGACCTCTACCTATTTTATGGGATTATACAAAAAGGTGTTGGTCGATGGCGGATTGGTGCACTTGAAGAGCGATAGTAACTTTTTGTTTACATATACTCGATTGATGGCAGAGGCTAGTGGTTTGCCGGTGAATGTGGTTACGGAGAATCTTTATCGCGATGTGACTGATGATCCAGTGCTTGAGATTAAGACATATTACGAACGTCAGTGGTTGGCTCGAGGTATAGATATTAAATATATACAATTCAGATTGCCAGCAGACGCTCAGTTGGTAGAGCCAGACGTAGAGATAGAGTATGATGAGTATCGTAGTTTTGGGCGTAAGAAGCGTTCGGAATTGGATATGGGGAAATAAAAAAAGCACCAATTGGTGCTTTTTTTTATTCTACTACTTCGCCGATAAGTGTGGCAGCGGTTACTTCGGTGACGCGTACCATGACGAGGTCGCCAATTTTGTGCCCTGATTTAGGGAATACTATCATTTTGTTTTGAGAAGAACGGCCACAGAATTGTTCGCGACTACGTTTTGAGTAGCCTTCGACGAGGACTTCGAATGTTTTGCCAATGTCGCGTTTGTTGGATTCGTGGCTGAGTTCGACTTGAAGGGCGATGATTTCGTTCAAGCGGCGCACTTTTTCTTCTTCGGAGATGTTGTCAGGCAAATGACGAGATGCGAAAGTGCCAGGGCGTTCTGAGTATTTGAACATGAAGGCTTGGTCGAATGCACATTCGCGCATGAGGGAGAGGGTTTCGGCATGGTCATCGAGAGTTTCGCCATGGAAACCGCAGAAAACGTCGGTGCCAATTGCAGCATCAGGAAGGATGCGTCGGATGGCGGCGATGCGGTCGAGATACCACTCGCGAGTGTATTTGCGATTCATGCTTTTGAGGATGGCATTGCTACCGCTTTGCACAGGTAGGTGGATGAATCGGCAGAGGTTAGGGTGGCGGCTGATAGCTTCGAGTGTAGCATCGCTCATGTCTTTAGGGTGCGATGTAGTGAAGCGGATGCGCATTGTAGGCACGGCTTCGGCCACGCGTTCGAGGAGTTCGGGGAAGCCGATGGTGATGTCGCCATCCACATATTTATAAGAGTTGACGTTTTGTCCGAGTAGGGTAACTTCTTTGTAGCCTTTTGCGTCGAGGTCTTTCACTTCGCGGATGATGCTGTTGAGGTCGCGACTGCGCTCACGACCACGAGTGTAAGGCACGATGCAGTAAGAGCAGAAGTTGTTGCAACCGCGCATGATGCTGACAAAACCAGAGATAGTTTTGCCAATGCGGGCAGGGAGTACATCTTTGTAGGTTTCGGTAGTTGAGAGTTCGACATTGATAGCCTTTTCGCCACGTTCGGCAGCACCAACGAGGTTAGGAAGGTCGAGATAAGCATCAGGACCAGCTACGAAGTTGACATCATGGTTGTTGATGAGGTCGTCTTGCACGCGTTCTGCCATACAACCAATTACGCCGACGATAAGATTTTTGTTTTTGCGGCGTAGAGATTGGAAATATTGAAGGCGACCGAGTACTTTCTGCTCGGCATTGTCGCGAATAGAGCAAGTGTTGACCAAAATGGCATCGGCTTCGGTTATTTTGTCGGTGAGCATGTAGCCATCGGACTGCATAATGGCAGCCACCACTTCGCTATCGGCCACGTTCATTTGGCAGCCATAGGTCTCGATAAAGAGTTTTTTATCCATTGTGAAAATAATTGATTTTGCAATTAAAAATGAGTATTTTGCGAAAAAAAGCATATTCTATATGAGGTAAAATAGATGTGATATGCTATTAAAATCGTCAAAATGCTGTGGAAATCGAGTGCAAAGGTACGAAAAAAAAACGATAAAAGCCCTATATTTAAGGAGTAAACGAAAGTTTTTTGCAAAAAAGAGTGGAAATAGTTTGCTATGTCGAAAAAAATGACTACCTTTGCAACCCGAATTAGTGGAAAGTAAAACAATTAAAATATTGAAGCAATGAAAAGAACATTCCAACCTTCTAACCGTAAAAGAAGAAACAAACACGGATTCCGTGAAAGAATGGCTACAGCAAATGGTCGTCGTGTATTGGCTGCACGTCGTGCTCATGGTCGTAAAAAATTGACTGTATCTGACGAATATTGCAAAAAAGCATAATTAACTAGTCGGTTACATTAAAAGAAAATAAGAAAAGTATGGACAAAATTATTTGTCTATACTTTTTTTATTGCTCAAAATTTTGTAACTTTGCATCTCATTAGAAGCAATAGTAGAGACGCGGAAGGCTAGGTTTCTAATCTTCTGTTTTGGCTTTGATTTCAACGTTTTATGTTACGTATCTAATAGTATGAAAACAATTTTGAATTTTTTGAAGAGTAAGTTTTTGTGGCTTAATTTATTGGCCGCAATAGTATTGGTGTTTGTGGTGTGTTGGGTAGTGTTTTGGCGATTAGATGTATATACTCGTCATGGTGAGTCGGTTGAGGTGCCAGATTTGTCGGGTATGTATGTTGAAGAGGCTGAATTGATATTGAAAGATTGTAATTTGACCTACGAAATTATCGATTCGGTCTATATTCGTAATATGAAAGGCGGTGAGATTGCAGAACAATCGCCAGCTGTGGGTACACTTGTTAAGAAAAATCGCAAAATTTATCTTACAATCAATAGCAAACAACGTAAGATGGTGATAGTTCCTAATCTAGTAGGGGAGAGTCGACGCAAAGTGCAATCGAACCTTAAAACATTAGGATTTAATGTTGACTCTGTAAGATATGAACCATACGAATTCAATGACGAAGTATTGTCGTTGATGTGGGGCGATAGCGTATTGGCTGTAGGTTCGCGAGTTCCAGATGGTAGTCAGATAATTCTTGTAGTTGGACAAAACGATATGTCGATAGAGGTAGTAGTGCCAAGTTTTCTTGGCATGACATTGCCAGAAGCGAAAAAAACAATCGAAGAGTATAGATTAGGCTTTGGTGCAGCACATTTTGACGAAATGCCTATTGATGGCGCTGATAGTTTGAAATATAGAGTATATCAGCAAACTCCAGATGCAGGATTGTCGGTTTACGGAGGTAAAGCCGTAGAGTTGAAACTCTCAAAAGGAACGCAAGAAATAGATGAGGATTTTTTCTAATTTTTATGGAAAATAGCAATAATATATACGAAGAAGATGATGAGTTGCTCATTGAGCAACCACGAGAGCGTTACGAACACTATCGTTTCACTGTCGATAAAGGACAAACGATGGTGCGCATCGACAAGTATCTTGTTAATTGCATGGGCAACGTGTCGCGCAATCGTATTCAAGAGGCAGCTGATGCCGAACGTATTTTGGTCAATGACAAGCCCGTAAAAAGCAATTACAAGGTTAAACCTCTTGACGTTATATCAATCGTACTCGACTACCCTCGCAGTGCAGTGACAATCGAGCCGCAAGAAATTCCAATTGATATTGTTTATGAAGATGATGATATAATATTGGTAAACAAACAACCTAATCTTGTTGTGCATCCTGGATTTGGTAATTTCGATGGCACATTACTCAATGCCGTAGCATGGCATATGCGCAACGACCCAAAATTTGATGCAAACAACCCACATATTGGGCTTGTTCATCGCATCGACAAAGATACTTCAGGCCTATTGCTTGTGGCAAAAAATGAGGAGGCAAAAGCCAATCTTGCACTACAATTCTTCAATAAAACGACCGAGCGCACCTATAATGCTCTTGTTTGGGGAACGGTCAAAGAAGATCAAGGTACAATTATCGGAGCTCTAGCGCGTGATCCTCGCGACCGTATGCTATTTACCGTTTTCGATGAGAACGAAAATCCGTTAGCCAAACATGCCGTTACACACTACAAAGTGATAGAACGATTTGCATATTGCACTTTGGTCGAATGCAAACTAGAAACTGGTCGTACGCACCAAATACGTGTGCATATGAAACACATTGGGCATACGTTATTCAATGACGACCGTTATGGAGGTAACGAACCATTGAAAGGCGTACCGACAGCTAAGTATAAACAATTTGTACGCAATTGTTTCGAAGTGTGTCCTCGTCAAGCATTGCATGCAAAGACCCTTGGATTTACTCACCCAACCACAGGCGAGTGGATGCAATTCGATAGCGAATTGCCTGCCGATATAACCGCCTTGTTAGAAAAATGGCGTAAATATAATCCTTCAAATATAATAGATTGATTTTGATAAATAAAAGATAGGATAACAAAATGGCATAAGAAATTACTTTTTGTTATTATGTCTTTTTGTCTTCTTAAATAATAAATATAATGAAAAGAAAAATAGCAATTGTCGCAGGTGGCGATTCGAGCGAATGGCAAGTGTCAATGCGTAGTGCCGCAGGTTTAGACACCTTTATTCCAAGCGAAAAATACGAAAAATATACAGTAGTTATTATCGGTCAAGATTGGTATGTAGAACACCCATCAGGTGAAAAATTGCCAATCGACAAAAACGATTTCTCGTTCACATATCAAGGCGAAAAAATCAAATTCGATTTCGCTTACATCACCATTCATGGCACTCCAGGTGAGAATGGCATACTACAAGGCTACTTCCGTTTGTTGAATATACCATTCTCATGTTGCGATGTATTGCAAGCAGCACTTACATTCGACAAATATGCCTGCAACAACTACCTTCGTTCGTTTGGCATCCGTGTGGCAAATAGCATCGTGTTGCGCGCTGGCGATAGTGTTACCGATGAGCAAGTTATGCAAGAAATTGGTCTCCCATGTTTTATTAAACCAAGCGTGGGTGGTAGTAGTTTTGGTGTGACAAAAGTGAAAACACAAGACCAAATCCAAGAGGCAATAGCAAAAGCATTTAGCGAAGGCGAAGAGGTGATGATTGAGGCGTATATGCAAGGCACTGAGGTTACGAGTGGCATGTATAAAACCAAGACTGCAACACGTATATTCCCTATCACAGAGGTAGTTACCGACAACGAATTTTTCGATTACGATGCCAAATACAACGGACAAGTCGACGAAATCACACCAGCTCGCGTAAGCGATGAAATCACACGCGAGGTGCAACAAACAACCGAAAAAATCTATCGTATTCTCAATGCGAAAGGTATTATACGTGTCGATTATATCATTGATGCACAAGGACAAATCAATCTACTTGAGGTGAATACCACACCAGGCATGACAGCTACAAGTTTCATTCCACAACAAGTGCGTGCCGCAGGACTCGATATTGCGGACGTAATGACCGAAATCATCGAAGATGCATTTTTGCGATAAGCGAAAAAAATCTCAATTCTCAATTCTCAATTTTAATTCTATCATGGATATAAAAAATTACGTTAAAACCTATTTTGAACAAATAGATTGGAATCAAGAGCCTAAAAATCTCTATGAACCAATAGATTACGCATTGCAATCGGGCGGCAAACGCATTCGTCCAACCTTAGTGTTGATGGCAGCGCAAATGTTTGGTGGCAACATCGAACAATGCATTAAACCAGCAGCAGCAATGGAGATATTCCACAATTTCACTCTTCTTCACGACGATGTGATGGATAATGCCGATGTGCGTCGTGGCCGTCCAACAATCAAGGCTAAATGGGACGATAACACCGCTATTCTTTCAGGCGATGCTATGCTAATCAAAGCATATCAATATCTCGAAGAAGTGCCAGCCGACAAACTATTGCCAGTACTTAAACTCTTCTCTCAAACAGCATTAGAAGTTTGCGAAGGACAACAATACGATACCGACTTCGAAAAACGCGAGGACGTTACAATCGAGGAATATTACGAAATGATTCGTCTCAAAACAGCCGTTCTTCTTGCTGGATGTCTCAAATTAGGAGCAATTCTTGGTGGTGCATCAGAAGCTGATGCCAACAATCTCTACGATTTCGGTATCGCCATCGGTATAGCATTCCAACTCCGCGACGATTATCTCGATTGTTATGGCGACGAAAAAACATTTGGTAAAAAAATCGGTGGCGACATTCTTTGTGGCAAGCGTACATTCCTTTTGATTCAAACACTCAAAAAATGTGGCGTATCTCAACGCCAAACCATTTCGCAACTATTGAACAATAAAACTATCGGAGGCGAAGAGAAAATAGCAACAATAATCGACATCTACACACAAATGGAGATGCCACGAGTATGCAATGAAGCAATGGAAGAATATTACGCCAAAGCAATGGATGCAATCGCAAAAATCAATAAGACCGACGAAGAAAAAGCCCCATTTATTGAATTTGCAAAACAACTAATGGGACGCATAGATTAGGGAGTGGCAAAGAAATATGAATTGTGAATTATTAATTACAGATTAATAAAATGCCTTACAGAAGATTACCCAAAACAGACCAAGCACGCCTAAAATCGCTAAAAAAAGCAATAGCGATGGAGCGTATGCCAATGAACGAAATACCAGTGCCATTGCGACTTCTGACTCAAGCCAAGGCATATCTTCCCGTTTTCGAAACATTGGTAAACCAATATAACGTAACATTCGAAACGCAAGTCACAGAGAGCAAAAAGTATCAAAACATGGTGAAAAATGCCCGTATGCACGTTTCCCATTTCATACAAGTGCTCAACTTCGCAGTTTTGCGTGGCGAATTCAAAAGCGATGTAAAATTATTGTATGGTCTCGACCCCGACGACTTTACGGTGCCAGATTTGACAACCGATGCTGCACTGGTAGTTTGGGGACGTAAAATCATCGACGGCGAGCAAGAACGCGTAGCCCAAGGAGGTATGCCTTTAGCATTCCCAACCATAGCCAAAGTTCGCGTGCATTACGACATATTTTGCGAACATCGCACCAATCAAAAAACTCATCAACAATCAACCACTCGCAATCAACAACGAGTGGCCGAAATGCGCGATCAAGTCGACGAACTCATCCTTCAGATATGGGATGCCGTCGAAGCTGCATACGTTGATTTATTGCCTTATGCACGCTATCAAGCATGTGTCAAATGCGGAGTAATTTATTACTATCGCAAAGGCGAGCAACACCTCACTCCAAAGGTTGACGAAGACATCCAAAAAGCGCAAGCTGCAACACTATCTATCCTTTTCGAAGAATAAAAAAACTGACCAAATTTGGTCAGTTTTTTTATGCCTAAAATACAATAACCCCCTCCCTAGTTTAAATATACTATACAGCAACCTGCAAGCAACCTTTACCCTACCTTCGCACCCCCCCCCACTTAAATACAATAAGCCCCCCTTAAATTATCCCCTCACCGAGCGCAAAAATATATCATTCATCGAAGGCAAACACTCCTCAAATCTCAACACCTCGCCGCACTTAAGCAAGCACTCCAACAACTCATTTCCCGACACTCCTTCTCTAAGTACAAATTCAGCATTCGTCACCCCATCTTCCAAATTTGCCGAAATCAAATTTCCACATCTCAGCACCTCATTCCCAAAATCCAAACAACCCCTCAACTTCACTACATACTTATTATTGCTAAATTTCTTACGTATCTCTTCAACCGAACCATTCAACACCACTCGTGATTTATTTATAAGTGCAATATTCTCACACAATCTCTCCACCGAATCCATATTGTGAGTCGAAAATATTATCGTCGCACCCTTGTCCCGCAACGCCAAAATCTCACGTTTCAACAACTCTGCATTCACAGGGTCAAAACCACTAAAAGGCTCATCAAAAATCAACAATTCAGGCTCATGTAGCACAGTTGTAATAAATTGCACCTTTTGCGCCATCCCTTTCGACAACTCCTCCACCTTCTTATCCCACCAATTCTCAATCTCAAATTTCTCAAACCAATATTTCAACCCCCTCAGCGCATCACCTTTCGACATCCCCTTCAATTGGCACAAATACAAAGCCTGTTCACCCACCTTCATCTTCTTGTACAACCCACGTTCCTCAGGCAGATAACCAATATTCGCAGTGTCATTGAGCGAGAGTCTCTTCCCGTTCAGCAACACCTCACCCTTATCAGGTGCCGTAATAGAGTTAATTATCCTAATCAACGTAGTCTTCCCAGCCCCATTCGGACCCAATAGGCCAAACACCGAGCCACGAGGCACATTTATGCTAACATCATCCAAAGCCAAATGATTAGCATACTGCTTATAAACATTTTTTACTTCCAAAATCATACCGCAAAGTTACAAAAAATCTGCTTTCAATGTTATTTTTTGTCAAAAAAAAGAGTTTACCCCTTAAAAATGCGGTATATATGAGATTATTTTTGTAAATTTGTAGCAATTTTTGAGAGACTTTTGCGTTTATCTCAATAATAGTGAAATTTTAGATGTAAATGAACTTAAAGCGAATCTTTTTATCGATCGTAATACTTTGTATTACAGCTTATAGCGCAAAATCTCAAGATACCTTCTATGGCGAAGTAGGAGTCACTGGCGGAGGCGGTTTCGTATTAGGCGACACCAACGATTTTTTGTTCAAATACACACAACCAGTGGGAGGTGTGTATCTAAAATACAAAATAAATGGCCGTTGGGAAACACGTTTACAACTCGATGGAGGTCTATTAGGCTACTCTGCAGAGCAAAAAACAGGTTATGTCGGCTTGCAAGCATTAGGCGAATTCAACTTCTTCAACTATGGCGTCAAACGTTGGGAAGCACATTTCTCATGGTTTACACCATCTCTTCTAGCAGGTCTTGGACTTGTCACTTATAACCTAGAAGATGGCCCAAAATTTACAGCCACACTCCCCTTAGGTCTAGGACTCAAATTCAAGTTAAGCAACCGAATCAACCTAGGTGCTTATTGGATAGTTACCAAAGCCTTTTCCGATAAAATCGACGCTTCGCCAAACCCCAATGGCGAGTACGGCAAGTTTTGGAACAACCAAGATTGGTATTCTACAGCACAAATATCATTGTCACTTAATTTCTACAAAATATGTGCTCCTTGTCGCAGAGGCAAGAGCAAACCAACAGGAAAATACATATGGACTTATTGAATCAAATAGATAAAAATCGATTGCCTGAGCATATTGCCATCATCATGGATGGTAACGGGCGTTGGGCTAAATTACATGGCAAAGAACGCCTATACGGTCACTACAATGGCGTCGAATCCGTGCGCGCAGTCCTCGAAACATCTGTTCGATTAGGAATTAAATATTTAACTCTATACACATTTTCTACCGAAAATTGGAATCGTCCAAAGGCCGAGGTCGATGGCTTAATGGAGTTGTTGGTCGACAATATCGTCAAAGAAACCCCAACATTCCATCAGCACAACATCCGTTTCCTCACAATTGGCAACAATTCTCAATTGCCACAAAATGCACAAACCAAACTAAAAGAGTGCATCGAAGACACTGCAGCCAACACAGGTCTAACCTTGATATTAGCACTTAGCTACTCTTCGCGTTGGGAAATTACCGATGCCGTACGTCGCATCGCCACCAAGGTCCAATCGGGCGAACTCAACATAGATGATATCAACGACGATATAGTCTCTAACAACCTCACAACAGCTGGTATCCCCGATCCCGAACTGCTCATTCGCACAAGTGGCGAACTACGTTTGTCTAACTATCTTTTGTGGCAATTGGCTTATACCGAGCTATATTTCACCGACACTTTGTGGCCAGATTTTCGTGACGAAAGCCTATACAAAGCAATTATTGACTATCAAAAACGCGAACGCCGTTTTGGTAAAACTAGCGAACAACTTTTATGATTTTTTCTAAAACGAATTTCAAAAAAATATTCTCTATTGTCGCATTCATCCTCTATGCGGTGATAGTCTTTGCGCAAGACGATTCCAACGACAATCGTTTTGACTTCGACTATACCTTAACACCCAAAGACGTGACCATTGCCGACATCAAAATTACAGGAGCATCTTCTTATGAGGATTATGTTCTCATAGGTTTTTCTGGCTTAAACAAAGGTCAGCAAATTCGTGTGCCTGGGGCCGACTTGACCAATGTTGTTAAGCGTTTCTGGAAACAAGGTTTCTTCTCTGACGTAAAAATCCTTTGCGACACAATGCGCAACGATAGCATTTGGCTCACTATTGCATTGAAGCAATTGCCTCGTGTGTCTATTGTTAATTTCTATGGTCTAAAGAAGAGTGATATAGAAGATCTAGAGAAAACACTCGAAATTCAAAAAGGCAAACAACTCAATGCCGATGCCATTGACCGTACAAAAATTGCCATTCGCAAGTTCTTGTCCGAAAAAGGTTTCCACAATGCCGAAATTCTTGTCTATCAAAAAAATGACCCAACGGTCGAGGGCAATGTTATAGTCGATATTAGTGTCGACAAACGCGAAAAAGTCAAAGTAAACGACATCATAGTTCGTGGCAACGAAGCAATGGATATTGCCAAAATCGACCGTGCTATGAAAAAGACCAACCGTGCTGGTAAGATTGCGAATATCTTCCGTGCCAAAAAGTTTGTTGCAAAAGAGTACGAAAACGACAAAAAAACTCTTGTCGAAAAGTATAATGAAATCGGTTATCGCGATGCCGTTATTGTGAGTGATACTATCGTAAAACGCGATGATGGTAAAGTCGATGTCTACCTCGAAGTTGACGAGGGTAAAAAATACTATTTTGGCGACATCAAATGGTTAGGCAACACTCTCTATCCAAGTGAGTACCTCAATCAACTACTCAATGTGAAGAAAGGAGAAACCTACAACCTTAAAGACCTCAACAAACGTCTATTCGAAGACGAAGATGCCGTCTCTGCAATTTACAAAGACAATGGCTATCTCTTTATGAATATCGACCCAGTCGAAGTCGGCATTGATGGCGATTCCATCAACTTTGAAATGCGAGTTTACGAAGGCCAACAAGCAACCATCAATAGAGTAATTATCAATGGTAACACTCGTGTCTATGAGCACGTTGTTCGTCGCGAAATGCGCACTAAACCAGGTTCTCTCTATAGCCAAAGCGACCTTATTCGTACACTTCGCGAACTTGCTCAAATCAAGCAATTCGACGAAGAAAAAATATTTACTGGCGTAGATCTACAACCAAATCCCGAAGACGGAACAGTTGATATTGCCTACAACCTCGAAACCAAATCAAGCGACCAAGTCGAATTCTCTGCAGGTTGGGGACAATCGGGTATCGTACTCTCTGTCGGCCTCAAATTCTCAAACTTCGCTATACAAAATATCTTCAAACCAAAAACATATCGTATTGTACCTCAGGGCGAGGGCCAGACTCTTAGCCTTAAGGCTCAAGCCAATGGTATGTATTACCAAAACTATAGCATATCGTTCTTTGATCCATGGTTAGGTGGCAAACGTCCTAACTCTTTCTCTGTTAGTTTCTTTTATTCTGTACAAACAGGTCTAAGTAATCGCTATTATGAGAACTATAGTTATATGTACAACTACTATAATAATTATTACAACAACTATTATGGCAATGACTATTATTATGGTACAAACAACTATGGCACAGAATATGATAAGAATGTATTTATGCGAACTATCGGTGCATCAGTAGGGTATGGTACTCGCCTCAAATGGCCAGACGACTACTTTACCTTCTATGGCAACATTTCTTATCAACGTTATAATCTCAAAAACTGGTTCAAAAGCTATTATGGATTCGAGACAGGTGTAACTAACGACCTCTCTCTTGGTCTCACTCTTTCTCGTAACTCTATCGACAACCCAATCTACACTCGTCGAGGTTCTTCTTTATCATTGTCTGTCGCTGCCACATTCCCATATTCGTTGTTGACCAAAGATGTCGATTATGCCTCTATGGATTTAGCCACACGTAGTAAATGGATCGAGTATCACAAGTGGAAATTTAACGCTAAATTCTTTGTGCCACTCACCTACGACAATAAATTAGTTCTAATGGCACGTGCCGATTATGGTTTCTTAGGTTATTATAATAAGGACAAACGTTCGCCTTTCGGCAAATTCTATGTCGGTGGCGATGGCATGTCAGGCTATACAACTGCAGGTACAGAGACCGTAGGTCTTCGCGGTTACGAAGCCGGATCCCTAACTCCTTATTCAGGCGAAGGTTATTATGGTTACAACGGTAACCTTTACACAAAACTCACCGTTGAGTTGCGCTATCCTCTTTTGCTCAATCAATCAACCAATATCTGGGCATTAGCATTTGTCGAAGCAGGTAACGCTTGGGCAGAATTCAAAGACTTCAACCCATTCGACCTCAAACGCTCGGCTGGTGCAGGTGTGCGTGTCTATCTCCCTATGTTTGGTCTCCTTGGTATCGATTGGGCCTATGGTTTTGACCACGACCAAACCGGTCGTCGTGGCGGTAGTCAATTCCATTTCATCCTAGGTCAAGAATTTTAATAATTAAACTAATTCGAAATACAAACGTCTAAAATAACAAACAAAGCAAGATTCAAGTGTTGTTACTTATTACTTGCTATTAAAAGTTTATCATATGAAAAAAATATTATTACTACTATTTGCTGCATTCCTTTCTCTTAATCTTGCAGCCAAAGGCGAACAAGTTGTTCTTGTTGATATGGATTATATTATGAGTGCAATCCCAGCCTACGAAACCGCCAACGAGCAACTCGAGCAAATCTCTAAAAAATGGCAAAAAGAGATAGAGGCTATTTTGCTCGAAGTACAAACTATGTATAAGAATTATCAGACCGAACTAGTTTTCCTTTCCGATGAGATGAAAAAGAAACGTGAAGATGAAATCATTGCCAAAGAAAAAGAGGCCAACGACCTCAAACGCAAATATTTTGCCCCTGATGGCGAACTTTATAAAAAACGCGAAGCACTTGTAAAACCTATTCAAGACGAAATCTATAATGCTGTGCAAGAGATATGCGAGCAACAAGGCTATCAAGTGGTGCTCGACAAATCTTCTACAAACAATCTTATCTTCGCTTCTCCAAAAATCGACATTAGCGACCAACTCCTCGAAAAACTAGGTTATTCAAAATAAAATACTAATAATTAATTAATAAAACTATGTTAAAAAGAATCACACTTATTTTGATGGTGGCACTTTTGCCACTTATGGCGATGGCTCAAACTGTTAAACTTGGCTACATCAACTCTCAAGAAGTTATGATGATGATGCCTGAAGTTAACGATGTTGAAAAACAATTAGCAGAATTCAACGAAAAGAATATGAAGTATTTGCAAGATATGGAAAAAGAAATCCAAGACAAATACGCTAAATACGAACAAGAAAAAGACAATATGACTGATGCCATTCGTCGTGTTCAAGAAGAAGAATTGATGGGCCTTCAACAACGTCTTCAAACTACTTATCAAGCTCTTCAACAAGAAGCTCAAAAAAAACAAGCTGAACTTATTCAACCTTTGCAAGAAAAACTACGTCTTGCTATCGAAACTGTCAGCAAAAAACAAGGTCTCACTATGGTATACGACATGATGTCAGGTGCTATTCTTTACAAAAGCGATGCTGCTATCGACATCACTCCTGCCGTGAAAAAAGAGTTAGGCATTCTTTAATATCTGAAAGCTTTATTTAGTTCTACTAGATACTCTAGTTTTACTAATCTGAAAATATGAAAAAAACAATCCTAATAATAGTGTTATCCCTCTTAGTAGGGGTAACACTTTATTCACAAGATAGCACTTCTATTGTGCGCATTGCCTATATCAATCGTGCCGATGTTTTCAACTCTTTTCCTCAAGTTGCTGCTATCAACAAGGAGTTGAAACAATTAGAGGCTGACTATGAAATGGAATTCATAAATATGTCTAAGGAATACGAGCGTAAGGTAAAGGCCTATCTTGAGAGAAGTAATCAAATGTCCGAGCCCATAAAACTTGCTCGTCAAACCGAGATTACTGAATTAGAAGCGCGTATGGACATGTACAAAAAGCGTTATAGCGAAGAGTTAGAAAAATATCGAACCGAACGTTTCATGCATATCAATAAATTAATCGACGACGCCATTCGTACTATTTGTCAGCGAGAGCAGATTACTATTCTTTTCGATCAAGCCCAGCCGCTTTATATGTCTGCTCAATGTGTCGAACTCACATCCCTTGTCAAGATTGAATTAGGATTATGAAAATAGGAATTTTCGATTCAGGATATGGTGGACTCACTATTTTAGAAAAAATACGTGCTCGATTGCCTCAATATGATTATATCTATTTGGGCGATAATGCTCGTACTCCTTATGGATCTCGTTCCTTCGAGGTTGTCTATCAATACACTCTCGAGTGCGTCAAACGTCTTTTTCAAGAAGATTGTCAACTTGTCATCTTGGCTTGCAACACTGCATCTGCCAAGGCTTTACGCACTATCCAACAAAACGATTTGCCTCATTTAGCTCCATCTCGTCGTGTCTTAGGGGTTATACGTCCCACGGTCGAAGCCATTGGTGCAATCACCACCACTCGTCGTGTCGGTCTCGTTGCCACCGAGGGCACCATACATAGCAATTCTTATCCTCTCGAGGTAGCAAAACTATTCCCCGACATCGAAGTCTTTGGACAAGCATGCCCAATGTGGGTACCTCTTATCGAGAGTAATGAACATCACACTCCTGGTACCGACTATTTTGTGCACAAATATATCAACAATTTGTTTGATAATCATGCCAATATCGATACACTCATCCTTGGCTGTACCCACTATCCACTTCTTCTTGACCAAATAAAAAATGCTGTTCCTCAAGGAGTCCAAGTGCTCACTCAAGGCGATATTGTGGCAGAATCTTTAGCCGATTATCTTACTCGCCATCCCGAAATCGACACTCTCTGTTCTCGTGGAGGCACTACTCGTTTTCTCACTACCGAGTCTGTCGAAAAATTCACATCATCAGCATCTATTTTTCTCAATCAGCCAATCCAAGCCGAGCATATCACTCTCTAATTATTAAATTTACTTTTGATTAAGGCGGATAATTTCTCATTCCTCATTAACATGAAACTAAATCTCAAAAAACCAATTATATTCTTCGATCTCGAGACCACAGGTCTCAACATAATGACCGACCGCATTGTCGAAATTGCCTATCTCAAGGTCTATCCCAATGGCAATGAAGAGTCGAAAAAGATGCGCATCAATCCCGAAATGCCTATCCCTGCCGAGTCCACAGAGGTTCATCATATTACCGATGAGGATGTAAAAGATTGTCCTACATTCAAGCAAGTAGCACAAACTATCGCCAACGATTTCAAGGGTTGTGACATTGCTGGTTATAATTCCAATCATTTCGATGTGCCATTTCTCGCAGAAGAATTCCTTCGTGCCGAAGCCGATTTCGATTTCGAGAATAGCAAATTTATCGACGTTCAAGTCATCTTCCACAAGATGGAAAAACGAACACTCGAGGCGGCATATCGTTTCTATTGCAATAAGGAGTTGCTCGATGCACATAGTGCCAATGCCGACACACATGCCACTTATGAGGTCCTCATGGCGCAACTTGACCACTATCCCGACCTACAAAACGATGTAGAGTATCTTTCTAAATTCACTACCTACAATCGTAACGTCGATTATGCTGGGCGTATCGTATTAGACGATAATGGAGTAGCAGTCTTCAATTTCGGCAAGCACAAAGGCAAGTCAGTCGTCGACGTCTTCCGCATCGAACCCGCCTATTATTCATGGATGATGAACGGCGACTTCCCCCTATTCACAAAAAAAGTAATTACAAACATTCGCCTCCGCATGCGATAAAAACAACAAGAGGCTGTGTCAAAATGAAATTTTTGGCTCAGCCTCTTTTAGATGTGTAAGAATGCCTAAAGTGCAAGGCGTTGAAATTTAAGCTGAAAGGAGTGTACTGAAGTACATGACTGAAGCTTAATATTGAGAACAACGCAGCAATTTGGGT
>JAZQUV010000043.1:0-59551 GCA_045631465.1 Candidatus Aphodosoma sp. | reverse complement strand
AATTCAGATTGTTACAAGTCTATTTTTTACGTAAAGTTGTCTTGTGAAAATCTGCAGCACAAAAAAAACTTAATAATAAACTATAAGACAATTAGTTACAAGCGAATTTTTCCGCTAAAGTTGTCTTGAACCAAAAATAATTTACCTCAAAATCTAGTTTGCAAACGAATTAAAGCATTATCTACTGGCTCTTTTTTTTGACCTATATTTTGAGCACCCTACCCAAAGAGGTCGCACCATCAACCCTTACTACTCCATGCGTCTCCTCTGGAGACTTCAACTACAAACTCTCCACGATATACTTCAACTGCTCTGCATCTAATTCTGTGTGCATTGGCAAACTCAACACCTCTTGCGCTAACTGCTCGGCCACGGGGAAGTCGCCTGCTTTATAGCGAGCATCTTGATACGCTTTCTGCTGATGCAACGGTATCGGATAATATACCATCGCTGGCACTCCCTTCGCCGCCAACTGCTCGCGCACAACATCCCTATCCACGCCCACACATCTCAACGTGTACTGATGAAACGCATGCGTAGTGCCACGCCCCACCACTGGTGTCAAAAATCTCTCATCGCCCTTCAACGCCTCGGTATAATACGTCGCAGCCTTTTGTCGCTCCTCAATATACTCATCCAAATGTGGCAACTTAGCCAACAACACCGCCGCCTGTATCGAATCCAACCTACTGTTCACCCCCACCACATCGTGATGATACCTCACCTCCATGCCATGATTTGCTATCACGCGAATCTTTTGTGCCAACTCATCATCGTCGGTAAACAACGCCCCTCCATCGCCATAACAGCCAAGATTCTTCGATGGGAAAAACGAAGTGCACCCCACATTACCCATCGTGCCACTCGCCGCCACTCGTCCGTCCGCAAACGTATATCTCGCCCCCATCGACTGACACGCATCCTCCACCACTCGCAAATCATACCTCCTTGCCACATCCAAAATAGCCTCCATATCAACATTTTGTCCGAACAGATGCACAGGCACAATCGCTTTTGTCTTAGGCGTAATAGCGCGCTCAATCGCCTCGGCAGTCACACACATCGTGTCGTAATCCACATCCACCACCACTGGCGTGAGTCCCAACAACGCCACCACCTCTGCCGTAGCAATAAATGTGAATGTAGGCGTAATCACCTCGTCACCAGGCTTCAACCCCAATGCCATCAACGCAATCTGCAACGCATCGGTGCCATTGCCCACAGCTATCACATGCTTCACGCCGAGATAGTCAGCCAACTGCTGTTCAAACTCCTTCACCTTACCGCCCTTCACGAATTGGGTTGTATCAATCACCTCCTGAATCCCGGCATCCACCGCCGATTTTATCTTTTCATACTGACCACGTAGGTCAACCATTTCAATTTTTTTCATGATTATATAATGTCAACAGACTACCTTATATATTTATTTTTTTGACAAAAAGACAAATAGAAATATTTTATAGTCATCGCAAAATGGTCTTGCTGCTCCTTACAGTCGCATCTCGACACTAAAGACATGTCTTTTATGTCGATATTTTGTGAAACAAAATAAGACCTCTATGTCATAATATAAAAATTATATACTTTTTGTCTTTATGTCTTAAACTCTCTATCCAACTACTATCCTCCAAAAATATCGCCAATCTGTCCTTCTCACGCCATCGCGGTCGCAGGCCTCGAGATACTTCATCTCCGACTCCTGTATCTCCTCTAGCGTCGATGGTTTGTCGGCATAATATGGTGGCAACAACCCTGGTTTGTACTTCACCCTCGCCCTCTGCACCTCCTCTCTGTACAACGAATAGTAATGCTCCGACAACGGACGCACCCCCACCACCTTCATCTCGCCTCGCACCAAGTTCCAGAGGTTAGGCAACTCATCCACCCAACACCTCCGCAACCACCTCCCCACGCGTGTGATCCGAAAATCATTCGCTATCTTCCCCTTCTCGTCCAACGCATACTGCTCATACATCCACTTCTGCAAATATTCGGCATACGGATACATCGTGCGCAGTTTGTATATGTTAAATCTGCGGCCATCCTTCCCCACACGCCTCAACTTCACAATCCAACCATATTCTCGCTCTGGGCAATCACTTGCCACCACCTCACGCACCTTTCGCGCCTGCACCACCTCGTCCGTCGCCTCCACAATGTCGAACCCACAATAGACCAACCTGCCCATCAGCTCCACCCGATGCATCGGCGCATACTCCCCCACCCTGAATGAGCTCACCTCACCCACAGCCATCCTAGCACTTATATCACACAATATTTTATTACACATACGTTTTTATTTTCCACTGTCTTTTTTGTCTCCCACAGATATTTTTTATCTCTCACGGATCGCACGGAACACACGGAAGATGTCTTGCTCCGCTCGCCATCAACAGCCACCCTCATTTTCACTTCCGTTCTAGACTGTGCCTTGCCTTAAAAATGCGTTAAAAAGGATAGCAATAAATCCGTTAAACAGCGATTTCTGGCGAGGTTATTGTGTCCAAGAACGAAGTGTAAAATCTACGGGCAAACACAAATATTTGAATAAGCAAGCAATCTGCCCGAGTTTCAAGCGCTGTAGGATTTATTGCTATTCTTTAGCATTTTTAAGCACAGCACTAGCGTTTTGGTTACTTTTGCGCAATGACAAAAGTAACCAAAAAAGTTTAATAATAAAACGAGAATCCCATCTTCACCGTCACATTCTGTCCCCAATAGAACGCTGGCGTATATCGTTTCAAGTAGCCTTCGGCAGTGAGGCGCACCTCATCTATCGTAGGCTCCGAAGTCAGATTAAATCCTCTTGCATTATTCCATCCCAAATCCACAAAAGCATACGCATTATTCACCACCTCATACACCGCATGCAATTTCACCTCATCATTGCGCCACACCCTCTCGGCAAACTGCTTCTGGCGTATAAATACCGACTCCTTATGTCGTGTGTACAGATATTCATTATACTTCGTAGCATTCACATAACTCAATGTCATGCTCAACCCCCTAATTGGTTTATACGCCAAAGCCACATACACCTCCCCGGCATTATCGCCAAGATAATGTCCGAGATTATACCCATTCGATGCCCATGTCAACACCTGATACGGATGCTGATACGTGCCACTATTTGTGCGCGTAATTTCGGCAGTGAGCGACAAATCCTTCACCGGCCAATTCGACACTCTTGCCCCCACTTTCCAACTAAAGAAGTTATGCTCTGGGTTCGATGGTTTCAACCTTGCCCAATTTATCTCATCGATATAAATCGAAGCATATAAGTGTGTATATTTCAAGTTTCGCGACGACAGATTAAAGAATATTTGCGAGTTCTCATTGTCCAACATAGCCCCACTATTCATCTGATAGTCCATCGAGTTAAAGAACGTGATCGGAATCGAGAATGCAGCAGCCATATTTCGTGCGCCATACACCACAGCCGAACCTATCGACAAATCCAACCTCTTCACCGGTGTGAATGTCAGCATATTCGCAGCCAAATACTTCCCTGCCGTACGATACATCCTATGCGACGAACCATCTATCGGATTCTCCTCCACTCTGTAATATGTCGAATCAACCACACCACTTGCAAGGAAACCATGTATATAATCCAAACGGAACCAATTAGCAGGTTTCAATTTCAACTCTATCATTGGGAACGACGGCGCCCGTCCCGACAATATATTCGCCGAGTGATACGAATCGCCCCATTGCACATTATCCTTCACCAATCCAATCGACCCCCACCATGCATATGCTTTAATACCACCACGCACCTCGGCATAGTCGCCTCCATAACGCATGTAGTGATAATACGCCCCAGGCAAATTGTTCAAATATCTCGGTTCCGACAATCTCGCGCCATATCCAGTGCCTTGTCCCACCGAGGCATAATACTCTTCGTTCAAATGCTCGCCCGAATACGAATGGTCGCGAATCGAACCCCACACCGCCACATGGTCCATCACATCCATTCTAATCTCAGCCCCCCACCATCTATGCATCGCCATTCCATGCCCATTCATCGTCAAATCCATACCGATGATAGGATTAAACTTACACTCAAAATTCTCATCAGCATAGTGGAACGCCGGCTGGAGCAAAGACAACGAATAAAGTTGAAAGTTGAAAGTTGAAAGTTGAAAGTTATTACCCCCTCCCCCTTTGGGTACTCCCCCTAAAACAGGGGGAGAATATATACGCGCACCATTATCCGTTGAGTTTTTGCGATAAGCGAGAGCGGAGTCAAGCTTGCTATCTGTTATCTGGATATTTTTACGATTAGCGAGGGCAGAAAGAGCTTGCTCATTATGCCGAGCGGAGTAAAAATCACGAGCGAAGTGAGTAATCTGATAAAAATCTCCCCACAACTCCTTATTAACAACAGCGCCCGCATTCGACCATTGCACCAACCCATCATACATCCCTTCGCACTCCAGCGCAAAGTCATTCAAATAAAACCACAACTCTTTGCGTTGGCGCACCGACAGCATCGAGTCCGCCTCCGCCGCCTCACGCAACCACGCAGCTATCTGGTTGCGGTCGTATGGTTTCACCACCGAGTTCACACTGATAATCTTCATCTCAGCCAACTCTTCCACAAAGTCATACACCTGAGTGTAACCCACATATTCAGGCGCACCACCCAACGCCGCAGGTCGCTGCACCTGAGCGCTCATACCACCCGCCAAAAGTAGGCAAAGCATCACTACGATAAATCTCAATCTTTTCATAATCAATACAAAAAACCAAAACACCACAAAGGAATTTTATTTCCAAACGCATATTCAATATTATCTGCCGCAATATATGCATTTTCCATTTGAGCAATTTGCTTGCCTTCTTTAGATACACCACCGACCTCCACAATATATTTCTTGTCAATAGTAAAATCACCTTTTTTTGAATACTCCACCAAATGCTGATACTTCAATTGATTCACAAAAAAAGTTTCTCTTATTGTACCTACACTTGGTTCTTTTGTCGCAAGAGCATAAATTAAATTACAATTTTCAGGATAAATTTTATCTGGCTTTTGCATCTTCCTCAACGAATCCACGTCCGAATATAATAGAGTAATCAAATTAGCACGATGCAAATGATTCAAATAATTCAACAAAGTAAGCCTCGATACACCAACCAGTCCAGCGGTTTTAGTAGTATCAATTTGTTGAGGAATTTCATTTGCAAGAATTACCAACAAAGCCTTCAATTTTCTAATATTAGCAAAATCTACATTACAATAATAAGGCAATTCAACATTAACAATCATATCCACCACACTCTCCAATTTAGTATAATACTCCTCTCTCGAACGAGCAAAAGGATAATAACCAATAGCCAAATATTCTCTAAAGAACTCTAATGGACGACATTTCTCATTTACTTCAGAGCACAATTTATCAGGATTTGCCAACAATTCCTCCAGTTTATACTTCTCACAATCAATATCCTTATACAATTTCAAATACTCTCTAAACGATAATCCTTGCATATCATAAGCCACGCATCTTCGCGACAAATCGGCCTCTGCATTTAATATTTGAATCAATGAAGAACCACTAAACACAATTTTCATATTAGGATATTCATCATAAATATTTTTCATTGCACGACTCCAATGTTCATATTTATGCACCTCATCAAACATAATCAACTTACCTCCACCAATATAAAACTCCTCAACAAAATCATAAATTGTTTTTTGTGTAAAATAAGCGCTATCCAGACTTACATAAATAGCCTTATCTCCATACTCATTATAATGCATTTTCAGATATTGCAACATAAGTGTAGTCTTACCCACACCTCGAGCACCTCTAATCGCAATCAAACGCTCATCCCAATCAATTTCATTCATAATTTCACGAACAAAATCCAATGAGACATTATTCAATAATCGCTTATATCGTTTCAAAAGAGTCTGCATAACCACAAAAGTGTTTAATCCGAATTAACAAATAATACAATGTAGTGTTTAATTAGAATTAACAAATGCCCACAATTAGTGTTTATTCTAAATTAACACACACTGCAAAGTTACATCTTTTTTTCATTCCCACCAAATTTTTTACCCTCAAAATGCCGATTTCCACCAAATTTACAAATTCTATAGTCGACTATATGATTTGTAAAGAATCAGTCCAAAAGCCCCAAGATGTTTAATCTGATTTAACAAAATCAAAGCAAAAGTGTTTATTCTAAATTAACAAACACAGTACAAAACCACCAAAAAACATCTAATAAACCTAATAAAACTTGCTAATTTTTGCAAAATTAGCAAGTTTTAGCAAGTTTTGCCATATTTTATCTGCAAAAAATCTCCCCTCGCATCATCTAGCGACACGAGGGGAACAATTCTTAATTCATCTGTTGACTTTTTGCGATAAGCGAAAGCAGAGTCAAGCTTGCTTGTGCTATGCTGAGCGGAGCAAAACCGACGCTCGCAGCAAGAGTAGAAGACAAATTTATTTGTATTATACCTTGCAAGAAGGAGGAAAACGAAGTTAAATCACGACCAAAAGGAGTAATGTTGACCATCAATACATCCTCTCATACTCCCTCGCTATCGTCTTCCATCTATATCTCCTCTCTGCTATATCTCTCAACCCCGACGCCTCCACATCGCATTCCAACAACCTACATATATCATCGCTTGTTTTGAAATAGAGAGCACTATTCTCCGTCGTCTCTCTGTTATACACCACATCATATACCAATATCGGGATACCAAAAAACATCGCCTCCACCAGCGACGGATTCGTGCCGCCAGCGCTATGCCCATGCATATAGCATCGTGCATTTTTTCTCAACACATACAGCACGTCCAAGTCATACACCGAGTCCACCAATCTAATATTCTCTCGCCCACCATATTTTTCTTTCAACTCCTTGCCATACGCGCTTCGCTCCCAGTTTCCCACAAACACCAATCTCTTACCACATTTCTCAAAGGCTTCTAGTATCACGTGGCAATTATTCTCAGGCTCAATTCTGCAAATCGACATAGCATATTCTCCAGCCACCACGCCATATTCTTTCATCACACGCGCCTCGCACTCCTCGCTCACATGTCGCAACACATGATCGCCGCCATACGCAATCATCTCCGCCCTCTTGCCATACTCCACCTTCACATACTCCTCAATGCCTCTATTGTCAGCCACCACCACATCGGCCCATTTCACGGCCATAAACTCTGATTGTCTCAAAAACCATCGAGCAAAACTGCCCCATTTCTTACGTCTATGCTCCAATCCATCAATGTTCACAATCACCTTCACCTTCGACAACCATTTCACCACTGGCAAAAACAAGCACCCCGACACCCCCAACACCAGCATCACATCATAGCCTCTCAGCGCACGACACATCGACACCACATCATACACCACGCTCTGCACCCCATTGGCCGACCATCCCACATATTTCAGTTCGCAGCCCTTATATTCTGCCAACCTCTCATCCATATCCCTGCCGCTGCAAAACACCGTATATTTCACCCCTTCCGAACAATTCTCGCCGATAATATTCTCCACCAACGACTCAAACCCACCATACTTGGCAGGCACCCCTTGTGTTCCTATAATCGCAACTTTTTTCATAATTATATAAAGTCGATGGTCAACAGTCACCATCCAGATTTATTTTTTCTCTAATATGTTTTTTTAATCTCCCACACAATATATATCCTCTCACAGAATTTTTTCGCCAAAGGCTCAAAGACCACCTCTAATCTTATATGTCAATTCTTCTTCAATCATAATATATCTTTTTTTAAAATAGGTCGGCGAAGCATCGACCTTTCCGTGTGTTCCGTGCATTCCGTGTGAGATAAATAATTATTCCGTGTGAGATTATCAACCTTTGACCAATCTCCCATACACCTCCCTGTCCTCCAACATCTCCTCTATCCTCATCGCTATCTCGTCCAACTCCTGCACATCAATCTTCCATCCATTCACGCCATCCTCCACCATCTCGGCAATTCCCCCCACCGTAGGCACAATCACCGGCAACCCAAACGCCATAGCCTCCAACGCCGTCAAACCAAAAGTCTCAATCGCCTGAGTCTTATCGGTCAAATTCAGCACCACACTCGCCTCACGATAAAACGGCACCACATCCTCTTGTCTGTCATACACCGTCACATTCTCCGTCACCGTCAAACCATTCTCCTCAAAATATCTATCAATGTTCTCCTGCTCATCATTCAGCACCAACACAAACCTATATTTCTCCAATCTCTCTGCCAACATCACAAACTCCTTCGTGCCCTTATATCCCTTCAACGACCCCAACATCAACACACACTTGCGTTCAAACGCCCCCTCCACATCCACCACTGCTCTCGCTGCAAACTCCTCATCCAGTGCATTAGGCACCACTCTCACCCCCCTTTGTCGTTTCAAAAACGAGCGCTGATATTCCGACACACACACAATCTCCGTCGCCACACGTTGCATCACCCACGCCAACGCTCTATACATCCGTCCCTTCACCATAGCATTCTCGTGGTAATGATACACCACCCGTTTTCTCATCAACCATCCCGCCACCGCAGGGCCCACAGGCAATATCGTGTTTATATAAAACACCACGTCCCTATCAAACCAATACCCCAAAGCCACGCAAAACGTATATATCTGCACCCACGCATACCTCAACGCCGTCACCACACCACTCCCCGCAAACTTATAATTATAGTATCTATATCTCAGTTGAAAGTTATCTGTTATCTTATCCAACACTCCCCCATGCGAAGTGACCAACACCACCTCGTGTCCCTCCTCCAGCATACCACGCACCACTCGTCGCAACACCTTCGGACTCCCACTAAAGTCATTATACAAATGAAAACAAACAAACTTTTTCATAAAACTATTTATTTCCCACTGATCAGAATTTTTTTTGACAAAAAGACAGATAAACAAAACCTCGTAGGGGTAGAATAGTAGAAAGTCTCCGGAGGAGACACACGAAGTAGTAACCGCGGGAATTTTTTGCTACAAGCGAGAGCAAAGTCAAGTTTACTTGATCTATGCCGAGCACAGCAAAAAACTTGAGTTTAACGAAAAAATCCGACCGCAGGGAGGTTACCTGCGGATAAACACATCCCACACTCTACCCCCGACCCCATGGGGGGTCGCACTATCTACCCTACGGGACTATTATATCCATCATCCCTCCCCACACACCAAACATCCCCAACTCCTTCACCTTTCCGCCTTCACGCATCACATATTTCGACATCACATCCAACACATACATCTCTAACATCTCCCCATCAATCCACTTCCCATCCGCCGAACCAATATATCTCTTCAACTCCGCCACACCCCAATGCTTTTCAAACACTGCCGTCTGCATCCAAAAGTGGTAACGATCCAACCCCATCGGATACGTTCTCCCCGCATACTCCCAATCAAACACAAACAACTCACCCCCTTCCACAAACATATTCCATGGCGTAAAATCCCCATGATACACACCATACCTCACCCTCTTGCCCACCATACGCTCCATCACCGCATCAATGCGTCGCACTACCACATCACCATCCACACCCCCTGGCAACCAATCCACATGTCCACGCAAATCACGCAACGCCTGCGCCACATCACTCTCCTCCCATGCTATCTCCTTCGCCGTAGCCACATATAACCTCTTCAAAAAATCCTCCTGCAACGCCCCCCACTCATGCACCACCTTCGACCGCAACGTCTTCCGAGTAGTTTGCAAAAGCACAAACAACGCACCACATCTCACCACCTTCACCATTGGCACATTCATAATTCCTAATTCCTCACTCCTCATTTCATTCAAAAAACTCGCCTCCCTCTCAAACAACCTCCCCACCTCCTCACTCCTCGTCATCTTCACATACCCCAAAATCCTCTCTCCCTTCCACACCTGTATCGTAGTTTTCCTATGCACCGAAGGCGTCCCCTCAAACACCGAATACTCAAACCCACTCACCCCAAACGCACTACAAATCACCCTCTTCAAATCCCCCTCCATCGCATGCTCCACCATCTCAATCTTCAACACCCTTCTCACCCACTTCGACCAATGCACGTATGGGAACCACCGTTTCAACAGTCGTCCCTTCCATCCGCTCGGCTGATATAGTGCCAACCCCATCCTCACATTCTCCACCGGCATCAGCCAACATTTGCCATCACTATTTCGTATCTTGTAAAACATATCCTAACTATACATGTTTTTCAATCAAATCTTTTATCACAATTCCTTTATGCTCCCAATCATACAACCCACTATTCCGTTTCGCCTCAGCCCCCATCTGTGCACACAACTCCCTATCTGCCAATTCCGCCATCGCTTGTGCCAATCTCTCCACAGCCTCAGTGCGCGATTTCACGCCCTTTATCACGCGGCTATACTCCGGAGCAAAATAGTGAGTATATCCCCCCGTGTCAAAACATATCAGCGGTTTACCCATAGCCATCGAATCGAACGACACCGTCACCGCCCCCTCACGGAAGCACGAATTCACCACCACATCCGCCTGAGCAATATACGAATAATAAGTCTCCATATCCACCTGTCCCACAAACCGCACCGACTCCCTCAACCCCAACTCATCCACCATCCGCTCCAATCTTCCCCTCTCCGGCCCATCACCCACAATGAAAAGTTGAAAGTTGACCGTTGACTGTTGACCGTTGACATGCGAAGCATCAAAATCCGTGTCAATCTGACGAGCGATTTTTGACGAAGTCAAAGAGCGAATCAATGAAAAAGAAGAATTAGAATCTGAGCAATCTGTGTCATCTGTGGGAGAAAAATCAAGTCCGGATGGCACGCGAAGCGTCAACCAACGGTCTTTGAGCCTTTGGCGAAAAAATTCCGTGCATTCCGTGTCCTCCGTGTGAGACAAAGAATCCGTTGACTTTTTGCGATAAGCGAAAGCAGAGTCAAGCTTGCTTGTGCTATGCTGAGCCGAGCAAAAATCACGACCAAAGGGAGTAATGTTGACTGTTGACTGTTGATCGTTGTCTGTTGACCGTTGTCTGTTGACCGTTGTCTGTCTACTGTTGACATGCGAAGCATTAAAATCCGTATCATCCGTAGAGCGACTTCTTGCGCAGCAAGAGAGCGAATCAAAAGAAAGATTAGATAAATTTTCCGTGTTATCCGTGCATTCCGTGTGAGACAAAGAATCCGTCGACTGTTGACAAAGCTTCCAGCTTTCCAACAGCACATCTATCGTTCTCCACCCCACCAACGTCCCCGCCATCACATAATTCACCTTCGCGTCGTCATACCTCTTAGGCATCATATATCTCTCCGCATCACGCACCTCCACCGCCACATCCGTCATCTGCACGCACTTCCCTCTCCATTTCTCAGGCACACACTCTATAGTGTCATCCGTCTTGCACAATATCAAATCCGCATTCCTGCATCTTCTTCTAAACCCCACATTCAACGGCAACAGCCCCCTCATCACTCTCTGCACCTCCTCTTTCAACCTACTCTTCCACGAAAACCCCTTCGTGAATTCACGAGGCAACGACACCCCCGCACTCACAGGTCCCCACACAAATCGTTGCTTCATGCCATATCTACTCGCGGGCCACATCGCATTGCCGTATGTCAACAGATGATAGGTGTCAATCCCATTCTCCTGCATCGTGCGTCGCACAATCCCATCCGACAGCCATTGCCACAGCATATAGTATATCCTCACCCCCCGCATACCACGTTTCCAGCGGCGCGCCCATCGAGGCAAGTCATAATACACCCAATGAATCTTGTCAAATTCAGGGTGTTCATCAATCCAAGTTTCAATAGTGCGACGATTACTCTCGCGTGTAAGCACCCACAGTTCGAAATATCTCGACATCTCCAACACCCAATGCCACCCCACACCAATCTCGCTACCCAACCCCGGCTCACAAGCATACGCCGACACAAAAATCTTCTCCTTCATATTTTATCACATTTTTTTATCTCCCACAGATTACACAGATTTCTCAGATTCTTTTCTTCTTTTTTTTGATGCGCTCTCGACTGCGTCGAAATCGCGCTACAGATTTTCACAGATTACAACTCGCTTCGCGAGTTATAATACTTTTCTAAATATAGATTCTGTTATTTTATCTGTATTAAAATTAACTAATATACCAGCACTCTTCTTTGCTAAACGCATATATGTAAGCAACTGTTTATGATGAACATCTTTAATTGCTTCAACTGATTTTAACTCTATAATCACACTATCTTCCACTAATATATCTAATCTAAAATCAGTTTCTAACAAAACATTATCATAGTAAACATCTATTTTAACTTGTCGTTTAACATTCAATCCCTGTTTACTTAATTCATGCATCAAAGCCAATTCATACACACTCTCCAATAAACCTGGACCTAAAGCATTATACACAGCAAATATTGCTCCGCGTACTTTATATGTTATATCATTTATTTCCATAATATAAAAATCTGTGCAAATCTGACGAGCAATGTTTTAGACATAGTCTAAAACGAGCGAATCAAAAAAACTTAACAATTCCACAAAACTATTATTTATTCTCACATAACTTATTTTCACCACAATAACAAAAAATCTTTTAAATCTGTGCTATCTGTGGGCGATTAAAAAAATCCATGTGAGACTAAAAGAGATTAAAAAAATCCATGTGAGACTAAAAGAGAGAAAAACTACAAAATTCGTTTCAAGTTCTTCCTATGTTGCTCCGCAAACACCCACTCCAGCACCTCCGTCACCGCCTCTTCCGCCGTACCCTCATTCATCACCTTCTTGTACCCCCTCTTCTCCGCCAGATAATCAATCTTCTCATTAATCGCCTCAATCCCCTCGCGCGTCAACTCCTGCTTGCGTCCCAATATAGTCTCCGTTCCAGCCGTCAGCAACACATTATAATCCAACCTCGGCACAAACACCCAACCAAACCAATACAAAAACCTGTAGTTCAAAAAAATCCTACTACGACGACTATCACAAATCACATCCGTATAGTATCTATCAAAAATCACCAACCTCGTGATGCGTATCTGCGACTTCACCTTCAGCCAATAGCCCGCAATATAGTCCACCGAGTAGTATACCAACCTCACCAGCGAGCTCACCACCCCCACGCGTCCGCCACGGTGCGGATTCGTATATTCGCGGTCCACCTCTTTTTTCAGACCAGCCGAATGCGCCACCTCACCCAGATTGCCGAACAGCATAGGGCGGAAGTGCATATACAAGTGTGCGGTACGGAACACATCCCCCAAGCGAGCAATCAGCATATCAATCACCGTCGTCTTACCCACCCCATCCGGACCAGTAAATCCTATTGAGAAACCCGTATTCGAGCACAAATAATTCCTCACAAAAGTATACACAAACGCACACACCCCCGCAATCAACCCCAAAGGCCTACGCTTAAGATTCCACTTCACCGCATTCCACAACAACCGCCTACCACTCATTCCATCACACACCACCATATCCCCACACCCAAACACCTCATTGAGTTTCGAAGAAACCCTCACTGATATTTTTTCTTTGCTCACAGAAATCTCTTTTTTTCTCACGGAAGTTACTCCTTCGGAGTGATTATCTCCCACAGATTCCACAGATTTAAAAGATTTTTTACCATTCGGATTTAACGATTCGCTGTTTGACTTCGTCAAAAGCGCTCTCTGGATTTCCACAGATTTTTTAGCATCCGAATTTGATTTATCTCCCACGGAACTTTCTTTTTCTCTCACGGAACTCACGGAAGATGCCGAAGCATTTTTCGCCCTTCGGCTCAAGACCGTTGGTTCGCCGGCGTTAAAATCTGTGTAAATCTGACGAGCGACTTCTTGCGCAGCAAGAGAGCGAATCAAAGAAGAAGAATTAAGATCAGTGTTATCTGTGTCATCTGTGGGAGATAAAACCAACGAGCAAAGCGAGTCCTGTTGACTATTATCTATAATCTGTAATCTAATATTCTCATATTTTGCAGGATACTTCGCCCCCACCGCACGATTATACAGATACTTATCCAAAAACTCACCCACCACATCCACATGCCACAAAAACCCATTCCACACCCTATGTTCCAAAAACTCCTCCGCGCCCATCAGCTCCACGCCCCACACCGACGTATTCACAAAAAAGTCCCACTGCACAATCTCCGTCTCATGCTCCACATTTTTCGCGCACACAAACGTAATCAACCTATCGCTATTCAAGTAAGTAACAATACGCCACCCCTTCTGGCAGAGGCACTCCACCAGTTCCCGTTTAATCTCCCTAAAGCACCGTTTCGAGATAATGATGTCAATATCACGACTACTATTATCATCCGGCAACCCCTGATAATTCCTCAGCACCGCATACTCCGCCCTCTCATTCAAGAACCGAAACACCGATGATATATGATGAGATGTATTCATATTATTTATTTACAAATAATTTATAATAACCAACAGCCCCTGAGCCTGCCAAAGGCAGTAAAAAATCTGTGTGCATCTGTAGCGCGATTTTTGCGTAGCAAAGAGCGCATCAAAAGAAGAAGAAGAAAAAAAATCTTTTAAATCTGTGCTATCTGTGGGAGATTAAATAAAATTCCATGACCCACGCTCCCTAAGCCTGCCATCGAACTCTCCCCCTAAGTTAGGGGGAGTCCCCGAAGGGGGAGGGGGTCTGTTGACCATTTATTATCCGTGAATTCCGTCGAGCGCTTTTGACGAAGTCAAACAGCGAGTTCTAAAAAACAAATAATCTTTCCGTGAGCTCCGTGCGTTTCGTGTGAGAGAAAAAACCTCCGTGAGAGAATAAAAAAACGAGCGTAGCGAGTTAAAAAATCTGTCTTTAGTGTCGAGTTTTTGCAAAGCAAGAACCTTGAGCGAAGCGAAAAACTTTCAACTTTCAACACTATGATTACAATGGTTACAACAACAATTTTTCTTGGCCTATTTCTTATCGCAATGGGCTTCATCACTCTGAAATCACCATGGATGATAAAAAGTTGGCGCTATGCTAGCGAAGAAAAACGCAAAAATATCGACATCAAAGGCTTGCAAGAATTATACTGCAAATCAATGGTATGCGGTGGCTTGGGATTGATTTTGGTCGGCATCGTGAACTACTTCGTGAAAGGCAATTGGAGTTTATACGCACTCATTATCATCGTGTTTGCGATGACTGGCTACATGATGGCGCGCACTCGCCGCTATGACAAAAATCCTCAATCAAAAAAGGAGATGACTATCGCGGCTACGGTGGTGGCTTTGTCGCTATTCTTGGTGGTGGGTCTATTCATCGGTGGCAAAATGGAGAGCAAGGTTACTGTAGATGAGAATGGTTTGACTATCGGTGGTATGTATGGCTTCACTATCGCAAAAGAGAATATCGACACTATCTATATGGCTATGATGAACGAATTGCCTAAGGTGAAAATGCGCACCAACGGATACAACGATGGCCAAGTGGCAAAAGGCAACTTCCGCCTTGACGAGTGGGGCGCTTGCAAACTATTCATCCACAATGCCAAAGAACCTGTTATTGTGATAAAAAGCGAAGGTAAATATACGATTCTAAATCTTTACGACGCTGAAGCAACTAAAAATTTGTACGATGAACTACAAAATTTTTAAGCCTTACGAAGATAGAATGATAGCCTTCTCGACCGAACGAGAGGGCTATTTTGTCAATGGCACTGAGGGCATAAGCCAAGAGGCGTATGGCTCACTCAACCTCTGCCACTATGTTGGCGACAACCCCGACCATGTAGTCCTCAATCGTCAACTCTTTTGCCAATACCACAACATCGAATGCGAAATGCTATTCGTGCCACGACAAACGCACTCGAGCAACGTGAAACGCATCCACCCGGGCATCGATCTCGAAGATACCGATGGCTTGATAAGCAACCTAAAAGGCTCGTGCATAGGCATCAATACTGCCGACTGCCTACCTGTACTCCTCTACGACCCTACCCACCATGCTGCGGCTGCAATACATGCTGGTTGGCGTGGTCTCGCAAGCCGAATCGTGACAAAAGGCATCGAGATAATGAAACGCGACTTTGGCTCTGTAGCATCTGATTTGCTATGCGCCGTCGGTCCTGCTATCTCGACCGAGATTTACGAGGTAGGCGACGAACTGAAAACTCAATTTGCCAAAGTTGGTTTCCCTATCGAAGATATTTTCATCGACCGCGCCGATTGGACAAAGTCGCACCTCTCTCTTCAACGCGCCGTAAGGTTCGAACTATTGGAATGTGGCTTCAAGACCGAAAACATAGAGATATCAGATATGTGCACCTACCAAAATTCCACCAAATTCTTCTCTGCTCGAAGATTTGGAATCAATTCTGGAAGAATATTTTCGGGGATAATCCTAAAAACAAAATAACATATCCTATATATCAAGACAGAAGTACAAAAAAATAAGATTATCCTCCCACAAATAATCACAAATACCCACTACTTTTTTATTTGTGTTAATTCATGAACCAACGGTCCTTGAGCGAATGCGATAGAAATTTGTGGGCAAATAAAAATCATGTTCTCATGTCTTCATGTCGAAAAGTTAAATTATGCCAAAATGGCATATATGTCAGTTTTTTTTTGTAACTTTGCATTCATGAAACCGAGAATAATAATCGACGCAAATATTCCATACATACGTGGTGCTTTTGACGATGTAGCCGAAGTCGAATATCTTGTTGCAAAAGATATTACGCACGACAAGGCGATGAATGCCGACGCTCTGATTGTGAGAACTCGCACACGATGCAATGCCGCACTATTAGAAGGTTCTCGAGTAAAAATGATTGCCACTGCCACTATTGGTATCGACCACATCGATACTGAATATTGCGATACGCACAACATACAATGGACCAATGCGCCTGGATGCAATGCCGAATCGGTGGCTCAATGGGTAGGCTCTGCCCTCGCTGTGTGGACAAACGAACATAACTGCTCACTCGCAGGCAAAACTATCGGCATCGTAGGGCACGGACATGTAGGCAAACGCGTCGAACGATTGGCACACAAATTGGGGATGAATGTTTTGCTCAACGACCCTCCATTAGCGTTAGAAAATCCTGATAAATATGTCGATTTACACACCATAGCCCGCGAGTGCGACGTGATAACATTCCACACCCCTCTAACCCGCGAAGGCAAATTTCCGACATACCACTTAGCTGAAGAGGAGTTTTTCAAAACATTGCAAGAAAACACCCCCAACAACACCCCATCCCTCATCATCAATGCCGCCCGAGGAGGAATAATCAACGAAAATGCATTACTATCGCATCTTTCTCAACTTTCAACTTTCAACTTTCAACTTTCAAATATAGCTATTGACTGTTGGGAAGGCGAGCCCGAAACAAACTCTGAACTACGCCAACGCGCCCTAATTGCTACACCTCACATTGCTGGCTACTCTGCCGACGGAAAACTCAACGCAACTCAGCAAGTCGTACAAGCTGTAGCCATAGCACTCAACATCACACCTAACACGATTGAGGGTCTATCAGAGAAAAAAACAACCGACAAAGAAGGCGACGAGTTAAAAGACGAATTACTAAACAATTACAACATCCTCGCCGACAGCGACGCACTAAAAGCCGAACCCCAAAAGTTCGAACACTTCAGAAGCAACTACCCCACTAGAAGAGAATTAAGAATAAAAAACATGTTCTCCTGTCTTCATGTATAAAAAAAGACAGGATGACAGGATGACACGAAGATAGAAAAGACATAAGAACATAATAACAAAATTTATTTAATTATATTTTATGTTATTCTGTTATTTTGTCTTCTAAAAATAAAAATCATGTTTTCATGTCTTCTTGTATAAAAAAGAATTACTATGGAACTAAAAGATATACAAGCTGTTAAACAACGATTTGGTATTATAGGTCTATCGCCTGCACTAAATCGTGCAATCGACACTGCTGTGCAAGTGGCAAACACCGACCTCTCCGTACTAATCCAAGGCGAAAGTGGTGTTGGTAAAGAGAATTTTCCTCAAATCATCCACCAATACAGCGCACGCAAACACAATAAATACATCGCTGTCAACTGCGGTGCAATACCCGAAGGCACTATCGACTCCGAACTTTTCGGTCACGAAAGAGGTGCTTTCACCAATGCTATGTCCGACCGCAAAGGATACTTCGAAGAGGCTAACGGTGGTACTATCTTCCTCGACGAAGTGGGCGAATTGCCACTTTCAACACAAGTGCGCCTATTACGTGTATTGGAGGCTGGCGAATTTATGCGCGTTGGCTCATCTAAAGTGCAGAAAACCAATGTACGCGTCGTAGCCGCTACCAACGTTGATATGCTACAAGCCATTGCCGATGGTCGTTTCCGTGAGGACCTCTACTATCGTCTCAATGCAGTGCCTATCCACATTCCGCCTTTGCGCGAACGCAAGGAGGATATCCCTCTCTTGTTCCGCCGCTTTGCTACCGACTTTGCCGAAAAATACAAAATGCCTGTAGTGAAACTCACTCCAGAAGCACAAAATATGCTCGTAAACTACTATTGGCGAGGCAATATTCGTCAGTTGAAAAATGTGACAGAACAGATTTCGGTAATCGAACGAGACCGCGAAATCGACGCTACTGCCCTACAAAACTACTTGCCACAACAACACGAAAGCAATCTTCCTACCATCTTTGGTCAGCAACAACGCCAAGAGGAACGTTCGTTTGCCAACGAGCGCGAAATTCTATACCAAGTGTTGTTCGACATGAAAAAAGATATGGCTGATATGAAAAAGGTTATTGCCGAACTTATGGCAAATCGCCATGCCGAACCTCAATCACATCCTATTCATACTGAACCAACACCATACTACCCTACCTCGACTCACAATCCCGACGGAGTCAATATCTTGCACACCCCTACACATCAACCACATATTATTGATGCTAACACTGCGGTCGAAGACACCGAAGAGTATGTCGAAGAATCTCTCTCCCTCACCGATGCCGAACGCGATATGATTATCCGCGCACTAGAAAAACACAATGGCAACCGCCGCCGTGCCGCCGCAGAACTCAACATCTCGCAACGCACCCTATATCGTCGAATCAACGAATACGGACTTGAATAGAGTACAGATTACAGATAACAGATAACAGAGTACAGATAATGAAACGAACTATATTTTTTTCTATACTAGCAGTTATACTTGCAGCATCATGTACGATTTCGTATAAATTCAATGGTGCGAGTATCGACTATTCGAAGGTTAAAAGCATCACAATTGCCGAATTTCCTAACAATGCTGCGTTGGTATATCCACCACTTACCACAAAATTCAACGACGAACTAAACAATATCTACGCCTCACAAACTCGTTTGAATATTGTAAGTGCAGGTGGCGACCTCGATATTTCGGGTGCAATCACAGGCTACAATCTCGTGCCTCTCTCGGTGGGTGCTAACGCTTTGGCAGCCGAAAACCGACTAACTCTCACCGTTAAAGTACACTTCATCAACAATGTAACTGGCGACGAAACTGACAATAGCTATTCGGCAAACCGCACATTCCCAAGTACTAGCACACTAAACGATGTGCAAGATGCTCTCATTGATGAGATGATTGAGGAGATTGTCGACCAAATATTCAACGGAACTGTAGCAAATTGGTGATATATAGATATAATAAATAAAACAAGAGACTAACAAATTACAAACAAACCATACCAAAAACTCCTCCCATAAGTTAGGGGAACCGACGAACGCAGCAAGAGCAGAAGCAAAGTTTACTTTGATTATGCCTTGCAAGGAGGAGGAAGACAAAGTCAATGTGGTCGAAGACCGGAGGGGTCTGCCTTTTTACAATTTACTACTTCATACATGAACAGAACTGATATAAATAAATATTTAACTAACCCAGAGCTTATAAGTGAGGCTTCAAAAGAAGAGTTACATCGCTTAATAGAGACTTATCCCTACTGCGAGGCTCTGCATTGGATATATCTACGTGCTCTATACATAGCCGATGATGCAATGTTTGAAGAAGAATTATTGCTCCATGGCATGCACATCTCCAACCGCCGCCTGTTCTACAACTACCTCACAGAAAACAATAGCTGTTCAAATATTGTAGAGACGCAATATATTGCGTCTCTACCGACAACCGACTATTTCGCTTTAGAACAAAATCAAGAGCAGAAACAAACACTCCAACAACTTGCAGCCCAACTCAAAGCGGCTCGACTTGCCCAACAAAAAAGTAGAGACGCAATACATTGCGTCTCCCCAACAAAAACACAGCAGACCACACCTACTCAAAAACCTACAACTACAATACCTCCACAACCCATCGAACTGCCTCAAAAAACCGAAGAAGATGTCAAAAAACTAATCAAAGAACAAAAATATTTAGAGGCGATTGAAATTTTAAGGGCAATAAGTTTGAATAATCCAAAAAAAAGTGCTAACTTTGCACTCCAAATTAAGTTTCTCGAAACAATAATAAATAATCATAATAAAAAACAGTAAAAAATGTATTCACTACTTACAATTTTAATTGTTATTCTTGCTGTCATTTTGATTCTTATCGTATTGGTACAGAACTCAAAAGGTGGTGGTCTTGCAGCTAACTTTGCGTCATCAAACCAAATCATGGGTGTACGCAAAACAACCGACTTCCTCGAAAAAACAACTTGGACTCTTATCTGTGTTATCGTAGTTCTTTGCGTTTTGGCTACTGCTTTCCACGGAACTGACGCTCCTACTACTACATCAGAAATTGCTGACCAAGTAGAAATGCCAGCTCCTGCTCCTGCAGGTTTCGACGATGCAGCAGTAGAACTTCCTACTGAAGTTGCAACTGAAGAAGCTACTACTACAGAAGAATAATCAATTTTCTTAGCAATAAAAAAGGATGATTTCTCAACTGAAATCATCCTTTTTTTGTTGTTATGTTTTAAGGTTATTCTGCATCAGCATAATAAACCGCAAAAGCCGCTCCACGAGCAGTTTTATACTTACCGTTAGACGCCTCAGCGATAGCTTGCCTTTTTTATGACTAAAGATTTCTGCTTAGTTCGGCATAGCTCAAGCGAGCTTAAATTAACTTTGTTGAAATTGCTATCGTTCAGAAATCGAAGTAAACTTCATTTCTTTCACTTAAACGCAATTTTCTGCGCTCACTTATTGCAGAAAGACGGTACCCTCATGGCAAGTCATACGTCTTTTAATCATTACCAGCTTCGGCGTAGTAAGCAGCGAAGGCAGCTCCACGAGCAGTTTTATACTTACCGTTAGAGGCATCGGCGATAGCTTGCCATTCGGCTTTTTTATCAATATCTGCCATATCATCAGCAGCCTTAGAAGCAGCTTGGGCGAAACGCTCTTGCTGAGCTAACTGCGCCATGGTAGGGTCTTTCTTCGATGGTCTCATTTCCCACGCGTATGTTTGACCATAACGTTTTGAGAACACTAAGTTTTCTGTTCCGTCAAGTTTTCCACGGATTCCTTCGATAACAGAGATGGTTTCGATTTTTGCCATAAATTTTTAACGTTTTGAATTAATAACTAAATGTTTACTTTAATGTGCATATATATTGATTTTTACGGATAGTATCACCAATTCTTATAGTACAAATATAATATATGGGGAGGGGAAATGAAATGAGGAGGAAAAAAAATGTTTTTTGGGGTTTATTGGTGGATATGTGGTGTTTTTGGGAATGGGAGGAGGGGATATGAAAAAAGCCTTATCTTTTGGAAGATAAGGCTGTTTCTTTTTGTGTGCTTTTAATATTTTATACGATTTCCGTCTTCTTCGAAGAGGATGATGGGCGTGTCATATTCTGTATGAGGTAGGTCGAGAAGTTTAACATACCCTTTTTTACCTAAATCGTTACCTCCTCTTCTCCATTGTGTGAGTTTTTGAATTTCTTCCTCAATGCGTTTGAGCAGTAGGTCAATGCTACCTCGTTTTGGGGTCATGTTGTAGCATAATTCAGCATCAGGAAAAAACTCATAATCATCATCCAAACCCCAATCACCTTCTTCTTGATTTTCAATTGCTACCTTTTTTTCTTGCCCTATGAGGTAATCGTCCTTTGTTATACATACATCATAGTCATATTTAAAATAATCTTCCGTAATTAAAAAACTACTAGCTATAATGTATATATGATAATCTTCAATATTGACCCCTTGATGTTGGTGAATGGAGAATTTATGTGACGTTGTGCGTTTATTGTCTTTTATTTCTACATAAGCACAAGGAGTAGGTTTTATGCCCATCGTACATAGACTTATTTTATAGCCTTTTTTTCTGAAGTTAAAATGTTTTACTTTGTCTGTTAGAGGGGTGTTTTGTTTGATTTTTTCTTGTGTGGTTTTGATGCAATCTTGAATGAGGTTGTCAATTTTTTCTAATTCTTGTTTTAGGTGTTCTCTTTTTGTCATAAGTTATCTATTTTTATGGTGTTAATACTATAATGTATTACTTCAATTAGTGAACCAAATGCGAAATAATGACATTTTGACAAAACTGCATGTCTTTTTTGGCATATTGTTAGTTTGTGGTTTCTTGTTTTTGGGGAGTTTTTTTGTTTTTGGGTAGTATGAGTGTTTTTTAGTTGCAAAATAGTGAAAATATTTTGGGTGGATTGTTTGTGTAATTCAAAAATAATTTCTACCTTTGCCATTGTAAATGAGCCCACGCATGAGGGAGAGGCGATAGATGTCGTTGAGGGTGGGATGTTTACAAGACATATTATATATAAGGCGTCATATACGCTTTGACTTGGCATTTCGGAATCTGGTAAATTCTTTTAAAGCACCAAGGCAATGCAGCATATTGATGTCCTCGGGATATGTATATCCATGTGCATACTACTCAAGTGGGTGGTGTGTGTTCATACATATCAGCGTGGGCTCGGTGTTGCTTGTTCGGTGCAAAGGCAATACCAGAGCCTCGAAATGCGGAACAGCAACAGTGCAGTCCCGCTTTTTTTGTGTTTATTTATTTGAGTATATTAATCTTAAATTATTTATTATTATGGGATTATTTGGTTTCTTTGGAACGGTGCAACGTAGAGCTTTGACTCATGCAGCAGTTCATGATTGTAATTTAGAATTTAATAAAATGATAGCTTATTGTGCAAAATTTGCATATAGAGCACCTCAAGATTATGAAAAGCGTATAATATTAGACTATACAGCAAAAATATATGCTTGTCTTGAGGCTATAAGAAAAGAAATGACAACTACTTTAACCAAAGATGATTTGAAAATGACGGTATCTGATCATAATGGTAGTGATGTATCTTTGGATTTATATTATGATACAATGACTAGACTTGTGCGTGATGTACGTCAAACCTATTTTAAAAAAATATACTAACCTTTTAAATTTTAATTACTATGCTTACAGATTTAGAAAAAAAATCAATAGCAAAAGTGCTATTGGAAATTATGAATGCAGATCGTCGAGTAACTTTTGGCGAATCTGAGGCTATGCGTGACATGCAAAATAATTTGCATATTTTTCCAAGTCAAGTTGAGGAGGCTAAAACAATGAATCCTTATACATGTTTGAATGTTATTTCACGCATGAACATCCAAAATAAAGCGATTGTTGCAGTAGCTATACATAGAATGATAAATGCTGATGGTAATGCTTCACCTGAAGAAATTGAGATATTCAATTTGGTTTGTTATCATTGTGGTATCAATCTTTAATTTCTTGTGATTATGGGTTTATTCAGTATGATAAAAGACTCATTTATTAGTAGTGGCGAATTGAGACGAATAAATCAGGAAATCAACCAACATCTCATTAAGGCTGTGCGCCTGTTTGAGAATGATGGTGGTATTGTTACTCATCTCAATGCTGCTTCTATTAAATATGAAGTTAGAGAAATTGAACGTTTAATGCCAAAATTTCATCAACAAATAAATAGATTAGATCCTTCTCACTTTTCAAGCACTATTGTGACAAATATAGATGGCAGAACAATGTATCTACCTCAATATTTGCAAGGTGTAGAGGAATCTTTAGCTATTATGAATAATGCTCTTCGTGGTTTTTATTAATTGAAAAAAGTGAAATATTATGGCTATAAATGATAATGATCCTGTTTACGAAATGATAAAACAAATGTATGGAATACGAGATGTGGCAAGTAACTATTCAAACCGCACAGTTTCTAAACCAATAAATGAAAAAGTTAATAAAATAAATCAAAATATTAAGAAAATATTTGAAGCCTTTAATACTGGACATTATGATGCATCTACTATAAAAAAATGTGTCGAAGAAATTGAAATAGATTTATCTTATGTGGCTGCAAATGTGAAATGTTGTCCTTCTATGTATGTTACTCCTCCTTTAATTGGCAGGCAGATTAAATTATCTGAATACCCAGAAAAAGTTATAGATATATTAAATAATATGTTTAAAAAATAAGAATTATTTAATTAAATCTATACACAAATACAAAACAACCACATAACCAATAAAACGGTTATGTGGTTTTTCGTTTGAATGACTTTTTGTACTTATAATTTTAGTTATAACTATAGTTGTCTGTCAAAATCAACTATAATATTAGTTATATCTAATTACATTCCCCTCACACCAATTCTATATTTGATATTTCACGTTCGCACAATGGGCGTAGATAGGTTGATTGGGTTAAATAGTTCTCGAAATTGAGGCGGTAGCGGTGGTTATCGTCGGCGGTGGATTGGAGGTAGCCTTCGTGGTATTCGTCGCCGTGGAGGTGGTGGTGGATGAGGTGTTTTGTGGTGTCGGGGAGTTGGTCATAGATTTGGCGTGATTGGATGGGGTTGCCTTTGGCGTAGGTGTGCCAGATGGTTTCGAAGGTTGGGGGTGTTGGGGCTGTTATATTATTATCTATATTATATATATTATTGTGTATGATTTTCGGACTGGTTTGGTTTGATTTTCGGACTGGGGGTGTATGGTTTTCGGACTGGGTGGTCTGATTTTTGGACTGGGTGATGGTGGCGGGGATGATGGCTTGGTAGGTGCAGTATTTTTGGTTGTTGTGGTGGATTTCGTGTTTTTTGACGAGTTGTTTTTTGACGAGGGATTGGAGGGTTAATACGGCTGTGGAGTGGGCACAGTTGAGCCATTGTTGGATGTAGGTGAGGGAGCCGGTGAATTGGTTTTTGCCGTCTTGTGAGAAGCCGTGGATGAGGGCGTAGGCGAGAAGTTCGTTGCCTTTGAGACCAAGTTGTTCAACCATCCAACCTTGGATGGCGATGTAGTTGTTTGAAATTGATTTTGTTTGCATATTTATTTGTTTGTTTTTGTTTATACAAATATACAAAATTTTGGGGCAAAAGTCAAGTGTTTTGGGGATTTTTTTTTGTATTTTTTAGTTGTTTTCTTCGATGAGGGTTCGGTGAGGGTTCGAGATGGGGGGGGGGGGATTTTTTGGGGTTTGCTCACGGAGTTTTTTTTTCTCACTGAACTATTTTTATCTCTCACGGAGTTTTCTTTTTCTCTCACTGAACCCACGGAATTCACGGAATTGACGCTTCGCGTGCCATCCGGATTTGAATTATCTCCCACAGATGACACAGATTGCTCTGATTTTTTCTTTCTTTTTTGATTCGCTTATTTTATGCGCTGCATAAAATATCGCTCTACGGATTTGCACAGATTGTACTCGCTTTGCTCGTTGTTTTTTTTAGACAAGAAGACATGAGAACGGGGTTTTCTTTTTGAAAGAATGGTTCTTGTGTTTGTTGTGCAAGATTTTGAATTGAGAGAAAAAAATAAGCCGGCTCGGGTGAGTCGGCTTATTTTTACAGTAACATTCTTATTTATTAGAATATATCTTTTATCATGATAGTTTGTGTACGGTCAGGACCTACGCTGACAACGGCAATCTCAGTGTTAGTGAGTTCTTCAATTTTGCTGAGGTAGGCTTTAGCTGCTGCTGGGAGGGCATCGAAATCGCGAACGTCTTCGATTTCTTCTTTCCAACCTTCCATTTCGATATAGATTGGTTTGCAACGCTCCAACGCGCTAAGTGTTGCAGGTACGTAATCGATGACTTTGCCATCGAGTTCGTAGCCTGTACAAATTTTCAATGTTTCAACGCCTGTGAGCACGTCGAACAACATAATGCTAAGATAGTTGATACCTGAAATGCGGCATGCGTGACGGAGGCCTACGGCATCGAGATAGCCTACACGACGTGGACGACCTGTTACGGTGCCATATTCGTGACCGCGCTCGCGGATGTAATCTGCCAATTCGCCTTCGAGTTCGGTAGGGAATGGACCTGCACCTACGCGTGTTGTATATGCTTTACAGATACCCAATGCACGGTTGATATAACGAGGAGCCACACCTGCACCAAGAGGTACGCTTGCTGCTGTAGGAGATGATGATGTAACGAATGGATATGTACCGTTTTCGATACAAAGCATCACGCCTTGAGCACCTTCGAACAACACTTTTTTGCCCTCTTCAATCTCTTTGTTGAGAAGAATTGATGTGTCGCAAATATAAGGACGGAGCACTTCGCCATAGGCAAGGAATTCTTTGTAGAGAGTATCAAAATCCATCTCTTCGAGGCCTAAAGCACGAAGTTCTACATTCTTTTGTGTGAGCGCATCACGGAGGCGTTCTGCGAAATATTCAGGGTCGATAAGGTCGCCAATACGGATGCCTACACGGCTATATTTGTCGCAATAGGCAGGACCAATACCTTTTTTAGTTGTACCGATTTGTTTTCCACCTTTCAATGCTTCATATGCACCATCAAGAGCAATATGATATGGCATAATAACCGCTGCACGGTCGGAGATAAAAAGTTGGAAATCTGTGATTCCACGTTGTTTCAATCCTTCCAACTCACCAATAGCAGCCTTTGGGTTGATGACCATACCATTTGCCATAACGTTCTTGATATGTGGATTGAAAACACCAGATGGAATTGATTGGAGAGCATATTTATTACCTCCAAATGTGATGGTGTGACCAGCATTGTTACCGCCTTGGTAGCGCACTACAACATCGGCTTTTTGACCAAGATAGTCAGTCATTTTACCTTTGCCTTCATCGCCCCATTGCACACCAACAACGACTAATGTATTATTTATTTCTGACATTGTTTATATATAGATTTTTAGTAACTAGTAGCGAGTAGTGAGACTTACTCAGCTGCGCTTCGTTTTTATTTTTAGACAGGAAGACAGGAGAACAGGATTTTTATTTTTAAAAGACATAATAACAGAAAAACATAAAAATATAGTTTAATAAATTTTGTTATTATGTTCTTATGTCTTTTTTATTTTTATTACTCTCCTTGCCTAAGGTTCGCTGTACCCTATCGGGTTTTATTACTCACCTTATCTAAGATTCGCTGTACCCTATTAGGCTTATTACTCACCTTGCGGTTCGTGATAATGGGCTGCGGTTCGGAAGATGGGTAAAAAAAATAAAATTCTTTGTAAAAAATCAAAACGAATTTGATTTTTTGAATCTCCGCCTATTAATTCTGAATTGAAGTAAACTTCATTCAGACTTAATAGTCAAAGATTCTGAATTTTATTTTTTTGTGAATTTTATTATTTTCTCTTCGCTCACCTTGCACCATTATTCCCACTCGATAGTTGCTGGTGGTTTTGAAGTGATATCATAAATGATGCGGTTGACACCTTTCACTTCGTTGACAATACGACGTGAGATGATATCAAGCACATCGTAAGGAATGCGTGCCCAGTCGGCTGTCATACCGTCGATTGATGTAACGGCACGAATACCAAGTGCATAATCATAAGTACGTTCGTCGCCCATCACACCTACGCTTTGCAAGTTTGTCAACACTGTAAAGTATTGCCAAATTTCGCGGTCGAGACCTGCTTTAGCAATCTCTTCACGGAGGATTGCGTCACTCTCGCGTACGATATGGAGTTTTGCTTCTGTGATATCGCCAATAATACGAATTGCCAAGCCTGGACCTGGGAATGGTTGACGCCATACCATCGCTGAAGGGATACCTAATGCTTCGCCCAACACGCGCACTTCGTCTTTGAACAATACGTTCAATGGCTCAACCAATTTGAATTTCATATCTTTTGGAAGACCACCTACGTTGTGGTGCGATTTGATTGTTTGAGCTGTTTTAGTACCCGACTCAATCACGTCTGTATAGAGTGTGCCTTGTGCCAAGAAATCAAAATCGCCGAGTTTAGCACTCTCTTCGTCGAAGCAATAAACAAACTCGTTACCAATGATTTTGCGTTTGCGTTCTGGGTCCGACACTCCTGCCAATTTGCCCAAGAAGCGGTCGCGAGCATCGATGCGCACTACGTTGATACCAAACAAATCTTTACACATATCCATCACTTGGTCACCCTCGTTTTTGCGAAGCATACCATGGTCGATGAACATACATGTGAGTTGATCACCAATAGCTTTGTGGATAAGCACTGCTACTACTGTAGAGTCGACACCGCCACTCAATCCGCACAACACTTTGCGGTCGCCCACTTGTTCGCGGATTTTAGCAATTTGCATATCGATATAGCTCTCCATTGTCCAATTCTTTTGTGCTTCACACACTTTGAACACGAAGTTAGCAATAATATCTGTGCCATATACCGAGCCGCGCACCTCTGGGTGGAATTGCACGAGATATGTTTTCAATTCTGGGTTGTAAATCGCTGCTGCAAGACCATTGTCGCTCTTAGCTGCCATACGGAAGTTTTCAGGATGACGAGCTACGTGGTCGCCGTGCGACATCCACACATCTTGTGTTTTTGGAAGTCCATCAAACAAAAGGCAATCATCTTCTACGTGAATAGGCATTTTGCCATACTCTTTTGTAGTACCTTTTTCGATTACACCGCCATAGAATTTGCTTGTCAATTGCATACCATAGCAGATACCGAGGATAGGCAATCCCATAGAGAAAATCTCAGGGTCGCAATTGAATGCATCTGCTTCGTATACCGACTTAGGGCCGCCACTGAAGACGATACCTTTCACGCCAGGTATTGCGCGAATTTGCTCAGCTGTGAGGTCGTGCGAACGCAACTCACTGAACACGCCCATCTCACGGATACGGCGTGCAATAAGTTGGTTGTATTGCGAACCAAAGTCGAGCACTAATATTTTGTCGTAAACCATTTCTTAATTTGAAATTTGAAAGTTTAAATTTGAAATTTGTTAGAAATCGAAATTTGAAATCTGATGCCAGATGGCAACTTTCACATTTCACATTTCACATTTCAACTTGAACATTATTTAGTGTAGTTAGGAGCTTCTACTGTGATATCTACATCGTGTGGGTGAGATTCGCGAAGACCTGCATTTGTGATGCGTACGAATACGCTATCGCGTTTGAGTGATTCGATGTCAGGAGTACCGCAATAGCCCATACCCGAACGGATACCGCCACAAAGTTGATAGATAGTATCGGCCAACGCACCTTTGAATGCCACACGACCCTCAATGCCTTCTGGCACAAGTTTCTTAGCATTTACGTCTTTAGCTTGGAAGTAACGGTCAGCCGAACCACGTTTCATAGCTGCCAACGAACCCATACCTACATACACTTTATATTTACGTCCTTGGAATACGATTTCGTCGCCAGGGCTCTCTGAGCAACCAGCAAACAATGAACCCAACATAACCACGTCGGCACCTGCTGCAAGAGCTTTCACGATATCGCCTGAGAATTTGATACCACCATCGGCAATAACGCATACGCCTTTATCTTTACAGAATTCAGCCACCTCTGCTACAGCCGAAATTTGAGGTACACCCACACCTGCCACAACACGTGTTGTACAGATAGAACCAGGACCGATACCCACTTTCACGCAGTTAGCACCTGCCTCAATCAAGTCAGCAGCAGCCTCTTTTGTTACGATATTACCTGCTACGATATCAAGATCAGGATAAGCTTGACGAATTGAGCGCACAGCCTCGATGATATTGTGAGAATGACCGTGAGCTGAGTCAACAGTAATAACGTCAACACCAGCTTTTACAAGTGCATCAACACGTTTCATCATGTCTGCTGCCACACCTACTGCAGCACCACAACGAAGACGACCTGCAGCATCTTTACATGCGTTAGGATAGTTGCCCACGTTGTCGATATCTTTCGATGTAATCAAACCTACCAAACGACCTTCGTCGTCAACGATAGGCAATTTCTCGATACGGTTTTTCCACAAAATCTCTTTTGCTTCCAAAAGCGAAGTACCGATTTTAGCAGTCACGAGGTTATCTTTTGTCATCACCTCGCTCACTTTTGTTTCGTCTGGAGTAAGATATTTCAAGTCGCGGTTAGTGATGATACCAACAAGACGATTGTCGTCATCCACCACAGGCAATCCGCTGATACGATATTTATGAAGCAAAGCCTCGCAGTCGAGCAATGTGCTATCTGCTCTCAAAGTCACAGGATTAGTAATCATACCACTTTCGTAGCGTTTCACCAAATCCACTTTTGCAGCTTGTTCCTCGATGCTCATGTTTTTATGGATAAAACCAAGACCACCTTCGCGTGCAATTGCAATCGCCAAAGTCGATTCTGTAACAGTATCCATAGCCGCACTCACAAGCGGAATATTCAACTCAATATTACGAGTCAAATGTGTTTTAAGACTAATTTGTGATGGCAATACGTTCGATTTTTGTGGAACGAGCAACACATCATCAAAAGTCAAACCTGTTCTAATGTTATCGAATTTCATATTTTAGATATTTAGTAAAAAGTCGTAAGTAGCAAGACAACTGCATTCAAAGTATCACGACTTTCGACTTATTACTTATTACTTAATTATTCTTCAATTCCGTTACGTTTGTAGATATAATCTACTTGCGAGAAGTAGTAGTCGAGAGTGAAGCAAGCATCCAACTCTTCGCGAGTGAGGTAGCTCATCACTTTTTCGTTCTCAGCAAGCAATTCTTGATAATCCAAACCTTCGCCCCAAGCACGCATAGCAATAGGTTGCACAGTATCATAAGCCTCTTCACGCACAAAACCTCTCTCAATCAACGCATTCATCACACGTTGAGCAAAGATAACCTTCTTAGTGCGATAAATATTAGCCAACATTTGGTCAGGGAAGATAACGATATTTTCCAAGATACCTTTGAAGCGGTTGAGCATATAGTCGAGCAACATAGTAGCATCAGGTAAGATGATACGTTCAGTAGCCGAGTGCGAAATATCACGTTCGTGCCACAAAGCCACGTTTTCAGCAAATGTAGCCATATAACCACGCATCACGCGCGCACAACCACAAATATTTTCAGAAGAGATAGGATTACGTTTGTGAGGCATAGCCGACGAACCTTTTTGACCCTTACCAAATGCCTCTTCCACTTCGTGCACCTCAGTGCGTTGCAAGTTACGAATTTCGAGAGCCATTTGTTCGAGTGACGAAGCAATCACAGCCAAAGTAGCCATATAATAAGCATGACGGTCGCGTTGTAACACTTGAGTAGAAACCAACGCATGGTTAATGCCAAGGTGCTCGCACACATACTCTTCGATGAAAGGAGGGATGTTAGCAAAGTTACCCACAGCACCACTCATTTTGCCACACTCAACATCTGCCGCAGCACGCTCAAAACGCTCAATATTACGTTTCATTTCAGCATACCACAACACCCATTTCAAACCGAATGAAGTAATGTCGGCGTGAATACCATGAGTACGACCAATGCAAGGTTGCGATTTGAAACGAATAGCCTGTTTGCGCAACACCTCGAGGAATTCAGTCAAATCTTGGCGCAAAATATCATTCGCCTGTTTAATCAAATAACCATTAGCAGTATCCACCACGTCAGTCGATGTCAAACCATAGTGAACCCATTTACGTTCTTCACCAAGTGTTTCGCTCACCGCACGTGTGAAAGCCACCACATCGTGACGAGTTTGTTGCTCAATCTCGTAGATACGAGGAATAGAAAACGACGCATTATCCCAAAGTTTTTTAATATCCTCTTCAGGCACAACACCCAACTTACTCCAAGCCTCCGAAGCAAAAAGCTCCACTTTCAAGTAAGCCGCAAATTTGTTTTCTTCTGTCCAGACATTACGCATCACTGGACGACTATAACGTTCAATCATAAAAAATATATTATAAAATTATTAAAAATTTCACACATCGAAATACCCCAATAAAAACACAAAAAGCGACGCACACGGCATCACTCTTCACTCACAACACGGCACACAACATCACACATCGCCACACAGCGCATACCTACATTCAACATAAGTTTTTGTATACCAATACTTAACATAACTTTTCGGGCAAATATAATTATCTTTGCAAAGATAAAAAAAATATACTAACAAACCAAACCTTTTCACCTTTTTTTTATTAACTTTGCACAACAAAAATATCTACATATAAAACTTATCACAAAATGAAACACATCACACTAATACTCACCATCATAGCACTCCTCGCCTGCACCAACCACAAAGCCCAAAACACCAATAGCGAACTACAACAGTCGACGGTCAACAGTCAACAGTCAACGGTCAACGGTCAACAGACAATAGACAATGGTCAACAGACAGAAAAAGATTCACTCCTCACTCCTCACTCCTCACTCCACATTTCCAAAGAGATTCTTCTTGGCAAATTCAACCCTGCCACCGACTCCAACTTCGTCCTCATCCCCGAGCACATGGCATCCAACAAATCGATGTATTGCCACCGCGAAACTTTCCAAGCCTACCTCGCCATGCGCGACTCAGCACTCCGTGATGGCATCACCCTCACCATCGTATCTGCCACCCGCAACTTCGACCGCCAAAAACAGATATGGGACCGCAAATGGCAAAACACACAATGCCCCAAAAACTGTCCCCCTGAGTTAGGGGGACGAGCCCAACGGGCGGAGGGGGTCTGTAATACAGATTCTCTACAACTAGCATGCGACATCTACAAAATCCGCTCCATCATGCGCTACTCCTCTATGCCTGGCACATCGCGTCACCATTGGGGCACCGACCTCGATTTCATCTCCGTCGAACCAGAAGATTGGACTCACGGCGAAGGTCTCCGCATCTACAACTGGCTCTGTCTGAATGCCCACAAGTTTGGCTTCTTCCAACCCTACACAGCCGACCCCACTCGCACCGGCTATGCCGAAGAACGTTGGCATTGGAGCTATGCACCACTCTCAAAACCCTATCTCGAAGCCTACCGACAAAAAATTACCGCCGAAGACATCACTGGCTTCAGCGGTAGCTATCTTGTCGATTCCCTCGGAATCATCCAATCACACATTTTCGGAATCTCCGAATAATTATTTCGCTTGTGCTTTTACGTTGTTGAGGTAGCACTCTACGGTGTTTTCCATCAAGCATGCGATAGTCATAGGACCTACGCCACCTGGCACTTTAGTGATGTATGACGCCTTTGGTGCAACTTCGTCGAAGTCCACATCACCACACAATTTGCCAGTTTCAGGGTCGCGGTTAACACCTACGTCAATCACCACAGCACCCTCTTTCACCATCTCGGCTTTCACGAATTTAGGACGACCAAGCGCTGGCACAAGGATATCAGCTTCAGAACATACTTTAGCGATATCTTTAGTGCGACTATGGCACACTGTCACAGTTGCATTTTCGTCCATGAGCAATTTAGTCACAGGCAAACCTACGATGTTGCTACGGCCAATCACCACAGCACGTTTACCTGCTATTTCGATGCCCATATTCTTCATCAAACGGATGATACCTTTTGGAGTACAAGGCAACACACAAGGGCGTTTTTGCCACAAAGCAGCCACATTCATAGGGTGGAAACCATCCACATCTTTCTCTTTAGCAATAGTTTCAATCACTTTCTCCTCGTTAATACCATTAGGCAAAGGCAATTGCACAAGGATACCATCCACAGTAGCATCCACATTAAGTGCACGCACAAGGTCGAGGAGTTCTTCTTCTGTAGTTTGCGCACTAAGGCGGATTGTGCTATTTTCGATACCCACCTCATCGGCAGCTTTAGCCTTACCAGTAACGTACGACACGCTACCTGGGTCGTCGCCTACAAGTATTACCACAAGGTTTGGTCTACGTCCGTATTCTTCGGCGTATTTAACCACATCGGCAGCCAATTGTTGCTTCAAAGCAGCCGCCATATCTTTTCCGCTAATTACATTCATTTTTTAGACTATTAGTAGCGAGTAACGAGTAACAAGACTTACTCAGCTTCGCTTCGTTTTTATATTTTTTTTAGACATGAAGACATGAGAACATGATTTTTATTTTTAGAAGACAAAATAGCAGAATAACATAAAATATAATTAAATAAATTTTGTTATTATGTTCTTATGTCTTTTCCATCTTCGTGTCTTCCTGTCTTCTTGTCTTTTAGTTATTGTATTTCACTGCTTGCCAACCGATGTCGCTGCGGTGGAACAAGTTGTCGCATTTGATTTTAGCCACTTCGGCATTAGCTTTGGCTTGTGCTTCGGCAAAAGTGTCAGCCATCACAGTAACGAACAACACACGACCACCATTAGTGACATAGTTGCCATCTTTGAGAGCAGTACCCATGTGATAAACAATGCCTTCCACATCGTTCAAACCTTCGATAACGAAGCCTTTGTCGTAAGCATCAGGATAACCTTTCGATGCAAGAACAATGCCAATAGAAGCCTTATCGTTCCACTTAATCTCATCCATATCTTCGCCATCAGCCACAGCGCAGAAGATGTCGTAGATATCGCTTTCGAGACGAGGGAGAACCACCTCTGTTTCAGGGTCACCAAAGCGAGCATTGAACTCAATCACTTTGATGCCGTTAGGAGTTTTCATCAAACCGCCATACAACACACCACGGAACGCACAACCCTCAGCAATCAATGCATTAGCAGTAGCGCACATAATGTGGTCGTAAGCCCAATCGATATCCTCTGCAGTGATAAATGGAAGTGGAGAATATGCACCCATACCACCTGTGTTAGGACCTTTGTCGCCATCGAAAGCACGTTTGTGGTCTTGTGCCACCTCCATAGGATATACCTTTTCGTCCGACACAAAGCACATGAACGAGAACTCAGGACCAGTCATAAACTCCTCAATCACCACACGACCATGTCCGAACTTATCGTTGAGCAACATATCGCGCAAAGCCTCGTCAGCCTCTTCCAAAGTTTCAGGAATCACTACACCCTTACCTGCTGCCAAACCATCGTATTTCAACACAGTTGGGAATGTGCCTTTTTTCACATACTCGAGAGCAGCTTCGTAGTTGTCAAACACCTCATACGCAGCAGTTGGGATTGAGTATTTCTTCATCAAGTCTTTAGCGAACTCTTTTGAGCTTTCGATTTGAGTAGCCGCTTTGGTAGGACCAAAAATTTTCAATCCTGCAGCACGGAAAGCATCCACTACACCCACTGCAAGAGCAGCCTCAGGACCAACTACAGTAAGGTCGATAGCATTCTCACGAGCAAATGCAATAAGTTCGTCAACTTGAGTCTCTTTGAGAGCCACACACTCAGCCATAGCAGCAATACCCGCATTGCCTGGTGCAGCATATATCTTTTCTACCTGTGGCGAACGGCTCAACGCATGCACTATAGCATGCTCACGACCACCACCACCAAGAACTAAAACTTTTTTACAATTCATATATTAAAAGACAAGAAGACAGGAAGACATGATACTATATTTTAAGACAAATGAACAAAGACCAAATCATGTTCTCTTGTCTTCCTGTCAAAAAAAACAATATTAATGTTTAAAATGACGCATGCCTGAGAAGAGCATAGCAATGCCACATTCGTTGGCTTTTTTCACTGAGTCTTCGTCGCGAACGCTACCGCCTGGTTGTACGATGGCAGTTACGCCCATTTGGTGTGCGAGAGTGACGCAGTCGTCGAATGGGAAGAACGCGTCAGAAGCCAATACCAAGCCTTCTTTCACGCCATTAGCATGTGCTTGTTTGAGTGCGATTTCGGCAGAACCAATACGATTCATTTGACCAGCACCTACGCCGAGAGTTTTACCATCTTTCACTACAACGATAGCGTTAGACTTCACATGTTTCACGATGCGAAGACCGAAGTTCATATCTTCCAATTCAGCAGCAGTAGCATGTTTTTCGGTTACTGTCATTGAGTCAACCACCTCAGCAGTGTTGAGGTCCATACCTTGAGCAAGGAGACCACCATTCACGCTCACGTATTGCATAGGCACAGTTGTCATTGGCGACATAGGCACCTCGATGAGACGGAGGTTTTTCTTAGTTTGCAAGAGTTCCAATGCCTCAGGAGCAAACTTAGGAGCCATAATGATTTCGAGGAAGATAGGTTTCATGAGTTGAGCCACTTCGAGAGTGATTTCGCAGTTAGTTGCCACGATACCACCAAAGATGCTCACTGTGTCAGCCTCATAAGCTTTAGTCCAAGCCTCAACCACATCCTTACCGATAGCAGCGCCACATGGGTTCATGTGTTTCAAACCAACGCAGAAAGGCACATTGAATTCGCGCACGATAGAGAGTGCTGCGTTTGCGTCTTGGATGTTGTTGTAACTCATCTCTTTGCCGTGCAATTGACGAGCGAAAGCCAAAGAGTAAGGCACCTCTTCCGAGCCACGATAGAACTTAGCCGATTGGTGAGGATTTTCGCCGTAACGAAGACCTTGAGCCAATTCATATTCGAGGAACAATTTCTCAGTCAAACCTGCTTTTTCGCGCATATATGTAGCGATACACATATCGTATTCAGCAGTGTGAGTATATGCTTTAGCCGAAAGTTGAAGACGAGTTTCGGCAGTAGTATTACCAGTAGCTTTGATTTCGGCAATGATGCGGTCGTAGTCCGAAGGGTCGCACACCACGGTCACGTCTTTGTAGTTTTTAGCCGCACTACGCAACATAGAAGGACCACCTATGTCGATATTTTCGATAGCATCTTCCATAGTCACGTCAGGTTTAGCAATAGTTTGACGGAAAGGATAGAGGTTAACGCACACCATGTCGATGAAGTTGATTTCATTCTCTTCCAACGCTTTGAGGTGGCTTGGGTCATCGCGACGAGCGAGAAGACCACCGTGCACTTTTGGGTGGAGAGTTTTCACACGACCGTCACATATTTCAGGGAAACCTGTCACCTCGCTGATGTTAATCACTTCGATATTGTTGTCTTGGAGGAGTTTCATTGTACCGCCAGTTGCGATAATATCCCAACCAAGTTCTTTAAGACTTTGGACAAAAGGCACAAGACCAGTTTTGTCGCTTACACTTACTAAAGCACGCATTTTATTAGATTATTAGTAGCGAGTAACGAGTAACGAGAATTACTCAGCTTCGCTTCGTTTTTATTTTTTTATACATGAAGACATGAGAACATGATTTTATTTTTTCTTTTAAACGCAAATTGTTTTTCTTTTAAACGCAAATTATCATTAATTAATCGTAAATATTTTTTATTAATGGATAATTTATGGTAATTAGCGTTAAAAAATAAGCAATTAGCGTTAAAGTTATTTTCGTGTTTTCCTGTCTTCCTGTATTTTATAAATTTATAAAATCCACACGTTTGGTTTTGGTGATGCAAAGTATTTTGAGAGCATCGGTGCGAATGGCGAATCGAGTCGTTTTGCCTCTTTCGGACACTCTTTCACACAGGCGCAACATTTGATACATTTCGACGCATCCACCACGCTCACATCCTCTCTGTCAATTGCTTCCATCGGACATACATCGACACATACGCCACACATCACGCACTTCTCCTCATCGGTCAGAGGCAACAACTTCACAGGATTTTTTGCCTGCTCGGCTTGATAACCTTTTACGAACTCGACAAACGCCTTCACATTCTCCTCGCCCGAATCGGGACATTTCATCGTCGCCACATCCACAGCATCCATCGCCCCTGCCATCTTGGCTTTTATGAGTTCACCGAAGCGTTGTGCCTCAGCAATATCGCCATCATTAGGACGACCAACCGCCACTGGATTTTCATCCGTACTATACGAGTGCTCACCCACAAATGCCGCAGCCGCAATGGTCACAAAACCACGTTCAGCGAGAAAATCCGACATCTGCGTAGCTGCACGTTCGAAATTGCGATTGCCATACACCACCACAACCACCGCAGGAGTGTTGTTGCCACGCATAGCCTCCAATCGTTTCAAAGCCACAGGCGCCACACCCCCACCATACACAGGCACCGCCACAAGCAACATATCGTCAGCAGCAAAGTCAGGATTTTTCAACTCACCAAAAGTGATATCCTCCACCGCAAACTCATCTGCCACAGCGCAAGAGATAGCCTTCGCCACCCTCTCCGATGTATGCGTTGCCGAAAAGTATATAGTACGCAAATTTAATTCATAATTCATAATTCATAATTCATAATTCATAATTCATAATTCATAATTCATAATTATAGTTACACTATAGATTTTTGCTATGCTCGGCATAATGACTAAACTCCATCTGCTCTCGCTCATCACAAAAATTCATAAATCACTAATGCCGAATGGCTAATTATGCATTATGAATTATGCATTTATTTATCGCTTCTGGGTAGAGTTCGTGCTCGATGGCATGAATGCGAGCTTCCACCTCGTCGCGGTCGTTGCCGTAGTATTCGAATGCACGTTGCATCACTATCACGCCACCATCGATTGTGAGGTCGATGAAGTGCACTGTAACACCAAACACCTTCACACCGAAGTTGAACGCATCATCAATGCCGTGCGCACCTTTGAACGATGGCAACAGCGCAGGGTGAATATTCAATATCTTACCCTCATAGGCATTGTAGAGCGTTTCGCCCACGATGCGCATATATCCTGCAAGGCAAACCAAATCGACGTTCAACTCGTTCAAACGGTCCACAATGCGTTGTTCGTATGCCGCTTTGCCGCCACAGTCGCGCGGATGAAGCACGAGTGTAGGTATATCAAACTTTTTGGCACGTTCGATAGCATAAGCATTAGCATTGTCGCACACAAGCAATACGATTTTTGCAGGTATACGTCCATCGACACATGCTTGCGCTATCGCCTCAAAGTTAGTACCACTACCCGACGCAAAGACAGCAAGGTTTTTTTCATTATTTAGACATGAAGACATGAGAACAAGAATTTTTGTTTTTCTTTCACGCTAATTTTATCGCCAAAGACTCAAAAAGCGTTAGTTTTCATAAATCACTCGTAAATATTTACGAATAATTTATGCGTTAATAATAGACAAGAAGACACGTGAACATTATTTCTAGTTTTTTAGACATCTTTAGCGAAGCAAAAAGTAACATGAGGATATGATTTTTTCGTGTCTTCCTGTCTTCCTGTCTAAATAAATGTCTTCCTGTCTTTTTATATTTAAATAATTTCTACTACGCCAGCGTTGTCAGTCACGCGACCGATAACCGAAGCACGTTCGCCATGCGATTTGAGGATTTCGATAGCTTTGTCAGCTTCGGCAGCATCCACTGCGAGCACCATACCGATACCCATATTAAAGATATTGAACATTTCGCGGTGAGCGATTTTGCCATATTTCTCGAGCATACGGAACACAGGAAGTATTTCCCAGCTACCCTCTTTCACTTCGATACCTTGACCTTCTTTCAAGATACGAGGAATATTTTCGTCGAAACCACCACCAGTGATGTGAGCCACACCGTGAACGTCGCAATTGCGAATCACGTCGAGCACTTGTTTCACATAGATGCGAGTAGGAGTAAGCAACACTTCACCGAGAGGACGTTCAGCATCCAATTCAGGGAGCACAGCGTGGAGGTCGAGACCAGCATCGCTAACCACTTTGCGCACGAGGCTGAAGCCGTTAGAGTGAACACCTGAAGAAGCGATACCCACGAGCACGTCGCCCACTTTCACTTTCGAACCATCGATGAGTTTAGATTTTTCGACCACACCACAAGTAAAGCCAGCGATGTCGTATTCACCTTCGGTGTACATACCAGGCATTTCGGCAGTTTCGCCACCGATGAGGGCGCAACCAGCTTGACGACAACCTTCAGCCACGCCAGCCACGATATTTTCGATTTTAGCAGGTTCGTTAGCACCCACAGCCACATAGTCGAGGAAATAGAGAGGTTCGGCACCTTGAGCCAACACGTCGTTCACACACATAGCCACAGCATCGATACCGATAGTATCGTGTTTGTCCATAGCAAAAGCGAGTTTGAGTTTAGTACCGACACCATCAGTACCACTCACGAGCACAGGTTCTTTGACATTGAGTGCAGAGAGGTCGAACATACCACCAAAAGCACCGATATTACCCATTACACCAACGCGTTCGGTTGATGCCACATGTTTTTTAATACGACGAACTACTTCGTAACCGGCCTCAAGATTCACACCGGCTTGTTCATAACTTTGAGCCATAATTTTATATAGTTGAGAGTTGAAAGTTGAAAGTCGAAAGTTGAAAATCAGTCATTTATACTCATTTTTTTTATTACAAAAAAACAAAGATTCTCAGTTCAAAATTCAAATTTCAAATTATTATTAATTACAATATTGCTAATTTATTTCAACGTGCAAAGATAATAAAAACTTTACAAATTAACAAACATAAACACAAAAAAATTACATCATCCACTAAAAAAATTTAACCACAACAAAAGAGATAAAAAACATACCTTTCCCACCCTATTGCAAGAGTGAATATCTTATTTTAATCTTCTTCAATAAAGCATACGAAAATGCAAGCAGTGCAACCAGTGCAAGCAGTGCAACCCCCAAAAACAAAAAATCCACCATCCATCTCAATTGAGGAAGAATAGAAATAAAAAATATACAAATATATATAATATAAATATTATATATATTTGTATTATATTATAACTTACAATCTGTTATCTGTTATCTGTAATCTAAAAACACCCCTTGCACTACTTGCACTACTTGCACTACTTGCACTCAATTCCCTGTTCCCTATTCCCTATTCCCTAATAAAAACACCCACTCTCAGTGTGTACTACCCAACAGCAAGGTGCAAGCAAGGTGCAAGCAAGAAAACAGTCAAAAACAACACACACTCACAGTGTGTATTCCGCAATGTAGGGGCGCTCGGCTCGAGCGTCCGATTGGTCGCCAGACCAAACAATCTAGATAGCGCAGCGACTAGCACCCCTAGAATATCTACAAAAACATTCAACCGCAGCAATCTAGAGACGCCCAACTCCAGCGTCCGAACGAGCAAACAACAATAAAACAACACATTTCATCCTTTAATGAGAACAAAAAAATCCGTTCTCATACGACTGAGAACGGATTTTCTATATTTAAACAAAACATTACTTGCATTGCTTAACCTCACCACCATAGAGAGATGTTGGATATTTGCCTGAGAAGCATGCGGTGCAGAGCTCAGAACGACGACCACTCTTGTAGAGTCCTTCTACTGAGAGGAATTTCAATGAGTCGGCTCCGATTTTTTCGCACAATTCGTCGACCGACATGCGTGATGAAATCAACTCTTCGTAAGTGGCTGTGTCGACTCCATAATAACATGGATGGCAATATGGTGGCGACGCAATGCGAACGTGCACCTCGACGGCTCCTGCCTCTTTGAGAAGGTTGACAATGCGGCGCGATGTGGTGCCTCGCACGATGGAGTCGTCGATCATAACGACGCGTTTGCCTTTGACAATTGAGCGCACGGCAGAGAGTTTCATACGCACGCCTTTCTCGCGCAACTCTTGACTTGGCTGGATGAAGGTACGTCCGATATATTTGTTCTTAATCAAGCCCATCTCGTAAGGGATACCGCTCTCTTCGGCATAACCGATGGCTGCACTAAGACTGGAATCTGGCACACCGATGACGATGTCGGCATCGACTGGCGACTCGCGATAGAGTATGCGACCCGACTCTTTGCGATAGGCATGGACGTTGCATCCTTCGATGTCGCTATCGGGACGAGCAAAATAGACATACTCCATAGCGCACATGTAGTGGCGTTTGAAATGAGAATATGTGAATGAATGAAGACCATCAGCATCAATTACTACGATTTCGCCTGGCTCTACATCGCGCACAAACTCGGCACCTACTACGTCGAGAGCACATGTCTCGGAACTAACGACATAACCGCCATTGAGACGACCGATAGACAATGGACGCAAACCATATTTGTCGCGAGCGCAATAGAGACGTTTGTCGCTGAGAATGAGGAATGCAAAGGCTCCCTCAATCATGTTGAGCGCATCGATGATATTGTGGATACGGTGTTTTGTGTTGTTGTCTTTCTTAATCAAGTGGGCGAGCAATTCGCTATCGGATGTTGATTGGAAAAGACTGCCTTTGTGCTCGAGATAGCGAGCCAACTCGCGCGAATTGACAAGGTTGCCGTTGTGAGCAAGTGCAAAATTGCCTGTATGATGACGGAAAAGGAATGGTTGTACATTCTCGATACCTGCACCACCTGCTGTGGCATAGCGCACATGGGCAATGGCGTAGTCGCCTTTGAGGTTGACAAGGTTTTTGGCATTGAACACCTCGGTGACAAGACCTTCGCCTTTGACGCGGTTGTGTTGCTTATTCTCATCGACGCAGACGATACCGCAAGCCTCTTGGCCACGATGTTGCAATGCGTGGAGTCCGTAATAAGCAAGATTAGCGGCATCTTTCACACCCCATACACCAAATACACCGCATTCTTCGTGAATTTCGTTTTTCATATTTAATTTAATTAAGACAGGAAGACATGAGAACAAGATTTGAAAGTTGAAAGTTGAAAATTTAAAGTTGAAAAAGCCTCACAACATCGTCTTACGACTTACGACTTTTTACTTATTACTAATTTCACGTCTTCTTGTCTTCTTGTCTTTTATAAAAAATTTATTTCAAGTATTCTGTTACATTGCGTTCGATGCGGGCGAGGAGGTCTTCGCCATCGGCTGCAGGAACGAATTTTTCGCCTACGATGTTTTCGTAGAGCTCTTGATAGCGAGCTGAAATGCCAGCTACTACCTCGTCGGTCATCTCAGGCACTTGTTGGCCTTCTTTGCCTTGGAAGCCGTTTTCCATCAACCATTCGCGCACGAACTCTTTGCTGAGTTGGCGTTGTGGAAGGCCAGCTGCAAAGTTTTCTTCATAGCCTTCGGCATAGAAATAGCGGCTTGAGTCTGGTGTGTGGATTTCGTCCATAAGGTAGATTTTGCCATCGCATTTACCGAACTCATATTTTGTATCTACGAGAATGAGACCACGACGAGCTGCAATCTCTGAACCACGTTTGAACAAAGCCAATGTGTATTGTTCGAGGACTTTGTATTCTTCTTCAGAAACCAAGCCTTGAGCGATGATTTCTTCGCGAGAGATGTCTTCGTCGTGTTCGCCAATTTCGGCTTTAGTTGTAGGGGTGATGATTGGTTCTGGGAAACGTTCATTTTCGCGCATACCTTCTGGGAGTTTCACACCACAGATTTCGCGCACACCGCTTTTGTAAGCACGCCATGCACTACCGCAAAGGTAACCACGCACAATCATTTCGACTGGATAGCCTTCGCAAGCCACACCTACTGTGACCATAGGGTCTGGCGTAGCCAATTTCCAGTTAGGACAGATGTCGGCTGTAGCATCGAGGAATTGAGCTGCAATTTGATTAAGGATTTGACCTTTGAACGGAATACCTTTTGGAAGGATTACGTCGAATGCAGAGATACGGTCGGTAGCCACCATCACAAGACGATTGCCCGACACTGTGTAAACATCACGTACTTTGCCGTGATAAACCTTCTCCTGACCAGGGAAGTTATATTCAGTTGCTGTTAATGCGTTCATTTTTTTTATTTTTTAGACATGAAGACATGAGAACATGATTTTTTTCTTTGAACGTAAATTATCGTTTTTTCTTTAACGCAAATTTTCATTAATTAATCGTAAATATTTCTTTTAATTTATGGTAAATTGATGGTCATTTGCGTTAAAAATAATATCGTTAAAAGTTATTTCGTGTCTTCCTGTCTTCTTGTATTTATTACTAAAGTTTCATGAGGCGGTTGAGGATTTCTTGGTAGGCTTCGCCCACACGACCGAGGTCGCGACGGAAGCGGTCTTTGTCGAGACTGTCTTGTGTCTCAACATCCCAAAGGCGACATGTGTCGGGACTGAGTTCGTCGCTCAACACGAGTGTGCCATCTTCGAGGCGACCAAATTCGGTTTTGAAATCGACCAAGATAACATCGAGGCTTGCAAACAATGGTATCAATAGTTGATTGATTTTGTCCACTATTTTGTGCACCTCAGCCATCTCTTCGTAGGTCGAAAGACCGAGCGACACGGCATGATGCTCGTTGATGATTGGGTCGTCGAGTTCTTCGTTTTTGTAGCAGCACTCGAAGATTGTTGTTGGCAATTTGGTGCCTTCTTCGATGCCCAAACGGCGCGCCATAGAGCCAGCGGCATAGTTGCGCACGATGAATTCGATTGGAATTACATCGACTTTGCGGCACAACTGGTTGCGGTCGTCGAGGCGTTGGATGAAGTGGGTTTTGATGCCTGCATCGGCAAGTTTGGCATAGATAATCGATGATATTTTGTTGTTCAAAATACCTTTGTTGGTTATCTGTGCACGCTTGATGCCATTGTATGCCGAAGCATCGTCTTTGTAGTGAACCACCACTACATCGGGGTCTTCGGTAGCATATATCTGTTTGGCTTTACCCTCGTAGAGAAGGTTGTTTAATTCGAAATCCATTGTATTTATTTTTTTAGACATGAAGACAGGAGAACATGTCATCTTGTCTTCATGTCTTAAATATCTATATTATTTTTTACGGAAGTAGCGAACTGCGTTGTCGAACAATGGTTGGCGTTTGTTGCCTGCAATGTTTTTGAAGATGTTCTCTTCGTAACGCTCAGTGTGACCCATTTTACCGATAATCAAGCCGTCCTCTGAGATGATACCCTCAATTGCATAGCTTGAGCCGTTAGGGTTTTCAGGCGATTGCATTGTGATATTGCTGTTTGCATCGACATATTGGAACGCCACTTGTCCTTTAGCAAACAACTCGCGAGCCAACTCTTCGCTCACTACGAATTTACCTTCGCCGTGGCTCATTGCAATAGTGTGCTCGTCGCCCACGTTGAAACCTGCCAACCATGGCGATTTAACTGTAGAGATGCGAGTTGTGACCATTTGTGAAATATGGCGATTGATATTGTTGCGGAAGAGTGTTGGACTATCTGGTGTAACCATACCCAAACGGCCATAAGGGAGGAGACCTGATTTAACCAATGCTTGGAAACCGTTACAGATACCGATAATCAAACCTTTGCGGTCGATGAGTGCGTGGATTTCGCGTGCTACGTCGCTATTGTTCAATACTGTAGCAATGAATTTAGCTGAACCATCAGGTTCGTCGCCAGATGAGAAACCACCTGCGAGAGCCAAAATGTGACAACCACGGATTTCGCGAGCCATCACCTCGATAGAGCGTGCGATGTCGTCGGCAGTAAGGTTGCAGAACACCGATGTGCGCACCTCTGCACCTGCTGTACGGAATGCCTTAGCCATGTCGTAGTCGCAGTTTGTACCTGGGAATACAGGGATATATACGATTGGATGCTCAACAGCCTCGCCTGGATAAATCTGTTGACTGTTGACTGTTGACTGTTGACCATTCAAGTCTTCCATGTCTTCTGCAGGAGCAGTAGCTGGATAGATTTCGGCAAATTTCTCAGTATTTACCTTATATAAATGATTGAGGTCGAACGATTCGCCGTTGACAACCAATGTTGCTTCGGCTGTTGTCGTTCCGAGTTTTTCAAGGTTTTGGATGTTCAATTCTTCCGACGACGCAAAAAGAATAGAACCATAATTATAGTTAAATAAATCATTTTCTGAGAGATTGATGTTAGCACCTACGTTCGAACCAAATGCCATTTTTGTTACAGCCTCGGCAACACCACCCATACCGATTGTGTATGCGGCAGATACTTTGCCCTCTTCGACCAACGCGTGGAATGCATCGAAATTGGCTTTCAACATGTCGGTGTTAGGCATATAGTTGGCAGTTGGTGTGTGGCGAAGGAGATAGATATGCTCGCCTGCTGCTTTGAAGTCGGTTGAGACTACTTTGCTTGCATCGACCATAGTGATACCGAACGCGATGAGTGTTGGAGGCACGTTGATGTTTTGGAATGTACCACTCATCGAGTCTTTACCACCGATTGAAGGCAATTTGAGTTCGTATTGCATCTTGAGTGCTCCGAGCAATGCGCTGAGTGGTTTACCCCAAGATGTTGTGCTCGACATACGTTCGAAATACTCTTGATATGAGAAACGCATTGTGTCGTAGCGACCACCTGCTGCCACAACTTTAGCACATGCTTCTACTACTGCATAAGCTGCACCGTGGTAAGGGCTCCATGCCGACACGAATGGGTTGAAGCCATACGCCATCATACTTGCATCGTTAGTAAAGCCATCAACTGGGAGTTTTTGTACGCCCACTTGTGTTTCTGAGCGTTGGTATTTACCACCGAATGGCATCAACACTGTCGAACGACCGATAGTAGCATCGAATGTCTCGATAAGACCTTTTTGTGTCAATACGTTATCGTCTTGGAGATTGTTCTCGAAGCGTTCGCGAAGGTTGGCACCTGCTATTTTACGTTCGAATGGGTTGCATTCTGCCACTGCACCTACGTTGGCTTTAGCAAAGTGGGCAGCACCTGCCGAGTCGATAAATTCGCGTGAGAGGTCAACGATTGTTTCGCCACGATAGAACATACGCATACGTGCGCGGTCTGTGACATCTGCCACATGCACCACTTCGATGTTCTCTTCGGCGCAATATTGCATGAACTCCTCTTTATCTTTCGCTTCAACTACCACAGACACGCGTTCTTGCGATTCTGAGATAGCCAATTCTGTAGCGTTCAAGCCGCTATATTTTGTTTTCACTCTGTCGAGATAGATGTCGAGACCATCAGTCAACTCGCCAATAGCCACTGACACACCACCTGCGCCAAAGTCATTAGATTTCTTAATCAAACGTGTCACCTCAGGGCGACGGAACAATCGTTCCAATTTACGTTCTTCAGGAGCATTACCTTTTTGTACTTCCGATGAGCATGTCTCGATTGACATCACGTTGTGCTCTTTTGATGAACCTGTTGCACCACCTACACCATCGCGACCTGTGCGACCACCAAACATCAACACGATATCACCAGGAGCTGGAGATTCACGACGAACTGCATCGGCACGCACTGCACCTGCCACTGCACCTACTTCGAGGCGTTTTGCCACATAGTCAGGGTGATAAATCTCACGAAGATGTGTTGTTGCAAGACCGATTTGGTTACCGTATGACGAATAACCTGCTGCTGCTTTGGTAGAGATGATGCGTTGTGGCAATTTACCTTCCATAGTCTCCGACACTGGAGTGTAGATATTACCGGCACCTGTCACACGCATTGCTTGATATACGTAGGCACGACCTGACAATGGGTCACGGATAGCACCACCAAGACATGTAGATGCACCACCAAATGGTTCAATCTCTGTTGGGTGGTTGTGTGTTTCGTTTTTGAATTGAAGCAACCATCGTTGGTCTTCGCCATCTACGTTAACATTAACAAATATAGAGCATGCGTTGTTCTCTTCGCTTTGTTCCATATCGTTGAGGTAACCGTGTTTTTTGAGATAGCGTGCACCGATAGTTGCCATATCCATGAGGCAACGGTCTTTGTGTTCGCGACCGAGCTCACGGCGCATATTTTCGTAAAGAGCAAGACTCTCTTCGAGTTCTGATTTAATGAACGACTCGTCGATAGTAATCTCTTCGAGCACTGTTGTGAAGGTTGTGTGACGACAGTGGTCCGACCAATATGTGTCGAGAATCATCAACTCTGTGCGGTATGGGTCGCGACCCTCTTTGTAGAAATACTCTACCACGCAACGCAAGTCGTCGGCATTCATAGCCAATCCATTCTCTTTGCAGAAAGGCACGAGGTCGGCGTCTTGCATATTACGGAAACCTTTAAGGATTTCCACTGGTTCAATCTCTGTATTCTCGTTGATACCGAGCACCGACATATCTTTTTCGCGACACTCTACGGCATTGATTGTATATTTACGGATGCGTGCGAGTGTGGCTTCGTCCAATTGCTCATTAAACAACAACAGACGAGCACAACGAATGCGCACGTCTGCCTTTGGGTCTACCAATTTAACACAATCCACCGCACTTGCTGCGCGTTGGTCGAATTGTCCTGGAAGACTTTCAATAGCAATATACGAACGACCTGCTAGGTCAAGCGCATCAAACACATCATCGGTTACTACCTCGCCAAATACACCATAACGAGTTTTCTCCAACAATTCAGGAGTGAAATCAAAAAGGTCGTAAACATTCACAAGACGCATCTCACGAAGGTTCAAACCAAGATTTGCATTTAATTCGCGCTGCAAGCTCTCTGCCTCAACACGAAAACGAGATTTTTTCTCGACAAAAATCCTATAGTCCATAATATATTTTTATTCGACATGAAGACAGGAGAACATGATTTTTATTTTTTCTTTTAAACATAAATTATCGCAAATTTAACCGCAAATATTTCTTTTAATTTATGAGTAATTTATAATAATTTATGTTTATAAAAATTATTTTCGTGTCCTCTTGTCTTCCTGTCTAAATTTTAATTAACTTTAAAATCGTACGTAACTTTTTTCAAATCTTCGTTGGCTTTAACAATTTTAGATTTGAGTGTCTCTTTATAGTCAACGAGTTCTTGTTTGAGGCGAGCATCACCCACAGCCAACATCTGAACTGCCAACAAACCTGCATTCATAGCAGCATCTACACCCACAGTAGCCACAGGAATACCCGGAGGCATTTGCACGATAGCAAGCAACGCATCCATACCTTGCAATGTTGCGCTGATTGGCACACCAATCACAGGTACCGTAGTCGAAGCCGCAATAACACCAGGCAAATGCGCCGCCATACCCGCCGCCGCTATAATAACCTCGATACCACGACCTGCAGCACCTTTTGCAAATTGTTCTACTTCAACCGGAGTGCGATGTGCCGACAATGCATGCATCTCAAACGGAATCTTAAAGTCATTGAGCACTTTAGCTGCCTTTTCCATAACCGGAAGGTCGCTCGTGCTACCCATAATAATACTTACTCGTGCAGTCATATAATAATTTTGTTTCGTAATATTCTACTTCATAATTATTCAACGTGCAAAGATATAAAAAATCCCCGAAACCACAAATAAAATTAACAATTAAATAAAATATTTTTTATGTTAAAATTCACAGTTCCGTAAAACACTCAAAAACAAAGCATGTTAAACAGTCGAAATGTTAAAATCTTACTATTTTTAATATCAACACGCCAAAAATCAATTTTTTTGTATTATCTTTGCATGTTGTTTTTATAGATAAAAACAGGCCACAATGACCACCGAAAATATAATACTTGCCTTTCTGCTCACACTCATAGCCGGACTATCCACTGGCATCGGCGGAATTATCGCGTTTTTCACCAAGCGCGACAATGTTCACTTTCTCACACTATCGCTTGGTTTCTCGGCTGGAGTAATGCTTTTCGTGTCATTCGTCGACATCTTTCCCGCTGCTCTAGAGGGTTTTAATTCTCAATACCCAAACAACGCCATGCTTGCCACATGCATCGCATTCTTTGCCGGCATGGCTCTCATCGCCCTCATCGACTTCCTAATCCCCGAAGGCGAAAATCCACATGAAATGAATTTCACCGAACAAGTCAGCACCGAACACAACATCAACGATACACGCAAATTTCACCGCATGGGCATAATGCTCGCCCTATCCATTGCTATACACAATTTTCCTGAAGGTCTCGCCACTTTTGCTGTTTCACTCAACGACATCAGCATGGCTCTTCCTATAGTCCTCGCCATCGCTCTGCACAATATCCCAGAAGGTATAGCCGTAGCTGTTCCAATATATCAAGCCACTGGCAGTCGTTGGAAGGCCCTACTCCACTCGCTACTATCGGGACTATCCGAACCTCTTGGTGCTCTAGCTGGCTTCCTCATACTCATGCCTTTTTGGAACTCCACAATCGAAGCTGCCATACTCGGCATCACAGCTGGCATCATGGTATATATTTCGCTCGACGAACTCCTCCCTACTTCCGAACGATATGGTCACCACCATCTATCCATCATCGGTGTAATAGCAGGTATGGCACTCATGGCAATATCACTTATAATTATTGGTTAAAAAAACTCTATACACTATACACTATACACTAAACTCTTAACTCTTAACAAAACATGAACAACTTCGCAAAAGGTAGCATCGAATTCCTCACCGTATCAGTCGAATTCTGCAAATTCATCGAAAACATCCAAGCCGACAAAGCCGATTTCTTAAACAAACTATCAAAACTCCTTCCTTTGATATATCTCAAAGCCGCAATGGTCGAACCTAAATCGGCAATCTACGACGAAGCACCTGAGAAATATGTCGACGAAAACGACTACGAAGCCGTGCGTGGCGACGTACAAAATCTACTCGGCGACAAAGACCAATACCTCACTGCTATCCACCCCGACATCGCTCTCAGCGACAGTGTCATTGCTGCATCTATCTCCGAAGATATTGCCGATGTCTATCAATCGCTCAAAGACTTTGTCGAAGTAGCCAAAACTGGCAACGAAGACCTTATGAACGATGCCCTCATCGTCTGCATCGACGACTTTCGTGCCTTTTGGGGCACTCGCCTTCTCAGTGCCGAACTCGCCATCCACCAAGTCATCATCAATGGCTTCGACGACGAAGAAGAACCCGAAATCAACACCAATCCACTCTTAATTTGAAAATTAAAATATGAACCGAAGGTCTTTGAACCCTGGGCTATAAACAGTTGAAATATAAAAAATCATGTTTTCTTGTCTTGATATCTAAAAAATGCTTTATCCCAATAAAATAGAAAAATCCACAATCTCAACTCTTCCCCCATGCGACATCACGGGCGAAATCATCATCATCGACCGCCCCGAAGATGTAGCCACCGCTGTCGACGACCTCAAGCAATGTCCGCTCATTGGTTTCGACACCGAAACTCGTCCCTCTTTCCGTCGTGGCGAGTCTAACACTATATCCCTACTCCAACTCGCCACCGACCGTCGTGCCTATCTCTTCCGCCTCAAAAAAATCGGACAAAACCAACTCCTCAAAGATCTCCTCGAGAGCGAAGAGCACATGAAAGTAGGACTATCCGTTCACGACGACTTCCACTCTCTCAACCGCTGGATGCCTTGCCGACCAAAGAATTTCATCGAACTACAAAAATACGTCAAAGCCTTTGGCATCGAAGAGATGAGCCTACAAAAAATCTATGCCATCGTCTTCAACCAAAAAATCAGCAAACGCCAACAACTCTCCAATTGGGAAGCCGACCAACTCACACCTGCCCAACAACAATACGCCGCCATCGACGCCTGGGCTTGCCGCAATATATATTATCGTCTACAATCAATAGTCAACGGTCAATAGACACTCGACTAACAAAAATATATTCTTATCTCATTCTGACCCATTCTGACCGAAAAAAAGAAAATCACGTCCTCTTGTCTTCATGTCTAAAATAAAATAACTATATGACAACTATCCAACTCAAACCAAAACGCGAAGAAAACATCCTCCGATTCCACCCATGGATTTTCTCTGGTGCAATCGCTAAAATAACTGGCAATCCTGCCGAAGGCGACCTCGTGCGCGTCATCAGCGCCAACCAAGAGTTCCTCGCCATCGGCCACTACCAAGTCGGTAGCATCATGGTGCGCATCCTCTCGTTCACCGACCGCCCTATCGACCGCTCTTTCTGGCACGAACGCCTCAAAGCTGCCTACGACATGCGCGTTGGTCTCCGCCTTGCCGAGTCCGACCACACCAATGCCTACCGTCTCGTGCATGGCGAAGGCGACAACCTCCCTGGTCTTGTCATCGACATCTATGGCGACACTGCCGTCGTTCAAGCCCACTCCGTAGGTATGCACTATGCCAAGGATGTCATTGCCGAACTCCTCGTCGAAATCATCCCTGCTGTCAACAACGTATACTACAAATCCGAAGGCACCATGCCTTTCAAGGCTCCTGTAAAACCTGTCGACGGCTACCTCATTGGCGACAAAACCGAAACTATCGCCCTCGAAAACGGACTCAAATTCCACGCCAACTGGCTCGATGGTCAAAAAACAGGCTTTTTTGTCGATCAACGCGACAACCGCTCGCTTCTTGAACATTATGCCAAAGGACGCAACGTGCTAAATATGTTCTGCTACACAGGTGGTTTCTCTTTCTATGCTATGCGCGGTGGTGCCAATCTCGTTCACTCGGTCGACAGTTCAGCCAAGGCCATCGAACTCACCAACAAAAACATCGAGCTCAACTTCCCTGGCGACCCTCGTCACGAAGCCTATGCTGTCGATGCTTTCAAATTCCTCGACGACATCAAGGATAAATACGACCTCATCATTCTCGACCCACCAGCATTTGCTAAGCATCGCGATGCCCTACGCAATGCCCTCCGTGGCTACACACGCCTCAATGCCCTCGCCTTCGAGCAAATTCGTCCAGGTGGCATCCTCTTCACCTTCTCGTGCTCGCAAGCCGTCAGCAAAGAGCAATTCCGCCTCGCCGTCTTCACTGCCGCTGCCCAAAGTGGTCGCTCAGTTCGCATCTTGCACCAACTCACACAACCAACCGACCACCCAGTCAACATCTACCACCCCGAAGGCGAATACCTCAAAGGCCTCGTCCTCTATGTAGAATAAATCAAAACCCCAAAAAACAACTAAAATAGTATTAACTTTAGGTGTATTGCCTTAAAAAACGTAAAGAAAAAGCATAGCAAAAATCACACAATGCTTTTTGTCACAAAAGTAACAGAAAAAAATTCATGTTCTCTTGTCTTCATGTCTAAAAAACTAAAACCAATAGGTCTGTCATTCTTTTGCCAAGATACACCGCAGGTGTAGCAAGGCATTTGCAAAAAAAATTATGTCTTTATGTCATTCTGTCTAAAAAAAATAAAAAATTATGCGTAAAATCATCCTTCTCGCAATGCTATTCATTGCCACAATGGCAAACTGCCAAGTTGAAAAAATCCTCGGCCGATGGACTACCATCGACGACGAAAAAAACATCCCAGTATCAATCGTTAACATCTACAAAGGTACAGACGGCAAATACTACGGACAAATCGAACGCATCCTCGTCAAAGGCGAAGAAAACAAACTCTGCACCGAGTGCGAAGGCGCGCTCCACAACAAACCTGTCGTAGGTATGGTCATCGTCAACAACATGGAATGGCGCGACGGCAAACTCCAAGGTGGCACCATCCTCGACCCCGACAATGGCAAAACCTATTATGCCAAAATGTGGGTCGACCCATCAACAGGCAAACTAATCCTCCGCGGCTCACTCGACAAACGAGGCCTCCTCGGCCGCAACCAAGAATGGGTCCGCAAATAAAACAACACAAAACAAAAGACTACTCTGCAAAGTAGTCTTTTTATTTTGTCCTCGTGAGACAACATCATCAAAATTACGCCTATTAAACGAGCAAAGCGAGTCCTTAATCCGTGCAATCCGCAGCAAAAAACTCTTAATTAGTCCAATCTGACCAAACCAATCTAGATAGCGCAGCGTCTAAATCCTCTAGAACGTCTAGAAAAAAATGCCTCAGAAAGCAACACAGTCCAAACACTCTAGACGCAATGTTTTAGTCGCAGACTAAAACGAGCGCATCAAAAAAAGAAAAATAGAAATAAATTAAAGTATTAATTCTCAACTCTCAATTCCCAATTCTCAATTCTCTCACTCTCCACAATCCTCGCCCCCTCCACAGTCAACGCAAAATTCTGCGCCCCCACCATACCACACACCACCGTATCCAACAACCACTTCCCATCCTCCACCATCACCATATCTCGCTCCGACAACGGAAAACACTCCACCATAAAATTCCTAGCCCTCACATCCAGCTCCATCTTCACCCTATATCGCTCCGGACCGCTAAACCTAAACACATCCACAAACCCCTTCACATGTTTCTCCTCCGCCATCCAACCCTCTTTCAACACCTCCACTCTACCAATTCTCATCGTCTTAAACAACTTATTTCTCCCATCCTCTAGGTCATAGCACCACACCTGATTATAGTCTGTCGTAAAATCAAACGGCTCCACCAATCTATCACGCACCACACCCGAATGCGACGACGCATAATACACCAATCTCACCTGTCGTTTCTCACCTATTGCCTCAATCAAAGCATGCACATTCACCGCATCCTTTCCATGCACCACACAATCCACCACCGACGAGCAATCGCACACCGCTCTCAACTTCCTTCGCAACGACTGTTTCAGCACATTCCCATTGTCCAGCGCATCAATCAACCTATTCACCACATACGCCTCCTCATCCGTAAAGTGCACCAACTGAGCAATATCATCCCTATCATCCATCTTCACCAAGCGAGGCACACCGCCCTCCTTTCTCACCGCATACCCCACACTCTTAAACGTATCAATATACCTATAAATCGTCCTCGCCGACATATCCAACCTCTCCGCCAACTCCTCAATCGTATAACGTCGCGACCCCGACAACAACTGCATCAATCGCAGCACCCTTTCAATCTTTGGTTGATCCATAACAAAAATTTATTAAATGATTATTCAATTTTGTCGATTAATTATCATTTGCCTATTTCAAAGTCCTCGAAGAGGGCAAACTATGCTTAACTGCTGGTGACTGAGTGAAACAAAGGAACCTGCAGAAAGAAAACACTCGCATATATCGTCCCCGATGGGGGCGAATAAACTATTTCAATCATTACAATAAATTGCCACAGCATTCACATCCACCTTGTCATATTCATCCCTCACCAATTCCAATTTACTACCCATTTTCAATTCCTCAATCACCATGCAACCATCATAGTAATTAAACCCCGCAATAAAAAAAATTCGCAAAATGCATTCTTCCTTGTAACTTTTTCACAACACATAAAATTTAAAAATTAATAAATCAATTTCTAATTTTACACTGCAAAGTTACAACCTCATTTTGACAACTTTTGACAAAAACAAAATATTTTCAAAAAATATTACAATGAAAAATAATACTCTTTTAATCTCTGAGCTATTAATTTTCGACGTAACTCAAGAAACTCATCATAATTTTCATAGGTCATATCAATAATAGACTCTGGCAAACAACAATCATTTAGTAAATTATCCTTTAAAATTTCATAATCAGAAATACCCCCATATTTTGTTTCACCCCCAACACATTGTACATCACGCACATAATTTAAATATTCCTTTGGCGCTTTTTTCCCAATTTTTACATTAATCTCAGTTTGAGTATAAATATAATTTGCAACTTGGTTGTAATCAGAACGCTCAAGACCGACTGACTTCAAATACTCACGAGGAAATATATGATGAACATCACCTTTTTGCTCTATCATATCTTGCACAGTAATAGCAGTTGATAAAAATCCTTTTCTATGTTGATAACATTGCGATGCCAAAAACACATTAAACACGGGACTACTTGCTACTGAAGTTGTTAATTGTTGAACTAATCCAAAATTCCAATAAGCATCAGACAATTCAGCTGATTCTACGTCTGCTAAATACTCCCCAAAATCACTATTTTGCATTATCTGTTTAGCATCAAAATCAAAATTACTTTCAGGAGAGGCACTATATCTACCTTTCAAAATAGAAAAGACAAACCATCTTCTAACATATTTTTCTATCAATTCTGATTTATACCCCAATTCGCGTAATTTTAGATACAATATATAGGCAAAATTTAATGTATTTTGAGAACGAATTAATTTTGTATGACAAAAACCAGCCGAACGTATGATCATCACAAACCGCTTGAAGTTCGTTTCATTAATAAAATCACAAACACCATCAGTTAAAAGTTTATATGTATCTATTTTTATTGATTCTTCAAAGTTTCGAGTTTCAAAATTACGCCCATTCAAAAGTGTGACCAAATCCCCCATTTTTCCTCTATTAAATTTATAAGCTAAAGCCACACGTAATATATCAACATAAGACGGATCATAAATATCATCTTTTTCGTCTTTCAACCATTCTATTTTATGACAATAATCTGAATTTGCAAAATCTTTATCATTTGCTAATAGAATAGAATAAAATTGAGGTCTAACTGCTAATTCACTAAAATGATCAATACATTTTCTCAACATATTACCACCTAAAGACTCATTAGCAGCAATAGTAGACATAACAAAATCTGCCTGATTCAAAGGAACGCCTTTACTATTTATACGAATAAATATTTCAGTAACTTTTTCTATGTCTAAATTTCCAGAAAGTTCTATAACACCAATTTGTTTCTTTACAATATCTCTTAGCTCATCAATAACTTCCATTATCATATCCTCATCACAATCTGGATTTTGAGCACAATATTCTTTTCTAAATGTACTCATTTTTATAGAGCCATTCAATAATGGAGCAATATCTTTTATCCAAACAGGATTTTTCAAAATTGCTGCATTTTGTGTCGCAAATCTTTTCTCTATTGGATTATAAGCAACTCTTATATACTCATCTGCATAATCCTTATTTTTAACAACTTCACCCAATATTGCAGCTCTCAAGGCTGTTATTCTTTGCTGACCATCTATCAATATTTTTTTACCTACAGAACTACTACCATCTTTTAATTTCACATTGGGACTTTGCCAAATAATTATATAACCAATTGGAAATCCTTGGTATAAACTATCAATAAGTTCTGTTACCTTTTCTTTTTCCCAAACAAATGGACGTTGTATCTCTGGTATGGCAATTTCATTCGTCTGTACCATACTCAATAAGTTAGAAACTAGATATTGATTAACTGAATAATTTTGAGTTGTCATAATATATATAATTTATTTTTCTGCAAATATACTCAATTTATTTGATTAACAATCGTTCTCACACAACTTTATTAATCACAATTTAATACTTAAAAATCAAATCTACTTCATAAGGCTTCCATTTGCCAAGCATTGTTTCTATATAAAGAATTATCGCTTTTGTTTCAATGCTAACGTTGTTGTCAGTCAACACATTGCACACATTAGGATGTGTTACAATATAATTTTCGGCTTCATGAATCCAGGCAACTCTAAATTCTTTAGAACGAATGGTGTTATCTACATACATTCGTTCAACAAACCAAAACAACCCCTCAATAGAATCTTGCCCATAAGGATTTTGAGATTCTCCTTTATAGTACCTACAAAATTTTAATAACTCTTCTTGTTTCATAAACTACTTTTTTTATTTCACTCTGCAAAGTTACAACTTATTTTTGACAACTTTTGACAAAAATAAAAATATTTACAAAAAACTCATCTATCTAGAACAGCAAAGCGGTCTAGAACAACTAGAACGTCTAAAAAACACTCCCCAAAAAAAACATCAAACTTCAACAAAACATTGGCACAATCTTTGCAACTCTAATAGTACAAAATCACACCTTCAGCCTGAGGTTAGAAAATTCAACAGTTACTTTTTAACACCACCGAGGCTAACTTCCTTTATCAATGGCGGGCTGCGCTTCTCTCAAAAAGAGTTGTAACCACAATGGTCGGCAGATTACAACGAACTGGAACACCTCAAATCTTACTCAATAGGAATTTTTCTCAACAAAACGGCAGTGCGATTTTCTAAATAAAAATCCGCTCTCTACTCAACCAATAGGAGCGGATTTTTTATATAATTACATGATATTTCTTAAAAATATTTCTATTTTCATTCTTTTTTTGTAACTTTGTGGCAAAATAATTGTAACATATATAATCAATAATAATGTTATGTCAGAACAAGAAATGAATAATTATAGACTAACTAGTCTTGAAGAACCATCTGATGAGATGTTAAAACAACTAATGCACGAAGTAGCAGAGGAAGCTCGTATCAAAAATGAGCGATCTCACCAAAAACTATTTCAAAAACTTAAAGAAGAAACCATTGAACAAACAGCCAAATGGCAATCACGTATTGACGCTTTAACCCTTTCATTATGATAGAGAAAAAACCAGTATTAATAGTCATTGCTGGACCAAATGGTTCTGGAAAAACTTCAATTACAAAAAAAATACTCCACCACGAATGGATGGAAGACGCTACGTATATCAATCCAGATATAATAGCACAAGAAAAATTTGGGGATTGGAATTCTCCTAAAGCAATTATGCAATCCGTTGAATATTGTGAAAATTTACGAGAACAATGCCTTTTAGAGAAAAAAAGCTTAATTTTTGAAACAGTTTTATCTGCCGAAAATAAAATTGATTTTATACTCAGAGCAAAAGAAGCTGGATTTTTTATTAGACTATTTTTTGTAAGCACATCATCACCTCAAATCAATGCATCTCGTATTGCTCGCCGCGTAATGGAAGGAGGACATGACGTACCTATTTCAAAAATAATTTCTCGCTATAATAAATCAATAACCAATTGTAAAATTATTTCAACATTCGCCGATCGCACATACCTATACGACAATTCCATCGACAATATAGATGCTCAACTCTTATTTCGAATAACAGATGGTAAATTAGCAAAACAATATACCCCAACTATTCCAATCTGGGCAGAACAAATATATAATGCATCAACAAACAAAGGTTGATTTCTCACTTTGAGAAATCAACCTTCTTTCTTTTAACAATAAATTATCTAAAACAAAACTATTATATCAACAAAACATTGGCACAATCTTTGCATTTCAAATAGTACAAAATCACACCATCAGCCTGAGGTTAGAAAATTCAACAGTTACTTTTTAACACCACCGAGGCTAACTTCCTTTATCAATGGCGGGCTGCGCTTCTCCGAAAGGAGTTGTAACCACAACGGTCGGCAGATTACAAAGACTGGAACACCTCAAATCTTACACAATAGGAATTTTTCTCAACAAAACGGCAGTGCGATTTTCTAAATAAAAATCCGCTCTCTACTCAACTAGTAGGAGCGGATTCATTTTTATCCACTTTGACAAATTAAAAATATCACAAAAAATACAATAACCCCCACCCTACTTTAAATATACTATACAGCAACCTGCAAGCAACCCTCACCCTACCTGCAAAACACCCTCTAAAATACAATAAGCCCCCCCTTTTTCTCTCCCCAACAGCAACCCTCTTCATAGGATAACCATACACTCTCCCTACTCCTCCAGAACATCCAAACATGCGAAGCAATCCGGAATATCCAAACAAGCGAAGCAACCCGGAACATCCGAACAAGCGAAGCAATCCGAAACATCCGAACAAGCGAAGCAATCCGGAACATCCGAACAAGCAAAGCGATCCGGAACATCCGAACAAGCGAAGCAATCCGGAACATCCGAACAAGCGAAGCGTTCCGGAACATCTGAACAAGCAAAACAATCCAGAACATCCAAACAAGCGAAGCGTTCCGGAATATCCGAACAAGCGAAGCGTTCCGGAATATCCGAACAAGCGAAGCGTTCCGGAATA
>JAZQUV010000042.1:0-22198 GCA_045631465.1 Candidatus Aphodosoma sp. | reverse complement strand
TATGAAATAATGTATAATCGCATTAGTTCGTTGAAAGACACTGCCGTAACAACAATTAAAGGCATAACTACTACAGAATATTCGATACCATACGCCGCAATAGCTGAAGGAGTTTATAATTTCAGAATTAGGGCTTTGTGTGCTAATGATACGAGTATGTGGGTTGAAAAGGCGAATTATATAGTGTATGACGATGCGAAGCATTGTTTGAATTATATGGACTTTACTAATGATGCTACTGCATGCTTCTTTGGAACATTCGATAGCCCTAAAGAGCAAAATCGTGCAATAGATTATGGATATGAAAGTCGTCATAGTATTCATACAGTGCATTATATGCAAGACGAATATGACCGTTTGACAGGCTATCAGTTGAAGACTGTGCCTGAAGGAGAGATGGCTTCTGTGCGTTTGGGAAACTGGACAGAGGGTCCTCATGGCGATTCGCCAACTTCGGATCATGGTTCGCCATCGGGTGTTATAGAATATACATATACAATACCAGAAGATAAATCGGTGTTGTTGTTGAAATATGCTGCCGTATTGCAATATGCTGCTCACCATGCTCCAGATGAGCAAACAAGTATTAAGGTAGAGATTGTGAATACGGCGATAGGTCGTGAGCGTGTATTGGCGTGTGCATCGGCAGACTTTAATGCTCGTGATGTGTCGGAAGGCAATACTCGTGGTTGGAAAACGTATCAGCCAAAAGAGGGCGAGGTGATAAGCCATGAATGTCCGATTAAATGGTTAGATTGGACTACTTTGGGTATCAACTTGGCAGATTATATGGGTACGACTGTGAAGATACGTATTAAATTGACAGCTTGTGTGGCTAACTATCACTTTGCATACGGATATTTTGTGTTGGATTGTACTGAAGGCGAAATCGAGGGTATGAGTTGTACGGAGAAAGCCGATACTTTGTATGTGCCTGCAGGTTTTAATTATTTGTGGTATGTTCAAGGCGATGCAAATAAAACACCAGTAAGTACAGAACAATATTTTGTAGTGCCTGAAGATGAAATAACCTCTTATTCGGTGGATTTGATTTATCCAGAGGATAATGGATGCTACTTTACATTGAATGCAAATGTTTGGCCACGCGTACCTAAAGTTGGTATGGATTACGCAGTTAAACCAGAAAATTGTGTGAATTATGTAGAGTTGCTCAATAAGAGTAAGATGGTCGATTTGAAGATGGACAAAGATGGTAATGTGACTGATACGTTGGATGTTGCAACCTCTGTGGCTACGATTAAAGACTACTATTTTGAGATACGAAGCGAGAAAAATACTCTTTTTGAGAACGGTACAACTATTGCCTCTGACCCTTCTATGCGCATAATTGCTCCAAATGAAGGTGATACGTTTGTAGTTGTCATGAAGGGCATGTTTAATACATGTGAAGACATTAAAGAATATACGTTAAAAGTGCCAAAATTGCAACCTTCGTTTGCCGAAACAGTACGTTATGTTTGTGATGGTAGCGAGGTGGTATTTAATGGTAAAACATATACTGAACCGGGTGAATATATTGATACATTGCAATCTGTGCATGGCTGTGATTCGATATTGCAATTGACATTAAAAACATTGGTGGCGGATACGATAGTTGTTGATAGTATGATTTGCACATCAATGTTACCATTTGTTTGGAATGTAGGAACAGAGTATGACACATTGATGCAAACTGGTGTGTATGAAAAAGGTGTTGCAAGTTCGTTGGGTTGTGATTCATTGTACTATATATTGAATTTGAATGTGTTGGAATCATTGGTTTTGAATTTTGATATGCCTACTATTTGTGCTGATGATGATAAGGTTGAGATAGATTATACCTTAAATAGTGGTAAGTTGACAGGCTATAGTGTGGCTTATTCTGATAAGGCGAAGAGCGCAGGCTTTAAAGATGTTGAAGTTTTGGATAGTTTGGGCGAAGTTGAGTTTATCGAATTGGATGTACCAGAGAAAGTAAGACCAGATAGCTATGAGGCTAAATTCACATTCTATAATAGCGATTGTGGCGATTTGGATACAACTTTGGTGTTTGATGTTTTGTATCCTGATACTATTATTGCTCAACGTTGGAATGATGTATTGGCTGTGAAGAATAGCGACTATAATGGTGGTTATGAATTCGTAGCATATCAATGGTTCTTGAACGGACAACCATTAGAAGGATTTACAGCATCGCAATACTACACAGGTGCTGATTTAGAGTTCAATGGAGAATATCAGGTGTTGCTCACTCGTGCAGATGATGGTGTTTCGGCTTATACTTGTTCGATAACTCCTGTTAAATTCTCAGAATCGGAAATAAAAAATTCGGGAGTTGTGATATTTGCAAGTGATGTAATTAATGTGAAAATACCGATGGCTGCGAAATGTCGTGTGTATAATATGGCAGGTGCATTATATTCAGTATTTGATTTGACTGAAGGTGAGAATATAATCGATATGCCGAGAGAAGCTGGCGTTTATGTAATGCAGTTTAATTATTTGGATGGAAATGTCGAGGTGAGAAAAATAGTTATAGGAAAAAAATAATAGAAAAAATAACCAATAAAATTTTATCATTATGAAACACTTAACAAAAATTACATTGTTATTGTTAGCGGTGTTTTTGATTTTACCATTTTCGGATGTAGAAGCTCAAAAACGTAAACGCAAAAAAGAGAAAGAGAGTGCGCCAAAAACATTTAGTTCTTATATCGATGTTTATGGCGGAGGTGGTTACTCTGCATTATTGCATGGAATCGAAGGTACATCAGTGCCTGGTGGCGGTACTGGTATGCTCGGTGTAGGCTACTTCATGAAACATAAATCTAATTTCAATTTCCGTGCCGGATTGGAATTTATGTATTTGAACTCTACTACAGCTTTGGATGATTTTGATTATTCAGGTAAATATATCTATAAAGACCAACAAGTTCAACAAGATATGATGTATGTGTTGAGCTCTGCTAAATATCGTGAAGCTCAAAATCGTATGTCGTTGAATATACCTGTTATGTTTGGTGCAGAATTCAACCAAATCTATTTCTTGGCTGGTGTAAAAGCTGGTTTAGGTTTGATGGGTAACTATTCAATGAAGAGTGACGTTACAACATATCTTGTCGATCCTACTTTGATTGACAATTTGGAGAATATGCCTACTCATAATTTGAATACTCAAAAAGCAAAATATGGTAGCAATTTGAATTTCGGTCTTGATGTAGCCCTTTCATTAGAAGCAGGTGTATGTCTTGACGAATATTTCCCTGCATCAGCATTGGAATATGGTTCAGGCAAAGAAAAACGTAAATTGTCTTATCGTGTAGGCGCTTTTGTTGATTATGGTCTTATGAACATAAACAAAAACACACCTAATGGTCTATTGTTCAATTTCCCAGACATGAAAGATAATGGTGATGGAACTTTCGAAGTGCCATTGTCAAATATCAATGATGGTCAATTCCAAAACAATAGTATTTTGTCTGTAAAAAACAGTGAAGGCAAATTGGCTAATTTGAATTCATTGGTAGTAGGTGCTAAATTCACAGTATTGTTAGGTATTGATAAAGCTCCAAAACCAAAACCAAAACGCAAAGTGCGTCGTCCAGTCCTCAGAGATTTGACTTACATCCCAGATCCAACATACTTCTACTTGTTTGTTAACGACTATGAAACTCAAGAACCATTGGATGCGGTTGTTAAAGTATACACTTTGGGCGAACAACCAGACACTATATTTGCTGGTATGACTGATAAAGAGACTGGTTTTGTAGAAGAACAAATCGATAATGGTAAGTACGGACTCTTTGTTTCTCGTCCTGGTTATATCGATTTCAACGACACATTGTTCAACGTAGTAAGTGATACATTGTATGTCGATTTGCAACCAATCAAGAAAAACACAGTTGTTGTTTTGCGTAACTTGTTGTTCGATACCGATAAGACAACAATTAGAAATATCTCAGCGCCATCACTCGAAGAGTTGTATCAATTGTTAGCAGCTAATCCGAATATGAGAATACGTATTACAGGTCACACCGACAACGTAGGTTCGGAACGTTACAACAAAAAATTGTCAGAAGGACGTGCTAAGTCTGTATATGATGAAATGGTTAAACGTGGTATAGACCCTTCACGTATGGAATGGAACGGCCGAGGCTCGGAAGAACCAATCGAATCTAACAAAACAGAAGAGGGACGTGCTGAAAACCGAAGGGTAGAATTTACAATTCTTAGTAACGAATAAGAAATAATATAGGAGTTATAGGGACTATAGAAATATAGTTGCTATAACTCTTATAGTTTTTTATTATTATATAATCAAAATTTAATATCATTATAAGTTATTTTTGTCCTTATAAACACGAAAGATAATCCTAATCTTTAGCATACCTCTTCAAAGGATAAACCAACCCTCACCCATACTTCCAAGATAGTGAGAGCAACCTTCAAGCAACCTATCCCGAAGAAGTCCGCCAATTAATAAAAGCTTTTTTTGAGGGTAAATTTGAATTAGAGGTGCCTTGTTTTTATCTCAATAATTTTGAAAATAAAATTGATAATATTATGAAAACAAAATCTTTTTTCTTTCTTATTATTACTTTATTACTGAGTTTGACGTTTGAGGTGCAAGCTCAAACCAATTTTTATGAAGATTTCAATACTACAAGTGCGCGTAAAATTCCAAACACTTGGAGTATAACAGAAGGAGAAATGTCTGGAACATACGCATGGAGAGGTCAAAAAGAAGATTTTGACGCAATGTGTATGAGATTTAATGCAGGTGGCGGCTCTTATAGCGTGTTGCGCACACCAGAGATTACATTGACTTCAGATAAAGATTTGAGTTTCTATTTTAAAAACGAAACTGCAGATTTTTCTGTATATGTGGATGTTTTGAATGCAGATGGAACCGAAACTCGCCATTTGTTAGGTAAGAATTTGGTCTCTTCGTCGTGGGTGTTGAAGACCTATTCATTGAAGAATTTCACTGGCTCAAAGATAAAGATTGCATTTTATGGCAAGAAAACTGATGCTGGAGGATATGCTTATTTCGATAAAGTGTCAATCGAAGATGTCTCTATTTGTGCCTATCCGATGGATATAGAATTGGTGTCGGTATCGCAAAATAGTGCTTCGATAATGTGGACAATCAATTCTGATGGTGGTTCATTGCCTGCTCATTTCAAAATTAGAGTGAAAGATGAAACAGGTGCGGTAGTTGGTAATTACAATGATTATAGATTTGAGAACGACGGTTCTTATTTGTTTACAATAGAAGGATTAAAGAGCAAAACTTCATATACTGTTAGTTTATGTTCCGATTGTTCTGAAGACATGAAAGGAACTTCAAAATGGAGTGAAGATTTCTCTTTCAGAACATTGTGTGATTATGTTGCCTTGCCATATAAAGTAGATTTTGATGCAGAAGACCGTTTGATTCCTTCTTGCTGGGTGGTTAATCCTGAAAATTTGGCAGGTGTAGAGATTTCTACTTCTGGATTTAGATATGGCGATACAGGCTACTCTTTGATGTTCCAAGGCAACGCATCTAAAACTGCATACGCAGTTTCTGAACAATTTGCGCACGCAGCAAATGACTTGGAAGTTTCGTTCATGGTTTATGGCGATTTTGGTTTGCCATTTAATGTTGGTCTTACAACAGATCCATTGTCTGCTGATGCATTCGAAATTCTCTTGGTAGATACTATTAAAGTTCGTTCAAATTGGCGTGAGGTGCGTTTCTGCACTGATGCTTCATATTACGAAAATCAAGAGAATTTGTCGTTGTTTATTTCATTGCCTGCAGGTGTCAGCGGACGATTGTATGTTGATGCCGTTAGAGTAAATCCACGACCAACTTGTCCTCGTTTGGAAAATATTAAAGTGAAAAATATTTTAGCACAAGAGGTAACGTTAGATTGGTTGGAATATGGCAAAGCAGGAAAATATGAAGTGGAAATCTCTAATGTATTGGCTCCTGAATCTGATGTGATTTCTAAAACTGTTACATCATATCCATGTGTGGTTGATGGTTTGGTGGGAAATACCACATATAGCGTGAAAGTACGTTCGGTATGTTCCGATACTAACAAAGGTGAGTGGAGTTTGCCAGTTGAGTTCAAGACTAGTTGCGATGTGATGGAGTCGAATGTATTTGCCGAAAGCTTCGAGGCAAGCGCAAGCGTAATACCAGAATGTTGGCAAGTAAAACAATTTGTTGCAGGTTATGGCGATGGTGAAAACTATGGTAATGAGGGTATAGATGTTTATACTCCAACATATTCGATGTATCCTGATGGTGTTACTGTAACAGAGGCGAAAGACGGACGCAAGGTGTTGCGTTTCAGAAAAACTAAAGGCGGTACTCGCACTGCTATTATAACACAAGCAATGCAAATCAATACTCCAAAATCGTATGATGTGTCGTTTTGGATGTATCGTAATACACGTGAGATAGTTTCATCAGCGGGTAATAAATATCCAGAACCAGTTAGAGTTTTGGTAAATAATAGACCAGATACTGTTGGTGCTATAGAACTTGATGTTATACATGCGTGTATCTATCATTCACCAGTGGTTGAAGAGCCAGGTTGGTATCAATATGATTACAATATTCCGTTGACTGGAACTGTTTATTTTATGCTTGAGGTACTTTCTCAACCAGAAGGTAATGATTTGTTTGTTGATGATATACGAGTATATAATGCACCTACATGTCGTAAGATTAGAAATATCGAACTTTTAGCTCCAACTCAAACTGAATTTGGAATGAAGTGGACTAAAGGTGATAATGAAACATCGTGGGTTGTAAGTTATAGATTGACAGATCCAAATACTTTTGCAACAATAAAATCAGATAAAGTTACCGTATCTGGTGGTGTTCCTGAGTTTAAGTTGGAAGGTTTGACTCATTCAACAGAGTATCGTATTGCGGGTAAAGTGGCAAGCTATTGTGGCGTTGGCGATACATCAGTTTGGGTAGATTTTGATTATAAATTTATGACTGAGTGTGCTGTAATAACAACACTGCCATTCGAAGAAAACTTTGAAGGATTAACATTCCCGCCTACATGTTGGACTACGACAGGTGCAGATGGTAGTATTGAGCGACATGAACGTACCGAATATATGTATGAAGGTGCAGGTGTACAGATGGAGGTTCCAGGTAATGGTCAGGCTTTGGTTACACCACAATTCAAATTCGAAGCTAATAAAGAGTATCGTGTGTCGTTTATGATGATGCGTAACTTTGGTGATGGTGGTATTAAAGTAATGTTGAATGATAAACCTCATACAGTTGGAGCTGAAGAATTGTTGTATATACCGACAACATATACTGAAGAACCTGCTGTAACCAAAAAAGGTTACTATCAATATAAAGTAGATTTTGATGCGGTAGGAGATAAGTATTTGATGTTTGTGCAAACTTCAACACAATTGACTTCGGCTAATGACTATATCGATAAAGTCATAATATCTGAAAAGCCTGTTTGTGAGCCAGTGCTCGACTTTACAGTTGATAATGTTACTTCATATACAGCAAGAGTTAATGTGTTGGATGAAGGAGTAACAACTTGCGAGATGAGTTTTTGTGGAGCTGGAGCTTCTCCTAATGTAGGAAAAATAGTTTCTTCAGATAGTTGTGTTGCCGTAGTTACCGATTTGCAACCAGAAACAACCTATGATGTCTATGTGCGTAATGTATGTGGTACGGTGAAAGGTGAATGGTCATCGAAAAAAATTACAATTACAACACACTGTACTCCTTTTGAAGTTACAAAAGCGACACCATTTGTAGAGGATTTTGAAGGATTTAGAGAAGCTCAACAATTAGATGGATGCTATATCAGAGAAGGTGGATATTTCAGAACAGAGGTCAAAGATAATACATATCAATCGATGGTGGCGAATAGTGGTCGTTTGTATGCTTGGTTGAGTGGTGGTGTATCAGCAGTGTTGTATCGCCCAATTAAATTGAAAGCAGGTGTATATTATGAACTTTCGACATATGCTATACAAGGTGGAACATCAAGTTATGTATCTTTGGGATATGCAAAAGTACCTGTGGTTGATAGTTTGATATATGTGGCAAAACAAGAAAAAATAGAGCAAGAATGGGTAAATCATTCAGGCTATTTCCAAGTACCAGAAACTGGTGTGTATTATTTGGGTGTTTATGCTTATGCAAGTACAAGTATTGGTTTAGATGATATCAAAGTACAAGAGGTTAGTTGTGTGCCTCCTACTGTAGGTATAGCGAACTTGGCAAGCACTTCGGCTGCGATAAAGGTTACTGATATGACAGCGGGCAAATGGTTGTTGAGTGTAAATAACTTTATGTTTGCTCCTGATATGGTTAATGGTAATGTTTTCCATGGTGAAGTTACATCCGAATATACCAATTTGGAAAATTTAACACCTAATACTGAATATTATTATGCAATCAAATCTTTGTGTGGAGAAGGCGATGAGAGTACTTGGAGCAAAGTTGGCTCGTTCCGTACACGTTGTTCCGCACAATCATTGCCATTCAGTGAAGGATTTGAATATGAAGTTAATTGTTGGACTTTCTTGGGCGATTATGAATATCACAATTTGACAACTTATCCAAAACAAGAAGGAAATCAATCTCTTTCTGCATCTAAGGCTATTGTTGTGTCTCCTGAGTTGGACGTAGAGTCTTTGGCTGACTATATGATTGAAGGCTGGGTGCGCTCTTCGTTGGGCGATGTAGATATTGCAATAGGCGTTATGACAGATATAAATGACATTTCGACATACGAAACTGTTGGAACTTTCCATATTCAAGAAAGTTCTAAATGGTATCGTATGAGTATGTATTTTTCTGATTTGAATTTGCCTGATTATGCTGATTTCAAAAATTCTCGATATGTCGTATTCTATTTGCCTCAAGATGATGTTTCTTGTTATTTAGACGATATTTCTATTAAATTAGCCCCTACTTGTAAGCAACCTGTAGAGACTAAGATTGAGTATATAACTGATAAGAGTTGTATAGTTGGCTGGACTTCTAAGGGAGAGGAAACAAGTTGGCGCATTGTAGCTAAACGTGGTGAACGTGTTGCTGTTGATACTGTCGTTACAACAAATCCTGCTATTATAACAGGTTTGTCTCATTCAACAACATACGATTTTGAAATCTCTTCTATTTGCTCTGAAACTGAGTCAAGTGCAGTTACCAATATAGGTAGTATTACGACAGAATGTGGTATTTGGGATTTGCCATATGTAGAAGATTTCTCTACTTATTCGTATGGTGCAATACCTCTTTGTTGGGAGAATTTAGATAATGGCGGTTGGTTTATTGAACAAGACAATCGTATTTACTTCCCTAAAAACGAAGTTAATAAGGCTGGTCAAAAAGGTACAATATTGACTCCTAAATTTAGTTTGAAGGGAGTGGAGGGTGCGCTTCTTACTATGAGTTTAGCTAATAGGATGGCTGATACGTTGACAATCCGTTTATCAATAGATGGCGGAGAAACATATCCTATTATTTTAGGTCAAGGATATAAAGATTTGTCAAATTATACAGAGGTGAAATTTGATTTGACTCCGTATGTTGGTAATGATATAAGAATTTCAATAGAAGGAACTGCTTCTGGAGTTGAGACTTCTCATATTGTTATTAATCATTTTGAAATAGAGAAGATAGAGAGCTGTATGCGTCCTGTTGAGTTAAAGTTGAATTCAATTGGAGGTACTTCAGCTGTGGTTGAAATAATTGATACAACTGGAGCAACAGCATGGCAATATGCTTGTTTGAAATCAAATGAATATTTGGAAGATGTTGTAGAGTTTACAAGTGTCACAACAAATTCATTTACAATAGAGAACTTAGCTGGTTTTACTGATTATACACTCTACGTTCGTACAAATTGTGGCGATAAACAAAGTTCATGGAGAAGCACTACGTTTACAACTGAGTGTGCTGAGGTAAATTCTATTCCATACTTTGATAGTTTTGAGAAAATAGATAAGCCTCAAGATGGTTGTTTCACTGTATTTACAACTAAGCCCAATGGAGTAGAAAGCTGGCGCCCAACTACTGGAATTAGTATATCAAGATATTCTGATGGTAATCAGTCGTTAGAATTCTTCCCATCGAATGAGTATGAATTGTTTGTGATAATGCCACAATTAGATGCACCAACAACATCGTTGCAAATGACATTTGACTATTTGTCGCAACGTTCGTCGTACTATGCTCCGGACATTGTTGTGGGTGTTATGAAAGATGCAAATAATGCTTCTACGTTTGAAGAGGTAACAACATGTGTGTCGTTTGAACCTCGTAAGGATGTAGATGGCAATGTGATATTTGAGACAGTTAAGGTTGAGTTTAATGCATTAGATGCAGAATTTTTAAATTCTCGTATTGCCTTTAAGGTAGGACCTACATTGTATAATCAAGGAGAGGCTTATATCGATAATATTAAAATAGAAGCGGCAGATGCTTGCCCTAATGTTCGTTCTGTTGAACTTGTTTCGGCAGATGCAACGTCGGCAAAATTGGCATTGAAATATATGTCTGATGCCGTGCAATTGGCTTATGGCCCTGCGATACAAGATATTGATTCGATGACGAGAGTTGTAAGCACGCTTGATACAATCGAATTAGCCAATTTGACTAAGGCTACTAATTATGCTGTATATGCTCGTAGTGTGTGTGGTGTAGATACAGGAGCTTGGATTCAGCCATTGTTATTTGGGACAGAGTGTGATACTTATGTTATAAGTGATGCGACGATGTATAGCGAATCGTTTAATTCTTATAGCAATCACCCGATGGATTTCCCAGCATGTTATACTCGTATTAAAACACATACTGAATTGGGTGTAATGTATCCAAGATTGACCAAAGCTCGTGATGGAGAGGGCGACAAAAATGTATTACATCTTTATAAAGAAGTCGTTTTAGCATTGCCTGAATTCAATTTGCCAGGTGAACGTTTGATGATGACATTTAACTATTATAATCCTGATGGTGGCACTTATTTTAAAGTTGGTTTGCAAGATGATTTGTCGGATGAAGCTACATTTGTGGAGGTTAAAGAGTTGTATGCGTCATCATTATTAAAACAATTAACTTTAGATTTTTCACAATATAAAGTATCTGGTAAATATATTGTATTCAAAGGGTTGGCAAAAACAAATAGTGTTTATGTTGATAATATTGTAGTGTCTAAAGCTCCTGAATGTTTTGCTCCTACAGACTTGAAATTAAAAGCATTAGGCGATACGTTTGCTATATTTGATTGGAATCATGCTCCAGCTGCGATAAAATATGAATGTGAATTGAGTTCCGAAAATGGTATAGAAAAATTTGATGTAGACACATTAACTGAATTGTTGACTTTGAGTAATTTGACAAGAAGCACTAAGTATGTTTTGCGTATGCGTGCAATTTGTGTTGAGGCAACAGATTGGGTTGAAACTCAATTTACAACAATGAACAGTGTGCCTTCATTCCCATACGTTTGTGGCTTTGAGGACGCTTCAGAGAATGGCGATTGGTTGTTTGCTGATAAAGGCGAGGATGTTAAATTTATCGTTGGTGGCAATAATAATAATTCAGTAATGACTGGTGATAGTGCATTATACATAGCGGATGCATCTAATGCTTATGCATATTATGATGCTGGTAGTGCTAATGTTTATGCATATCGCACGTTGTTGTTCGAATCCGGTGATTATCAAATATCTTTCGATTGGAAATGTAATGGTGAGACCGACCGTGACTTTGGTCGTGTATTCTTGGCTCCGATTGATATTTATGTTAATGCAGGAACAAAAATTGGCGCTAACGAATTAGATACTGAGAAGTATATAAGATTGCACGAAAACGATAAACTATCAGGTTCTCCAGTTTGGAAAGGCGAATCTACTGTTGTGTCGGTTAAAGAAATGACCAATTATTATTTGATAGTTCAATGGTCTAATGATGTTTCGGCTGCGATGAATCCGCCATTGTCTATTGATAATATACATATTGAGAAGATAGAGTGTGGTGTTATTGATGGTTTGGCATTGCGCTATGTAGGAACCGATTCGACATTAGTAGGTTTCAATAATCCAATCGATGGTGGCGAAGTTGAATATGTAGTATCGTTGACAGGTGATGTAGAATCTGTATATGCACGTGGTATCGTTACTGGCGATAGCATTGCATTAAATGGATTGAATGCTGATACACAATATTATTTGTTTGTGCGTCCTGTGTGTGGCGAAGGTGTAGAATCTCCATGGGTTAATCTCTCTTTTGCAACAGAATGTCATGCAGTTGAAGTAAAAGGAGGTATGCCTTATTTAGAGAATTTTGAAGCATATTCGTCAGCTGATGTATTTGATAATTGTTGGGATGAAGATCACATATTAGGCGATAATCGATGGATGATAAATAGCGTAGATGCGAGTGTAGTTGCGCATGCTTATTCAGGAAGCAATTTTATGAGTTTGTCAAGTCGTGGCGGTAAGAATAAGAATAGTGTTACGAGAGCATTTAAGCTTGAAGGTGGCAAATATTATAAAGTCTCTGTTTATGCTTGTCAAAGTGATAAAGTGGCTGCGTATGTAAGTTTGATAAAGGCAGGTGAGAATGGTGATGTTGTAGAGTTGGGTCGTGAGGCAATAACAATCAACGATTATCAAAAAATTTCAGCAGAACTTTATGTCGAAACAACAGGTATTTACGAATTAGGTTTGATAGGTGAAGTTTCAAGTTCTTCATGGAATTTGATGATAGACGATTTCTCTGTTGAGGAATTAAAAGTTGGCACACCTGTGAATTTGCAAGTTGAAGAAGTTACAGAAAATAGTGTTAAATTGACTTGGGTAGGTAATAGTGAGAAGTATGAAGTCGAAATATTGCAAGCTGGAATTTCTGTTGTTTCAATGACAGTAAATGCTACAACTGCAACATTTACTCACTTACAAGCATCTACAGCCTATGAAGCACGAGTAAGAGGTGTTTATGGCGATGAAGTGTCGGCTTGGGCTACAGTCAACTTTAATACAAATTGCGGTGTTGTATATCCTCCATTTGTTGAAACATTCGAGAATGTTCAGTTGTCTTCTATTCCTCTTTGTTGGGATAATTCAACAGTATCATCTCTTCTCGATAATATGTATAATTGGGCGGTGTATCAACCAGAGGAATATGGCTATATCACTACTGAATATGGACGTTGTGCGAGAATACAATGTGCATCTACAAGTGGACATTCAATGTTGATGACGCCATCGCTCAGTCTTAATGGTGATTATAGCTTGTCATTCAAGTATGTAAGTTCTTCTGCAAACGAAAAATTGAAAGTTGTAGTGGTTTATGATGGAGGAGCTGACACGTTAGGCACTTTGGGCAATACAGAGCATGTATGGGAAACTGCACGCTACGATTTGTCAAGTTACAAAGGTAAAGTGGTGAAACTTGGTTTCTATGCTACTGCATCAAAAGCTTCGTCAGCGTATATCATTATTGATGATGTTAGAGTTTTGTGTTATGTCGATAATATTGTATTTGAAGATGCAATTTGTCAGCCATCTCAAGGTTCAGTTACCTATAGCAAATATGGGTTTACGGTTAATAGTTCATCTTTGGTTGTAGGCGAAAACATTATTGAACAATTATTTGAAGCACAAACTGCCTCTGAATGCGACACATTGAAGACCTTGAAATTGACAATGAATGCTTCGGGAATTTATCAATATAACGACACAATTTGTCAAGGTGAGGTTTATGCCAAAGCTCCATTTGAAGGCAAAAACATCGTGTTGTCAGGCTATTACGATGCATTATTAACCTCTTCTTGTGGATGCGATAGTGTAGTGCGATTGAATTTGACAGTATTAAATACACACTATGCGATGGCTGACACAATCTGCGAGGGAGATGTTTATAAACTTGGCAACAAGCAATTGACTGAGGCAGGCATCTATGTTGATACATTGATAAATTCAAGAGGTTGCGATTCTGTTGTTACATTGACTTTGAGTGTGATACCTAAATATTTCGAAGAGCAACGACACATCTGTGAAGGCGATAAAGTCGAATGGATTGATACCGTTTTGACAACTTCTGGTAAATACGAGCGAGTATTCGAAAATTCTAATGGATGCGATTCTGTTGTTATAATGAATTTAGTTGTGTTGCCATCAGAAGTTGAGGTTTACGACACAATCTGTTTAGGTGAAGATTATCAATTCTTAGACACAATAATCACAGAGTCAGGATTGTATGTACGTACATTCCAAAATATGTTGCGTTGCGATTCTACTGTCCATTTATATTTGACAGTGGCAGAACCAGAGCCAACAATCGAAAACGATTATATCTGTGAAGGCGAATTATATACAGGTTATGGACACAATAGGATAGTGATAACTCAAGATACGCTTTTGATACAACGTATATCTCAGCCAGATAGATGCGATTCTATAGTGCATGTTTATGTCGATTATATCGAAACAGTCGAAATCGATACAATCATTTATATTCAAGAAGGCGAAATTTATGAATTTGGTGATAAAACATTAAGTAAACCGGGCAAATATCGTGAAATATTCACCTCTTCTGCAGGTTGCGACTCTATTGTTAATTTGACACTTGAAATAGGCACAGGCTTAGAAGGTGTCTATGTATTGTCATTAGTTATTGCACCTAACCCAATTTCGGGTGGCGAAACTACATATATCAATCGAGAATGGACTGCTGAAGAAATGCAAGGATTGATGTTAGAGGTAATTGATGCGACAGGTAAAGTTGTCGTACGCGAAGAGCCAATGACATATCCTATTGCAGTAGAAGGCTTACCAACAGGAGGCATCTATCTCGTTCGAGTAGTTGATGGCAATGGAGGAGTTTATATCGGAAGAATTGTAGTCGTTCGATAACAATAAAATCCGTTTTTCGCATTTAATTGCGGAAAGCGGATTTTGTGCTAAAAGATAATGAATTTTCAAATTTTCAAATTTTCAAATTTTCGAAATCCTCCTTTGAATATGCACACTCTCATTGTGTATTCTCGCCCCTTAACCCAATAGCAAGGTGCAAGCAAACTGCAAGCAAGAAAACCGCCAAAAAATAAGAACAAAAATACACAACGAGAATGTGTATTCTCTCACCCCAAAATCCAAACTTCGAAAATTTGAAAATTTGAAAATTACAAATACACGACAAAATTATGAAAGGAAGATTAACTGATGTACTATACAAACTGACAACTATTTGTTACAAGAATAGGGTGTATGCCCGCTATCCTCGATTTAAGGTTAACCAACAGGTCTTTGGTTATTACCATACGTTTGATGATGCTGAGAAAAAAATCGGCGAATTGGTTGCCAAAAATGCTGAGACTGTTGCCGCTGGTGGCTATGATTGTGAATACTATGGCTTTGAAATTGCCGAAATCCCATTTAACGTGGATATCTGGTGGCAAGATGCTTCGCAGCGCACACGCACCTACTTGGAAGATGGCTCTTTTTTCGCAGAAACAAAAGTATCTACCATCGAATCTTCTGATTTTGTGAAAGGTTGTGAGCCTTTCAAAGGAAGGAGTGAAGAGGAGTGCCGTTTTAGAGTTGGCGACTTGGTAGAGGTGTTGGCAGGAGATTCCGTATCGCTGGAGATAGTCTGCAGTTTGCCCCCTACGCCAGAACGTGCCGAACAAATTTATCATAACGTGAAAAGGGATTTTGAGCAACGTGGAATCGACACCTCGTACGATGAAATATGTTGGATTTTAGACGATACCGACGACTGCTACACAACTCTTGATGGCGATGAGGGATATATAAGCCACTCTCATCCGCCTACAATATGCCTATTCCCCGTTCGCCGAAAAGTTTCAGACAAACTACGTGAGATGTTAAAACGCGGATTAGAAAAAGCACAAAAAGAATAACATTATTAAAACACCAAAGGCTGAGTCGATGGCTCAGCCTTTGGTGTTAAAATGAAATAAATATTTCACCTTTTAAATATCTCACATGACGTTCACTGTAACATTGTGGGGCTGGATTTATATAACAACCAGTGAAGGTGGATTGTGTTGGTGGTTGGTGTCTGTTTTTGTGTAAATCAGTCCAATACTCTTTTGTGAGGTCGTTGAATGGGGCGTCGGTTTCGTATTCGGCGATTATTGTGCCATCTGTTTTGACGTATTTGAGGTTTTTGTTGGGCTCGCAATACAAGAAACTATCTTGGTTGAATTGTTGGGCAAGGTCTATAGCGAATTGAATCAATTTGGAGAACTCACCAACCTCGCAATGTTGTTTGTTATCGTAATTGAAAATTACAAGTGATTTTTCGAAGGTCTGTGTCTCATTTTCGTCACCAAGATTTTCGTTGAAACTACCATAAATAGGCATATAAGAATATTTTCGGGACTTGATAGTTGAAATCATCTCTTTTATTCTATCAAAATCACTATTACCGTAACTAATGATAATAAATCCATAAGTGGAATATTTGTCGAAGAGTGTTTTAGCTCTGTTGTCGGTGATGCTTACGAGGGGAGCCCCATTACAAGTAGCAGGATTAAAATCACTCAAAAAGTTTTTGTTTGTTGCTTCCATATTTAGTTTTTGTTAAAAAATTGTTTTATTCCCCGAAAATACATTTTCTCATATACGCAACCTTCTGCCCGATATGATTTGTAACATACTCGAGCAGTTTATCTTCATCGGTATATTCATTATGAGTTTCGCAATACGATTTCAAGCGTTGTGATATATCGTTATTCACATTTTCGAATAACGAACTATCAAAATAAAACTTATAGTCATTGCAAATAATTGAATAATCTACTACTTCGGTTTCTCCTTCGTATTGCATTTTAGTTTCACCCTTTTTGACGTATGGATTTAGTACACGGTCGGCAAAACCTTCATCCTTGTCGCGTATTTCCCAATATTCTGCGATAAAGCCATATTCGGTTGGGTAGGCATAAAATAACGAAATTAGGTCGTATTTATAGTTCAATTTTTTGGCAGTTTCTAATCGCATATTGAACACCATACGGCATCTAATTTTATTGCCCTCAAAACATCCATCGATTGAGGTATTGATATAGTGCCATTGTTTCAAGTCTTTATTTAAATAGAGCGTATACACCCATGGTGCTTTACAACTTTCGCGCACAGAGAATGGATTTTCGTCAGTAAATATAACAAAACTGCCAATTTTACCCATATTCTTGCCATTTAACGTTAAATCCTTGATGAATTTAACGTTACGTTCTTTGGCATTTGCTGATAGCTCTGATAATAATGATTGTAAATTTGTCATAATGAGTTATAAATTAAAAGTTAAAAACCAATACGACGAGTGGTATGGTTGTTGAATAATTCGCATTTGCAGGCTTCGTGGATGGCATCGATGGTGATTGTGTCGTTGCCTGATAGCACTGCGTTGACGATTTGTTTGCGGGCGATGTTTTCGATTTGACCACCGCTGAATGAGTATTCTTTAGCCAAATTATAAGCCTCTTGCTCGGTGATGTCGGGCAACATACTGTGCCAAATGTGTTTGCTTTCGGCTGGCGTTGGTTTTGGAAATTCGATTTTGTAGAGAAAACGTCGTTCGAATGCCGAGTCGAGATTGCCTGTGAGGTTGGTTGTGGCAATCATTATGCCTTCGAGATTTTCCATCTCTTGAAGGATGATGTTTTGCATTGCATTTTCCATCTTGTCTACGCCAGTTGTAGCACCTTCGTTGCGTTTACAGAGAATGGCATCTGCCTCGTTGAACAAAAGTATAGGGGCTAAATCGCATTGTTTGCAATAGCTTTTATATTTATCGAAAATAGCTTTAATGTTTTTCTCTGTGTCGCCAACCCATTTACTGCGTAAATTTGGTACATCAACAATCATAATATCACGACCAGTGCTTCGTGCTAATTGCAATACCGATTCGGTTTTACCTGTACCTGGTGCACCATAGAATATGCAGGCAAAGCCACGACGCATGCCATGTTTCACTAAATTCTCTTGTACTGAAGCGAATCGGTCGGCTTGCAAGAGAGAGTCGAGTTGTTGGATTTGTTTGCTAACCGAAGGATTGAAAAATAGTTGTTTAGGCGTGATAGAATCGGCTGATTTGAGGTCGCGAGTGTTTTTAGTTGGAGTTCTCTTTTCTATTTCGCTTAAAAATGTCTCTTTAGCCTTATCGGTTAGTTTCCACGCACTGCTTTCTACTTGACCATCGCTATTGCAATGTTCTACAAGACCGTCTGTTTGCAAATCGTGCGACCCCTCTTCGAGCGCTGATGCTTGCCAACGTGCCATGTGTGGACGAGAGAAAAAGTCTTCAATATCACTTCTTGTTATATGCTCGTCGTCATTTTGAATATAAAGATTAATCATTACGCAGAGTATTATTAAATTATAATTTACAAAGTTTGTATTAATAAATTTAGACAACTCGTGCGCAATTGTAAGATGAGGATTGTTGCGTATCAAAAGATTTAGGTTTTCTCGAAAATATTCAAAAGAGATATTATCTTTACGTTTATCATTCATTAAATTATGTAGTTCGTCTACCCATTGGTCGATAGGTAGATTTTTATACTCTTGTGGGATGTAGGTCGTATTCTCGCGTATAGCTTTGACTAATTCGCCAGGAATAGAGTAGGAAACATCGTTTTTGTCATTTTTTGATTGACGGATAAGTTTTTTCTTTTCTAATTCCTCGATAGCCGACCAATAGGTTAGGATTTTCACTTTATTGCAATCAAAGAAACGAGCAATGTCGGAAATAACGATGCAGGTATCCGAAAAGTCGTTGAAGAAAGCAGAAAACATCATGGCAGCATCGTCAGAGATGTCGAGATGTTTAGCCAATCTTTTGATGTAAGGTTTGGCTGCTTTGATACTGGCTTCAGACAATTTGTTGTCTTCCATTTTGCCGATAATGGTGTCAATCAATTGAATTTGAGGCATGTTGTCTAATTCTACAAGTGTCTTTTTTGCTTTCATAATGTTATAGTTTTTAATGTTTATCAAATGGTTTTCCCCTTGTGGTTTGGATATTTGTGATAATATAATATAACAAAACCTTATCCTTTTTTTAATGTAAGGGAGGTATTTTTTTTGAATTGTAAATTTCGTTGCAAAATTAGCTTCTGTTTTTGACAACTTTTGACAATCGGGAAATATTTATATAAAAAAATAATCCGCTCCTACCGGTTGAGTAGTGAGCGGATATTTATTTTGAAAACGCACTGCCGTTTTGTTGAGAAAAATTCCTATTGTGTAAGATTTGAGGTGTTCCAGTTCGTTGTAATCTGCCGACCTTTGTTGGTTACAACTCTTGTGGGAGAGAAGCGCAGCCCGCCATTGATAAAGGAAGTTAGCCTCGGTGGTGTTAAAAAGTAACTGTTGAATTTTCTAACCTCAGGCTGATGGTGTGATTTTGTACTATAAAAAATGCAAAGATTGTGCCAATTGATGTGGAGTTAGAGAAAAAGGTTGACTTCTCGGGGGAGAAATCAACCTTTATTTTTTGAGTTTGCGGACACGGCATGCCGTGTCCCTACATTGTGTAGTTTAATTATTTAAGGATACCAGTTTCGTAGAGAACAGCGTTAGTTTTGCGAACTGCAGCTTCAGAAGCAGCGAATTTAGCTTTTTCGTCTTCAGTGAGTTCGATTTCAACGATGCGTTCGATACCGTTTTTGCCAAGAACTACAGGAACACCAATCATGATGTCTTTCATGCCGTATTCGCCATCGAGGTAAGCAGCACAAGTGATCATTTTGCCTTGGTTTTTGATGATAGATTCAGCAACAGCAGAAGCAGCTGCACCTGGAGCCATCCATGCAGAAGTGCCGAGAAGACCTGTGAGAGTAGCACCACCAACCATTGTAGATTTAACAACTTCTTCTACTTTTTCTTCGCTGAGGAAGTTGCAGATAGGCATACCTTTGTAAGTAGCAAGACGTGGGAGAGGAATCATTGTAGTGTCGCCGTGGCCACCGATAACGATACCTTCAACTTCGTTAGCGTTGCAACCGATAGCTTGGCTGATGAAATATTTGAAGCGTGAGCTGTCGAGAGCACCACCCATACCGATTACGCGGTTACGAGGCAAACCGAGAGTTTTGTAAGTGAGGTAAGCCATTGGGTCCATAGGGTTAGCTACGATAACGAGGATAGCTTCTGGAGAGTATTTCAAGCAGTTTTCTGCTACGCTTTTAACGATACCAGCGTTAACGCCGATGAGTTCTTCGCGAGTCATACCTGGTTTACGTGGAATACCAGAAGTGATGATAACAACGTCAGAACCTGCAGTTTGTGAGTAGTCGTTAGTTACACCTTTAACTACAGTGTCGAAACCCATCAATTGAGCAGTTTGCATGATATCCATAGCTTTACCTTCGGCAAAACCTTCTTTGATATCGATCAATACAACTTCGTTGGCAACTTCGTTTACAGCCAATACATTAGCACAAGTAGCACCTACGTTACCTGCACCTACAACGGTTACTTTAGACATAATTTTGTTAGATTTTTAGTAGCTAGTAGCGAGAGGCTACGAGCTGTGATTGTTATTAGATTTATTATTAGTTATTTTATTTTGTAGTATTTACAAAAAGTATGGCAAAGTTAGGCAATAAAATTGATATGGCGAAATTTTTAATAATAAATTTTCTAAAAAGTTGCATAATCGCAAAGTTATTCGTAATTTTGCAAAAAATAAATGTCGACATTGAATGGTTGATAGTTAATAGTTTGTGGAACCTTTAACCCTTAATAAATATGAATAAGAGAACTGTAATTATTGCTTTTGTGCTTTTGCTACTTGTGGCAAGTGGTGTTATTTTCTACCTTTCGCGTTCGTTGTCAACAACTAAGACAGAAATGGAGGAGATGGTGGAAATGATGAATTATGAGAAAGAACAACTTGAGAATGAATATGCTGATGTGGCTCTTGAAATTGAGGGCATGTCGATTAAGGTGAATAATGATTCGCTTCTTCATCAGTTGGATCAAGAACAAAAACGTGTTCAGTTGTTGCTTGAAGAGTTGCGCACGGTGAAGGCTACGAATGCTCGTCGTATTGCGGAGTTGAAGGAGGAGTTGTCGACTGTGCGTAAGGTGCTTGTGTCGTATGTGCGTCAGGTGGATTCGCTCACAGCGGTGAATACTAAGCTTGAGGCTGAAAATCGTCAGGTGCAACAACGTTATCAGGCGGCGACTGAGGAGGTGAAAACTTTGTCGGAAGAGCGTGAACGCTTGGTGGAGAAGGTGACTATTGCATCGCAACTTGAGGCTACGAATATTGTTGTTGACTTGCAAAATGAGCGTGGACGTAAGACTAAATCGGTGCGTAAGTTGGCTATTGTTAAGGTGGATTATACTCTTGCAAAAAATAATACTGCTGAGGTGGGTAATAAGACTATCTATATGCGTATTACTACGCCTGATGATATGGTGCTCCAGAAACAAGCATCGGATGTTTTTCAATTTGAGGATTCGAAGATTGCGTTCTCGGCGCGTAAAAGTTTTGAGTATACTGGTGAGGAGTTGTCGGATGCGATTTATTACACTGTGACTGAGACACTTTGGGAGGGGGATTATCGTGTGGATTTGTTTGTGGATGGTCACCTTATTGGTCAACAATACTTTAATCTTACAAAATAATGGTATAATGTAGAAAAAAAAGAGGCTGACTCTATGGTACCCGTTATTTTATTTTAACTGATTGATATTCAGTGTTAGTTTTTACGAAAATTGCGAAATCCTACATAGAAGATTACATAGAGGTCGTAATCAAGCCCAAAAATTACGAATGCAAAGGTAAATAAAACTTTTGAAAGTAAAGCGCTGAAATCAAGTGTCTTTCGAAGATGCATTGTGAATAAACTAAGGTGGCGTATGAGAGAACTACAAGGTTCACTACATACGCCACTTTTGTATATTATTGGTTCTAATTAGTTTAGTTTATTTGTATCTAATTGAAGGTGTATAGGAGTCACCTATTTATTATTTATATTTAGTGGAGATCGGTTTTATGAGGATATCAATATGTTGGTTGTTCAATATATGTTCCATTGCTTTATAGATTGCCATCTTCTCAATCCCAGCGATTTTGAGCGCCTCCATTTTAATTGAGTTCTCCAACAACAATAGATAGTCTTGTTCACGAATCTCTACAACTCGTGTAGAATGCGTCTTC
>JAZQUV010000041.1:0-34764 GCA_045631465.1 Candidatus Aphodosoma sp. | reverse complement strand
AAAGACCGCAGAATTAACAGGTATTTCACGCCAAAGTATAAATAAAATTTACGCAGCTATTAGGCAAAGAATTGTTGATATTTGTTCAGTTCCAATACAACCAACTATCGGTGAATTTGAACTTGATGAGAGTTATTTTGGGGCTCATCGTGTTCGCGGAATCAGAGGTCGAGGAGCTCGAGGTAAAATAATTGTTTTTGGAATATTTAAAAGGCCAAATACTATTTATACTTATATCGTAAACGATTGTTCTACAGAGACTTTAATACCTATAATAAAAGAAATAGTACACCCTAATGCCATTGTAATAACTGATGGTTTCAAAACATATAATACGTTAAACAATGAAGGTTTTAAACAGCATTTTACAGTAAACCACGGAGAGAATGAATTTGCTAAATCTCCAATGATACATACCAATGGTATTGAGAACTTCTGGGGGTTGTGTAAGGTACGTTTTTCTAAGTTTAGAGGTATTAATAAATCAACGTTTTATTTGCACTTAAAAGAGTGTGAATTTAGATATAATAATAAAGAAAAAGATATTTATAAATTACTAATTTACAACTTTAGAATTTTTCCGCTAAAGTTGTCTTGAACCAAAGAAATTAACCCTATACTTAAAATAGTTGCTTTAATAGGTTGGAATATTATCGCACAAAATATAATTAACCAACAAAAACAAGTCTCATATTTCTATCATGGTATGATTCTATACGCATTCTGCATCGATTGTTTACTAGGCAACAAAAATGCTAAAATTACAGAAACCAATCTTGAACTTGGCACTGAATGTATAAAATCATTAAATGACATACTTGTAGACCAAAATCCAAACTTTAATGACATAGAAAAAGAAAATAGAAAACGTTGGTTTAAAATATTTTTAGATATCTGGAAAAAATATACAAAAAAGGCATTAACTGAAGAAAAACGATTACTTTTCTAATTTTAATAATAACATTTTTACAAGACTCAAATGAACCCTAGCTCATCATCTTCTTTAATACATTTCACAAAAAAAATAGAAAATCTAAAAGGTATAATAAAAAATGGTTTTCGCTATTCTTATTGCAAAGAAGAATATCCCAAAGCTTTAGTAAATAATATAAAAAACCAAGGAAAAACAAATTTTACTCCCACTAATTTTTGTTCAAACAACAATGAATATAACACTGTTTTAATTCCTATGGTTTCTTTTTGTGATATTCCATTAACACGCTCAGATATACATGCTCAAAAATATGGTTATTATGGTGTTGGCATTAATAGAGAATTAGCCAGAGACTTATACCCTCAATTAATGCCTGTTCAATACATGTCATCGAACAGATTTCAACTTGCCTTAAGTGAATTTTCTATACTTTTTACAAACACAAAGAATATAAACAAACAAATATTTAATAGCATAAATTTAATTATCGGTACAACAAAAGTATATTCAACTATACACAAAAAGAAAAATGTATTGTGCTATGAAGAGCGAGAATGGAGAGTTATACATAATGATGAAGCAGCAACCAAGTGGATATGGGGAGTTAAAGATAAAAGAACAAAAAAAGCATACAATAAAAAGTTACATTCAAACTCGGATTTAGCTTACTTATCGTTTATTGTTGTTGAAGATTCTAAAGATATAAGAATAGTAGAAGAATACATCAATAAATTAATAACCCATATTTTTGTCCAAAATGAAGATGATATTCCTATAATTGCCGAGTTCATTATGGATAAAAAAAATACTATTTTTGGATATACTTTATCAAAAAAATGTAGATTATTACTTATAAGCAAATTAAATTCATTTGAAAGATTATCAAAAGACTATTAATATAACAATAGCCTGCGAATTTTCGCAGGCTATTAATTTTAATTACACTCTATTTTATAAATCATCCAAAGTTCTGGTCGGTAAATTATCTACAAAAACAAAACAATAAAATATAAGTAGAGATAACCCATCATTTTCAATACCAAAGGTTCCATAAGCATTTAACAATGATTCAAATTCTACATTCATAATCTTTTTGTTATCTCTATCCCACAAGTCTAAAATACATACATTTGTTTCAATCCATGCAATTAATTTATGAGTTTCTATTAACTCTTCTAGTTCTTTAATAGATAATTTTAAACCTACATCTTGCTTAACAATGAGATTTTGACCTAAGAAAACAAATTGGTTTTGGGTAAAATTATTCATATTTTTTAATAAATTAATACATTAATATTTATAAAAACTTAACCTTTGGGTGGATAAGGGTCTTTGCCATAACTATGTTTTTCACGAATATGTCCATCCTTTCCATGTATAGCAACCTCTTGACCTTTATTAATCGCTATTTCACGAGCACGTTCAAATGCTTCTTTTTGCGTATTAAAATTTCCAGAACTACGTTCTGCTCTTTCTTGCTTAACTTGCCACAAATCTAACTTTTCATTATGAACCACATGAATGTTTTTTCCTGCCATCTTTTTTACACCTCCTTTATACTAAATTAAAATAATATTAATTTATTGTTATACAAAAAAATATCACATATATTATAGCAAAATAAGAACCAAACAAATTATCAATACATTTTGTCATACATTTCTTACAAAACACAAAAAAAGATGTCAAAATGACATCTTTTCAATTAATACTCTGTTCGATAATTTTTATTTCAGCATCAGTTAATTCATATATTTCATATACAATACGATTTATTCGATTTTCTAAACTACCTGTATTTAAATTTAATGATTTTTTAGCTTCAATAATTTCATTTACTAAATCTATTAACTGCTTTTTTAAAACGAATGATGTTTCCCTAATTGGTATATCATTCAAAGGTTTTGCATATAACTCTAAAATATCTCCTTTCTTTTTTCCCATCAAATTTAACCAATACAAAACTAAATTAGAATTTAATATTCCCAATATGTATTTTACATTTTCAGAATTAAATGGTATTATATATGCGACATCTTTTGAAGCAAAAAAAGCCCCGTTAGAATATGAAAAAATATTACTAGAAGATCTATAAGGAGCTATAATCTTTTCTGCTATAAAATATTCTTCTTTTTTTGGTGTAAACAATACAAAATAATTTCCGTTTCTAAACCATTTCATAACAACACTTGCCGCTATTTCATTTTTTAAGAAATTTTCTTTCAATCCTACAATCAATGGTTTAAACTTTTCAAAATGTCGCATAAGAGGCTTTGGAAGATCTATAGGTACTCCTGAATCTTTTACATATATAAGCTTTTTATTTGTATTATGCGGTGTATAATATTTTTTTATATCAGAATTCTTATAAAAATCTTTTAAATAAAGTTCACTTTCTAAATCAAGTTCCATTTTTGCAATCTCATCTTTTGATAATACATATATTCCATCTCCTTTTTTTGCAAAAGGTAAATCATACTCTTTCAAATGTTTATTACTAACTGTATCAGAAAGAGTTACAACTCCCATTGTAACAAATGCATAGTACGATAATGGTAAATTTCCACCTCTTATTTTGTCTATAATATTTAACGATGATGAATTCTGTCCTGTAAGAACAATTTGCTTATCCAATCCTGAAAATAATTGTTCTTGAGACACCTTATAATAAACTGCATCATCTTGTTTTTGATAAAATATTTTTGCAAGCTCATCATTTGATTTATATCCTTTTGAAACAATTTCAATAATATTAGCATTTCGCGGATAACATCCTTTTCTTATCATTGTAATAGCATTGTGTTGTCCCATTGCAGATTCAAATAGTTTTATCTCTCCAAAATCAACTATTCGTTCAATTGTATTACTCGCCATATGCTTTCTTAGTTTACTTCCTCCTGTTGCTGTGTAGTAATAATTTGTTGTAATAAGGCAAATTATTGCTTTTTCACATATCATTTCCAATCCTTGATGAAAAAAATAATAAAAATAATCCATCCATCTTTCAGCATATTTAACTCCAAGTGGAGAAGATAAAACAGCATGAAATATATCCTCATTACCTTTTGATCCAATATACGGCGGATTACCAATTACAATATCAAAACCTCCTTTTTCAAAAACATCAGCAAACCATGTGTGCCATAAGAAGAATTGATTATTTGCTGCTATGTTTATCGTTTTAAGTTTAGATAGTGTAACACTATTGATTTTATTAGCATCTAATTGGGCATTGATGGATTTTGATATTTGACTTTGTAAATCTACTTTTCTGTCATGGTCACAACAGGTGAAATATTCAGACAATAATAATGATAATCGGTTTTGATGTATATCTATTTCTTCATCTAAAATTGAGGTTTGAATAGCATCTACATTTTTATTTGGTATTTGCTTTTTAACCAAATTGCTCAAATCAATCCCCTCAAAACTCTCAATCAATGAATTACCTTGCATAATTTTATAATCAAGGTTAGGAAGTGGCGATGTGTGTCTTCATCTACCACAATAGAGAGCCAAAAACGTAGTCGTGCTATATCAACAGCTCCTTTTTCAATATCTACTCCATAGATATTATTCTGTATAATACTTTTCTTTAGTTCTGCCCTATCGTAATGCTCTGAGGATAGTGCTTCGCGACAACGCAAGAGTTCGTTTAATAATCCCATTGGAAATGCCCCCGAACCAATAGCTGGGTCGCAAATTTTTACATTCAACAATGCCTCAATCAATTTTGATCGTTTTTGTTGAGGTATATCTGCAACACTCTCTTCGGGCAATAATACAAAATTACGCAATTTATCTACCGCTATTGAGGTATTAGTTTCGAGATATGCTATCAACGATTCCTGACACATATAGCGAACTATCTCCTTAGGCGTATAGAACGCTCCTTTATCTTTGTTATCTTCGAGCAAATTCTCGAATATCTTACCCAACATCTCTGGGTCAACACCTACTTCTGCATCATTTGGGTCGTTCTCGTCTATAGTAAAATTATACTCACTAAAGAATTGAAATAGTTGAGAAAAATATTTTGCTGGGAATACACTATCTGGCTCATCTTCTTCGTCACGCTCAAACAATCCACCATTGAGATATGGAATATCTTTCCACTCTTCAAGCAACGCTAAATCCCAACCCAAAGAAACAAACAAATCATGTCGTTCGAGTGGTTTTGTATTAAGTATGCCAAAGAACAATGGTTCGAGCACTGCATCTAAATAGTTGTCTTTATCCTTCGAACGCTCATAAAGATTTTGCATATAATTCAAATCGCCACATAGCCATCTTTTACGTTGAAGGAAATGAAGAAACGTTATACGTCCCATCATCTTTTTAATGTAATCACGTACTTTTTTATCGTCATGACCAAATGCCGACATCAACGCCACGTCTGGCTCACTCATCTTACGCTCTTCCCATTTTCCACCAACTTTAACTACACGTTTACCTGTTACATACTGAACAAAATTGGCATACTGCTCACGATATTTATCAAAGAATTCATCAGATAATGCCTCAACAGAAAAGGCTTTTTTCATTGTCTCAAACGATATACCTTTTTGCTGTAAAAACTTGAAACGTTCGATTGGTGTTTTATAAAGTAATTCTTTACTGCCGAACACGTATGTGTAACGTTTAGGTGAAGTGGATTCGCCTTTAATATCACAAATAAACGACAAACGCCAATGGTCGCCACTATTGAAAACTACTAATGCTGCATCAAATTCGCCCCAACGAGGATTGATAAACGAACGTACAAGATTACGCAATCCTACTCGACGATTTGCCACTGAACCATGCTTGATTTCGTAGTAAAACATTCCTATACAGAAACCATCATTATCAAGATTGCCCAAATAATAACCATCATCAGCATTCGTTGAATCTGTATCTATCTTTTCAGGCGTAGCCTTTATTTCTCTTGCCTCAAAAAAATCATATAAAAATTTACACCATACATTTATATTGAACGATGATTGAAACAAAGAACGCAATTGTTCGTCAGTATATGTTGCTTTCATAATATTAATAATTTAAGGTTATACGAAACTTTAATTTCATTGAAGTTTATCTCACTCGGCATAATCAAAGTAAACTTTGTTTCTGTTCTCTCTTATACAAAACTTTCAGAAATAATGATTTGAGGATTTGACATATCTTGTGCATCGTGGCGTTGGTCGTAGTTCATTGTTTGATACTCCTCTACCAATTCGTTGATACGCACTTGCAATTTATATTCATCTTGCCTAATACGCTCTCGATTGCCTGCATATTCACGCGACAAAGTTTTCAACACACGAGGCAATTGGGCATACATACCCTCGTTGATATATCGTGTCAATACATCGCATTGCAATTTCAATTGGCTATCAACGGTTAATTGCTTTATATCTCTTAGGAATTTATTTGCCTCAAGAGAAGTTTTATCGAGGTCTTTGCGGATTAGATTTATAGATGTAGTATCGGCAGCTTGTACATATTCGGTAACAAATTTAGTTAAAGCCGAATTGACATGATTATAGTGCGATTCTTCATTGACAAATGGAGCTGGCTTTTCCTCTGGTTTAGCTTTTAGATATTCTACAGCCTCAAGGAAATCAATTACTTTTGCTCCATCGGACGACACTAAATAAAATTCTGTTTTTACGTTTGAAGACATAAAAACTATAGTCTTGCCAGAATGCTTACCTGTATTGCGCATTACACGACTTTTCATCGGTAACGACTTGATTTTGTGATAGAGTTTGCGGTCGGTATTATAGAGATTACGCACTTCGCGCAATAATTCTATTTTCTTGTCTATATTATCTTTTACATTTGAATCAAACATTTGAAACTGTTTGACAATCTCTTCTTTTGAATAGATTTGGGCATCTTCGCCAAATGCAGAATGAAAACCTTGTAACTTTACAAGAGCATTTTTATACAATTTTATCTCTTTATCGCCTTGTTGAGATGGATAAAACATGTAATTATAGATATTTGGCGCAACAGAACCTATACGATTTACACGACCTATACGTTGCATCAGACGAGTGGCATTCCATGGCGAATCGTAATTAACAATTACGTTTGAACGATGAAGGTTGACACCTTCAGCCAAAACATCTGAAGTTATAATGATATTGTAATTATCCTCCAAAACATCATGATTGGCATCGAAATTCTTTTTAATTGTATCCCCTACTCGTTTACGATTAGCCGCAGTAACCAATAGCACATCTGTACGTCCAATCTCTTTAGTCAATCTATCATACAAATAATTAAGAGTATCAACACTTTCGGAAAACAATACCAATTTACCTGATGGATTTATAGTTTTATCGAAAAACTGATTACTCAATTTATCACGGAAAAGATTGAATTTAGGGTCATCGACTATAGTCTTCCAATCTTTATTCAATTGCTCTAAAATAACTCTATCTCGCTTCAACATATCGAGAAATTTATCATCGAAAGCATCGGCAGAATAAACTATATCTTCCTTTAAATAACCTTTTTCTATTGCATATTCGATAATTTGGTCAAGCTCCATATTTTTAGCTTGCAACTCTTTAACATTCAAGTCAGGAGCTATGATGACTTTGTTTTCGGCAAACATCTTTATCATATCATCGGTAATACGCAATAAGGTTGCAAGAGAGCGTTTAAAGGCATAAAAACTACTCTCCAACCGCTTAACCATGTGCACACGATAAATACCAGCCAATGTTTGACCAATATGCACTGCGTGTTTATATTTTCCCCTATATTCTGGCTTCAAAAACTCAACTGCACGATAACGAGCATAATCGAGACCTTCACCTGTAGGATTTTTATCTGATTTACCATCGGTCAATTGTTTCAATGTTTCATAAAACAACGAACTCGTAACAGAATCCATCTGATAAGTCAAATCATCGGGTGGCAAAATATTTGGAAAAATTAAACCTTGAGCACTGATATCTGCTCTATAATCTGGGTCATTTAAGATATTATTACGAGTACGACGAACTGTTACTTTGTCAATTATATCTGTGCGTATTCGATTATAGATTTTATCTACATCGGTAGTAACATCACGTTTGTCACGCTCGTGCATCAGTTTTTTATAGGCTTGAACCAAAGGCGAGAAGAATGCTCTGAGATTAGGAATACCATCAATTGTACAACTCTGACTATTTTGGAATAACAACAATTGATTTTGTAAATCTTCGGGAGTATTATTCAATGGTGTTGCCGAAAGAAGCATAACCTTTTTCTGAACACTATTCAATAAACCACGATTGACACATGCCGATTTACATATTTTCTGCAATTCATCATATTTACCTGAACTATCACTACGAAAACCATGAGCCTCATCGACAATTATCAAATCAAACTCTTCTTTACTCTTATATTGGTCGCGACCTTCAAGTATCTTTGACAAACTACCATTCGTAATAAATTGAGCCTTTTTGTATATACTAAACAACTTGAACGTATTTTTCCAGTTATCTTCAAGCGCAGGCGGATAAACTACCAATACACTTGTATTTTTACCATTTGCCTCTATAAATCTTTTAGCAATCATAGTAGCAATCATAGTTTTACCCAAACCAACAACATCGGCAAGAAACAATCCGTTATGTTTCATCAATATCTGATAACCTTGTATGACTGCATCAATCTGATACTTATATTCTTTTACTTTCTCTGGCAATTGTATAGTAAAATCATCTTCTACTTGGTCGCCAAATGTATCAATCAGCACTTTGATATACAATTCGTATGGCGTTGGTTGATAACCTAAATATGTTTTATTCTTAAACTCAGCAATATCGTCAGCGGTCAACACTACAGCTTCGTTCCATAATTTCCAAAACTCATCAGAACAATATTTTACATCATCATAATCTTTCATCGCCACATTAAGTTCGTATTGAGGGGCTTGTTTTGTTCCAAGTCCGGCATCGGATATATTAGAAGAGCCCATAATAACCCAACCATCGCTATTTTCGGTATGCTCTTGAGGCAAACACAAATAAAATTTGGCATGCAGACTCTTAGTGGCATGAATACGCATCTGCAAACGACCCGACATTAAATCATCACACATTTGCAAAATACCCTCTTCGACCTCTGCCGAATATTTTGCATTGATTATATCATCTTTAAAGCCACCATGATATATCTCTTTTGCTTTTTCGGGGTCGGCAAACATCAAAATAGCCTTGTTGTGCTTTCTGAAAATATCATCAATATTGATACCCACCAATATTTTTATTTCAGAAATATCCCCTAACTCCTTACGGAGTTTAAAATAACCTGATGAACGGAAAAAACCTACGACAGCTAGAAATCTGTCGAATGTAGCCATAGAGGATGCAATACCTTTAAGTTTATCAAAAAGTGTATTACTTGGCTCGTTATTAAAGAATTTTGAACTCATTACAACACATAAATTGAGCTCAGTGGTCAAGGACTTCGAGTAACCACTAATGTGTTAGTAATGAATTAAGGTTTAGACATAAAAAAAGCGTGAAGCCCTGAACTGTTGCTCGCTTCACGGTTAGAGGCTCTGGACTGCCCATCTTGTCGAAACGAGCAACGTCAAAAGCCCACGCTGGATATGTATATATTACACTACGCTATACTCATAATCTACCATTAGCAGTGCAAAAAGCACACCAATGGCTATACAAGCATAACGTAGGCATGCATAAATACACACCTACGGGGCATTCACCGCTGCCTTCGTCTTTGACAAGATTTGAAATTGTCCAGATTTCTAACCGTCAAAACTAAGCGTAAGTAAACGCCATAATGTTATGTCTTTGCTTGATTGAGATACCCCATTCGGGGTGTCAACTGTCAAAAGTCAACAGTCAACGGAGTTAAACTCTGTTCGTTACGGACGCACGAACCGTGCGTCCCTACTATTTTTAACCTTTTGGTTGATTCAATCAAGCAACCGCAAAGGTACAAAAAAAACTTCATTCGGCAAGATGTTGAATGAAGTTTTTTTTTGCTATATATTATCTTAACAAATAAGAAATACTATTAGAGTCAAGCAGAAAATCAAATAATCCCATTGTAACAATACCTTGTTCGTTGACTTTCCGCTTTATATCATCCCCTACAATAATAAGTTTACGAAAACTATCATTAATATTCAATAATGACCGTTGTTCTTGATTCTCTTTTTCTTGAGTTGGCATTCTATATGCTGATTGTATATAAATACGTTCTGAACCATGATTTACTACAAAATCAACTTCCAATTTCAATCTCTTAGAATTGCCATTCTCATCCCGGCTCCATATTTCAACAAGACCAACATCAACAAGATAGCCACGCTGACGTAATTCATTATAAATAATATTTTCCATTATATGAGTCTCTTCTTGTTGCCTAAAATTCAGAACAGATGCACGTAGTCCTAAATCAGAGAAATAATATTTCGTTTCTGTTCCTATATATTTTCGTCCTTTTACATCAAAACGCATAGCTTCTTCTATTAAAAATGCATCTTGTAGATATCCTATATATTCTCTAATAGTTGAATCCTTAATTTTTATATTTTCATTCGAAGAAAAAGTATTACTTATTCTTTTTGCATTTGTAGAAGAACCTATCGAAGAAGCTATAACTTGTGATAATTGTCGCAATCCTTCTGGATTTCTCAATTTATTACGATCAATTACGTCCTTTAAATAAGTAACCTCATAAATATTTTTTAAATATTCAATCTTTTTTTGCTCTGTATTGAATTGTAATATTTGAGGCAACCCACCAAAAGTATAATAATCTTTCCATGCTATACGATAATCTCCACCAACAGTATTATAATATTCGGCAAAACTAAGTGGCCAAACCCTTATTTCTTCACCTCTACCTCTAAATTCAGTTACTACATCTTTAGAAAGAAACTTCGAATTCGAACCTGATACATATATTTCTAAATTTGGAGTATGCATTAAACTCAATAAAACTTCAACAAAATCGTCAACTAATTGAATTTCATCGAGAATAACATAATGAACCTCGCCATCTTTATGCAAATGAGCATCAATATAATCAAGCAAAGAATCTGGATTTCTCAACGGACGACTTCTTCTATCATCTAATGATAACTCTATTATATGGTCTTCTTTTATTCCATGATCCAATAAATAATTATGAAAAATGGTAAATAACAAAAAAGATTTTCCACATCTACGCCCTCCTGTTATTATTTTTACTAAACCATTACCTTGACTTTCAATGAGCATGTCAAGATATTTTTTTCTTTCAATTATCATATTAGAGTATTTTTTTTGTGATATGCCACATTTTTTACACCGCAAAGGTACAAAAAAAACTTCATTCGGCAATATGCTGAATGAAGTTTTTTTTATCATTTTCTTGCTTTGCACGGACGCACGAACCGTGCGTCCCTACAGTTTGATGATTAGAATTTGCCTTCCATGCGTTGATAGCTCTTATAGCGCCATTTTGCGTTGTCTTCAGCTGCTTGGAAGAGTTCTTCTGCTTCGGCTGGATATTGTTTCATTACTGAAGCATAGCGAACTTCGCCTTTCAAGAAGTTTTTGAAGTTGTCCCAATTTGGCTCTTTGCTATCGAGAGTGAATGGATTTTTGCCCTCTTCTTCGAGTTGTGGGTTGTAGCGCCACAAGTGCCAGTAACCGCAAGCTACAGCTGCTTCTTCTTCGGCTTGTGCTTTGCCCATACCTGCTTTCAAACCGTGGTTGATACATGGAGCGTAAGCAATAATGAGTGATGGACCTGGATAAGCTTCAGCTTCGCGGATAGCTTTAAGGCATTGTGCTTGGTCGGCACCCATAGCCACTTGTGCAACATATACATAACCATAAGTAGTAGCAATCATACCAAGGTCTTTTTTGCGTACGCGTTTACCTGCAGCAGCAAATTTAGCGATAGCACCAACAGGAGTAGATTTAGATGCTTGACCACCAGTGTTAGAATATACCTCTGTGTCGAGAACGAGGATGTTAACATCTTTACCAGAAGCAATAACGTGGTCGAGACCGCCGTAACCGATATCGTAAGAAGCACCGTCGCCACCGATAATCCATTGTGAACGTTTCACGAGATAATGGTCGAGAGAAGTAATTTCTTTACAGATATCGCAACCACAAGCAGCAACGAGAGGACGAATTTGTTCTGCAAGTTCGCGTGAACGGTCAGCATCGTCTTTTTCAGCAATCCAAGCATTGAACAAGCCTTTCAACTCGTCAGAGCAGCAAGTGCAAGTTTGAGCTTTAGTCATAAGTTCTACGAGACGAGCGCGCATTTTGTCGTTAGCGAGAGTCATACCAAGACCGAATTCGCAGAAGTCTTCGAACAAAGAGTTAGCCCAAGCTGGACCTTGACCTTTTTCGTTAGTTGTATAAGGAGTAGAAGGTACTGAACCAGAGTAGATAGAAGAACAACCTGTTGCGTTAGCCACGATTTGACGGTCGCCAAAGAGTTGAGTGATGAGTTTCACGTATGGAGTTTCGCCACAACCAGAGCAAGCACCAGAGAACTCGAAGAGTGGAGTTGCAAATTGTGAGTTCTTAACGTTAGCTTTAGTATCAACGAGGTGTTGTTTTGTTTTAACGTTTTTAACGAGATAATCCCAGTTAGCAGCTTCTGGCAATTCGCCTTCGAGTGGTACCATTTTGAGAGCAGGACCACCAGCTTTAGGGTTGCCTGGACATACATCAACACAGTTACCACAACCGAGACAGTCAAGCACACCTACTTGCATACGGAAGTGCATACCTTTCATAGCAGCAGGAGCTTTCATTTCGAGAGTGGCAGCAGAGAAGCCAGCTTTTTCTTCGTCAGTCATAACGAATGGACGGATACAAGCGTGAGGACATACGTACGCACATTTGTTACATTGGATACAGTTGTCGGCATTCCAAGTAGGAACAAAGGCAGCCACACCACGTTTTTCGTATTGAGCTGTGCCTTGCATCCATGTGCCATCTTCGATACCTTTGAAAGCAGAAACTTTCAACAAGTCGCCATCTTGAGCGTTGATAGGACGAACTACTTCGTTGATGAATGCTGGGTCGTTGTTTGGTTCAACAGCATCGTCTTCGAGAGTAGCCCATGCTGGGTCAACAGCGAGTTGTTTATATTCGCCACCACGGTCGACAGCAGCATAGTTTTTGTTTACGATATCTTCACCTTTTTTGCCATAAGATTTGAGGATGAATTTCTTCATTTGCTCGATAGCAAGGTCGACAGGAATTACTTCTGTGATACGGAAGAATGCCGATTGAAGAATAGTGTTAGTGCGGTTGCCAAGACCAATTTCTTGAGCAATAGCAGTAGCATTGATATAATAAACAGTGATATTGTTTTGTGCGAAATAGCGTTTCACTTTGTTTGGCAAGTGTTTAGCCAATTCTTCGTCGCTCCACACAGTATTCAAAAGGAATGTACCATTCTTTTGCAAACCACGAGTTACGTCGTACATACGGAGGTAAGCTTGAACGTGGCAAGCTACGAAGTTAGGTGTTGTCACCAAATATGTAGAACGGATAGGAGTATCGCTAAAACGGAGGTGAGAACATGTGAAACCACCCGATTTTTTAGAGTCGTAAGAGAAATAAGCTTGACAATATTTATCAGTATTATCACCGATGATTTTGATTGAGTTTTTGTTAGCACCTACAGTACCATCAGCACCTAAGCCATAGAATTTACCTCTAAACATATTACCTGCATTGATAGTAATATCTTCGAGTTTAGGAAGAGAAGTGAATGTTACATCATCTTCGATACCGATAGTGAAGAGGTTTTTAGGTTGTGGCAATGCCAAGTTGTCGAATACAGAAAGGATTTGTGCTGGAGTTGTATCGTTAGAACCAAGACCATAACGACCACCCACTACGATAGGAGCATTTTCGGCGCCATAGAGCACATCTTTAACATCGAGGTAAAGAGGTTCGCCTGTTGCACCTGGTTCTTTTGTACGGTCGAGAACAGCGATACGTTTAGCCGATTTAGGAAGAGCTGCCAAGAAGTGTTTAGCAGAGAATGGACGATAGAGGTGAACTGCAACGAGACCCACTTTTTCGCCTTTTTCTGTCAAATAATCAATAGCTTCGCGAATAGTTTCTGTAACAGAACCCATAGCGATGATTACGCGCTCAGCATCTTCGGCACCATAATAATCAAACAAACCATATTTGCGACCTGTGATTTTTGAGATTTCGTTCATGTAGTCTTCAACAATAGCAGGCACAGCATTGTAGAAGCTGTTAGATGCTTCGCGGTGTTGGAAGAATACGTCAGGGTTTTCGGCCATACCACGAGCCACAGGGCGTTCTGGTGTCAATGCGCGAGAGCGGAATGCTGCGAGAGCATCTTGGTCGATAAGACCAGCGAGGTCTTCGTTCTCAAGCATTTCGATTTTTTGGATTTCGTGAGAAGTACGGAAACCATCGAAGAAGTTGATGAAAGGCACGCGGCTTTTGATAGTAGAAAGGTGAGCTACGGCAGCGAGGTCCATAACTTCTTGAACCGAACCTTCAGCCAACATAGCAAAACCAGTTTGGCGGCAAGCCATCACGTCTTGGTGGTCGCCAAAGATAGAGAGAGCATGCGAAGCCAAAGCACGAGCAGACACGTGGAATACGCATGGCAACAATTCGCCAGCGATTTTATACATATTAGGGATCATCAACAAGAGACCTTGCGATGCTGTATAAGTTGTAGTAAGCGCACCAGCTTGGAGCGAACCGTGAACAGCACCAGCAGCACCGCCTTCCGATTGCATTTCTTGCACAAGCACAGTTTCACCAAAAATGTTTTTACGACCAGCTGCCGACCATTCATCGACATACTCAGCCATAGTACTTGACGGTGTGATTGGATAAATCGCAGCCACTTCACTGAACATATACGAAATATGAGCAGCAGCTTGGTTACCGTCACAGGTAATAAATTTCTTTTCTTTCATAATAATACAATTTGAAACTTGAAAATTGAAATATTAACACAAAAACATTCAATTTTCAATTATTCTATATTTCTTTATATAACTTCTAAGTTTAAGACATACAGCAGTATAATCCTTATTGGAAAATTCTACTACCGCATAATAACAAAAATCGTACAAAGATACAACTTTTTACTGATACAAACAAGTTTTTCCCAAATTTTTTTATCAAAAAAAATACTATTCCACTATACATTTATACCCCCTCTAAAATACAATAACCCCCTCCCTACATTAAATATACTATACAGCAACCTGCAAGCAACCCTCACCCTACCTTCAAAACACCCTCTAAAATACAATAAGCCCCCCCCTCTCAACACCCAACTTTTTACTAAAAAATTTTAAACATTTGCCTATATAAAGATTTTGTTGTAACTTTGTAGATTAAAAACAAAAACAGTATATGGATAACTATTTCAAACACGAATCGGCATACGTCGATGAAGGTTGCGTGATTGGCGCAGGCACCAAAATTTGGCACTTTTCGCACATCATGAGCAACTGCGTGATTGGCGAATGTTGCAATATCGGACAAAATGTAGTCGTATCGCCCGACGTAAAACTCGGTCGTAACGTAAAGATACAGAACAACGTAAGCGTCTACACTGGCGTTATCTGCGAGGACGATGTATTCCTCGGACCATCAATGGTTTTCACCAACGTAATCAATCCGCGCAGTGCCGTGGCTCGCAAAAACGAATACCGCCCCACTATCCTTCGCCGTGGTGCCTCCGTCGGTGCCAATGCCACCATCGTTTGTGGCAACGAAATTGGCGAATATGCACTCATCGGTGCTGGATCGGTTATCACCAAACCTGTGCCTGCCTATGCCCTAGTTGTTGGCAATCCTGCTCGCCAAATCGGTTGGGTCAGCGAATATGGCCACCGCCTCAACTTCAACTCCGATGGCATTGCCATTTGTCCCGAAACCAACCAAGAATACAAATTCGAAAACAACTCTGTAAAAAGAATAAAATGATCACAATAGCCTTTGATGCAGATGACACCCTTTGGGACAACGAAATCTATTTCCGCGAGAGCGAACGCCAATTCTGCAAACTGATAAATAGTCACAATCCCAACCTCACCGAAAAAGAAATCATGCCCATCCTCTTCGACAACGAAGTGGGCAACCTTTCGATATATGGTTTTGGAGTCAAAAGTTTCGTGCTCAGCGCAATAGAGGCAGCAGGCAAACTGCTCAACAACGATGTTCCCTACTCCATAGTCTCTAGCATCGTGCAAATCGGACGCGAACAACTCATGAAACCTATCACGCTACTCGCCGACGTAGAGGACACACTCAAACAACTGAAAGAGTCGCGCAAATATCGTCTCGTTGTTGCCACCAAAGGCGACCTACTCGACCAAGAGAGCAAAATCAAACGCTCGGGCCTCGAACAATATTTCGAACGCACCATCATCATGAGCGACAAGCGCGAAGAGGACTACCGCAAAATGATTAAATCGCTCAATTGCAAACCCGAAAAACTAGTGATGGTAGGCAACTCATTCAAATCCGACATCCTACCCGTAGTCAACCTCGGCGGTCGTGGTATCTACATCCCCTACCACACCACTTGGGCGCACGAAGTAGTCGAAACTATCGAGCACGAACGAATTACCGAAATAACACGTCTAAAAGAAATATTAGAATTATTATGAAAAAACATCTTATTTTACTGCTCATGGCTATAATGTTCGTAGCATGTGGCAACAACAAAAAATCAACTACTGGCATCGCTCAAAATGACTATGACTGGATGGGTAGTTACACCAACGACACTATCACTTTCATCCTGAAAGACAAAGGCGTGTGTGATGTCGTCACTGCCAAAACCACACTCCCTGGTTGCGACTACTCTTGGGATGTCGATGGCAACAACATCTGCATCGTAGATGCCGACCACAACATCTATCTGCTCGAAATGCACGATGGATATATGACTTCAAGCACAGGTTCTAAATTTACCAAAATAAAATAATGAATATAAAAGAGATACGTATCGAAGATTTTGACTACGCCCTCCCCGACGAGCGCATAGCAAAATATCCATTGGAAGAGCGCGACAGCTCTAACCTACTCTATTGGCGCAATGGAACAATCGAAAAAATGCATTTTTACGATTTACCAGACCTATTGAGTCGCGAACATCTGTTGATATACAACAACACAAAGGTGATTCAAGCACGACTACACTTCCAAAAAGAAACCGGTGCAACTATCGAGATTTTCTGTCTCGAACCTCACTCTCCTGCCGACTACAATCTTGTTTTCCAAGAGAATAAGTCGTGCGTATGGAAGTGTCTCGTAGGAAATTCAAAGAAATGGAAAGAGGGTGCACTCAAACAAACTATGAGTATCCGCAACATTTTGTTCGAACTCCGTGCCGTTCGCATCGAAAGTGCCAACGAAGGCATGTCGCACCTCGTTCGCTTTGAGTGGGACAACGAAGATATTCTCTTTTCCGACATACTCAGCCATTTTGGCGAATTGCCTATCCCTCCATATCTCAACCGCGCAACCGAAGAGAAAGACAAAGAGACATACCAAACCGTATATTCAAAAATCGACGGTTCGGTTGCTGCTCCCACAGCCGGACTACACTTCACAAAAGACGTATTGCGCCGATTGGCTCTCAACGGAGTACGCGAAGACGAAGTGACTCTACATGTCGGTGCCGGAACATTCCAACCCGTTAAATCAGAGGAGATTGGCGACCACCCTATGCACCGCGAAATAATCTCAGTGAGCAAACGCGTAATTGAAGACCTCATTGCATCAGAAGGTCACGTAGTGGCAGTGGGCACAACCTCGGTGCGCACTCTCGAGAGTCTCTACTACCTTGGATGTCGCATTGCCCGCAATCCCGAGAATCCCGACCTCATGGTCGAACAATGGGAACCTTACGAAAACGACTATACACTAACTACCGCAGAGGCTCTACAAACTATAGTTGACTACCTCAATCGCAACCATTTAGCTGCAATTGATGCCGCCACTCGCATCATGATTGTGCCTTCGTTCCAATTCCGTGTGGTCAACAAAATTATCACTAATTTCCATCAACCAAAGAGCACACTACTTTTGCTCATATCGGCCTTCGTTGGCATCGACCGTTGGCGCGCAATCTACGAATTTGCTATGGACAACGGATTCCGATTCCTTTCGTATGGCGATAGCTCGTTGTTAGAGAGAAATTAACGGCATACTTTTTGATTTTATGGTAAGAAAACAACCTAAAATCAAAAAGCTATGAAAACCAAATCTCTTATTATTACCCTATTAGTTGCTATGCCCATAATGGCAACTGAGACCAACGATGAATCGTCGCAACACAGATGGTCGGCATCGTTTGGTGGTGTTGAATTTACCGACCCTATATTTGAAGGTTACAAATTCGAAGGTGTATCGTTCGGATTATCCGCTAGTCACGCAGGATACTACAAAGGCACACACAAAAAACTATCGTGGGAGGTATACGACTATTGGTCGTATAACATCGCCTCAAACCGCACTTTAGGCAGCACAAATATTGCCTATTGGACCGGCAATATTGGTTTTGGCACATATAACCATTGGCGTCCTACAAAGAATTTTGTGCTAAACTCGGGTCTTATTGTTGAATGCTTCGGAGGCATTAAGAGTCTAACTACCACCGACAAAGCATCTTTAGACTTTCAAACGCAGCTATTGCTATATTCCGATTTTCGTTACACATGGTGGTGGCAAAATTGGGGATTAGGCATAAGCTACAAGTCATACTTGAACGTGCTAGGCATGATGATTGAGCCCAATAGTCCACAAAATCTATATGCACTACACAAAGGTATTGAAGCTAACGACGTATATTTCACATCATTCCACAACCGTCAAGGAGCAAAAACCGACCTTGCAATATTATTTATTTTGAAGAATGTAACATTGCAAACTGCTTTTATTTACGACAGTCAGTGGTGGCAATTGAGCAAAGAGCAAAAATCATATACACGCAAATTGACCTGCGAGATTGGAGTGACCGTAAACTTAACTCCAATAAAGATAGATAAAGCCAAAATGCTATATTTCTAAAATTTATGAGATTTCGATTATTTATTATAGGATTGGTTGTTTCTGTTGGACTATTTGCAACAGAAGCAACCAATCGTTCGTATAACCGCTGGGCAGTGAATGTTGGCGAAATGGCTATCACCGACCACTTCCTTAGTAATCAAGAATATAAAGGTTTGGTTCTAGGCATCGAAGCTACACACTCAAATTTCTACAAAGGCACCGATAGCATAGTATCATGGCAAGTGTATGACTATTGGCGATATGGTCGATTGATAAATTCGTCGTATAGCGCAATGATTGAATATATCGGTGGCTATGCCGGCTTTAGTTCTTACTATAATTGGCAACCTATCAGAGGATTACGCCTAATGGCTGGTGGTTCGGTGGATATATATGGTGCAATCAAAAATCAAACACGCAACGTAAACAATCCATCATCGGGTGATATACAACTCAATTTGATGGCTTCGGTCGGTGCTCAATACAAACTCTCATGGAAACGATGGACTTTGTCGTTTGACTATATGGCATCTACCCCACTTATTGGCGGAATGTTCGTTCCCGAATTAGGACAATCGTACTACGAAATATACATAAATCTGCCTTCTGCTCTCAACGATGTAACACACTTCACCTCACTACACAATCGCCAAGGCGTCAGAGGCAATTTATCTGTCAATTTCACATTACCTACGGTCACTCTATTCTTAGGCATGACCCACAATCATCAATGGTGGCATGCCAACAATATGTCATTCTACATTCACGAATTATCCGGACAAGTAGGGATTGCACTAAATTTGGGGATAATAAAAGAATGAGGAACCAAAGGTCTTTGAGACTTTGGCGAAAAAAAAATGGGGAATGAGAAGTTATAATTATGGATTATGAAAAAATATATTATTGCGATATTAACATGCATTGTGTTTTTGGCATGCGATAGAAACGAGACCATCACCAAATACAATGCCGACCCACGAACCAATTTCGATGCTTTGTGGGAAATATTGGATGAGCGTTACTGCTATTTTACTTACAAAGATATTGATTGGACCGAGGTCTACAATCAATTTTTGCCTCGCGTCAATAAAGTGAAAGATGTGTTTCAACTATTCGACCTAATGGCAGAAATGATTGATGTGCTACAAGATGGGCATGTCAATCTTTATGCACCATTCGATGTTTCATCATGCACAGGATGGTTTGACTCCTACCCTGCCGACTACAATGCCGATTTCCTATACCACCACTTCGACTCCGACCTACGTTCGGCTGGTGGTTTTGCTTATACCACTATCGAGAACGGCTCTATTGGCTACATTCGTTATAGTAGTTTTTCAAATGGATTCACTGCTGCAAATTTGGCTTATATTGATGCCTATTTTCATCAACTAAACAAAGTTGAAGGTATCATCATCGACGTGCGCAACAATGGAGGTGGCTCATTGGGTTATAGCGAGTTATTGGCTTCGTGCTTTTTTAAAGAAAAGACCACCACTGGATATATACGTCATAAAACAGACGTATGCCACGACTGCTTTTCCGACCCCACACCTATCGTAACCGACCCCAAAGATGCTCCTATCGACTGGAGTGAGAAAAAGGTAGCAGTGCTATCAAATCGTCGTTGCTATTCGGCAACTAACGATTTCATAGTAAGAATGAAACAAGCTCCCAACGCAATAGTGGTGGGTGGCATAACAGGTGGAGGTGGTGGCATGCCTCTATCGCAAGAATTGCCTAACGGCTGGATGGTGCGCTTCTCGGCTGTACCTATGTTTGATGCCGAGATGCAACACACCGAGTTTGGCGTGATGCCCGATATTGAGGTTCATATATCACCTGATGATACTGACGACACAATATTATTAGAGGCAATAAAACAAATTGAAAATTGAAAATATGAAGTTTACAACGCCAATAAATATAAAACCCAATAAGACTATTGACCACAATTCGCGTATTGTGATGTTGGGGTCGTGCTTTGCCGAGAATATCAGCAAACGATTGATTGACTGCGGATTCAATGTTGTAGTCAACCCAATGGGGATATTGTACAATCCAAAATCCATTGCCACTGCATTGGAGAGATTAATCGCTGGCACGGAGTTCACGGAGGATGAACTGTTCTATCACAATGGTCTATGGGCATCATTTATGCACCATGGATCTTTTTCGCATGCCGATAAGAATGAAGCACTCAAGATGATGAACGAACGATTTCGCGAAGGGCATGAACAACTGAAAAATTCTACGCACCTAATCATCACCTTCGGCTCGGCTGAGGTGTACGAGCGCAACGGCATGGTAGTGAGCAACTGCCACAAACTCCCAGCACGTGAATTCACTCACCGCTTACTAGCAATCAACGAAATCACCACCCCATACTCTCGACTCTCAACTCTCAACTCTCAACTCTCAACTCTCTTCACCATTTCGCCAGTGAGATATATGGGTGAAGGAGCGCACCACGGACAACTCAACAAAGCCACTCTATTGCTTGCAACAAACCAAATTTGTAAGACTACTAGGGCAGACTATTTCCCTTCGTATGAAATAATGATGGACGAGTTGCGCGACTACAGATTCTATGCCACCGACATGATTCATCCATCAGATTTGGCTGTCGACTACATATTCGAACGATTTGCCGATACCTATCTCACCGACGAGGCTATTCGCACAGCAGAAGAGGTGAGAAAAATAAAAAAATCACTCTCGCACCGCCCCCTCCACCCCGACTCCGAAGAGTACGAAAAATTCAAACAAAAACTATCGCAACAAATAGATGCAATCGCTAAGAAATATCCCAATATAAAGTTATAAACAAAAAACTTCATTTGCCAAATTAGGCAAATGAAGTTTTTTATCATAGTGACTATATATCTTATTGATTACACCATCATGTTGAGGGCTGATGGGATGATTTCGGCGGTATATGGGCCGTGACCATCAATGACGATGCCATCGATTTCGACGAGTTGTGAGTCGTGCCCTTTGATTTTGAAACGTTTGGTGGTGCGCATGTGACAACCTGAGAAGTTCCAAAGTTCGCCACGGAAAAGATATGTAAGCGCCCCAAGGATGACTTTGAATGTTGGACGCGGTATTAAGTTGGTATGGAAAATACCATCGGTTGGGTCGGCAGGGACTTGTTTGAGTCCACCACCACAATAACATCCGTTGGCAACGGTGATAGTGAAGACTTCGTCTTCGAGCGAATCGTCGTCGTAAACGATGTGCATAGGTGTTGATTTCCACTTGAAAACTGCAATGAGCAGACTGAGTGTATAAACCCATGAATGTCCGCCATAGAGGTGCTTCATATGGTCGGTAGTTTTACATACTTGACCATCGAGACCTACGCCTAAGCCATTGATAAAGTAGCGAGTACGCTCTTCGCCATCCTCATAATAGGTAAGGCGACCGATATCGACTTTCACTCTATTTCGTTCGTAGAATCGATCGGAGAGTTTGCGTTTGGACTTGAGCAAGCCCCAATAGCGCGCCCAGTCGTTGCCTGTGCCATATGGAATAAGCGCAATAGAAACTTGATTTTTATCTTCGATATTAGAGGTATAAATACCATTTACGACTTCGTTGAGGGTGCCATCACCGCCAACAACAAGCAAATTGCGGAAACCGCGTTCGACAAGATGACGAGCTATTTCGATTGCATGACCAGCATATTCGGTTGTCCACACTTGAAATTCGATTTCGGCGCGTTTGAGGGTGCGATACATTTTTGCCCAATCACGACGCAGACGTTGTTTGCCCGCTTTAGGATTGAGAATCACAGCCCATTTTTCGTCTCTCAAATTTGCCATAATTTTATAGTTTATAGATTATAAAGGTTAATTTTTACATAAAAGTTGGTCGATGAGTGTGAGTGCTGCCATGGCTCGCACTACGGCTACTGCGCGTGGAGCAACACAAACATCGTGACGACCAGATATTTGCAAAGCAATAGGTTGCTTGGAATCGGTGATTGTGCGTTGTGGTTGTGAAAGTGATGAAACTGGCTTGAAGGCTACACGGAAGTCGATTGACTCGCCTGTGGTGATGCCGCCAAGAATACCACCGGCGCGATTGGTATTGAATTTGACTTTGCCTTTACGGATGAGCATTTCGTCGTTGCTCTCGGAGCCTTGAGCAGCAGCGGCTGCCATACCAAGACCATATTCGAAACCTTTGGCTGCTGGGATTGACATCATGGCAGAAGCTAGTTGGGCTTGCACCTTATTAAATATAGGCTCGCCTACGCCAGCAGGCACGCCTTTGATACTACAACGCACTGCCCCACCAATAGTGTCGCCCTCTTCGCGAAGTTGATCGATGAGGTCGAGCCAGAGAGCTTCGGTGAACTTATCGGGGCAACGGAGTGGACTGCTGTCGACGTCGTTGCCATCGGTTTGGTCGGGGATGAGGATTGGTCCTATTTGGTCGACATATGCCTCGATGGTGATGCCCATTGCTTGCAAGAATTGCTCGGCAATGGCACCAGCTACGACTTGAGCCACAGTGGTGCGAGCAGAAGCGCGTCCGCCACCACGATGGTCGCGAATGCCATAGCGCATATCATAGGTGTAGTCGGCATGACCTGGACGATAGATATGTTGTAATTCGGCATAGTCTTCGCTACGAACATCTTTGTTACGCACGAAAAAGGCAATCGGTGTGCCGAGAGTTTTGCCCTCGTAGATACCAGAAAGGAACTCTACTCTATCTGCTTCGGTGCGTGTGGTGGCACCTGCTACGTTTTGAGGTGAGCGTAGTGCTAGTCGATGTTGTATGGCTTTGAAATCGATGCGTATGCCTGCTGGGCAACCATCGATGACACCTCCTATGGCTAGTCCGTGACTTTCGCCAAAGGTGGTTAGTCGGAATATATGACCGAATGTATTCATAATCTTGTGTAATGCATAATGCTAAATGCACAACGCATAATTTATTGTTTTTAGAATTGAAATATCAAATAAATTGACATTATGTCTACCATACGATACACACTGAGAGTGTGTATTTTTGAGGTAGGGAGCACCTTGCTTGCAGGTTGCTGTATAGTATATTTGAATTTAGGAATTTTAACAATCAAATACACACTGAGAGTGTGTATTTGAAGTTAGGGATTATTAGCAGCAACCGCCACCGCAACCTGAGCAGCCACCATCGCCACATGAGTCGCATGAGCAACCGCCACCACAGCCGTGGTGCATCATTGCGTGAAGTTCTTCTTCGGATGGTTGAGTTACGCTGATGATACGACCAGAGAAATAGAGGTCTTCGCCAGCTAGTGGGTGGTTGAGGTCGACTTGCACTGTTTCGGCTTTTACTTCAACGATTTCGGCATTGATACGGTTGCCTTCGTTGTCGACAAGAGGTACGATTGCACCTGGGAATACTTTTTCGCCATCGAATTCGCCTTCGATCATGAAGATGTTTTTAGGGAGTTCGATAACGCTTTCTTCTTCGTATTCGCCGTAGGCATCGACAACTGGAATCATGAATTCGAATTTGTCGCCTTCGCCAAGTCCTTCGAGGTTTTCTTCGAATTTAGGGAGCATCATGCCCATACCGTGGAAATATTGAAGTGGTTGTTCTGGAGTTGTTTCTTCCATGAGTTCGAGTTCACCTTTTTCAGTTTTAACTGAGAGTTTGTACTGAAGGATAACGAGTTTGTTTTCTGAAATTTTCATATTACTTTGAATTTTAATTAAGAGCAGTGGGTAGTGGTGCTACTGACCGCTCTGGGGGTTAATATTATATTGTTTTTTTTATTTTCGTTTGTCGAGCCAATTGATGTTGGCACTGCGACCTGAACGTTTGTCGTATTTAAGATCCTTAAGCATAGAGGCATTGGCTCCGATTGTGACCATAAATGATTTGTACAAACCAAATGGTGATACAGATGCCGAGAGTGCCCAACAGTGGAGGTCGCGATAGATTGAGAGTGAGGTTTGAGTGATTTTCCAATTTTCGAGGTCGACAGAACCGGAAAAATTCATACGCCATTTAGGCGTTGGTTGCACACTACCACTGAATGTGAGACTGTGTGTGTACTTGAGTTTATATGCCGAAGTATTAGGGTTATAGAACTCTTTAGTCATTTTTTCGGCAAAACCAAATGAGTAGTTGACTGTGAACGACCATGGAATTTTGATTGGCACATAACCTCCACGATCCTCTTCTTCTACTTCGATATCCTCGTCCTCGGTGTTTTCGTCGTCTTTATTGCCAAATATGCCGTCGATGGGTTCGCCTGTGATTGGGTCGCGCTCGATGTGGGCATTAGGGTCGAGAGGGTCTTCCATTGCGGCATCAAGACCGGTTTCTTCTTCTTCGGTTGTTTTTTTCTTTTTCTCTTTTTTCTTGAAGGTATCGTTGTTGAAAGTATAAGAGAAGCTTGTGCGTGTGCCTTTGAAGTGCATCATTTCGCCATGATTCCAGTGGAGTTGGCCAGTGCGAACGATATTGCCTTTCTCATTAGGGAGATAGCGATATGGGTCGAATTGTCCACTAAGGTTGAGCGAAAATCGCTTGGTTAGTTTGAGTCGAATAGAGGTAGATAGGTTGCTCCAATTCATTGAGTCGGCAGCAAAGTTGTAGCCCCAATTGAGCGAGAAGTTGTCGATAAGACTGACTTTTTTGTATGCCATTCCCGTCGAGTCGTTCTTGTCTTTCACCTTCATTTCGATATTATTCTGCAATCCAAAACTAAGAGTTGAAGAAACTCCTCGACCTGGCACACCATACATACCCTGAGAATAAGGAGAATAGATGACCTCCTCTTGTGATATTGGGTTTATGCTGTTTTTGTCGACAATGGTTTTGGTGTAGGAGTCGTAGAAGTTGAAGAATTCGGAACCAAAGTCGGGATGATAAGAGAAACTGAGCGATGGTGTGATGACGTGACGAATACGATCGACATAGTCGCCAAACCACTTGCGATATGGTGTGTAATAGCCATATAACTTAGTGGATAAAGAGGCGTTGGTTGAAAAATCGTAGACACGATAGAAACCATAGGTGGTGTCTTGAACTTCTTCTTGACGTGTGAGATCCCAATCGCGATTGATGCGATTGAAATACCAACGTTCGTTGTAACTTTCGCTAATAGAGAAGTTGATATACTTGAAGAATGTGAACGATGCCGATATTGGCAATGAGTGTTTTACGCCATTCTTCCAATCGCGAACAAAAGAAGATTGCATGAGCATATTTTCTTTTGTATTGATACTATTGCTCGCCGTCATGGAATAACTGAGACGGATTTTTTCGTACCAACGTTCTTTGCCAATAGCTTTTTTGCGCTTGAATGGGTAGACTTGCGACATATTGACACTGAGTGTAGGCAAAGTGAGCGATATGGTAGAGTCTTGTGTGCGCTGAGTGAGTGAGGCATTAAGCGAAACACTCCACGGACTTTCAGGAAAACGTTGGGTGTAGTTGATAGAAGAACTAGTTACGTTCTTCGACTGCTCGGCAGGATTGTAGTAGTTGTTGATATTGCTTGTATTGTAACCACTAGTGGAGAAATCGACAGAAGCAGAGAAAGAGGAGTATTGACTTGCTTTTGAATCTTGTTGATGTCGCCAAGTGACACGGAAGTTTTTAGACTTAGAATAGTCTTTTGTGTTCTTCTCCCCTCTTACGTCTTCGCGATAGGTGAGATTGATAGATCCGTTAAATTTATAACGTAAACGATATTGACTTGCAAGACTCAAAGCCCAAGTGCCTTTAGTATAATAATCGCCAAGAATTTCGAGGTCGATATAATCGTTTATTGCCCAATAGTAACCTCCATTTTTAAGGAAGAGACCGCGCTCGAGTTCTTCGCCAAATTGAGGCATGATGATACCTGAAGCATATTTTTTTGTCATTGGAAAGAATCCAAAAGGAACTGCCAAAGGTAGTGGCACATCGGCAAGCACAAGATAGGCTGGTCCTGCCGCCACATGTCTACCTGGTTGAAGTTTAGCTTTTGTGAGTTGAAGATAAAAGTGAGGATGATCGTGATCTTCACAAGTAGTATATTTACCACCCTTCATAAAAAATGATTGATCTTCGAACATCTTAGTTTGATCGGCAATGATATAGCCTTCATCTTGTTGTGTGACAACACGACGCACATAAGCCTTCTTAGTCTTGAAATTGTAACTCATATACTTAGATGAATACGACTCGGTGCCATCATTGAACACGGGGTCGCCTATAGAGTTACCTAGCGAATCGGTAGTACCAATGGCATAGACTGTAGAACTATCCAACTTGAAACGAATATATTCGGCTTGAAGTTCGATTGGCTTTGCTTGCATATACTTCACTTTACCATCGCCATAGAGATAGCCCGTACCATCCATAAGAAAAACTATAGAATCGCGAGCTTGATATTGCACTTCAGCATCAAGCATTTCTTTCTTTTTCTCTGGCACAGAATCGACAACTGATGTTTGAGTAGAATCCAATACAAGAGAATCGGACGAAATGTCGTTTAACGTATTATTGAGCGTATCCAACGCAAAATCTGAAGATAAAATAGTGTCATTTTGAGACACAACAACAGCATTAGCATCAAAAACTCCACAATATAGAAGAATGATGCCAATTACAAAAAAGACTTTTTGTAAATATAACCTACTGTTTATCAATAATTTTTACCTAAAGATTTTTATAGTTTTTAGTTAACACAAAATTAACGACAAAGATAATAAAAAATTATGAGATAATCTAATAAAAATGCAGTTTTTATAAAGTTGACCACAAAGATTACAAGTTTACTTTTTTTTACATTTTTCCATTTGCCAATATTACTTTTTTTTAGTAACTTTGCAGAAAATTATATCCATACGTATGAAAGCAAAATTCTATATTTTATTTATACTCTGCATGCTTTTTGTAACTACCATCTCTGCTAAGCAATTCACCGTTGTGTTGGATGCAGGTCATGGAGGAAAAGACCCTGGTGCTATTGGCAAAATGGGACAAGAAAAGAATATAAACTTGAATGTTGCACTCGCAGTAGGTAATCTTATAACAGAAAAATATCCAGACGTAAAGGTAGTGTACACTCGTAAAACAGACAAATATGTTACACTACAAGAACGTCCAAAAATAGCAAATGATGCAGATGGTGATTTGTTTATTTCGATTCATACCAATGCAAGCGAATCATCGAAAGCATATGGTGCTGAAACTTTTACGTTAGGTCTCTCGAAGTCGCAAGCAAACTTTGAGGTTGCAAAACGCGAAAACTCGGTGCTATTGTTAGAAGATGGGAACAAAGAAACATATCAAGGTTTTGACCCTACATCGCCCGAATCGTACATTATGTTTGAATTCATGCAAAGCAAATATGTAGATCAATCGGTTGAAATAGCCGACTATATTCAGAAAGAATTTGTAGAAATCAAACGCCTTGACCGCGGTGTGCGCCAAGCAATCTTTTGGGTATTACACCAAGTGAAAATGCCAAGTATCTTGATTGAATTGGGCTTCATCACAAACCCAAACGAAGAAAAATTCTTATTATCAAGTGAAGGACAAACAAAAATGGCAAATTGCATATTTACGGCATTTGAAAAATACAAACACGAATACGACAAACGAACCATCACTACCCCACAAGTAGAACAAAAAACACCTCAAAAAACAGCAGACAAAGAAACACCAAAAAAGAAAGATAAAAAACAAAAAGAAGTTCAAAAAACTGAAAATCAAAAAACTGAATATCAAAAAGTTGCTACTACCTCTAAAATAACATATAAAATACAAATATTCAGTTCGCGCACACCTATCGCAACAGACAACTACGACTACAAAAGAGCTCAAAAATTGGGCAAAGTAGATTCGTTTTTTGAAAACAATTGGCACAAATATACCTGTTGCCCTACAAATACATTCGAAGAGGCAAAGACAGCATTAGAAGAGGTGAAAAAATCATTCAAAGACGCTATGATTGTTGCATTTGAAAATGATAACAAGATATCAGTACCTGATGCTGTTGAAAAAGAAAAAAACATCCAAGAAGCAAGCAAAAGCAACATTATATTCAAAATACAAGTGTTCAGTTCGAAAACTTTGGTACCAGCCAACAACTCGGATATGCAAAAAATAAAAAAATATGCACCAGTAACACACTACAGCGAAAACGGATGGTATAAATATACATGCGGAGACACTCAATCGCTTGATGAAGCAAAAAAAACACTTAAAGAAATACAAAAATTCCTTAAAGATGCTGTTATTGTAGCATTTGAAAACGACACAAAAATATCTATTACAGAAGCATTAAACAAACAAAAATGAATATGACAAAGAAAACTTTTTTTACAAGAGAGGTTAAAATTGGGCTCTCTTTTGTTGTTGCATTAGCATTCTTGATTTGGGGTATCAACTTCTTGAAAGGAGTCAATCTCTTCACCCCAAGCAATCACTACTATTTGAAATATGAAAGTGTAGATGGTTTGGTCGTTTCTAATGGTGTATTCATAAAAGGATACAAAGTAGGACAAGTTAGAAACATTAAATACGACTTCACACAAAAAGAATCATTCACTGTGGACATATTGATGAATCAAGACATCAAATTGCCACAAGGCACTATTGCATACCTTTTTGACGAAAGCATGCTTGGTGGAAAAGGCATTAATTTAGTTTTTACCGACAACAAAGAATTCCATACCTCTGGCGACACTCTACTCACAGATAAAGATGGTGGTCTTATGGCTTCGTTAGCTAACATTGTGCCAACAATACAATCAACAATCAATCACGTTGATTCTCTTGTACAATCGGCTAATATACTATTAAATTCAAACGAAATACAGAACAGTATGAACAACATCGAGTCTATTACTGCCGAATTGAGTAAAACATCACGTAGTTTGAATAGTTTGATAAATCAACAATTCCCACCTATCATCAACAATGTAAACTCTATTAGTACAGACTTAAAGAACATCACTGGACAATTAAGCAACATCCAATATCAAGACATAATCCAATCGCTAGATTCTACACTTGTAAATCTCGAACAATTTACAAATAGCATCAACTCTCCTGATGGCTCACTTGGACTATTATTGAATGACAAAAACCTCTACAACAACATAAATAAAACAGTAAATAGTGCCAATAGTCTATTAATAGATTTACAAGAAGACCCACGACGCTATTTATACCCTTTAGGCAAGAAAAAGAAAGATAAAAAATAACAAATAACGCTCTAGCTTATTTCAACCAAATCTAAATAACAAAAAATAATAAAAAAATATTATTTTAGATTTAACAATAAGATAAAAGCCCAATTTTCAACCTTTTGGGCTTTTATTTTTTTCAACACACCACAAAACGCACACACAGCACAACAACATATAAATCAACACATTACATACAACCACACAATAAAAAATCACTAATAATCAAGAGATTATAGTAAAGGTTTTGAAAATAAACAAGATAGAGAAAATAAAATTTCTCAATTTAAAAATAGACTTTTTTATTTCAAAAAAAATTACGAAATTTGTATCGTAAATCCCTAACAGAATAGCTCTGTTATAAATTCCTAAATATCAAGTCATTTTTCATACACAGCCCTTCTTATGTCGATTTGAGGGGAAGGAATTTATCGGATTTTCTCGAAAAATAGAATATTATAAAGAGATATGGAACAACATGTAGAACTTTGGAACCGATGTCTTTCAATAATAAAAGACAATATAGGCGAATCAATGTACAACACTTGGTTCGCTCCTGTCGTGCCATTGAGCTACAAAGACAACAATCTAGTATTGCAAGTTCCATCTCAATTCTTCTATGAATATATTGAAGAGCAATTTGCATATCTTTTGCGTCAAACATTAAATCGTGTAGTAGGTCCCGAGGCCATGTTGCTATACAAAATAATGATTGACCATAATACCGACAACGGCTCTACAATATTACCACCATCAGGTAGTTCGTCACAAGAAAAAATTACAACACAAGAAGTAGTTGTAAACACCCCATTCACAACTATCGAACGAACAACCTTCGACCCTCAACTAAATCGCAATTACAATTTCTCTAATTATATAGAAGGTGTAAGCAATCGATTGGCACGTTGCGCAGGTCTTAATATTGCAGAACAACCAGGTCGTTCTATTTTCAACCCAATATTTATTTGGGGAGCATCAGCCGTAGGCAAAACACACCTTGCAAATGCAATCGGATTAGCAGTAAAAGAAAACTATCCAGAAAAACGCGTACTCTACATTTCGGCCAACCTTTTCCAAATGCAATATTCTGATGCTGTATGTCGCAACCAATCAAATGACTTCTTGAACTTCTACCAAAGCATAGATGTATTGATTATTGATGATATACAAGAGTTGGCAGGTAAAACAAAAACTCAAAATACATTCTTCCATATATTCAACCACCTACATCAATTAGGGAAACAATTGATTATGTGTTGCGACCGTGAACCAAGCAAACTTGAAGGCATGGAAGACCGCTTACTTAGTCGTTTCAAATGGGGACTAATTGTAGAAATCGAAAAACCAGACTTTAACCTCCGCAAAGCAATTCTCAAACACAAAGCATACCGCGATGGTATCGAAATACCTGAGAATGTAGTCGACTACATAGCCGAAAATATTACTCGTAGTGTCCGCGACTTAGAAGGTGTATTGGTATCTCTTCTTGCGCATTCAACCTTGATGAATGCCGAAATCAATCTTCAATTGGCACAAAAAATAGTAGGCAACGTAGTAGAAATGCCAACCATCGAGAAAGAGAACATCACAGTTGATAAAATCTGTAACATAGTATGCCAATACTACTCTCTACCACTCGAAGCTATAAATTCATCAAGTCGTAAACGCGAAATAGCCGAAGCCCGTCAAGTAGCGATGTACTTAGCTCGCACCCACACCAATACATCACTTGCCGTTATTGGACAATCAATGGGCAATCGCGATCATACAACCGTGTTATATGCTTGTAAAACAGTGCAAAATCAAATGGATGTTGATTCTACATTCCGCGAACGCATTCACACCCTCGAATCTCAAATACAACAAAAATAAATTATTTAAAAAATCTGGTTTTAATTAAAAATAGTTCATTACTATCCAGTAATTTTTTAATAGAAAAAAATTAGGCTGATTCCTATTATTGGAGTCAGCCTTTTTGATTATTTACATAAGTAGTCACCCCGACTACTTGCTATTTTACAAATTATTCCTTATCTTTGCACTCAAAATTCATCATACCTTCTTCATAGGATAATCATAGGATACAGCAACCTTCACCCTACCCTCTACGAAGGATATACGAAGGATATACGAAGGATATACGAAGGATAACTATACCTTCACCCTACCTCTAACTTATCTTATTTGACCAATTAACCCAACTCGACCAATAAAAAAAACTAAACTATGAAACGTCTCTCATTCTCTCTTCTAATCATTACCATCATCACACTCATCACCGCCACTATTCTCGAAAAACTATATGGCACATCATGGGTAGCATCCAACATCTATGGCTCTACATGGTTTCTCTCACTATGGGCACTTCTCACCATCTCTGCGCTCATCTACATCATCCAACGTCGCTTATACCAACGCCCACTGACCCTACTCCTACACCTATCTTTTGTCATAATCCTTATAGGAGCAGCCATTACTCACTATTTTGGCATCAACGGACAAATCCATCTCCGCCTCAACGAAGCACCAAAATCTACATATATCGACACAAACTACGAAGAGCGCAACCTACCTTTTGCAGTATCACTCAACGACTTCCAACTCATCTACTATCCAGGCACAACCAATCCTATGGATTTCATTTCTTTTATTGAGATACAAGACACGAGACACGAGACACAAGACTCTAAACCATCTAATTCCTCCCTTAATTTAGGGGAGGTGGCGAAGCCAGAGGGGTATGTAAATAATTCCTCATTCCTAATTCCTAATTCCTCATTACATACCGTTTCCATGAACAACATCCTTTCTTACAAAAACTATCGTTTCTATCAATCATCCTACGACTCCGACCGTCAGGGCACAACCCTCTCCATCTACCACGACCCATATGGCATCACCCTCACCTACATCGGCTATTTCCTATTATTCGCCTCAATGACCCTATTCCTTCTCAACAAATACCTCTCACTTCGGAAAAAAGAAAAATAACCCCCAACCAAATACTGATTTGACTAATTAAACCAATTCTTCTAATCTGACCAACAAAACTAACAAAATGAAAAAACTCTCACTTCTAATCATAATCCTGCATTGTGTATTATGCACTGTGCATTCACAAACCACACTACCTCACGATGTTGCCAACGAATTTGGCAACCTTCTCGTCTATCACAACAACCGCATCTGCCCACTACAAACTCTCGCACGCGACTATACAATAAAACTCACAGGCAAAACATCTTACAAAGACTTCTCTGCCGAGCAAGTCCTCTTAGGCTGGTTTTTCTATTACAACGAATGGCGCAACGAACCTATGATTAAAATCAAAGGCAAAGACGCACAACAAACCCTCGACATCGAAGGCAAATACGCCTCATTCAACGACTTCACATCCCCACAAGGCTATAAACTCACAGGCACACAAGGCAAAAACTTCTCAGCTGCCGACGAAAAATACAACCTCATCATAATGAACCTAACCGGTTCATTACTCAAAATATTTCCACATCAAACACAAGATAGTTCTCAACTCTCAACAGAATCCTCCCCTAAGTTAGGGGAGGTGCCGAAGGCGGAGGGGTATACAAACTCTCAACTCTCAACTCTCAACTCTCAACTCTCAACTATTCATTGGTTCGCTCTCAATGACAATCTCCCTGCCGACATGCCTCAAGCCGAATGGCTCTTCATCCGCAAATCAATGAATCTCGTTGCTGAATACATCGCTCATAGTCAATACAACGAAGCCATCGACCTAATCCGCAAAATCCGCAAATATCAAGAGACTCAACTCGGCTCTTTCTCCCCATCAAAAACCCATATCACAGCCGAGAGAATATACAATCATTTCAATTTCAATCGTCAACTTGCCATGGCTCTCATGACAATAGGCATACTGCTCTATATAATCACCATCATAACAAACAAAACACCACGTTGGTCATGGTTTATACTCACACCAACAGCTATATACCTACTCTTTGCCGTCGTCCTACGAGGCTATATTGCAGGCCATTTTCCTCTATCCAACGGATTTGAAACCATGCAATTCCTCGCCCTCATCGCCTCCCTAATGCCATTCATCACCCTATTATTTAAAAGAAAAAACACAAACAATAACTCCTCATTCCTAATTCCTAATTCCTCATTAATCTGTGGCATCGCTCTCATGGTAGCCACAATGAGCGAACTCAATCCTCGCATCACACTACTCATGCCCGTACTCCAATCACCATTACTTTCTATTCACGTAATGGTCATAATGATATCCTACACCCTCTTTGCCCTAATAACCCTTAACGCAATAGTCAATCTCATAAAAATAAAAACAAACTCTCAATTCTCAATTCTCAACTCTCAATTCATAGTCTATGAATTACTACAACACAGACAACACCATCGGCAAGGCGCTGGGATACATCTTTGCAGCCCTCTATGTGCTGTCGCTTACGGGCTTGTGCCTGTGGGGTAGGGTGTCGGTTGAGGTGGAGAGTGAGCAGCAAGGTATGCTGGTGGACTTCGGAGTGGTGGAGGATAGCGGCAGCGGAGTGGACGACACCCAACTTGCCGACGATTACTCCCTGCC
>JAZQUV010000040.1:0-1511 GCA_045631465.1 Candidatus Aphodosoma sp. | reverse complement strand
GAGGCGATGGCAAAGCAGCTCTATGATTACTGGTTTGTTCAGTTTGATTTCCCAAACGAGGAGGGCAAGCCTTACAAATCAAGTGGCGGTAAAATGGTCTGGAATGAGAAGTTGAAGCGCGCAATACCTGATGGTTGGTATTGCGGAACTCTTTTGGATATTGCACAATACACCAATGGTCTAGCTTGCCAAAAATTCCGTCCAATAGACGATAACAAACTGCCTGTTATCAAAATCAAAGAAATGCACGACGGCATATCCTCAGAAACGGAGTTTGTTAAATCCGACATACCAGAATCAGTCAAAGTCTATGATGGTGATGTATTATTTTCGTGGTCAGCATCATTAGAGGTAATGTTGTGGGCATATGGCAATGGCGGCTTAAACCAGCATATATTCAAAGTCACATCAAACAATGGATATCCTCGTTCTTTTTACTTTTATCAACTAATAGATTATATCGGGAATTTCAAGAGAATGGCAGAAGCAAGAAAAACCACAATGGGACATATCACACAAGACCATTTGAAGCAAAGTACGATTGCTCTGCCACCTAATACAAATATTGCGAATAAGTTGGAAGAAAGGCTGTCACCTATCTTTGACGCCATCATAAATAACAGCCAAGAGATTATGAATCTCACTAAGCAGCGAGACGAGTTGTTGCCACTGCTAATGAATGGTCAGGTGTTGGTAAATTATCATTTATCGCACGATTAAGGGCTATCTTTTGGTCTATCGATGAAAAGATATCACCAATTCGTTCCTGCTCAGCCAAAGGTATTAGTGGTACAGGAAAGTTATTCAACGCATCAACGGAGAGAGCATATCTTTGCCCACTTCCTGATGCGTTATTAGCAAAATATGTTCTCGCATAATCGGTGTGCAGCAAGGCATTAAGATATTTTCCACTTAATTTTTCAGGACTGGGCGTGATAAGTGCATTGTGATATCCTAGAATTACATTGTCGAAATCATCGGCGATGTATGTCGCAATACCAATATCAAAGCGAGTCTCGCTATCTTTTGTTAGAGCGACTTGCCCCCGCTTAAGTTTGAAGCGTTCAATTTCATTAGGACGAGCTGTAGCCTCCATGAATTCCTTCTCCATATCCGATGTGATAGCCCAGTTATAATACACATCTACGAAATTACACAGTTTTACAGGTATCTCGCCATCTTTTATTTTCTTATCAACACCACTAATTTCTACTGTGGCTATTTCTCCTAATTTACATTTAGTCATTTTCTTCTACAATTAAAAAGGTAAGTCATCAACATCTATTGTAGGTTGAACAATTGGCGGATATTTTGCTTTGTAGAAATTAAGCAAAAACAACCCAACTGTGGATACTGCATTTACAATGAAGTAAGCGTACAATGAATCGGAAATAATATAATTAGAATCCATTTTCCCGTGAAAGATAGTTTTACCACTTCTTAAATCTTCAATAGCTTTGCATGCACCCACTAGGGAAGTTGAAATTGTTTTTATTTCATCAGGCATTCCT
>JAZQUV010000039.1:0-28206 GCA_045631465.1 Candidatus Aphodosoma sp. | reverse complement strand
AAAGATACTAAAAATCAATGAAATACGCAAACTTTTAGATTGTTTTTTTACTAAAAAAAGACAAAAAATACATCTAATTTTATTTATAAAAAATATAAAAATAATAGCCTTTTTTTGACCTATATTTTGAGCACCCTACCCTTTGGGGACGAGGAGGGGCCCTCTTCGAGGACTTTAGTATGCAATAATTACATCTTCTTTTTATACTTTACATAAAAATTTTGGCGTATAAGTCAAAATTTTCAACTAAATTGCAGATGAACCGAGATAAAGGGAAGAATTGGGTTCTTCGTCAGTTTAGTTGAAAAGGGGGATGTTGAAAGGGGTGTTTTTATACGGATATTCTGGAAACACCTGATATTCCGGATTTTTGGCAAGTATGGTTTTTCTAGACGATCTAGGCAATCTAGACGCTTCGCTATCTAGGTTTTTAGCCTAGCTGCTAATAGGATGCACGCACTGTGAGTACTTATAGAGAAAGATAAAGGGGATAAAGGAGATAAAGGTTGAAAATAATGGGTTTCAACTAAATTGCAGATGAACCGAGATAAAGGGAAGAATTGGGATAAAAAATAGCTTTTATTTTTAGATGAATTTTGTAATATTTTTTCTTGCACATACAAGTTTTTTTTTGTAACTTTGCACAAATTTAGGCTATACGTATCTAGAGATATGAACTTGAATAATAGAAAACATAGTTATTATCCGCTCGGTGCTGTGCAATTAGCATCGCAAGCGTCTGTTTTCTATTGTTTTATTGATATCAAGGAGTAACTATTTTTTAATAGATAGTTGCTCTTTTTTTTGGTCGAAACAAAAAAAATAAAAATATATAAATCTATTCTATGGGAAAATTATTGCTTAAAAATGGTTTGATTTTTCGCGATTGCGGATTTGAGAAGACAGACATTTTGATTGTTGACGGCAAAATTGCCGAAGTGCGCACATCGATTAAGGATGAAGAGGCTGAAGTAATTGATGTGGTTGGATTGTCGATATTGCCAGGTTTGGTTGACGTGCACGTACACTTGCGTGAGCCTGGATTCGAGCACAAAGAGACAGTGGCATCGGGTACAGCAGCTGCAGCACGTGCTGGATATACCGATGTGTACACAATGCCAAATTTGCGGCCTGCGCCAGATACAACAGAAAATCTCAATGTTCAGCTTCGTGCTATTCGCAGCGATGCTAAAATAAAAGTTCACCCTTACGGATGTATCACTATGGGTGGTCGTGGCGAAGGCGAATTGGTAGATTTTGCAGCACTTGCGCCATACGTGGCTGGATTCTCGGATGACGGTAAGGGCGTGCAATCGGACGAACTTATGCGCAAAGCAATGATTGAATGTAAGAAATTGAATAAAATGATTGTGGCGCACTGCGAAGTGAATGAATTGTTGAAGGGTGGTTATATCCACGATGGTGAATATGCTCGCAGAAATGGTCACCTTGGCATCTCGTCGGAAAGCGAATGGAAACAAGTAGAACGAGATATAAATCTTGTGCGTGAAACAGGCTGTAGATACCACGTTTGCCACATTTCGACAAAAGAGTCGGTGGAACTTATCCGTCAAGCTAAACGCGAAGGATTGCCTGTGACTTGCGAAACTGCGCCACACTATTTGATTTTGACTGACATGGACCTTCGCGAAGATGGTGCATACAAAATGAATCCACCATTGCGTGCTCACGAAGATAAATTGGCATTGATAGAGGGTTTGAAAGATGGCACAATTGACTGTATTGCCACTGACCACGCACCACACTCGGCAGCAGAGAAGATTTGTGGTTTGAAAGATAGTGCGTTCGGCATCACAGGCCTTGAGGTGGCATTCCCATTGTTGTTCACTTATTTGGTAAGAAAAAATATTATAACAATGGAGCGTTTGATTGAATTGATGTCGACTAATCCTCGCAAAGTGATGGGTCTTGCGCCTGTGACAGTGGGAGAAAATGCTGACCTTGCGATATTCAATCTTGATGCTGACTATAAACTTAACCCTAATCACTTCTTGTCGAGTGGTAAATCGACACCATTTGCAGGATGGAAAGTGAATGCTGAGTGCGTGATGACTATGGTGAAAGGTGAGATTGTTTACACTTTGTATAAAAAATAATAAAATATTAAAATATGACTCCTTATAATAAAAAAATCGTACTTGAGAACGGATGTGAATTCTTCGGATATGGCTTCGGTGCTGACCGCGAAGCTGTGAACGAAATCGTTTTCAACACGTCGATGGTGGGTTATCAAGAGATTATCTCGGACCCATCGTACACTGGTCAGATGGTAGTGATGACATATCCGTTGATTGGTAACTATGGTATCACAGATGAAGACTACGAAACAAAATTCCCTACTTGTGGTGGTCTTATCGTGAGAGAGTACAACGATGTGCCTTCGAACTTCCGCTACACAAAAACATTGGCAGAGGTGCTTGAAGAACACAACATCCCTGGCATTATGGGCATCGACACTCGTCGCCTCACTCGCATCATTCGCTCGGAAGGTTCGCAACGTGTAATTATCACAGATGCATCGGTGAGCAAAGAAGAGGCACTTGAGAAATTGAAAAATACGCCTATCATGCACGACCACGTGAAACAAGTGAGCTGCAAAAAGCGTTGGTTCTCGCGTACGCCTAACCACAAATACGATGTTATCGCAGTGGACTGTGGTATCAAATACAACATCATCCGCGCCCTCAATGCTCGCGGCTGTAATGTGACAGTAGTGCCTTATGACACTACAGCAGAAGAGATTCTCGCATTCCAACCAGATGGTTTGTTCCTCTCAAATGGTCCTGGTAACCCAGAGGATGTGCAAACCGTTATCAACCTTGTGCGTGAATTGCGTGGTAAATTGCCAATCTTTGGTATCTGCCTTGGTCACCAAATGATTTCGCTCGCATACGGAGCTCAAACATATAAACTCAAATTCGGTCACCGTGGAGGTAACCACCCTGTGAAGAACCTCCTCACAGGCAAAGTGGAAATCACATCTCAAAACCACTCTTATGCCGTTGATGAAAAATCGCTCGCAGGTACAGGATTGGAACCTACACATATTAATATATTAGACAACACAATCGAAGGTGTTCGCTCGGAGAAAGACAAAGTATTCTCGGTACAATACCACCCAGAGAGCGCACCAGGCCCACAAGATAGTGCATACTTGTTCGATCAATTCATTTCACTAATGCAAGAATAAAAGTTGAAATGTGAAAGTTGAAATGTGAAATTTCAAACTAAATAACTTTCAAATTTCAAGTCTCAAATTTCAAATTTAGAATTATGCCAAAAAGAACAGATATTAAAAAGATAATGGTCATCGGATCGGGTCCGATTGTGATTGGACAAGCTGCCGAATTTGACTACGCAGGTACTCAAGCATGTCTTGCTTTGAAAGAAGAAGGTTACGAAGTGATCCTCGTGAACTCTAACCCTGCAACTATTATGACCGACACCAACATTGCCGACAAAGTGTATATGGAACCACTTACGCTCGAATATGTTGCTAAAATCATACGCTACGAACGCCCTGACGCTATCGTGCCTAGCCTCGGTGGTCAAACTGGTTTGAACCTCGCTGTGCAACTTGCTAAAAAAGGTGTACTCGCTGAGTGCGACGTAGAAATCCTCGGTACTTCGTTTGAAAGTATCGAACGCGCCGAAGACCGCGAACTCTTCAAAGAACTCTGCGAATCGTTGGGCGAACCTGTGCTCCCTTCTATCATTGCCAACAATATGAAAGAGGGTCTCGAAGCTGCCGAAAAAATCGGTTATCCTGTTGTGCTCCGTCCTGCATTTACTCTCGGTGGTACTGGTGGTGGTTTTGCCGACAACGAAGAGGAATTCCGCGAAATCATGCGCAATGCTCTCACTCTTTCGCCTGTGCACCAAGTGCTCGTAGAAAAGAGTATCAAAGGCTTCAAAGAAATCGAATACGAAGTGATGCGCGATGCTAACGACACTGCTATCACTATCTGTAATATGGAAAACATCGACCCTGTTGGCGTGCACACTGGCGACTCTATCGTTGTTTGTCCTTCGCAAACTCTTACTAACAAAGAGTATCAACTCCTTCGCGACTCAGCTCTCAAAATCATTCGCGAATTGAAGATCGAAGGTGGTTGTAACGTGCAATATGCACTCGACCCTCACTCGTTCAACTACTACCTCATCGAGGTGAACCCTCGCGTGAGCCGTTCGTCAGCTCTTGCTTCTAAAGCCAGCGGTTACCCTATCGCTCGCGTTAGTGCTAAAATCGCCGTTGGCCTTCGCCTCGACGAAATCCAAATTGCTAACACACCTGCTTCGTTCGAACCTGCTCTCGACTATGTGGTTACTAAAATTGCTCGTTTCCCATTCGACAAGTTCGCCACTGCTCAAAACACTCTAGGCACTCAAATGAAGGCTACGGGTGAGGTGATGAGCGTGGGTCGTACGCTTGAAGAATCTCTCCTCAAAGCTGTGCGTTCACTCGAAACTGGCGTGTGCCACATCTATCACAAGAAATTCGACGATTGGGATACGGCTCGTCTCCTCGAATATATCCGCACTGCTACCGACGACCGCCTCTATGCTATTGCTCAACTCATTCGTCTTGGCGTCGACCTCGGTATGGTGTACAATGCTACTAAAATCGACATGTTCTTCCTCGAAAAATTCAAACATATCGTTGAATTCGAAGAGGTTATCCGCAATAATCCTAACAACGTAGATACTATCCGCGATGCTAAATTGCTCGGCATCAGCGATAAATATATCGCTCAAGTGTGGGGTTGCACCGAACATGACATCTACCGCATGCGCGCTGAAAACAACATCTACCCTGTGTATAAGATGATTGACACTTGCGCAAGCGAATTTAGTTCGTATGTGCCTTACTTCTACTCTACTTATGAGGCTGAAAATGAAAGCGTAGTTTCTGACCGCAAGAAAATCATTGTACTCGGCTCGGGTCCTATCCGTATCGGTCAAGGTGTTGAGTTCGACTACTCTACTGTTCATGCTATTTGGTCAATCCGCCGCGCTGGCTACGAAGCTATCATCATCAACAACAACCCAGAAACTGTTTCTACCGACTATACTACTTCTGACAAACTCTACTTCGAACCACTTACAGTGGAAGATGTGATGAACGTCATCAAACTCGAAAAACCAGAAGGTATCGTGGTATCGCTCGGTGGTCAAACTGCTATCAACCTCGCCGAACCATTGCACCGCCTTGGTGTGCCTATCATTGGTACTGACGTGCAAGCTATCGAAAATGCCGAAAACCGCGACTCGTTCGAAAAGATTATGACTACGCTCGGCATTCCACAACCTAATGGTGAGGCTGTGACAAATATCGAAGATGGTGTAACTGTTGCTGCTCGCATCGGCTATCCCGTTCTCGTTCGTCCTTCATACGTGCTCGGTGGTCGCGCTATGCAAATCGTTAACAACGAGGCAGCTCTCCGCCACTACCTCCAAACAGCAGTAGAAATCAACTCTGACCAACCTGTGCTCGTAGATAAATACATCATGGGTAAAGAGCTCGAAGTTGATGCTATCTGCGATGGCACTGATGTATTCATCCCTGGTATTATGGAACACGTTGAACGCACAGGTATCCACTCGGGCGACTCTATCTCAGTTTACCCTACATTCTCTGTATCTCAAGACGTTAAAAATAAAATCCTCGACTATACTGTTCGCCTCGGTAAAGAGATTGGTATCATTGGTCTCTACAACATCCAATTCATTGCCGACGACAAAGACGATGTATATGTAATTGAGGTTAACCCACGTTCGAGCCGTACTGTGCCTTTCCTCAGCAAAGCTACTGGCTACCCTATGGCTGATATTGCTACTGAGGTCATCCTCGGCAAATCGCTCAAAGAACAAGGCTACACAGAAGTTTACCCAGCTGAGAAAAAACGTTGGTATGTGAAAGCACCTGCATTCTCATTCTCAAAAATCCGTGGCATCGATGCTTACCTCTCTCCTGAAATGAAATCGACTGGTGAGGCTATCGGCTACGACAGCTCGCTCACTCGCGCACTCTACAAAGCTTTGCGCTCTTCTGGTATGGATGTGGCTAACTATGGTACTCTCTTTGCTACTATCGCCGATGTGGATAAAGAGAAAGCATTGCCACTTATCCGCCGTTTCTACAACCTTGGTTTCAACATCGAAGGTACTAAAGGTACTGCCGAATTCCTCCGCCAAAACGGTATCCGCACTCGTTATCGTGCTAAATTGTCGGAAGGTAGCGACGAAATCTTCACTGCTCTCCGTCAAGGTCACATCAACTATGTGATTAACACTATGGATATCTCACAAGGCGACTCTACACGCGATGGTTACGAAATCCGCCGTTGTGCAGTAGAAAACAACGTAAGTATCTTCACTTCGCTCGAAACAGTACAAGTGCTCCTCGACGTGCTCGAAGAAATCACTCTCGGCGTAAGCACTATTGATGCAGAATAAAAATATATAGTAGTTCCCTAATTTTATAGGGAGCTACTATAATACTTCCATAATTAATCTTTTATTAATTCAATTGATTCTGCTACTATAAAAAAGTTAACATATCTAATTATTAGCATATTATCTACTATATTATTATTCTCGCAATGTAATGGTTTTGGCTATCATGCGGATCCGTATAATAAAGTCAATTTCTATTTTGTTAATCAAACAAATGAAAAATGTTATATAGAATTAACTTTGGATGATTATTTTTGTATGGAGCATTCTGAATATACTTACAATAATAAAGATACATCATATTGGTTACAACCTCAACTTGTTGAACCAAATAGTAGCAAATTAATTCTACATGATGAAGGACATGTATCAGCAGATTATAATCTTCCTTTTAGATTAGGATCGCTAATTGTGAAAAATGAGTCGGGCGATATCATATATGCTCAATCTCCAATAAAAGATGAATTATGGAATAAAGAAAACAAAAGTGAAGGCTTAATGTGGGCAACTGATTATTATTTTAATTTTACAGGACAAACAGGAGACACAATAAATTCTATTTGTTGTAAATGCAACTTAAGTGACACTAACAAATTAAAAAAACATCCTGTTGCTTATATGGTTGACAATAGATTTGACAAAGACTCGATAATTGTAAGTTTTCAATTCAACAAAAAAGATAATGGACATTACAATGTAGAATCTTATCCTGACACACTGATATCAATTATCATTCCTCCATCTCAATATGATATTGTACTTTTTAGAGACACTCTACCTGAATGCTCAATTTTAGAAAGACCTTCAAATTTCTTTAACACGCTAACTATTAAAAAACTAAATGGTGATATTCTATTTGAACAAATGAACTATAACAATTGTGTATGGGAAAATGATTGGTATAAAGGTGAAACAAGATATAGACTACACCACATAGGTTTAGAATACAATTAATATAAAAACAATGCAAAAACAAGGCATATATAAAATTTTAAGCAATACGCCTCTCACTAAATCGGTGTATAAAATGGTGTTGGAGGGTGATACTTCGGCTATCACGGCTCCGGGTCAGTTTATCAATATCGAATTGACAGGCAAATTCCTCCGTCGTCCTATCTCAATTTGCGATTGGAACGAAACTACTATCACTATTATATATAAGGTGGTAGGCGAAGGCACTCGCCAAATGGCTGAGATGAAAGAGGGCGAAACTCTCGACATCCTCGTCGGACTTGGCAATGGTTTCAATACCAACATCGAAAAGATGAAACACCCATTGCTCGTCGGCGGTGGTGTAGGCGTACCTCCAATGTATGGTCTCGCTAAAAAACTCCTCGCTGAAGGCAAACGCCCTACTATGATTATGGGTTTCAATACTGCCGAAGAGGTGTTCTATTACGACGAATTTGTTGCTCTCGGACTTGATGTGTTCGTTACAACTGTAGATGGTACTGGTGGCACTAAAGGTTTTGTGACCGACGCAATGGAACAAAATGGTATTCTCTACGACTATCTCTACTGCTGTGGACCAGAGCCAATGCTCAAAGCATTGCACCGTGGTGTAATGTCAGGCGGTCAATTCTCATTCGAAGAACGTATGGGTTGTGGTTTCGGTGCTTGTATGGGTTGCTCTTGCAAAACACTCACAGGCTACAAACGCATCTGCAAAGATGGACCTATAATGTATAAAGAAGAAATCACTTTTGAGTGAGGAATGAGGAGTGAGGAATGAGGAATGACCATTCGGTATTTACCTCTATCCTGCATCGCCCAAATTTCATTATCACTAAGTTTTTTCGTTAATAACTAATCACTACTAACAAATCACTATTAATGAAAGATTTATCAGTAAATTTAAGTGGTCTTATTCTTGACAATCCTATCGTGCCTGCATCGGGTACTTTCGGTTTTGGTCGTGAATTTGCCGAATATTACGATATAAACATTCTTGGTTCGTTCTCATTCAAAGGAACAACTAAAGATGCGCGTTTTGGCAACCCAACTCCACGTATCGCCGAGTGTGGTGCGAGTGGTATGATTAATGCCGTTGGTTTGCAAAACCCAGGCATCGACGCAGTAATCAACCGCGAATTGCCTGAACTCAAAAAGATATTCCACAAACCTGTGATTGCCAACATCAGTGGTTTCTCTATCGAAGAGTATGCCTACTGCTGCGAGCGCATCGACAAAGAGGAACAAGTGGGTATCATCGAAGTGAACGTAAGTTGTCCTAACGTGCGCCATGGTGGTATGTCGTTCGGCACATCGCCTGAGGCTGCTGCCGAAGTGACTCGCGCCGTAAAAGCCGTTACGACTAAACCCGTTTATATCAAACTATCGCCTAACGTGACTGACATCGTGGCTATTGCCAAAGCATGTGAAGAGGCTGGTGCCGACGGTATCTGTCTTATCAACACTATGCTCGGTATGCGTATCGACATTGCTCGTCGTCGCCCTGTAATTGCCAACGTGATGGGTGGTTTCTCTGGTCCTAGCATATTCCCTGTGGCAGTGCGCATGGTGAACCAAGTGTCGAAAGCCTGCAACATCCCTGTGATGGGTTGCGGCGGAGTAAGCTCGGCACGCGACGTGATTGAAATGATGATGGCTGGTGCTACTGCCGTACAAGTTGGTGCTATGAACCTCAAAAATCCTTACATCTGCAAAGAGATTATCGAAGACCTTCCACACGTAATGGAAGAACTCAAAATCGAACGCCTTTCAGATATTATTGGAATAGTGTAAAGAATGAGGAATGAGGAATGAGGAATGAGGAATTATCCTCCATTCAATGTTCTCATAATATAAATTCAACTATCAATTTTAAAATTTTAAATTCCAAATTACTAAAAATATGAATCGTGATGTAATCATAGCATGCGACTTTTCAAGCGCAGCTGAAACTTATGCTTTTTTGGATAAATTCCAAGACGAAAAACCTTTCGTAAAAATCGGTATGGAACTGTTCTATGCCGAAGGTCCTGCAATCGTGCGCGAAATCAAACGCCGCGGTCACCGCATCTTCCTCGACCTTAAACTCCACGATATACCTAACACAGTGAAAAAATCTATGTCAGTACTCTCACGCCTCGACGTAGATATGTGTAACCTTCACGCTGCTGGTACTATCGAAATGATGAAAGCTGCTCTCGAAGGTCTCACTCGTCCTGACGGCACTCGTCCTTTGCTCATCGCTGTTACTCAACTCACTTCTACAAGCGAAGAACGTATGCGCAACGACCTTCTCATCGACCACAATATCAACGACGTAGTAGTTCACTATGCTAAAAATGCAAAAGTAGCTGGTCTTGATGGCGTAGTATGTTCACCACTCGAAGCAGGTATCGTGAAAGAGGCTTGTGGTGCTGAATTTATGACAGTTACTCCTGGTATCCGTTTCGCTGATGGCGAAGTTGGCGACCAAGTGCGTATCACTACTCCTGAACGTGCTCGCGAAATCGGTACTGACTACATCGTTGTAGGCCGCCCTATCACTGCTGCAGCTGATCCAGTTGCTGCTTACCGCCGTTGCATGCAAGAGTTTGTTGGATAATAATCATTTTTTATTTCAACATAAGTACAAATTCATTTATTAGGTTTACAATTTACAATCTGTATTTTTAAAATCATAAGGACAACAACTTTTTCAAGTACATACCCTAAATCATAATATCGTAGAGATATTCAATTCAAACGTCAATAACGACAAGGCATGTACTTAAAAAATAATAATCCTTACCAAAGAGTAAAATACAAACTATATTTTACAAATCAACAAAAATAAAATCTGTACTTCTGTTAAAACCAAACAATATAAAATTACTAAATTATAAAATTATGGAAAAACAAATAGCAAAAGACCTCCTTTCAATTCAAGCAGTATTCCTTCGTCCTGAACAACCTTTCACTTGGGCTAGTGGTATCAAAAGTCCTATCTACTGCGACAACCGTCTTACTCTCACATCGGTAGAAGTTCGTAACCACGTAGAAGCTGGTTTGGCTGAAATCGTTCGCACTAAATTCCCTGAAGCTGAAGTGTTGATGGGTACATCGACTGCAGGTATCGCTCACGCAGCTATCACTGCTACAATCCTCAACATGCCAATGGGTTATGTTCGTTCAGGTGCTAAAGACCATGGTCGTGGCAACCAAATCGAAGGTCGTCTTGAAAAAGGTCAAAAAGTAGTTGTTATCGAAGACCTTATCTCTACTGGCGGTAGCTGTATTGAAGTAGTTAACGTGCTTCGCGAAGCTGGTGCTGAAGTGCTCGGCGTAGCAAGTATCTTCACTTATGGCATGAAAAAAGGTCTCGACCGTATGGCTGAAGCTAACGTTATCAACTACAGCCTCTCTAACCTCGACACTCTCGTAGAAGTTGCTGCTGAAGAAGGTTATATCAAAGCAGAAGACAAAGAACGTCTTATCAAATTCCGCAATAATCCATCGGACGAATCTTGGATGAAGTAACTCCCTTCGGTCGTGTCAACAGTCAACAGTCAACAGACAATGGTCGACAGACCGTAACCGACTGTAGACTGTAGACTATAGACTGTAGACTATAAAAATTATGCGTCACTTAATAGATCCTACCGATTTCACTGTTGAAGAAATCGAACAACTTATGCTTCGTGCATTGGATATCATCGACAATCGCGCTAAATATGCCGATGCTTGTCGTGGCAAAAAATTGGCTACTCTATTCTATGAGCCAAGCACACGCACACGTCTCAGCTTCACTGCTGCCATGATGGAATTAGGGGGCAACGTACTCGGATTCTCCGACGCTGCCAACTCATCGGTTAGTAAAGGTGAAACCGTTGCCGACACTGCTCGCGTGATATCTCAATTTGCCGACATCATAGCTATGCGTCACCCTAAAGAGGGTGCACCATTCATTGCATCGCAATATGCCTCTATTCCAGTAATTAACGCTGGCGATGGCGGACATAGTCACCCTACGCAAACACTCACCGACCTTCTCACTATCCGTCGCGAATTGGGTAGATTTGATAATTTGGTAGTTGGTGTTTGTGGCGACTTGAAATATGGCCGTACCGTGCACTCGCTCATCAAAGCTATGGGTCGCTACGAAGGTGTGAAGTTCGTGCTTATTGCACCTGACGAACTCCGTTTGCCTGACTATATCAAACACGATGTGTGCGATGCTAATGGTTTGGAATATGTAGAGGTGAATACTCTCGAAGAGGCTATGCCTATGGTGGATGTGTTGTATATGACTCGCGTTCAACAAGAACGCTTTGAGGATAAAGCGCAATACGAACGCCTTAAAGATTCGTTCATTCTCGACACCGAGAAAATGGCGTTGGGCAAAAAGGATATGATTGTACTACACCCACTACCTCGCGTGAACGAAATCACCCCTGAAGTGGACAACGACCCTCGCGCAGCGTATTTCCGCCAAGTAGAGAATGGTAAGTTTGTACGTATGTCGCTCATCTATACTCTCCTTGAATGGAAAAATCAAGAGACAAAGAAAGAACAAATGGAGCTTATCGAAGGTGGTAAATGCTCGAATCATCGTTGCATCACCACGATAGAACCTGCAAAAAATCTCTATTATAAGGGAGAAAATGACATCTATCGTTGTCTCTACTGCGAGCACGAGATGGAGAAATAATATGTCACTCTTCTTCGGCATAGGTTGCTTGAAGGTAGGGTTATCCTATGAAGCACCTTGCTGAAAGTATCTTGATGACACATTAGGTATATCTAAAAATATATTATAGATTTAATAGCAAAAGTCGGATTGGCTAAATACCAGTCCGACTCTTCTGCCCTTAAAGAAATAAACATTTAAATTGAAATTATATGAAAAAAACTTTACGCTTTTTTACTTTGGCAATGTGCCTTATGATTGCGATGAGTTCTTCGTTAGCTAACACTAATAGCTATATCAAACAAATTAAACAATCAGCCTCAACAATTGGCAACCGCCAATGGAAATTCAACGAAAAAGCATCAAGCAAAATGATGCAAAAAAGTCAGAAAACAATGACGATTGGACCATCGAGCACATATGGAATGTTGATAGGTCCAGATGGTACAGAATGGACATATACGGCAGATTTTACACAAACTGGATCGTTTTTTGAAACAATGACTATCAAATTCTATGATAGTAAAAGAGAATTGGTAGGTACAATCGAAGATAATTTTGCGTTTGATCGACCTGACGTCATTGGGGTTAATTATGTCGACATCAATAGTACTCTAACTCAGAAATTCTTCAACACTGACACTAAATATGAAGTGATGATTTTTATTCATGCAGTGACAGAGGATTATACTGGTTTTTATGTAAATAATGTATATTCGCTCGGTGAAACTTCGACAAAAGTTTGTTCGGTGAATGGTACGTTCCATATGGCAAAAAATACATCAACAAATACTTATTCGACTGACTACACAATGATTTTTCAACGCACAGTCAACGAATCGGATTCGACTTATATGGAGTATGATGTATACAAAAAAGCGAAATATGGCACACCTGGACCTACGCTAAAACACACATTCCGCGTGAATTATGCCAATATTGCTTCTTCGGGCAATGAACCATCACCTATCTTGATGGTGCAAAATGGCGACCAACCAAACTACACAATTGCTCAGTATGAAAAACCTTATTTTATCCTTTCGGATGACATTAATGCTGAACCTGAAGTAGAAGAAAACAACAACCTCATTATCAACTATTATAACGAAGACTTTGAACTTCAACATACAACAAAGATTCCTGTTGTATTCAGTCCTCGTTATTTGTATGTGTTCCCAAGTCTCGGTTCGTTGTCGACAACCAATGACATTTTGGTGAACTATAATGGAGGAACAACTCCTGCATACGTTATTACACTTGACAACTACGACACAAGTTCGGATAGTTATATTACATCGTTCTACCTCTACGACGTAGAAGGTAAACTTTTGAAAACTATATCGGAAGACGTTGTTGGTCGCATTCATATGAGCGACATTCCAGGACAAGAGACACAATGGCTCTTCATGAAAGAAGATGGCGAAAATGGTAAATTTGTGTTCGTAGACTTCCCTTCATGCGAAACTGCAGCTGAATTCTCGGTCATTACTAAAGATAATATTATTTTATCTTCGAATATCGACCGTTTCCCTCACAAAGATTCATATCAATATGTTGTGTCGCTATTACAAGGCGATGCTGATAAAGATGGCAATATTACTCATCGCATTGCTTGGCTTACAACAGAAGGAGAAATTGACCATTTTGAAACTATTTCATTAGGCAAAGATATCGTAAATGCAATTATCTATATTGATCGTACTGCACTGAATCCTTGGTTGTTCAACACCGATGATGCGCGCGAGTATATGGCTCTTGTCTATCGTGCAAAAGCCAATAGTACGGCAAAAGAAGAGGCTCTTGTGGTGTGCAATACAGAAGGCGATAAACTATTGGAATATGGTCCTGATGCTAGCAAAGGCGGTAACCTTTCGACTATCTATCTCACTAATCTACAAACCAATCCAACATTGCTTTGTGCATACACAGATGGGGACAAATACACACTCAATTACACTGCATTGCCTCTTGATAGTGTGATGTTGAAAGGCGAAGGTACAATTGAAAATCCATATGAAATATACACTGTTGGGGAATTCCTTCAAATAGAAAAATACCCAATGGCTCATTTCCAAATCAAAAATGATATCAACTTCCAATCTACACCTCTCACTGGTTTCAATTGCGAATTTGCAGGTTCGGTTGATGGCAACAACCACGTACTCTTTAATCTTAACCTCGATGGTTCGGGTATATTCAAACACGTAAAAGATTCGGCCCGCATCACTAACATCGTAATTGAAAAACCTATTTTGGCATTGAATAGATTCAACTCTACAGCTGGTATTCTTTCAAACATAATGATGGGCGGATATAGCGATGCAGAAGCAGATGGCGAAAATACTCAGCCTGTGAATAACAAATTGAAAGCATACGTCTCTAATGTGCACATCAGAAATGCTAAGATTGTGGCTGATGACGACTTTATAGGAATTGTTGGTGGTATTTTTGGTGATGTTTCGTTGTTTACAACTATTGAAAATTGCTCGATGTACAATGCCGAAATTATAGCAAACAATGCGTCGAACGTTGGTGGTATTGCAGGACAAACTGCTACGTCGACCCTCATCAAAGCATGCTTATTCGAAGGTTCGATTGATGGTGGTGTAGAAGTTGGAGGTATCACTTCTACATCGGCAAGCGATGACAAAATATCAAATTGTCATACAAATGCAACTCTTATTGGTAGTAGAACTATTGGCGGTATTATTGGCACAAGCGACCGCACATATATCAACAATTGCTTTGTAGAAGGAGAAATAACACTAAATGACAATGCCGTAGAAGCTCGCGTTGGTGGCATCGCGGGTCAAATCAATTACAACTATCAAGATACTGTTGACATTGTGTTGAACAACAACATAATTGATATTGCAAACATTACTATTCCTAAAAAAGTAACAACTCGATATGTACACCGCGTTGTGGGCCACTCAAGTGGCGATAATTGGGAATACGATTGGGACAACATTGATTGGAGTCAACCACAATCACAATGGCCACGCCTCTACCAATCGGCTGACCGCTGTCTTCGCAATAGTTATATTATTTCGGATTTAACTGCATTCGATGCAAACATCGCACTTACTGACACAACTACCGAAGGTGCAACTCTCGCTCGCGAAGAGATAACAACAGAATGGCTTACTGAACATGAATTTGCAATCACTGATAGCAATCGTATTTGGATTATCAACGAAGAATCGTCTTTAACTCTTTGGTTTGAAGAAAAATTAGGAATCGATCCTGATGAAAAACCTGAGGATACTCTTATTGATGATATTGAACATATTGCTATGACATTTGATGGTCAAATGATTTTGACAGAAGGTCTCATCCGCATCTACAATATCAATGGTGTATTAGTTGCCGAAGGAGACAATGCTATCTCGACAGCAGAATTAAACACTGGCATATACGTTGTCACCGTAAGTAACAATAGTGATTTTTATTCTACTAAGATATTAGTTCGATAAAAATAAAAAAAACATATCTCAATGAGGCTGAGCAAAATGAATGTTTTGCTACAGCCTCTTTTTTATTACCTTAACCTCAATATTTATGACATAGAGAAACATCAAAAAAAACGTCATAAAAACTTGCATTTAGCATAAAAAATTTGTAACTTTGCAACATTAAAACGAAATAATTATAAATCTCATAAATATGAAACGCACAATTCTATTTTCATTAGCAATTTTATCGGCTTTACTACTTAATGCTGCTATCGAAATCAACTCGAATGGCACAACTTTCTACTACGAAATTAACAACGAGAAACAACTTGCTACATTAGTTGCTTCGGAAGGAGAACCTTATAGCGGAGTTGTAGATATCCCCGAATCAATACAACACAATGGTCAAAACTACGATGTGGCAACTATTGCAGAGAAAGCTTTCTTCAATTGCAAAAATTTGACCGAAATATCAATTCCTAGAACAGTTACAAAAATCGGAGGCCACGCATTCAAAGGTTGCGACCAATTGCGCACAGTCAACTACAATGCAAACAATTGTGTGTCGGCAGCATCAATATCGGGCAAAACAATTTCTTCGGCTTTCGAAGATTGCAAATCAATCACTACTCTCAATCTTGGTGGTGATGTTGTTATTATCCCCGAATACCTATTTTGGGGCTGTACGGGTCTAACCGAAATTACTATTCCTGAAAATGTACAACAAATATCTGGAGCAGCTTTCATCGATTGTGGCGCAATATCAAAGGTCACAATTAATGCCATCAGATGTATCAAAATGACATCTGACAATAATCGTCCTGCATTCGTTGGCGCACCTATCACAACTGTAGTATTCGGCGAATTGGCAACCACAATACCTGACCTCGCATTCAATGGTTGCAAAACTCTCACTTCTATTACTATACCCGAAAATATCACCCACATCGGAGGTGCTGCATTCGGTAATTGTCCAAATCTAACTACTGTAATATTCAATGCTAGCAACTGTTCGGTTGCTCACTCAATAACTGGCGATAATATCACACCTGCATTCAACAATCCGGCAATTACACGTGTCGAATTTGGACCTCGCGTTAGCAATATTCCAGACTATATCTTTTGGGGTTGCAAAGGTCTTTCGGACATTGTGCTTGGCGAGAACGTCGAAACGATCGGAGCTGCAGCATTCTATGGATGTAGTTCTCTTCGCTCAATCAACATACCTGAGGGTGTAACCTCTATCGGTGGCAATGCTTTTGCAAATTGCAATAGCCTTAATTCAATCACATTCAATGCTATCAATTGTGTCAATATGGCCACAATGGAAGGTAGTGTTCCAAAACCTGCTTTCGACAACAAATCAATCAACTCTATCACATTCGGTAATCGCGTAGAAATTATTCCTGATTATGCTTTTATGGGATGTTCAAACCTCAAAACAATTGAAATTCCTCAATCTGTACGCCACATTGGCTACAAATCATTCTTTGGTTGCAAAACTCTACAAAGTATCACTATACCAGAAAATGTGACCTCTATCAATGCTCTTGCTTTTGTTGAGTGTAATAACCTTGTTGATGTGACATTCAACGCAACTCGTTGCACTGGCGCATCTAAAATAGAAAACGGAGTAAACTTCTCGGCATTCCACAATGCCAAATCTATCAAAAATGTTGTTATCGGCAACAACGTAGAAATATTGCCAGACTATCTATTCGCTGGATGTATAAACCTCACAGCTATCAACATCCCAACTAACGTAAAAAGTATTGGTAATAACACATTCCAAGGATGTAACAATCTAACAACTGTCACCTACAATGCTGAACGTTGCGAAGAGACTGAAGCATTCATCAATAGTTCTGTAGTAAATCTCATACTTGGCAACTCTGTTAAATCAATTCCTAATTACACTTTCATGGGTTGCAGTAGACTCAATGATGTTATATTGCCAACATCCCTCGAAACCATAGGTAAATATGCATTCAAAGATTGTGCAAACATCAAAAAGGCTACACTCCCAGAAACACTTCGCACCATCGAAGGTGGGGCATTCGAAAATTGTGGCAACCTACGCGAAATATATTTTAATGCCATCGATTGTAAAGCTATCGTCGAATATGACGATACAACTGGTATTATCCCTATCTTCCACAACTCGAGCATCCGCAAAGTAGTCCTTGGACCAAAAGTCGAAACTATTCCCGACTATATGTTCTATCAATGCCACGACATTGAAGAAGCTTCTCTCATGAACAAAACCCTAAAATCAATCGGTAAATATGCATTCTACGAAGCTCGCACTCTTAAATATATCTATATCGGAGAGACTGTTGAAACCATAGGTGGCGCTGCTTTTGGCGAATGTGAACTCCTTGCGTTTATAGATTTCAATGCTATCAACTGCACATCTGCATCTTCGATAGAAGGAGATAGCGTTCTATATCCATTCATCGGCGACAATAGCATCGAATCTATCACTATTGGCAAAAAAGTAACCTCACTCCCTGAAGGCATCTTCTACAATGCTCAATATATCACCGAAGTTGCAATATCAAAAAATATCACTTCTCTCGGAGGTCTCGCATTCGGCAATTGTCCTATGCTCACACTCGTCTATTTCGACGCAACTGAATGTCCTAACGCACATAGCACAATCCAAGGCAAAAACTATGGACCATTCGAAGGTTGCAATGAACTTGCAGAAGCAAGCATAAGCGTGAAAATCAACACTCTCCCTGATTATCTTTTCTCTGGTTGTGCCGGACTCAAAAAAATCGAACTTCCTGAAAAAATCACTCGCATCGGCGACTATGCTTTCCGCGGTTGTCTTGCTCTCAAAAAAATAACTATACCTGAAACTGTCGAAACAATCGGTGCAGGAGCATTCGAAGGCGCAGGTCTCACCTCTATTTCTCTCCACGAATTCATCTCTGAAATTGGCAAAGATGCATTCAAAGACTGTAAATCTCTCGCAAGCATACGCCTCAAAAAGAAAAACAAATACTATGTTATGGTAGGCACCGACCTCTACACTGCCGACCAATCTACTGTCGTTGCTCGCCCTTATGGCAAATAACGCCAATATATTAAATTTTCATAACAAAAAAAGCCATCTAATACTATTTTTAGTAACTTTGCAAAAATGTAGTAAACCGAGTGCAGAACCAAATTTATTTGAGTTATACCGAGGTGCAACACATTTTCGCTATAAGATTGCAAATTATTAACCCTTTAATTTCATCACAAGATGTCAATCTATTGGATTATTTTTATCGGAACAGCCATCGCTAGCTGGGTGGTACAAGCTTCGCTTCAGTCTAAATTCAAAAAATACTCAAAAGTAGCCTTGCCTTATGGCATGACAGGCGCCGACGTTGCACGCAAAATGTTGCGCGACAATGGCATTACAGATGTACAAGTAACATCTACACCAGGACATCTCACCGACCACTACAACCCTCAAACCAAAGTTGTAAACCTTAGCGAAAGTGTATATCACTCTTGCTCTATCGCTGCGGCTGCTGTTGCTGCTCACGAATGCGGTCATGCTCTACAACATGCTAATGCATATGCTCCATTACGTATGCGTTCTGCTCTTGTTCCTGTCGTTAGTTTTGCATCTCAATGGGTTATGTGGATTCTCCTTGCTGGTATGCTACTCATCAACTCTTTCCCAAGCCTCATGCTTTTTGGTATCGTACTCTTTGCAATGACCACTCTATTCAGTTTCATTACTCTCCCTGTAGAAATCAACGCAAGCCAACGCGCCGTTAAATGGCTTCTATCAGCAGGCATCACCAACGACCGCACTACCAGCATGGCCGAATCTGCGCTTCGCTCTGCCGCGTACACATACGTAGTTGCTGCTCTTAGCTCACTTGCCACTCTACTCTACTACGTAATGATCTTCCTTGGTCGTCGCGACTAAAATCAACACATAATTCTTAATTATCAACTCTTTTTAAAAACACTTAACGCCGAATGGCAATTGTGCATTATGCATTACGCATCATGCATTGAAAAAAATTATGCTCTCAATAATCGTAGCAATCGACCAAAACAACGGTATCGGAAAAGACAACTCTATGCCTTGGCATCTTTCCGACGACCTCCGTCGCTTCAAAGCCATCACAATGGGACACACCGTAATTATGGGTCGCAACACATGGCTTTCACTCCCATTCAAACCACTCAAAGGTCGTCGCAATATTGTCATATCTACCAATATGCCCGAAACCGAAGGTTGCGAAATAGCACGCTCAATCGAAGATGCTCACAAAATGGTAACCAACGAAGAACTTGCCTTCATTATGGGAGGTGCTCGTATATACCAACAAACCATCAACATCGCCGACGAACTAATCGTGACTCACATACACAAATCATTCGACGGCATCGATACCTATTTTCCAACAATCGACCCTCAAATTTGGAAAATCAAAGAGCAATCTGATATCTTATTCGACGAAAACTCTCAACTCGAATATCAATACATTACATATCAACGCATTAAATGATAAAAAAGAAAAGAACTAAATTCAAATACAATCTCATTCTCCTCAACGAATCTACGCTTGAGGAGGTTTTTCGTATTAAGACATCTAAGCTAACCTTCTCTTTGGCACTTGGAACATTCACCCTTGTGTCATTCACTCTGCTATCAATTATCATATTCATAACTCCTCTCAAACACATGCTACCTGGATATGCCGACGTATCAGTGCGCGAGGATGTTATAATTGAAGCCCAACGCATTGACTCTCTCGAAACCCTAACTCAAAACAACGAACGTCAACTGCTAATAATCAAAAACATAATAGCCGACAACATCTCTATAGATTCTATTCCAACAATCGATTCTACAAATATCGAAAAATGGAACACTCTTCCTCTCATTGCTGGAACTGCCGAATCCGAATTTGTCAAACAATACGAAGAAGAGAATGCTTTCAACATAGGATCTTATAATTATACCCCACAAGTAGACGAAAGTATGGTATTCATAGCTCCTGCAATTGGAACTATCACTCAACACTTTTCGCCTAACAAAAACAACTATAGCATCACTATCGTATGCCCACACAACACACCTGTGTTGGCACCACAAGAGGGACATATAATCCTCACCGACTACAACATCAACAATGGCTACACCATAATAATCCAACACGCCGATGGATATCTATCCATCTTCCACCAATTAGGCACTAAACTTTGCAACATTGGAGCAGTTGTCAAAGCTGGCGAAGCCATCGCTTTTGTAGGCACAAAGGACAAAAATGCTCAAAATTCGCAATTCCAATACGAACTTTGGCAAAATGGTATAGCCATCAACCCCGAAGAAAATATCATCTTCTAAACAACCACTCTCAGTGTGTATTCTCTTGCCCAACCCTCAAGCAAGGTGCAAGCAACCTATGCCGAAGAAAACCGCCACAACCAAACACACACTCTCAGTGGGTATTCACACAAAAAAACAAACAAAATGAAACAATCATTAGCCATACTTGGCTCAACCGGCTCAATTGGTACACAAACCCTCGACGTGGTCCGCGAAAATCCCGACCTATTCGACGTCTATGCCATCACAGCCAATAATAGCATCGACAAACTCATTGCACAAGCTCGCGAATTCCAACCCGAAGTCGTAGTCATAGGCAACGAAGCCCATTATAACACCATAAAAGAAGCCCTCGCCGATCTACCAATCAAAGTGTTTGCAGGTCGCGACGCCATAGCCCAAGTAGCAGCAATGGATGCCGTAACCACCGTTGTTACTGCTATGGTTGGCTATTCAGGACTTGCACCTACAATCGCTGCCGTCAAAGCTGGCAAACGCATTGCCCTTGCCAACAAAGAAACTCTTGTCGTAGCTGGCGACCTCATCACTCGCCTCGTGCAAGATTACCACGCAGCCATCCTCCCTGTCGACTCCGAACATGGTGCCATCTTCCAATGCCTCGTTGGCGAACACGAACAAGAAGTTGAGAAAATCATCCTCACTGCCTCTGGCGGACCTTTCCGCAACTACTCGCTCGACCAACTCCGCCACGTCAAAGCTACCGATGCTCTCAAGCATCCTACTTGGCAAATGGGTGCAAAAATCACAATCGACTCAGCCTCTCTCATGAACAAAGGCTTTGAAGTAATCGAAGCCAAGTGGCTTTTCGACCTACGCCCCGACCAAATCGACGTAGTCATCCACCCACAATCCATCATCCACTCGATGGTACAATTCCGCGATAGTAGCATCAAAGCCCAAATGGGCCTACCCGACATGCGCCTACCAATCCAATACGCACTCACATTCCCTACTCGCGTACAAGCATCATTCGAACGTCTCGACTTTGCCAAATGCACAAGTCTTACCTTCGAGCAACCCGACACCACTCGCTTCCGCAACCTAGCCCTCGCATTCGAAGCCCTAAATCGTGGTGGCAATGTGCCTTGCGTGCTCAACGCAGCCAACGAAGTAGTAGTAGCCGCATTCCTCAACGATCAAATTGGCTTCCTACAAATGAGCGACATCATCGAACAAGTCATGTCGCGCATGGCATTCATCTCACAACCAACCTACGAAGACTACGTAGCCTGCGACCGCGAAGCCCGCATCCTCACCACTGAATTTTTGCGATAAGCGAGAGCAACGAAGTTTACTTCAGTTGCCGAGCGAAGCAAAAATCTCAAGTAAAACGAAAAATTTTTGCGATAAGCGAGAGCAGAAAAATTTTCAAGGCTTTCGATTGAATTGGCAAATAAAGTTCACTTTAATTTGACAATTTAATTTAAAGACTTAAAAAACAAATCCATTTGTTTTTTGAAAGAAAATTTTTATGCCAAGCATAGCAAAAATCTTGAGCAAAACGAAAAATTTCTTAAGATAATATTTTTGAAGACAAAAGAACAGAAGAACATCAAAATATAAATTTAATAAATTATGTTCTTATGTTATTCTGTCTTCCATAACAATAATAAAAACCAACAAAATTAATGGAAACAGTCTTAATTAAAGCAGCTCAATTAGTATTAGCACTCTCAATCCTTGTATTCGTTCACGAACTCGGACACTTCGGTTTTGCCCGTCTATTCAAAGTCCGTGTCAACAAATTCTACCTATTTTTCAACCCTAACTTCTCTATATTCCGAGCAAAAAAAATCAACGGCAAATGGCAATTCCGCTTCTTTGCCAAAAACTTGCCTGACCACGTACGTCAATCAGTTGACGAATTCGGCATACCTCGCACCGACAAAAAGGGTCGTCCTATCATGGAACCGGCACCTATTAGCGAACTCGACGACAACGACTGGCGCAAACACCCCGAAACTACCGAATGGGGTATCGGTTGGGTGCCACTCGGTGGCTACTGCGCAATCGATGGTATGGCCGACGAAACTACCGACGCCTCTATGCTCTCTGCCGAAGTAAAACCTTGGGAATTCCGTGCTAAACCAGCATGGCAACGTATGTTCATCATCGCTGGCGGTGTGCTTATGAACTTCATCACTGCCGCCATCATCTATGCCATGATGCTCTATGCTTGGGGCGAAAGTTATATCCCTACTCAAGAAGCCTACCTTGGCTACGACTATTGCCAAACTGCGCTCAATAATGGTTTCCAAAATGGCGACCGCATACTCACCATCAATGGCGAAACAGTTGAGAACGAGCGCGATATTGTCAACAAAATAGTAATAGAAGGCAAAAGCAATATCACCGTACTCCGCAATAATCAAGAAGTAGCCATCACACTACCAGACGACTTTGGCGAACAAATCATTGCTGCCAACGATGCAAAACTAACCGCACTACGCGTACCTTTCGTCATCGAAGCTATTGCGCCAAACACACCTGCCGAAATGGCAAATATGCAGCCTAACGATAGCATCATCGGCATCAATGGCATCTCCCTCCCTGCATATAGCGACATCGTAACCGAACTCAACAAACATAAGGGCGAAACTATCACGCTCGACTTTATGCGTGCCGACTCGCTTATGCACTCTTCCATCACTCTAACCGAAGATGGCAAAATAGGAGTGCAAATAAAAGACCCAACACCATATTTCAAAGCAAAACAAATCAAATATGGGTTCTTCCAATCATTCCCTGCTGGTATAGCTAAAGGCTGGGAAGGCTTAGTAAACTATGTAAAACAATTCCGCCTCGTATTCACCAAAGCAGGAGCTCAATCTGTTGGTGGATTCGTTGCCATAGGCAACATGTTCCCTGCTACTTGGAATTGGAGCATATTCTGGAGCTTCACAGCATTCATCTCTATTGCATTGGCATTCATGAACTTCTTGCCTATTCCTGTGCTCGATGGTGGCTACTTCCTAATGCTCATCTACGAAATGATTACAGGTCGCAAACCTAACGACCGTTTCATGGAAATAGCAGCCAACATCGGCATGTTCCTACTCCTTGCCCTCCTCATCTTTGCCAATGGCAACGACATCATCAAACTCATAATGGGAAAATTCTAAATAACTTGAATTTTGAAATTTGAAATTTAATTAACTTTCAACTTTCAACTCTCAATTTTTGCGATAAGCGAGAGCAGTGTCAAGTTTACTTGAACTATGCCGAGCGAAGCAAAAATCATGAGCGAAGCGAATAACTTTCAACTCAAACAATGGTCTATCTACAAGTCGAAAATCTAACCAAATCATTTGGCGACCGCCTTCTATTCGAAAATATTAGCTTTGGTATCGACCAAGGACAACGCGTTGCCCTTATCGCCCAAAATGGTACTGGCAAAACTACCCTTCTCAACCTACTCATAGGCCGAGAATCGCAAGATAGTGGCACCATCACCTATCGTCGAGATATCCGTGTCGGGTGTCTGACGCAAGACCCAAATTTCCAACCAGGAATGACCGTAAGTCAAGCATGCTTTGCCTCCGACAATGATGTAGTAAAAGCCATTGCTCATTACGAAAACCTCATCGAAAAACATGCCGACGACCCTGCTTATAGCAACGAAATCCAACTTGCTATGGCCGACATGGATCGTCTCAATGCTTGGGATTACGAAGTTCGCATCAAGCAAATTCTTGGCAAACTCAATATCCACAATCTCGAACAACCGGTCGAACAACTATCTGGTGGTCAACAAAAACGTCTTGCTCTTGCCAACGTACTCATCACCGAGCCCGACCTCATCCTTCTCGATGAGCCTACCAACCACCTCGACCTCGAAATGGTCGAATGGCTCGAAGATTTTCTCAACCACTCCAAGATGACCATCCTCATGGTCACTCACGACCGCTATTTCCTAGACAATGTCTGCACCGATATTCTCGAAATAGACCAACACCAACTATTCCACTATAAAGGCAACTATAGTTACTATCTCGAAAAACGCGAGGCTCGTATTGCTAATTTTAATGCCGAAACTGCTCGTGCCCAAAACCTCTATCGCACCGAACTCGATTGGATGCGCCGCCAACCACAAGCGCGTGGCCACAAATCCCGCTCTCGTATCGATGCTTTCTACGAAATCGAGCAACGTGCCAAACAACGCATTGCCGAAAAACAGGTATCCCTTGGTGTAAAATCGGCCTATCTTGGCTCAAAAATATTCGAAGCACAATATATCAGCAAAGCATTTGGCGACTACAAAATCCTCGACAATTTCTACTACAACTTCTCTCGCTATGAGAAACTTGGCATCGTGGGCAAAAATGGTACAGGCAAATCTACCTTCCTCAAAATGCTTCTCGGCGAAGTTGCTCCCGATAGTGGTCGTTTCGACATTGGCGAAACTGTCAAATTCGCTTATTATAGCCAAAATGGTATCCAATTCAACGATGGTATGAAGGTTATTGATGCTGTACGTCAAATTGCCGAAGAAGTCGACCTCGGTGGTGGACGCAAAATGACCGCTACCCAATTCCTCACGCACTTCCTATTCCCGCCTGAAAAACAACACGACTACATAGCCAAACTTTCTGGTGGCGAACGCCGCCGCCTATACCTATGCACCGTATTGATGCGTAGTCCTAACTTTATCGTTCTCGATGAGCCGACTAACGACCTCGACATTGCCACTCTAAATGTTCTAGAGGACTACCTTATCAACTTCAAAGGTTGCGTTATTGTCGTAAGTCACGACCGTTTCTTTATGGACAAGGTCATCGACCACCTACTCGTGTTCCAAGGCGACTGCAAAATCAAAGACTTCCCTGGCAACTACACCGACTACCGCCAATGGCGCGAACTCAAAGAAGAGGAGGAACGCGAGCAGAAAAGTCAACAACCAACAGTCAACAGTCAACAGTTGTCCGAAAAGTCTGACAGGTCCGACAAGTCCGACTCATCCTCAAACAAAAAACGCAAACTCTCTTTCAACGAAAAACGCGAGTACGAACAACTCTCAAAGGATATCGAATCACTCGAAAAAGAGAAATCCGAATTATCATCAGCTCTTGCCTCTGGTTCTCTATCTAACGATGATTTAATCAAAAAATCACAACGATTCCAAGAAATAACTGACCTCCTTGACGAAAAAGAACTCCGTTGGCTCGAACTCGACGAACTCAATTAATATCAAACCCAAAGTAGGGACGCTCGGCTCGAGCGTCCGCAGTTATCGCTACTAAAATATGAAAAAACTCATAATCATTCTACTATGCATCGCACATTGTGCATTGTGCATTCATATAAACGCTCAAGAAAAAGAGTTTCGTGCATCTTGGGTAGCCACCGTGTGGAATATCGATTGGCCTACAACTCAAATCACAAAAGAGGGCAATGCGACTCAAATAGCAGCACAAAAAGCCGAATTAGTAACTATCATCGAACGTGCTAAACAAGGTAATCTCAATGCCATAATGCTCCAAGTGCGCTCTCACGGCGATGCTCTCTACGAATCGTCATACGAACCATGGATGAGTTCGCTCACTGGCACTCGTGGCACCAATCCTGGCTACGATCCACTCGCTTTTGCCATCGAAGAGGCCCACAAACGCGGCATCGAACTCCACGCATGGATCAACCCCTATCGCATAGGCGAATATTCCATCAACGCCCCACAAGTCAAAGATTCTTGGCGCATAGGCTCGGGTTCAACTGCATTCCTCGACCCTGGCAATCCCGATGTGCGTAAATACACTCTCGACGTCATCACCGAAATCATCACCAAATACGACATTGATGGCATTATTTTCGACGACTATTTCTACAAATCTATGCCCGACAACGAATATGCCGAAAACGAAACTCGCCAAACTACTTCAAACAACCCTTACGACCTCGACATAAACGATTGGCGTCGCGAGAATGTCAATATTCTCGTAAAATCCGTTCTCGATAGTGTAAAAACACATAAACCTTATCTTCGCTTCGGCATCGGTCCTTTTGGCATTTATAGCACCAAAACACGCTACGTTTACAACGAAGACTACACCTCTTACGACAAAATAGCGCCTGCATCGGGCATCACAGGTCAAGATGCTTATTCGGTTCTATATTGTGATGCTGCAGCATGGCTCAAACGTGGCTATATCGACTACATATCGCCACAACTCTATTGGCCATCGCTATCTTCAAGCCCTAAATATAACAAAGGACAAGACTACGAAACACTCTGCAATTGGTGGAGCGACTTGGCAGACAAATACAAACGTCCACTATTTACAAGCAACGATGTAGCTCAAAATAGTGGTGGTCGCTTCAATCCTCCTACCGACATTTCAAACCAAATCAATGTCAACCGCGAAGACAATAAAGCCACTGGCACTATTTTCTACAATAATACTTATTGGCAAAATAGAGGTGGAGCAAACACATATTTCGACAATAGCGACGAAGGCTATCACACATATCTACCCGAACACCATTTCCAGCACATTGCCCTTTGGCCAGCCATCACATGGCGTCGCGCTCCCTCAGCACCAGAAATCACCAATTTCACACTCAACAAAGAGCAAAACCTACTATCATGGGACTGTTCAAAGGAGAACTATCGCTTTGCAATATATTGCTACGACACAACCCTCTCACAAACACAAGGCTGTAAGGCCGAAAATCTGCTAGGTATTACATACACCACTTCGTTCAATACATTAGTGTATAACGATTGCTACGAAGGCAAAACATGGGTTGTAAAAATCATTGACCGCTATGGCAATGTATATCCAGGTGCAAAATTGCAAACAGAAGAAGCAGAAGAGCCTACGTCGGTGTCAACAATCAGAACTGAAGCGCTACCTATATTCAATACACCTAATGGCATCCGAATAGAATTAGAGCAACGCACACAAGTGGTTATATACAACCTAAACGGACAAATCATCTATAAAAAAAGAGCAAATGGCAATATAGACATCAATCTCCCTAAAGGCATTTATGTTGTTCACATAAACGACCAATCACAAAAAGTAATAATATAACAAATTTTTATTATTTAGAAAAGTTTTAGCGGACAGTAATATAATATAACACAAAATTATCCCAATAAAAAAGGTTGACCACATCACCAATGGTCAACCTTTTTTGATTGGAGGCTATGTCAAAATGAAATTTTTGGCTCAGCCTCTTTTAGATGTGTAAGAATGCCTAAAGTGCAAGGCGTTGAAATTTAAGCTGAAAGGAGTGTACTGAAGTACATGACTGAAGCTTAATATTGAGAACAACGCAGCAATTTGGGT
>JAZQUV010000038.1:0-11615 GCA_045631465.1 Candidatus Aphodosoma sp. | reverse complement strand
CGCATCGAAAATATAAAAAAGAAACAATTAAATGAATGGTCAAAAAATAATTTACCTCAAAATCTAGTTTGCAAACGAATTAAAGCATTATCTACTGGCTCTTTTTTTTGACCTATATTTTGAGCACCCTACCCAACGGGGGGCGAATAAAACAACCAAAAGTTCTTCAACTAAAACACCACCTAATCATGAAAAAAGCATCATCTTTATTACTATTACTATTTGTTCTAATAACAACAAATGCCCAATCCAAAATAAGCATCACAAACAAAATAGTAAACGAAAACGGCGAAGCCATTGAATATGCAACTATAGGTATTCCCTCTAAAAAAATAGGCACATTAAGCGACACTAATGGTGTATTTACTCTAAATGTAGAGATTGAGATTTCAGACACATTAGTCATCCGACATGTATCTTATCAAGAAAAACAAATTCCTATAACTGAATGTCTAAACACAACCAACAACATCGTCATGCAAACAAAACAACTTGACGAAATGGTTGTCTATAATGGCAAAAGAAAAAAAGCTCTATTTGCAAATAAAGGAATGAACATAGCAGGAGGAGAAACTATGCTAACCATTGCACATAAAGGCTTTGAAGTTGGCTCAATGGTAGAAACAAAAAGAATATTTGAACTACAAGAAATATCATTCAACGTACGTTCAAACAACATATTAGGCGCAAAATTCAGCGTAAATATATACAGACAAAATGAAGCAACTGGCGAATTTACCAATACACTTTGCAAACCCATCTATTTCGACATCCCAGTAAATTCCGACAAACAAGAAGTAAAAATTGAAGTAACCGAAAACGTCATTATTCAACCCGGAACGTATTTCGTATCAATAATGTTCGTAGACTACGACAATTCAAATATCGAAAACGAACAACATAACTCTATCTATTTCCCATTATACCTTAAAAGTTCCTATACTCGCAAAGGTATAATGAACGAACTCGAATCCATACCTATAAATATGGGACTATCCCTCAAAGGTATCGAATATAGATAAATCCTTACAACAAAAAAAATACATTTTAACAAATTTTGTTATCTTGTCCTCCTGTCTAAAAATCAAAAAAAATGAAATTAGGAGAGAGCCCAATATCAAAACTTCTATGGTACTACTCGCTACCATCGTTGATAGGCACATTGGTCAATGCGCTCTATAACATCATCGACCGAATCTATATCGGTCAGGGTGTTGGTGCCTTAGCCATTTCGGGTCTAGCTCTTACGTTCCCTATAATGAACCTACTCGGAGCATTTGGTATGCTCGTAGGCCATGGAGCTGCCGCTCGCGTATCGCTCCTACTCGGCAATCGCAACACACGCGAAGCCAATGCAATACTCCCCAACACACTCGCCCTCTCTCTCCTCTTCTACATAGTAGTCAGCTCGTTAACTTTCATTTTCCTCGAACCTATACTCTATGCTTTTGGAGCCTCAGAACAGACTCTACCCTACGCTAGCGAATATCTAAAAATTATAATTCCAGGACATATATTCACTTCGTTGAGTTATGCCTACACCAACATAATGCGCGCATCAGGACAACCCTTGCGAGCCATGAATACCCTCATACTTGGAGCTGCACTCAACATACTTCTCGACCCTCTTTTCATCTTCACATTCAACCTCGGCATTCGTGGTGCCGCCTATGCCACAGTTGTGTCAATGTTCATCTCTTGTGCATGGATTATGCACTTCTTCTTCCGCAAGGACAATCTACTCAGTTTCAGAAAGCTAACATTTAACATCTCTCGCTTTTCCCGTCAAAGACTCAAAGACCTTCGATTCTCAATTCTCAATTCTCAATTCTCAATTCTTAGCATAGGTCTCTCGTCATTCCTACTCCACACAGCCACTTCATTGGTTAATGTGCTAATGAATCACACTCTACAAAACCATGGAGGTGACCTTGCTATTGGGGCATTTGGCATCATTACCTCATTCACATCACTCATCGTAATGGCCATCGTAGGTATGGCACAAGGTATGCAACCTATCATTGGCTACAATTGTGGCGCTGGACTCTATAATCGCGTAAAAACAACGCTAAAATATTGCGTTTCTATCGCCACCACTATAACCTCATTGGGTTGTATAATAGCTTTGATATTCCCTCATTATATAGCCCGTATGTTTACTATCGACTCCAATCTCATCAACATCACCGCAAGTGGATTGTCGATATATGCATCTACATTCTTTGTGGTTGGTTTTCATATCATTGTGACCAACTATTTCCAAAGCATCGGGCGTGCTGGTGTCTCTATATTCCTATCTCTTTCGCGTCAAATCTTACTACTCATACCATTCATTTTGCTATTCCCACCTATATGGGGACTCACAGGCACCTGGATGGCACAACCCGCATCTAACATAATATCGGCAGCAATAGCTATTGTAATACTATCTTTACATCTGAAAAAACTATGACATACAGCATCTTAAATACTTTAATCGACACCACATCGCACAAAATAACACAAGATGGCAAACCTATAAAATTAACTCATATCGAATTCGAACTATTGCTCTATCTTGCCCAACACGCCGACAAACTATGCACGCGAGAAGATATTTTAGATAATGTATGGGGTCAGCGATTTCAGTACGACACAGGCACCATCGACGTACACCTACACTCATTGCGTCGCAAGTTAGGCTTCGAACGCAAACATCCCATAGAATCTATCCGCAATATTGGCGTCATACTGCACACTACGCCTAAAAAACAATCATATAGCCTAAATATTCAAGATTTTACCATTCAATGGATTAAGGCACACGAAGCAGATTTCAACGCAAAACAACTTATTCCCCATCTGCATCTCGACCCATTTGTCAGCGAAATCACCCTATCGCCTAAAGACCTACATCAAATGCTCGACGGCATACTCAATGTGCTTCTACCAACCTCACAACCGGGCATTATCTGCATAAAATCACATCTGAGCTGCACACATTTCTCACTCATATTGGATATAAACGGCACTATCAACGAACTCCGAATACCTATCAACGAATAATTATTTAAGTTAGATTTAAGTAAACTTAAATCAAAAAGCAATATCTTTGTCGCAAAATTTCAAAAACAAACAATATGCGACAAAGATTATTTTTTTTATTACTCATTTTTAGTGCAACTCTGTTTGCAAAAAACGACTCAACCTCTATATTTCAAGGCTATAGTGGAGGTATGATGGTGCACGCTGGTGGCCTATTTGGCGAGAATCCTAATGCTACCCTCCCTTCTGGCGAATCTATCTCTTCTCAAGGTCTCACCTATGGCATTGGTGGTTCTCTCCGCATCAACCTTAAAAAACATCTACGCGTTGGTTGCGAAGGTTTTGTATCTACGATGAATAGCAACTTCACCAATAAGCACAACACCTTGCAACCAGGCAGTTATATCCGCACAGGATGGGGAGGCCTATTGGCCGACGCTTGTTGGCGTGGCAATAAAATATGGCCCTACATCGGAGGCTCTATTGGTGGTGGAGCTATGCACTCGCTTATGGTAGTCGATGGCAATCAAGACGATTGGAGCCCCGAAAACTACACTATCCTCAACAAACAGAGCTTCTTCTACATTGGCCCATATGCTGGTATCGATGTGTGCTTAACCCAACGTATCCACTTCACTTTCCGCCTAGATTGGGTAATGGCTTTTGCTCAAAAATCAATACTCTTACCAACTGGCCCTCGTCTATACGTTGGCTTTATGTTCTGTCATTAATTACATCTACTATGAATTTTTCAGGAATAATACTCGGTTTAGTCTCTTTCATCTGCATCGGACTATTCCACCCCTTAGTCATCAAAGGCGAATACTATTTTGGCACTCGTTGCTGGTGGGCCTTTGCATCAGCTGGAGTTATAACACTAATTGCCTCTCTTCTCGTCGAAAACATCTATCTCTCTGTGATTTTCGGAGTAATATCTTTCTCTTGTTTTTGGTCGATTCTCGAACTATTCGAACAAGAAAAACGAGTTAAACGAGGTTGGTTTCCAAAAAATCCTAAAAGGAATTACGACTCTACACCCGAAAAATAATAAATAATAGTATAGATTAGGATAAAAAATATGCAAAATAATTTGCTACTTTATAAAAAAAATGCTACCTTTGCGTGTTAATTACATTATCTATAAAAAATGACTATTCCTAATCTCGATAATATATATCAAAAAATATTAGAACTACGCGAGAAGCATATCAAAGACAAGCGATTTGTGCTTGTGCTAGCCTTCATCACAGGTCTTGGATGTGCTCTTGCAGCATTCCTTCTCAAAAGTTCTATCCACTTTGTGCAAGATATCGTCAAATCGTTGATGGCCAACGACTCATTGAACTATTGGTATCTTGCTTTCCCTGCCGTGGGTATCGTCATTGCCACTCTATTTGTCAAATATGTTGTCAAAGACGACATCTCGCATGGCGTAACCAAAATTCTCTACGCCATCTCTCAACACAAAGCTATCATCAAACTCCACAACTGTTGGTCGTCGATAGTTGCATCTAGTATCACTATCGGTTTTGGTGGTTCGGTCGGAGCCGAAGCGCCTATTGTGCTCACCGGTTCTGCTATCGGATCTAACCTCGGTCAGTTTTTCAAAATGGACCAACGCACCCTCATGCTCCTCGTGGGTTGTGGTGCTGCAGGTGCCGTAGGTGGCATCTTCAAAGCCCCTATCGCAGGCGTTGCGTTCGTTATGGAGGTATTGTTGATGGACCTCACCATGACCTCTATCGTGCCTCTGCTCATTGCTTCGGTCACAGCTACGGCATTCTCTTATCTCTTTATGGGCAACGAGGTTATGTTCCATTTCGACAACTACGCACCATTCACCCTCGACCGCGTGCCTTATCTCATTTTGCTCGGCGTGGTGTGTGGACTTATCTCGCTCTACTTCACTCGTGGCATGAATTGGCTCGAAGGCATCTTCCGTCGCCTCAAAGTGCCATACAAAAAAATCTTGGTTGGTGGCTTGATGCTCGGTGTTCTCATCTTCCTCTTCCCTCCTCTCTATGGCGAAGGCTACGACACCATCAACGCCCTACTCACAGGCGAATGCTACAACCTCTTCAACCAATCGTTCCTCTACAACTATCGCTTCGATGCTTGGGCTATAGTGCTCTATCTATCGCTAATTGTTTTCTTCAAAATATTTGCTTCGGCTGCCACTAATGGTGCTGGCGGTACAGGTGGTATCTTCGCTCCATCGCTCTTTGTTGGCTGTATCACAGGCTTCGTTGTTGCCGAAGGTTTGAATATCGTAGGTCTTCCGGTGCCTCACCAAAACTTTGCCTTTGCCGGTATGGCAGGTCTTATGTCGGGCGTAATGCACGCACCGCTCACAGGCACATTCCTCATTGCCGAACTCACAGGTGGTTACGACCTATTCATGACTCTCATGATTACTTCCGTCATCGCCTACCTCACCATCATCGTGTTCGAGCGCCACTCGCTCTATGCTATGCGTCTTGCGCAAAAAGGCGAATTGCTCACTCACCACAAAGACCGCGCAGTGCTCACCCTCATGAAGATGGACAACGTAATCGAGACCGACCTCTCTATCGTTACTCCCGAAACAACGCTCGGACAATTGGTGAAAGTAATCTCTAAATCACACCGCAACCTATTCCCTGTTGTAAATCCTAAAACACAACGTTTCGTGGGCGTGGTTTCGCTCGACGAGGTGCGCAACATCATGTTCCGTCCCGAACTCTACGACCGCTACACAGTGCAAGAACTCATGAATATGCCACCTGCACGCATCGTGGTCAATATGCCGATGGACAAAGTGATGGACACATTCGAAAACACAGGCGCATGGAATCTTCCCGTAGTCGACGAACAAAACAAATACATCGGATTCGTATCAAAATCAAAGATATTCAACACCTACCGCAAAGTGCTCGTTCACTTCTCAGAAGAATAATTAACAAGTTGAAAGTTGAAAGTTTAAATTTGAAAGTTAATTAATGTTGCATGGCAAATTTTTATCGCCAAAGACACAAAGACCTTCGTTTCAAATTTCACATTTCAAATTTCACATTTCAAATTATAAAAATTATGGCAAATCGTAGAACTCTCAAAAAACAAATCCGTGCTATTCTCGGACAATTGATGGACGAATGTATCATCTGCAACCTCGTGCTTCCTAAATTCGACAACACTACTCTCGACACATTTGCTGCACGCATCATCGAAATCAACGACGAATTCATCGCACGTGCCAACCACCCAGAGGGTACAAAAGACCGCAAACGCACAAAACAATACTACTCTGCTCTTGTTCAAGACTTCAACAAAGCTACTCTCGAGCTTATCCAAGACATGAACAAAATCAGCGAATAAAGAAAAAAGTAGTCTTAATCGTTCGACTTCTTTCTCATAATAACATAATATATACATGACGGAAAATTATGTTATTATGTTCTTTTGTCTTTTGATATAATATGGCAAAAATCAGCAAAACCAACGCTGCACGCCTACTCGACCAACGCAAAATCAACTACCAACTCATCCCTTACCAGGTGGATGAGCAGCATCTCGATGCCGGACACGTAGCCGAGAGCCTTGGCGAAAACATCGAACAGGTGTTCAAAACCCTCGTGCTCAAAGGCGACAAATCGGGCTACTTCGTTTGTGTCATTCCGGGCAACTGCGAGGTCGATTTGAAGAAAGCAGCAAAAGTGAGTGGCAATAAGAATTGCGACCTCATACCAATGAAGGACCTCCTCCCCACTACGGGCTACATCCGTGGAGGTTGTTCCCCTATTGGCATGAAAAAGCCATTCCCAACCTATATCCACACCACAGCCGCCGATTTCGACCATATATATATTAGCGCAGGCGTGCGTGGCCTACAAATCCAAATCGCCCCAAACGATTTAATCACCGTCAGCAACGCAACCATTTGCGACCTTATATAATTCATAATTCATAATTAAGATTACCATACGCACGTGAACGCCGAATGGCTTCCGTGCCTTGCCTTAAAATTGCGAGTAAGCGAGAGCAGAGTTAAGCTTGCTTATTATGCCGAGCATGAGCAATTTCAAGTGCCTTGCCTTAAAAGACGCACGTGAAATCCGAATGGCTTCCGTGCCTTGCCTTAAAATTGCGAGTAAGCGAGAGCAACGAAGTTTACTTCAGTTGCCGAGCATGAGCAATTTCAAGTGCCTTGCCTTAAAAACGCTAAAAAAAAGGATAGTAATAAATCCGTTAAGCAGCGGTTTTTGGCGAGGTTACACAGGTCAACAACGAAGTGCAAGACTCACGGGCAAAAATCAGAATTTTATAGAGCAGAAAAGACCGCCCGAGTTTAAAGCGCTGTAGGATTTATTGCTAGACTTTAGCGTTTTTAAGCACAGCACTAGCGTTTTGGTTACTTTTGCGCAATGACAAAAGTAACATATAATTTGGTCACAAAAGTAACAAATAAAAAATATGCAAGAAAAAACTTGTCCACGTTGTGGAGCAAAATTCATCTGCCGTCACAACGACGATATAACCAAATGCCAATGCGCCTCGGTGCAACTAACCCCCGAAGCGCGCCAATATATTACAGAGAATTACACCGACTGCCTTTGTGTGAACTGTCTTCGCGAGATACAGAACAACATACTTTGGCAAAGTTTTTGATTTATTATAATATATTTTTATCTCCCACAGATTACACAGATAACACTGATTTGTTTTGAAGTAAAACAATTTCTGTGAGAATAAATAATGGTTTTATGTAATTATCTTGTTTTTAGATTCGCGATTTTTGGTTACAAAAATCAGCTCGACTGATTTTCACAGATTAAAGATACTTTTTTTGGTTATTCTGTTATTTTGTCTTCTAAAAAAATCTAATATATGAAAGCAAAAATCATCGGCATCATATCGCTAATCGCAGTGCTAGTCATTGCAGGTGTCATCTATTTCCAATACTTCTTCGTGTTTGGCGAAGGCGTCAAAGCTGGCGAACTCAACTATATGGTCCACAAAGGCTATATCTTCAAAACCTACGAAGGCAAACTCATCCAAGCTGGTTTCAAAGGTCAAACAGCCAACGGCGTAGCCTCAGGCATCCAAAGCTACGAGTTCCAATTCTCAGTTACCGACGAAGCCATTGCCGACTCGCTTATGCGCTGCTCAGGCAAGCAAGTCGAACTTCACTACAAAGAGTACCTCAACCCACTCGTATGGCGTGGCGTCAGCGAATTCGTAGTCGATAGCATCATAGCAGTTGAAAATTAAAAGTTGAAAATTGAAAATTGAAAATTACCATTCGGCATCAACTTTTTATCAATCAATGACACAAAGACTATATATCCACATTTTAAATTAAAAAAATTTCAAATTTCAAATTTCAAATTTCAAATTATATTATGGAATTAGCAAGTAAATACAATCCGCAAGATGTAGAACAAAAATGGTATCAATACTGGCTCGACCACGCTCTCTTTTCGAGCAAACCTGACGGTCGCAAGCCTTACACAATAGTTATCCCACCACCTAACGTGACAGGTGTGCTCCACATGGGCCACATGCTCAACAACACTATCCAAGACATCCTCGTGCGCCGCGCTCGTATGATGGGCTTCAATGCTTGTTGGGTGCCTGGTACTGACCACGCCTCTATCGCTACCGAAGCTAAGGTGGTCAATCGCCTCGCTGCTCAAGGCATTAAGAAAACCGACCTCTCTCGCGACGAGTTCCTCAAACACGCATGGGATTGGACTCACGAGCATGGTGGCATCATCCTCCAACAACTCCGCAAACTCGGAGCCTCTTGCGATTGGGACCGCACTTCGTTCACTATGGACGATGTTCGCTCAGAGTCGGTTATCAAAGTATTCTGCGACCTCTACAACAAAGGCCTCATCTATCGTGGTGTACGCATGGTCAACTGGGACCCAAAAGCCCTCACTGCCCTATCCGACGAAGAGGTTATCTTCAAAGAACAACAAAGCAAACTCTACTACCTCCGCTATAAAGTGGTAGGCGAAGATACATACGCTATCGTGGCTACTACTCGTCCTGAAACTATCATGGGCGACACAGCTATGTGTATCAACCCTAACGACCCTAAAAACACTCACCTCAAAGGCAAACGCGTCATCGTGCCTCTCGTAGGTCGCGAAGTGCCTGTCATCGAGGACGAATACGTTGACGTAGAGTTCGGTACAGGTTGCCTCAAAGTCACTCCTGCCCACGATATCAACGACTATATGCTTGGCGAAAAACACAACCTCCAAAGCATCGATATCTTCAACGACAACGGCACACTCAGCGAGGCTGCTGGTATGTACATTGGCATGGACCGCTTCGATGTGCGCAAACAAATCGTCATCGACCTCGAGGCTGCTGGTCTTCTCGAGAAGGTTGAGGACTACAACAACAAAGTAGGTTGCTCTGAGCGCACCAATGTGCCTATCGAACCAAAACTCTCAATGCAGTGGTTCCTCAAAATGGAGCACCTTGCCGAAATCGCACTCGCTCCTGTCATGAACGACGACATCAAGTTCTACCCTGCTAAATACAAAAACACCTATCGCCACTGGCTCGAAAATATCAAGGACTGGTGCATCAGCCGCCAACTCTGGTGGGGTCACCGCATCCCAGCTTACTACCTCCCTGAAGGTGGCTATGTTGTAGCCGAAACAGCCGAAGCTGCACTCGAAGCTGCACGTGCCAAAACAGGCAACAATGCCCTCACTCTCGACGACCTTCGTCAAGACGAAGACTGCCTCGACACTTGGTTCTCTTCTTGGTTGTGGCCTATCTCGTTGTTCGATGGCATCAACAATCCTAACAACGACGAAATCAACTACTACTACCCAACTGCCGACCTCGTTACTGGTCCCGACATCATCTTCTTCTGGGTGGCTCGTATGATTATGGCTGGCTACGAATACAAAGGCGATATGCCTTTCCGCAACGTATATTTCACTGGTATCGTGCGCGACAAAATCGGTCGCAAGATGTCAAAATCACTCGGCAACTCGCCTGACCCACTCGAACTCATCGAGAAGTTCGGCGCAGACGGTGTGCGTATGGGTATGATGCTCGCAGCTCCTGCTGGCAACGACATCCTTTTCGACGAAGCTCTTTGCGAACAAGGTCGTAACTTCAACAACAAGATATGGAATGCCCTCCGCCTCATCAAAGGTTGGGAAGTGGCTGATATCGAGCAACCTGAAAGCTCACGTCTCGCAATCGAGTGGTTCGACAGCAAACTCTCTAAAACTATCGAAGAAATCAACGACGACTTCACAAAATATCGTCTCAGCGAGGCTCTTATGACGGTCTACAAACTCTTCTGGGACGAGTTCTCATCTTGGTATCTCGAGATGGTTAAACCTGCTTATCAACAACCAATCGACCGCGCTACTTACAACTCAACAATTGCGTTCTTCGAAAAACTCACACTCCTTCTCCACCCATTCATGCCATTCATCACCGAAGAGATTTGGCAAGTGCTCGACGAGCGTCGTGATGGCGAAAGTGTGATGGTAGCCCCAATGCCTGAGGCAGGCACAATCAATACTGCCCTACTCGCCGATTTCGAGTTCGTCAAAGAGATTATCGCAGGTGTGCGCACAGTTCGTCTCGACAAGAACATACCAAACAAAGAGGCGCTCTCGCTTGTCGTTACAGGCGAAGGTCACAACGATGCCTACAACCCAGTTATCATCAAAATGTGTAACCTCGAGACTATCGCTCATGGCGAAAAAGATGCCACAGCCGCAACTTATATGGTAGGCGTAACCGAGTATGCCGTGCCACTAGGCAACAACATCAACGTCGAAGAAGAGATTAAGAAGATGGAGGCAGAGATTGAGTATCTCAAAGGCTTCTTAAATTCGGTAATGAAAAAGCTCGGCAACGAAAAATTCGTAACCAATGCCAAACCCGAAATCGTTGAAAACGAGCGCAAAAAACAAGCCGATGCCGAATCCAAAATCAAATCCCTCCAAGACAGCATCAACAACCTCCGCAAAGCGTAAATCGCACAAAAATAACACAAAAAATGCTGAGTCCATCATCTGGCTCAGCATTTTTTTTATCATATCCATCCACATCTCATCTGTAATATAATGAACATTAAACAGCAAATATATTCATTCACAACAAATAATTTTATAATAAACTCCGTAGGAGTGATATACTACAGGCAGGGGTGTAAACCCCTGATAGAGATATACAGAATAAATAAACCACGTAGGGGTGAAAGAGCAGAAGGTCTCCGAAGGAGACACACGAAGTAGTAACCGCAGCGTGATCCCTGAGCTTACCGAAGGGTCACCTGCGGACAGCAAGCACACCCCTATCCCCCCGACCCCAACGGGTAGGGTGCTCAAAATATAGGTCAAAAAAAGGCTATTATTTTTAGGTTCAAGACAACTTTAGCGGAAAAATTCGCTTGTAACTAATTGTCTTATAGTTTATTATTAAGATTTTTTTGTGCTGCAGATTTTCACAAGACAACTTTACGTAAAAAATAGACTTGTAACAATCTGAATTTTAGTTATTTATAGTTAAATTTGCCAGGCAAATTTTGTCACAAGACAACTTTAGCTTAAATTTGTCTCTATATT
>JAZQUV010000037.1:0-27037 GCA_045631465.1 Candidatus Aphodosoma sp. | reverse complement strand
GGTCTTGTCTTCCTAAGACCGCTTGGCCTCCGACTTGCATTTTAGGCAGGTCGCGTTCGGTAATACCAATGTGGCGACGAGAAAATTGATTTGCCATAGTGCTTTTATAGTGATTTAATGATTAGTGATTAGTTACTAACGATAACAACGTGCAAATTTACAAAAAACTTTTTATTTAACAATAGAAAACGGATTATTTTTATCGCAATATGATATTTTAGGGAGTATTTGATGGATTTTAACGCAAAATCGATGTGATTTTTATCGCACACAGAACCCACATAATACACACTCTCATTGTGTATTTATTTTGGCGGTTTTCTTGCTTGCAGTTTGCTTGCACCTTGCTGTTGGGTTGGGTCGAAAAATACACACTCACAATGTGTATTAATGGGAAAAATTTGAAAGTTTGAAAATTTGAAAGTTCGAAAATATTTGCGAACTTGCAAAGTGCCACTAAAATATCTGAATATAAATGAGTTTCATGAAGTTTGCAGCTTTGCAACTTTGCAAGTTGGTTTTCTTTTCCTAAAAAAGCAGACAGTTTTTTGATTATTTTCCTAAATAAATAGACATATTTTCTAAAAATATAGACGATTTTTTGTTTTTATAGTCATTTTACTAAATTATTATTGATTTTAGGAAGTGGGATTACATAAAATTATGGTTGAGTATTAGATTTCCTAAGAGGGCACGAAACGCCACATTGATTTCCACTTAATTTAATATCTTTTTTATTTGCATTTGTTCCTTTATATAAATAAACAATATTATTTCGAGTATGTATTTTCATTGTTTCAGAAAAATTGCTAGTCCATAAACAATCAGACTTAACTAAACAAACCTTCCAATCTTTATTTTTATAATTAGATATTATATTTTCCAAATATGCTTTAAACTCTATATTTGAGTCTTTTAGGTTCAAAAATCCCCTCATAATAAATTTAAATGGATCATAAAATACCCCATCATTCAATAATCTCCTAAATCCTACGTGTTCATTGTTTATTAAAAGTTTGTTAGGTTCTTCTTTTTCATATTTTGTTAATATTGCACGGAATAACAATCTCAATAATCCATATGGCTTAAACTTAACTTCATTAAATTCTTTAAATTTAAGAATTGCCAATAATTTAGATAATTTTCTCTGACATATTTTTTCTTTTTCGCTATTATCACAAACAATTAAATCCAAAAGGCAGTTTATATGCCCTTCGAATATAGGAGAGCCTTCTAATAAGATAATATCTTCTTCAATTTCACCTTCTCCATCTTGAGAGATTAACATTATTTTTCGTTGCTCCTCTTCTAGTTGTTTTTTTATTGTGTCTTTCTTTATGGTATCGTCTGCTTCTATATTTATTTCACACAACGAAATATAAATATTAGACGATTTTCCCAAAATCTTATCACAAACCATCCGCACAGATTTTAATCTTAAAGCAAACTCTTTTTCATTAGTTATTTCATCATAATATGTCAAATTTGCTAATATTCGAAGCCATTGCCTTAAATTTTCTTCATTATTTGCATCTATATTTTCCTGTTTTAAATATTCGCAAATACCATAAAACAATACTCTACCTTGATATGTTATACTAAGGACTTTTTTGTTATTCTTATCTTCCACTTTTTCATATTTTTTATACTGCGGTATAAATTTATAATCTTTATCTTTTAACAGTTTAATACGTTCACATTTTCTTTCAATAATCTCTTTAAATGTTGTTAAATTGTTAAATATTTTACATAACTTAGGAAAAATTTCTTTTTCCCTTAATTTCTCATAATCTTTAAATGAAGAATATTCTTGATTTTCGTTATTGAGATTTTTTAATATTTCTTCATTTTTCTCTAAATCATTTAACGCTATCTCATTATATAGATATCTTTTGATAAAGGCAAAATATAAATTATCTATTTCTTCTCTTTTATCTCTTTCTTTCCAAAATATATCAGTCCATTCTGTATCCCATTTATTTGCCCATTCATTATGTATCTTGATTTCGTTATCTTTTTGGATAAAGTCAATAAGATCAGCCTTAAAATTTTCAAAACTCGTAAGTTGTTTGCCACGAGCATTCATTTTTATATATAAATTATCAGACTGTTTAATTCCTTCTAAGTCTAAAAAAAGAAATTTAATTGGACAATAATCTTTATTAACTAATCTTTCTAATAATTTTAGCGATTCATCTTTGTTGAATAATTGTTCTATTCCATCCCCTTGCCCTTGAGGTTCAAGTTTATTATTTACTTTTTTATATTTATAAGTTCCACTCAACATTCGAAGCATCGCTTGAATTGTTGGGTCATGTTTCCATTTTGTCAAAAACCATGTTTGTTCTTGAATTAACTCATCAATGTGCTTTTCACTATTATTATTGACTAATTTGATCTCACATAAACATCTTATAAATTCTTTAGAAGAATCTCGTGTTTCATAAGAAAATTTCATTAATTTTTCTTTGTTGCCATCGACACCCAATAAACCATTTTTATAAAAATAATACCAATGCAATAACCATAAAGTTGTAAGTCGTTGTTGTCCATCAAGTGGATATATTCTATTATTATTTATTGTCCCATAAACAAAATCAAGAAGTAATTCTGAATTTGTTTCTAATGCATTACAGATTTGACCTAAAAAATTTTTTCGCAATTCTTCTTTCCCTGCACGGCCTTGAGCATAATCTCGCTGAATAATAGGTATAACTATTTCATATTCACCCAACAACTCCCAAAAAGTTGTCGTATTTGTTATATTATTATTTTCCATTGTTTTCTTCTTTTTTAAAAAAACATTCTAATTTATCTTTTATATCGTTTAAATAAACTTCCGCATCGTCTTTATTCCAACAAGAAAAATCATTTGTCTCTGGTGTGTAATATTTCATAAAGACATTTCTTGTTGCAGGTAGAATATATGCTGATACATTATTGTCAGACTTCAATTCATACTTAAATTTATCACCTTCCAATACAAGAGAACATTTCATTCTTCTTGCTTTTGCCATTATAGTTCTTCTCTTCTCAGGAAATATAGAATTACCATAACCTCTATTAGTTGATGAATCTAAAAGACAAAAATTTCCAATTTGATTTTTTTGATATTCATCCAAGATGTTATTATCTTTATTACCCTCAAAATAATTGTCAATTTCACCTTTTAAATCATCAAATTTATCAAATGATAATTTTTTTATGATTTTTTTTAATTCTTCCTCTGCTATCTGAGCTTTTGATTCTGAGAATGCCAATGTTGCATATTTTTCTTCACTAGTTATTTTTCCTTTTATTACTTTTATTATTTCTTCTATTATCTTATTTAGTTTATTATTTAGTTCAACATTTAGTTTCCCTTCAAATTGTAATAACCATGTGAATTTTTCAAAATTATCAGTTAATTTTTTTGGAGTATTAGAATCAATATGCTCAATATCCCAATCAGCTTCTTTTAATAGAAAGAATGGAAATCTGTGAAAAACATGATGTTTGAATTTATCCTCACTTTCATTTTGTTTGTTTTCCTCAATAACAGTTCGAATATTATGCAATAACAAAATAGGTCGACATTTTCTTTTATCTATCTTATTTTTTTCTTCTGTTGCTAATTCATACTGTTTATTTAGCATATCTTCTAAAGTAATTTTTTCTGATAATAAAGATTCCTTTATTTTATTTTTTATGTGAAGTAAAAATTCTTCTTTAGTTCCATCATATTTATCAATCAAATCATCAATTATTTTAATTCCATTACACTCTATCAAAAATCCAATATAGTGATAATAATACAAATCATTATACCATTCTTGAAGAGTATTATAAATTTTCACAAGTTCATTCCATAGCTCAACTACATCTTTTTTGCCGCCTTGTTTTACAACATAATCAAAAAATCTAAATGTTCTATATTGGTCTTTTCCTATCTTTTCAATTATTCCGTTTTTATCTCCTTTTTTGATTTCACATTCACATAACAAGTCGAACAAATAGTCTATTCTTGTTGGTTTGTTGTATTTCGGAGTTTGAAAAAATGACCAAAATTCATTATTTTGAAGAGATTTTTCTATATCATCCCACTCTTGTGCTATCTTTTTTTGAAGTAACTCATCTCCTTCCAAATTTTTAATATTTAAAAAAATAGCTTTTATTAATTCGGCATTGGTCAAACCTATTTTACCTATATTCAATCGTGTGAAAATTTCTATTTCATCACTTTCATTACTACAATCACATTCATACCATATAAATTTAGTCCGTGTTAATAAATTTCTTATAAATTTTCTTATAAATTTTTCTTTATTTTCATCATCTTTATTTTCAAACCATTTTTTTATTGTTTTATAAACTACATTTATATGATAAAAATCAATATTATTATCATCATCATGTTTTGTGTTTATGTCATTTAAGTATATTGCACTTTTATCTCGCGATTCATATTCAATTGAATATTTGTTATTTATATTTAGGTAAGATAAAATTAAAAAAATCGTTGTTAACCTTTGCTGCCCATCAATAACTCGCCATATTCTATTCTCATTAAAATATGATTTAACTTGATTTAAAATATCATTAATCTTAGATTCTGAATTTAATGTTATCCCTTTTATTGTTTCTGTCTTTCCTATTCCTTGACGGACACACAATGGTTGGAGACAATAAAAACTATCCATATTATCGTCATTAGACTCTTTAAAAAAGTCATCTAAATCATCTAGAAGATCTTTTATGTGTGTTTCTGTCCATTTGTAACCACGTTGATATTTAGGTATGATAAATTTTTTACCTAATAACTCTTCCACTGTGACTAATTTTATTTCCATATTATTTATTTTTAATAAAATTTATCCTATGTTTTATGCAACAAAACCAACCTTTATTGCTCTTATTATTTTAATAAATACACAATACTTTTCTCCTAATTAGAGTAATAATAACACCGCAAAATGTCGCAACAAAATTACAAATAAAATGTCGCAAAACCAAACTTTGAGAGAGGTATTTTTAATGTTTTAGTAGGCATTCGGGGTGTCAATCCCGAATGCCTTATTAGTGAATTATTCAAAATCATAAATTCCATCAATGCAATGCACTACATAATCTTCGTCTGTACAATCTATTTCTTTCCATTGATTTATTGTACCCTTAAATGTAAGAGATGCGCACTTAGCGAACGCTGATGCATCAATACATGTAACTTTATACGATACGTTTTGGTTAACCACTGTTTCAGGGATAACAATATCGCCAGAATATCCTCTTTTTCGGATAACTTCGGCTGTGAGTTTTTTATGGTTGAGACAGTATTTTATACCGTTAATGATTTTTTCTTCCATGATTTTACATGTTTTTTAAGGTTTTGTTGTAAGCATTCGGGCGGTCAAGCCCGGATGCTTTAATATATTGTAGATATTTATATTACTCTTCAATTTCAACTTCTACATCTCCATTGGAGCAATGCACAATTTTAGTAGGAACATCGCGATTCCAACATGTGCCTAATTTGATTTCTTGCCATTGCTCGATAGTGCCAGTATAACGGATGTCAATAAGGGATTTACAGCCGTCAAAAGTCATATTTCCAATGTTTGTTGTGTATTTTGAGATAAGTACAGAAGTTAAAGAAGAACAACGAGCGAAAACTGAACTACTATTAATTTTGAGTGAGAGATTTTCACCAATGCCAAGGTTATCAAAAAAATTATCCGCTTGATTATAAAGTTCTTCATCCTCAACTGGTACATCTGAAATTGAAATGGAAGTGAGAGATTCACAATCTTCGAACGCACCGTATTCAATATTTGTTACACTATATGGAATATTGATTTCAGAAAGAGATTTACATTTATAGAAAGCGTTCTCTGCAATATTTTTCACACTATCTGGTATAGAGATAGTAGTAAGAGTAGAACATTTGCCAAAAGCACAAGTCCCAATGTTTATCACACTCTGGGGAATGATAGTATTTTGACAACCTGCGATAAGAGTATCTGTTTCTGTGTGGATAATAGCATTACAATTATCTCGACTATCATACACTTGATTATTTTCATCTACAATGATACTCGTTAGGGAAGGACAATTTAAAAAGACACATAAATCAATATTTGTTACACTTGCAGGGATTGTGATAGAGGTGAGGGATTCGCAGTCTTCGAACGCATTTTTTTCAATAGTTGTTACTCCATTAGGGATAGTGATAGATGAAAGAGAAGAACAACCATCGAATGCTATCCATCTAATATTTGTTACACTATCAGGAATATTAATAGTTGTGAGGGATTCACAACAACGGAACGCACCTTTCCCAATATTCATTACATTATTAGGAATAATAACAGAGGCAAGAGAGTAGCAAAATGAGAATGCAAAGTCTCCAATACTTGTTACACTATCAGGAATGGTGATTGCAGTGAGAGATGGGCAACTCTCGAACGCATAGTCTCCAATATTCGTTACACTATTAGGAATAGTTGTTTTACAGCAACCGAAAATTAGTGTATTTGTTGCAGTGTGGATAATAGCATTACAATTATCTCGACTATCATATACTTGATTATTTTTATCGACTACAATAGTAGTGAGGGATTTACAATGTCTAAAAATTTCTTTGCCAATATTTATCACGCTTTTTGAAATATTGATAGACGTGAGAAATTCGCACCGTTCGAATACATAGTCTCCAATCGTTGTCACGCTATCTGGGATAGAGATAGAGGTAAGAGATTTGCATTGATCGAAAGCAAAATTTCCAATAGATGTTACACTATTAGAGATAATGATAGAAGTAAGAGATTTGCAAAATGAGAATGCAAAGTGTTCTATACTAGTTACACTATCTGGGATTGTGATAGATGTTAGAGATGAGCAATAATAAAATGCATAATCTCCAATGGAAGTAACGCTATTAGGGATTGTGATAGAAGTTAGAGCTTTGCAAGAAGAAAATGCAGAACTTCCAATAGAAGTAACGCTATTAGGGATTGTGATAGATGTTTTACCTCCGGGACAACAAATCAGAGTTGTTACATCTTTATTATACAATACACCATCGATAGATGCATAATTTTGATTATTTGCATTTACTTCTATGGATGTAAGAGATGAGAAATAAAATGCACAATCTCCAATAGAAGTAACGCTATTAGGGATTGAGATAGATGTTAGAGATTTGCAATTAGCAAATGCACTTTCTCCAATACTTGTGACTTTATACGATACTTTTTTACTAACTACTGTGTCGGGGATAACGATATCACCAGAATATCCTCTTTTTCGGATAACTTCGGCTGTTAATGTTTCTTCGTTGAGTTGGTATTTGATACCGTTAATGATTTTTTCTTCCATGAGGTTACATGTTTTTTAAGGTTATTTTTATTTTTATGATTTTATATTTGACTTGAATAATATAACAAAGACAACTCAAATTTTTAATGGAAACAACATTTTTTTACGAAATTATATATGAGCATAAATACTATAAAGATTAACCCACTCGAGCGTACCACATACCATCGCAAATATACAAAAATAAAATCAATCAAATAACAAATTCCCTCAAAAAAAACATCAAAAAATCCCTTCCAAAAATATCACAAAAAATACAATAACCCCCTCCCTACCCTAAATATACTATACAGCAACCTGCAAGCAACCCTCCCCCTACCTCCACACACCCCACTTAAATACAATAAGTCCCCCCAAAAAACACCAAAAAAATTTTATTTATATATATGGTGTAAATCTCAATTATTTTTTGTAACTTTGCACCGAATTTTGAGTATATAAAAAATAAATTGTAAACTTTATGAATGTAGTTACAAAAACCATCACCCTCGCTGATGGACGTACTATTACCCTCGAGACAGGCAAACTCGCAAAACAAGCCGACGGAGCCGTAATGCTCACAATGGGTAAAACAATGTTGCTCGCTACCGTTTGTAGCGCAAAAGATGCCGTTCCTGGCACTGATTTCATGCCACTTTCTGTGGACTATAAAGAAAAATTTGCTTCTAACGGACGCTTCCCAGGCGGTTTCACTCGCCGCGAAGGTCGCTCAAGCGACTACGAAATCCTCGTTTCTCGTCTTGTCGACCGCGCTCTCCGTCCTCTCTTCCCAGACGATTATCACGCTGAAACTTTCGTTAACGTAACTCTATACTCTGCCGACGGCATCGACATGCCTGACGCACTCGCAGGTCTCGCAGCATCTGCTGCTCTTGCAGTATCTGACGTTCCTTTCAACGGTCCTATCTCTGAAGTTCGCGTAGCTCGCATCAACGGCGAATACGTCATCAACCCAACTTTCGAAGCACTCGAACAAGCCGACATGGACATCATGGTTGCCGCTACTCTCGACAACATCATGATGGTTGAAGGCGAAATGAAAGAAGTTTCTGAAGCCGACCTCCTCGAAGGCCTCAAAGTGGCTCACGAAGCAATCAAAGTTCACTGCCAAGCTCAGCTCGAACTCATGGAAGCTGCCGGCAAAACAGTGAAACGCACATACTGCCACGAAGAAAACGACGAAGACCTTCGTCGCGACGTTCGCGAAAAAACTTATGCTAAAGCATATGCCGTAGCAACTTCTTGCAACGACGACAAACACTCGCGTGCCGAAAACTTCGCTGCTGTGCTCGAAGAATACAAAGCTAACTTCTCTGAAGAAGAACTCGAAGAAAAAGGCGCACTCATCGCTCGCTACTACCACGACGTAGAAAAAGAAGCAATGCGTCGCTCAATCCTCGACGAAGGCAAACGTCTCGATGGACGTAAAACAACTGAAATCCGTCCTATCTGGTCAGAAGTAGGTTACCTCCCAGGCCCTCACGGCTCTGCAATCTTCACTCGTGGCGAAACTCAATCTTTGAGTACAGTTACTCTCGGTACTAAAATGGACGAAAAAATCGTTGACGAAGCTCTCATCGTAGGTCGCGACCGTTTCATCCTTCACTACAACTTCCCTCCATTCTCAACAGGCGAAGCTCGCGCATCTCGTGGTATCGGCCGTCGCGAAATCGGTCACGGCAACCTCGCTTATCGCGCCCTCAAACCAATGATTCCAACCGACTACCCTTATGTAGTACGCGTAGTATCAGATATCCTCGAATCAAACGGTTCATCATCTATGGCAACTGTATGTGCAGGCTGTCTTGCTCTTATGGATGCTGGTGTACCTATCCACAAACCTGTAACAGGTATCGCAATGGGTCTTATCTCTGAAAACAAAGGTACTAACTATGCTGTCCTCAGCGACATCCTCGGCGACGAAGACCACCTCGGCGATATGGACTTCAAAGTAACAGGTACTCGCGATGGTATCACTGCAACACAAATGGACATCAAAGTCGATGGTCTTAGCTACGAAATCCTCGAAAAAGCTCTTAAACAAGCTCGCGACGGACGTATGCACATCCTCGACAAAATCCAAGAAACTCTTGCAGAACCACGTCCAGACCTCAAACCACACGCTCCTCGCATCGTCACTATGATGATTCCTAAAGAACTCATCGGTGCTGTTATCGGCCCTGGTGGTAAAATCATCCAAGGCATCCAAGCCGAATCTGGCGCAGTGGTTACTATCGAAGAAGTTGAAGAAGGTGGCCGCGTAGAAATCGCAGGTACAAACAAAGCACAAATCGACTCTGCAGTAGCTCAAATCAAAGCTATCGTAGCAATCCCTGAAGTAGGCGAAACCTACACTGCAAAAGTTAAATCTATCATGGCTTACGGTTGCTTCGTAGAATTCATGCCAGGCAAAGAAGGTCTCCTCCATATCTCTGAAATCGACTGGCGTCGTTTCGAAACAATGGAAGAAACTGGCATCAAAGAAGGCGACAAAATCGACGTTAAACTCCTCGAAATCGACCCAAAAACAGGCAAATTCAAACTCTCTGCAAAAGTATTGAAAGAAAAACCTGAAGGCTATGTGGAGCAAGAGCGCCGTCCTCGCCCAGAGCGTCCTGAACGTGGCGAACGTCGTCCTCGTCCTGAACGTGGCGAACGCCGTCCTCGCCCAGAGAACAACGAACGCCCAGCAGAACAACCTGCAGCTCCACAAAACGACGAAACAATCGAATTCTAATTCGTAAACAATAAAGTAGAGACGCAACACACATATTGCGTCTCTACATTTATTCTATCAACTCATAAATCTATAATTATACCCCCAACAGAAAATTAAGACCAAAGGTCTCTGACCCCGTTAGGCAAAAAAAATTATGAATTATGAATTATGAATTATGAATTATGAATTAAAAAAAGCCTCCATAGTTTAATGGATAGAATGTGGGATTCCGGTTCCCTTGGTTGCGGTTCGATTCCGCATGGAGGTACAAAAAAAGCAAAACAAAAAAGTGGTTAACTCATCGAGTTAACCACTTTTTTTATCATCAATATCACAACAATTATTTCACAAGTTTAAACTTATAAGATTGATAAACTTTATAATCATCGTAATTCGATTTATTAGTAGGTTTATTTGCCACCCACACAACAATAGACACATTCTCTGGCACATATTTGCTATTAAGCACCTTAGAAGCTGTAAATTCAAAAGAATTACCACTACCACCAACCAAAGTACCAAGAATAGAAGCCAAACCATCACGACAAACATGATTGTGGTAATATTTACCAGCCACACCAGCTTGCGTACCTTCAAGATTATCTTCCAACAATGCAATACCTACAGCCAAACGATCTCTATCTGCAATTTCAGCCAAAATATCACCTTTAACGGTTACCGACAAATTGCGAGTTGCTGCATCAAACGTATGTTGTACATCAAGCGCAATTGGCGACATATCCGATTGCATCAAACGGAAATAATCATCCAATACGCCACGTGAAGCTACCTCATTCACAGAGAAAATAGGACCACCTGTAGGTTGAGAAGTAGTAACACCAACAGCCAAAAGATTTGTACGGTCAATCATCAAACCAGGAGCATAAGTCATAGTTGTAGCATAAAACAAACTTGCAACTGAATCACTTTGATTTGAAGTATATTTACCTGCATTATAACCAGCGTGGTGAGCCACCCAAATGAACTTATCTTCACCAACTTCCTTCATAGCAGCATCAATATAATTATGACCTGCAGGACAGTTAGAACACATATCACCTGTTGTGTTTTCAAGAAGCACAACACGATCAACCAAGTTATCTGCCACTACTGTTTTCACTACAATCACATTGTCCGACACATTATCATCTGTCTCTACACCATTAACATTTTCAACAGCATATTCAACATCAATAGTGCCTGCCTTCGACAATTTCACATCATTAACAAAGAAAGTATATTTCTCTCCACGTTCAAGTGCAGATGCCAAAACAATATTTTCTACATGATACTCATCTTTGCCTGATTTCACAACAAAATCAAAACTATTCAAAGGACTCATAGCCTTATTCTCTACTGTGGCAACAAGCGTATAAGCTTTATTTGGTTTCACATATTCAGCTGTCTCAATTGCAACCAATGCAGCATCATTTTGTGGCATATTTTCACCAGAAATGACACATTTGATACACATATTACCCAATTCTGTATGTTGTATCCAACGACGAGAATCGCAATCATAGATATAACAACCTGCCTTAGTCGGAGCTTGCGAACCATCACAACCAATGATCAAACCATTTGCTTCAATTGTATAACCAAAATAAAGGTCATAAGTATTAGGTGTCAATTTAAGGTATGGCGACATTACTATTTCATTCCATTCTTTCAATTTAATATCACCTGTATAATCTTGACTCCAAATATTCTCACCATCCAATTCTTCTCTAATCCAAAATTTCAAGTTCGAATATTCAGACGAAACTGCATTATCATCCATACCGTGCAAACCTACCGACATCTTAATTACACGATTAAAAGCAAAACCTCTAAGTTGAGCTTCTGTCAATTTAATCGCTGCCGATTGCTCATAAACAGTAGAAGAATAATCTTGACCAAGAGCTGTCAAAATTGTATCTTCACAATATTGCATTGCAAACTGAATAGTTGTGTCCAATTCCGAATCTGGTTTATCGTCTTTACCTGTAGGTGGTTGATTACCAGGACCACATGCTACAAACAAGATCGCAACAACAGCAAAAAGAATTTGTTTCAAATTAAAATTCATAACTAAAAGTGTTTTTTATAAAATTATTGAGCAGGAACTGCTTCTTTCTCATAAACAAAATTCAAAGTAAATGTAATTGATTCTGTACCATTAGATATAGTAAATACACCTGGGCAAACAGCTGACTCTTGATCATTTACACGTAGGTGCATAGCCAAATCTTGTGTTGCATTAGCATCAATCTCACCTACTTCCCACAATTGTTCTTGTTGTCCATTACCCATCATACACAACGTTACACAAAAAGATGGAACATATTTTGTATAATCATAATTACGCACCTCTTTTGTAGTAAATGTTGCTGCTGAACCATTGTTTGTCAACAATACGTGAGCTACAATTTCGCCCCATTCATAGTGATCCATTGTTACATCAATAACATCACCATTTTTGATTTCCACTCCTGTGTTAGGAATAACCTCTCCCATATCATCCATTTCATAACCATAAGTCAATGTGAAAGATGCTTTTGGGTTTTGTGGTTCACAAGAAAAAAGTGCTACGGCAACAACTGCCATCAATAAAAATTTTAATGCTTTCATATTATTCTAAAATTTGTTTTTAATTGACTCTAACTAAGTCAATGGTTAATAATTATTTTATTTCTTCATTAATGAATTAGTGTCCAGCACCTGTGCCAAGTGCAATTTCTGCTGCTTGAACAACCTCTTTTGTCTCTGTATTAATAAGAACAGCAACTACAGAACAATTATCAGCAACATATTTCTCATCAATAGTAAATGAGCAACTATTTGTTGTTACTTCTGCCACCTTGCCAAGTTCTGTTCCCCACAATCCATTCAATGCTCCACGGAACACGTGATTATGAACGTAGTTATTAACAGATGAGTGTCCCATTTGTGCATCTGGATATTTTGCTTTATAAGAAGCCTTCAAGTTTTCTGCAATTGATTGAGGGCCAACAATACCACTCTCAACCAACCAATATTGCAACGACACTCCATAACCCAACTCTTTTTGTGGTTCAAGTGTTGCTACTACAGTATGATTACCATTCTCTTCCGAATGAGCCAATTTAACCAAACAGTCAGGAGCAATCTCACGTTGAGCAAACACTTGAGCGGTCCATTTTGAACTTCCTTGCAAATACGTATCATCAAATTTACGACCATTTACAACGCCAACAGGCAAACCTGTACTTAATGAACCACCAAAGTATGTCAAATAATCCATTGCTTCACGAGTACGAAAATCAATATCTGCAATCATTGGTTCTGTATATGCAAAATCCGCTGGATGCATACCTACAACAACGATATTTTCAGGAGCAATATCCATCATTTCATTAGCCACCATAGCTGCACCAGGACAGTTTACACAACGACAACCTGTAAATTCTATCAACAAAACTGTTCTATCCGATGGATTGAGAGGCATATCTATCAATCTGTCATCCTCTGGGACAACATCACATGCAACAAACGATATCATTGCTGCAAAAATTGTAAATATCAAACTTTTTATTTTCATAATTCAGACAAATTGAAGATTAGAAACTAACGCTATAAGACAATGCCAAACCTTTCGAAGCTGGCACATAACGACAAACACCACCCGAGCAGTTATAACCTGCACGTGTACGTCCATATGACAATTGTACACGGTGTGTGCCCCAGTTATATGATGCTGCCACTTTATAATAGTGTTGATTAGTTTCATCAATATTATAAAGATCCGAAACCTCAATCATTGCTTGTTGGAACAACGAAATTTCATACAAAGCATACACCCATTGACCACGGTCTTGACGTGTGAACAAATATTGCAATTCACCACGCATACCAATATTTTTTGTAGGTTTATATTTCAATTCTGCAATTGCAATATGCGAATTTACAATATCCGCAGGACGAGAACCTTTGAATGAAGAATCAAATCCGTGACCTTCAACAACAGCCTGATTATATTGTTGGAACATATACAATGCTGTCATCGAGAATGTTTTAGTTATCTTTTTAGCAAATTCCAAATGCACATCAAGGTAATATGTCTCATCTCCAAATCCAAAGAATGGAGACTCATAACCATTAGTTCCTTGCAATGTCCCTGTAGCATTAAGTGCCACTGGATCTGCTTTAATACCACGGATATAAGTACCATTCAAACGGAAACTTGTACCATATTTACCACCCATTGGTGTTTTACGTTTGAAAGTATAACGAGCCTCTGCTTGGAATGCCCATTCTCCGCGAGCTGCTGGTGTACCATATTGTGTTGCGTATGGATACATTGCCGCAAGCGCATATGTATGTGTCATAGAGAATGCTGGCATATGGTTAATGAATCCACCTATACCAGAACCTGTACGATCCGAACGGAACGACATATTCTCCGAACGTTTTGCTTGCACAAGGAAACTCATACCACGTTGTGAGTATGCCAATGACAACATAGCTGCTTGACCTGGTTTATAAATATAACCATTATCTGCCGATGGGTCATTTGCTTTATAGGCATATTCCACCAAAGCATTCCAACCACCTTTTTGGAAACGTACACGCAAATCACCAGCACCTACAAATTGAGGTAAATTCAATTTATATAACGGACTTGGTTGAATTACTTCATCTGGATCATATTTGCTTACATACGACGCACCAAACAAAAGGTTATAACCACCATCTTGCATCACTTTCGACCATTCACTAACGTTCAATTCAAGGTCAGCACCCATCACTGCACCTTGCGAATAATCAAAACCAAATGCATTATTCATGCCATAATTGAAATATTTACGTTGCATACCGCCCAATGCCTTAAGACGAATACCTTTGTATGGAGTAAACACAAAACGAGCTCCACGCAACGAATTATCTACTCCAAGAGGACGATCTTCGTATGCACGAAAAATAAATCCTGATCCAAATTGGTCATAAACATTACCAATAGTAGCCTCAAACCATTTATATTTACCTGTTACATAAATATTTGGCAAACCACCACCAGCAAATGCATCTTCAAAACCAGGAAGCGGACAATGCAACAATTCAAGACGAGCACCTGCTGTCACATACTGACTTGCCAATGACAAATCAAGATACGAATTACTAACAAAAGGACCATTATATCCTGTTGCACCAATAACGCTATCCAACTGACCTACAAGAGCATCTGATTGAAAATTACCTTTCAACGAAACTCCCCCGCCATCAGCTTTTACGATAGCAGGGAACATCAATAATCCAACAAATAATATGCCGATTATATTTCTTAATTGTTTAGTCATTCTTTTAAGACTTTTAGTAACAAGTAGCGAGTAGCGAAACTTTTTTCATAAAAAAAGCCTCGTTACTCGTCACTATTTACTTAATTATTTATTTTACAAGTTCGCGTACTTTTTCAATAAGGTGTTGTTCCGAACCATCAACATAACCTGAACGACGGTCAACAATTTTACCTTTACCATCGATAACAAATACTGTAGGAACTGTACCATTCACATTCATAGCACGGTTGAAGTCGCCATTTGGATCAAGCAACACTTCATATTCCCAACCTTTTGCGTCTACAAGAGGTTTAACTTTATCAACATTTTGACCTTGGTCGATAGAAACTGCAATAACTTTTACTCCTGTTTCTTCTTCCCAATCCACGATTTGTTCGTGAATTGCATCAAGCTCACGTTGACATGGTTTACACCAAGTAGCAAAGAAACTAATAATAAATGGTTTACCATCATTATTCAATTTAGCAGTATCCACTGTTTTACCATCAATGTTTTTAAGAGTAACTGATGGAAGTTGAGCAAAACAGCCTACGGCCATCATTGCTACCATAATTAAAGCAAATGTTTTTTTCATAATTCTAAATTATTTTATGTTTTGTATTATTTTAGACTATCAAAATATCAAAAAGTAAAATTAGAAAACAAAGTTACCACTTTTTTTCGACATACACAACTACTATTTTTTCACAAAAACTTTTATGTAATCTATTTCAAAGTCGGCCTCTCCGCCTTTGTTACCCTCTGGTATAAATGAGTTAAACATCGGATACATAGCATCTTGCGGCATATAGTTCGATGTGCGGAACACTTCCATATCATTAATATACCATATCAATTCTTTTTCATTCCATTCAAATGAATATATGAAAAATTTAGATAAATTAAGACCTTTTATGCGAGCAGACGTATAGTTAGTCTCAAATTTCGAACTCCAATAAAGACCCACTTCTACCTCGCCTTTATCTACTTTACAGATATTAATATGAGGTGTCTTTTCATCACCCTTCAACGACAATGCATGCAAAACTCCTTTCGCACCATCAAAACGCATTTTAGCACGATAAAGACCGCCTTTTTGACACACAGCATTGCGACCATGAATCACATCTGACGTATAGTTGAACTCTTTTTGAACAAAACCTTTTTCTGGATGCCATGCAAGTGCCTCATTTTTCTGCTCTTTCGTAACAATATGCAAATTGCCAGCTATAACTGTCACATTATTACCATTGTTATTCGATTGTTGCTCATTCACAAATGAGTGTTTACCAACAAAAACAGGACTTTTATAATGGAATCCTACATCCCACTTCGATGAATTCAATGAATTCCAACTAAAATTATCTTCAAAAGTCAACTCATAACCTGCTATTGTAGCAAAATCTTCGATTTTATGTTTAAGATAAAAACGAATATCTTCATTATCTGCCAACTGATGAAAACGACACTCTACTTGATACTCTTTAGTTGTTTCCCATCTTTTTGGATTCGACCAAAATTCATTACTTTTTTTGAATTCTGGTGTATTCACCTTTTCTTTCAATTCCAAATACTCTTTCACAACATACGAGTCATGGAATCGTGTATAAATCTTATATTCGTCTGATTTCTCAAATTTTTTCAAACGTGCCAACTCAGGAGATTTCTTCACCAAATCATGATTTGCCAAAGATACAAAATCTGGTGTCGCCTTAAATGCTAGATAGTCCGCCAATTCTTGTGAAGCCAAAACTTTAAAATACAATTTAAGCTTATCATCACCATCCAACTTTTTAAACTTCGCCATATCGCGATACTCTTGTGTATCTTTATATTTACGACTCACAAGCGTACGCTTCATCTCCTTAAATTCCGAAGACTTAACTTGATCGTATAAAACTTTATACTCTTCCAACTCTTTTGATTCACTAATCAAAAGATAGCGTTTGTAATCTTCCGATTGTTGTCTAAGTTTTGCTTCATACTTGGCAGTTGACATCAAACCACCAAATAAACTTTTCCAATAGAGATTCATAGATTAGATTTTTTATAACGAGCAATGAGAAAAAAACATCAATTATTCTCCACTCTCTGTTATTATGTTAATTAGTTCTTCTAAATTTGTTGCTATACTAAAATTTGCATTACGTTGAAACTTATATCCCAATCCTTCATGTATAATACGCTCTACCTGAAGCAACAATCCCTCCCAGAAATTATCTGGATTATACAAAATTGTCGACTTATCATGTTCACCAACCATACATGCCGATATTGTGTCAAACATTTCATCCAATGTACCAAATCCTCCTGGTAGCACAACAAATACATCAGCATACTCCTTCATCATCGTCTTGCGCTCTGCCATATCTCCCACAACAAACAACTCCGTTGGCAAATCACTTTTGCGACCTTTTTCGATAATACAATCAGGTATTATACCTACTATATCACCTTCTGCATCTGCCACACCTTGAGCCACAGCCGACATCAAGCCTCCCGTAGCACCACCATAAACAAGTGTATGCCCCTGTTCAGCCATCCACTTGCCAAACTCTGCCGCTTGTTGCTTATATTCATCGCGAACCTGATCCGACGACGAGCAATATACACAAATATTCATTTCATTCAATTCATAATGCATAATTCATAATGCATAATTAAATTTTCGCTAACACCAAAATCAATTGTGCATTGTAAATTGTGCGTTGTGCATTATTTTAGATTTCACCTGCTTGAATTTTAGCATGCATGCTTGCAGCAGCACGACGACCATCACCCATTGCCAAAATCACTGTTGCTCCACCGCGCACGATATCGCCACCAGCAAAAATTGTAGGGATAGACGATTGCAATGTATCTTCACCCACTTCAATAGTACCTTTGCGCGTAACAGCCAAACCTTCAATAGCACTAGGAATCAATGGGTTTGGCGACACACCAACACTCACGATTACTTCGTCAACATCAATAGTTTCAATTGCACCAGGAATAGGTTCTGGCTTACGACGACCCGAAGCATCAGGTTCGCCCAAAGCCATTTTTTGGAGCAACATTTGCGACACACGACCTTTTTCTGTGCCTTTATATTCAATAGGATTATGCAATGTCAAGAATTCAACACCCTCTTCTTTAGCATGTTTAACCTCTTCAAGACGTGCAGGCATCTCTTCTTCCGAACGACGATAAACAATCATAGCACGCTCAGCACCAAGACGTTTCGCTGTACGAACCGAGTCCATTGCAGTATTACCACCACCGATAACAGCAACATTTTTACCCTTCAACACAGGAGTATCTTTTTCAGCTTTAGCCGCACCCATCAAGTTAACACGAGTGAGATACTCATTCGACGACATAATACCAATCAAGTTCTCACCAGGGATATTCATAAAGTTAGGAAGACCTGCACCCGAAGCCACAAACATAGCACGGAAACCATCTTCTTTCAATTGATCATAAGAAATTGTCTTACCAACAATACAGTTCTTGATAAATTTCACACCCATCTTTTCAAGGTTGCGAATTTCAACATCAACAATATTGTTAGGCAAACGGAATTCAGGAATACCATATTTCAACACACCACCAATCTCGTGAAGTGCTTCAAACACAGTCACATCATAACCCAATTTAGCCATATCGCCAGCAAACGACAAACCACAAGGACCCGAACCTACAACCGCAATCTTAATTCCGTTAGAAGCAGCCACCTCAGGCACAGCCATTTGACCACTATTACGTTCATAATCAGCAGCAAAACGTTCAAGATAACCAATAGCCACAGCAGGCTTACCAGTTTTTGTATGAATACACTTGCTTTCACATTGACGCTCTTGAGGACACACACGACCACACACAGCTGGCAATGCCGATGTTTGTTTCAACACCTTAGCTGCCTCAAGAATTTCGCCACGTTCAATATTTTTAATAAAAGTAGGAATATTAATGCTCACAGGGCAACCTTGCATACACGATGGATTAGGACAGTCAAGACAACGTTTTGCCTCCAACAAAGCCTGCTCCATAGTGAGACCTTGGTTCACCTCTTCCGAATTTTTACTACGATATTCACCATCCAACTCATTCATCTTCACGCGCTCAATAGCCATACGCTCTTTTGGTTTCATAGCAGTGCGCAACTCTTCGCGCCAAGCCTCATTTCTTCTTTCCATATTATTTTTTGAAATTTTCAAATGATTCTACTTCTTCTGATTTATAAGCCGACAAACGCATCATCATCTCATCAAAATCCACTTGATGAGCATCAAATTCAGGACCATCGACACAAACAAATTTAGTTTGACCACCCACAGTCACACGACAAGCACCGCACATACCAGTACCATCCACCATAATAGTGTTCAACGACGCAACAGTTGGGATTTCATATTTTTTAGTCAAAAGTGTCACAAATTTCATCATCACTGCAGGACCAATAGTCACACACAAATCCACTTTCTCGCGATTGATCACCTCTTCAACCCCTTGTGTAATAAGACCCTTATTTCCATACGAACCATCGTCTGTCATAATCACCACCTCATCGCTATATTCACGCACTTGTTCTTCGAGAATAATAAGATCTTTAGTACGACCAGCAAGCACCGAAATTACCTTATTACCAGCTTCTTTCATTGCTTTAATAATAGGCAACATAGGCGCAACACCTACACCACCACCAGCACATACCACTGTACCGAATTTTTCAATATGCGTTGCCTTACCAAGAGGACCAACAAGGTCAAGCACCTCATCACCCACATTTAGGTTACACAACTTAGTCGACGAAACACCCATTTTTTGCACAACAAGTGTAATCGTACCACGAGCAACGTCCGAATCTGCAATAGTCAAAGGCATACGTTCGCCATCTTCATCTACGCGAACAATCACAAAGTGACCTGCTTTACGCGATTTTGCAATAAGTGGAGCCTCAATCTCCAACATCACAACATTCGCCGAGAAATGTTCTTTTTTTACAATTTTGTTCATTTCAATATCTTATTATATCGATTTAATATATATTTCCCATAATATTAGATAAATAGTAACCACATCAACACCATCCGACACACACATCTTAGATACTATCCTTCAACTTGCAAAGATAATAAAAGTTTTTTTATCCTACAACACTTTTACAAAAAAACACTAAAAAAAACAAAAATTACAAATCTCCAACCCCTAACAAACAGCAACCCTCTTCATAGGATAACCATACCTTCACCCTATCCTCTACAAAACACATACGAAAGATATACGAAAGATAAAGCCAACAACACCCATACCCCCCCAAAAAAAAACAACTTTATGCACACAATTTGTATATCTTATTTTTTTTTAATACCTTTGCACCATCAAACCAAACACACTTTTCATATGCCAAAACAACATATCACACTCCTTTCTCTCATCATCCTATTCCTATTTACCCTAACCGCTTGCGAACGCAATATCAAGGCAAAACCCGAGCACACGGTTTTATTCTTCTTTCCTTGGTCAACCAATCTCACCCACTACTTCGAAAATAATATCTATTGCTTCGAAAATGCACTAAACAAAAAAGACCTACAAAACAACAACATCTTTGTATTCATCTCAAAATCCGAATCCGATGCAGTTTTCTATCAAATTAAAAACAACAAAGGATCTATAACACACGACACTATTGCTCGCTTCTCCAATTACAACTACAAATACACGTCAATTGAAGGCCTCTCACAAATACTCACTCTCGCCAAAAACGACCAAACAAAATTTGCCTTAATCATTGGTTGCCATGGCGACGCTTGGATTCCAGCCTCCGACATGAAACGCTCTTTTGGAGGGACAAAAATCGAATCTCGCATAGACATATCCACTCTACGCCAGGCATTACAACAAACCAACATTACAGCCGAATACATTCTTTTCGACGACTGCTATATGTCTTCTATCGAGGTTGCATACGAACTACGAAATGTCTGCCACCACCTAATTGCATCGCCTTCCGAAATCATGGCTGCAGGCATGCCCTACTCCGACATTGCCAACGACCTAATCAACACACCCAACTACGAAGCCATCTGCTCTGAATACTACAGCTACTACGCCAACAACCCATCTACACCTTATGGCGCAATTGCCATTATTAAATCATCAGAATTAGACTCACTCGCCAACATCACCAAACGTCTAAACATCAACTACACAAACCAAAATATCCAATTTTACGATGCCTACAATCCACACATCTTCTACGACCTTGGCGACTATATCAACACCTCTTGTTCCGACGAAAAACTAAAAACCGAATTCTTCACACAACTCGACAAATGCGTCATCCACAAAGCCCACACAAAAACTGTATATGGCTATAATTATGGCGAAATAACAATAAACAACTTTTCTGGCGTTTCCACCTCAGCGCCAAGCACAAATCCCAAATGTGCATCCTACCACGAAACCGCATGGCACAAAGCCACCCACTAAAATTCACACAAAAAAAAGAAGGAAGTTGACCACAACCTCCTTCTTTTTTTATATGATTACAAAATCATAATACATCAAGTTTTCAAATTAAACTATTTGTCGACCAACAGCAGAAGCAATTGGTTTCAAAGATTCAAACATTTCGCGGAATTGTTGATGATTCAATTGTTGCGATGCATCACTCAAAGCCACTTTAGGATTAGGATGAGTCTCGATCAACAATCCATCTACACCCATTGCCATACAAGCTCTAGCAAGATTAGGAACTCCATAATCGTAGCCCATAGCGTGACTTGGGTCTAGAATTACAGGCAAATTAGTGTATTGTTTCAACCACGCTACACCACACAAATCCAAAGAGAATCTTGTTTTTGTTTCAAATGTACGTATTCCTCGCTCACAAAGAATAATTTTCTCATTTCCGAGCGACATCATGAAATCAGCACAATGAACAAACTCTTGCAAAGTTGCCCCATAATTGCGTTTCAAGATAACAACTTTATCCGACTGACCACATGCCGACAAAAGACCATGGTCATACATACTCTTAGCGCCAATCTGAACTATATCAGCATATTCAATCACATGATCGACATGCGTAGCATCGCGAACCTCTGTTGCTATTTTCAATCCATACTTATCACGCATTTTAGCCAACAACTTCAAGCCATCAAGACCTAACCCTCTAAACGTATATGGCGAAGTACGCGGTTTGAAACACCCAGCTCTTAATACTTTAATTCCCAAATCAACCAACATTTGGCACGATTGCTCAATTTGCTCCTCGCTCTCAATCGAACACGGACCAGCAATCATTAAAGTATTCTTCTCATCGCCTCCGATATAAGTATCGGCAATTTCAATTTTATGCTTCGATGATCTATAATCGCTACTAGACAATTGCATATCCGTTGGCATTACCCACGAATCTAACACATAAGAGCTTAAATACGCAGGAATTTCTTTGACACCACAAGGTAGCACCATTACATAATAATCATTTTTGTCCAACAAAAATGCCTTTGCTTGTACCGCCAATTGATTGGCAGTTGACGCACCTATTTTTTTATCTAAATGCAATATCATAATAACAAACTAATTAAATTTCACTTCGTATTAAATTAAAAAATGTAACCGCACCAACGGGTTTACGCTCATCATCGATAACAGGGAAGAAATTAACCACAAAATTCTGCTGCTCAATCAAATTCAACATTTCATAAATAGTTAAATTTTCATTCAACACAAAAGGAGATTTATTGATTAAATCAGCAACTGTCACTTTTGTAAAATCGTCAGGATATTTCAAAAAAGCTCGACGAACATCAGCATTAGAAGCAATTCCAACAAACTTGCCCAAAGTATTTTTGAAAACAACAAATCCTAATCTATAATCTTCAATAAAACGCAACACATCAATAACCGAAGAGGTGTCTTCATCCAACAAAGGAATATCGTCAATCATAAAATCCTTTATTTGATAAGATGATTTGATATTATTTACACGCAAATCTAGCAAAGCCTTTGCTTCAACATTATTTGCCAAAAAAGAACCACACACAACACTAGACACGCCCATATTACGCAATATAAAAGCCACCTCAGCATTGACTCCCCCATCAACAAATATCTGCTTATTTTGATATTTACCTCTAAAATTACGTATTTTTCGGAAACAAGACTTATCAAACTCACCTCCCGACACCCCAGGCACTGTTGTCATAAACATTATAAAATCAAAATCAAGAAAAGAATCAAACACATCGATAGATGTATCACTCTGCAATGCCAACCCCCATTTTGTACCGTCGATACGAGGCAAATCAATATGTTTTACGCTCAAACTCTCATATTGAAACTGTACATATTCAATTTTGAATTGTCTAATCTTTTCAAAATATTTATCTGGATTTGATGTAATAATATGCAAATCTATTGGAGTATTTGAGATTTCGCGTATTTTAGCGATATCATCAAAAACCGAAATATCATCTTTACAATCAATATGAAAACTATCTATATACAATTGATCAAGCGACTTAACAATATCCAAAATAGATTTTGAATCCTTGTATGCATATATTGATGCCGAAATTTTCATAATTACACACAATTTACTCTTTTAAACACTGTCGACTTTACCCTATCCCTTCACGTCCCACCCAAACAAATAGACAAGATTAAGACACAAAAAAAAGAGTCCAACTGAAAAGTTGAACTCTTTTGCGGTATGGACGGGACTCGAACCCGCGACCCCCTGCGTGACAGGCAGGTATTCTAACCAGCTGAACTACCACACCGTGTTGCTTAAAGCGGTACAAAAGTAGTACAAATTTTTATATCTGCAAACTATTCGACAACTTTTTTTCGTTTTTTTTACACTTTTTTGAAGAAGGTAAACTGCACACTACCGTAACTCCTTGATTGCCAGAAATTAGGGTGTTCTGAAAAATTTTTGTCTTTCGAGTGCTCAAAAACCAAAAAACCATCCTCCCTCAGCAGTTCTCGGCCAAACACAAGGTCGATAACCTCCTCGCTACCCTCTAAATCGTAGGGCGCATCCGAGAATATCAGGTCAAATTGTTTGCTACAACTCTTCAAATAGAGGAACACATTGGCGTGCGTGGCATACAAATTCGCAAAGCCCAACTCACGAGCCGTCTTACGGATGAAGGCATTATGCACCGGATTGACCTCCACACTCGTAACGCTCTTCGCACCACGAGAGCAAAACTCATAGCTAATGGATCCCGTGCCCGAAAACAAATCCAGCACGTCGATATCCTCAAAGTCTACCAAGTTACCCAGCACATTAAACAAATTCTCCTTGGCAAAGTCGGTTGTAGGCCTTGCTCGCAGGTTGCGTGGAGGCACAATGGTCCTGCCACGATATTTGCCACTGATGATACGCATCTTCGCTCTCTATTCTATCTTATCTCTATACCTATTTATTATATACATCGGCCCAATCCTTCTCCCACTTACAGCGGCGGAAGTAGCGACCAAGCAGTTTGGTGCGGCTCTTGCCCTCCACGCCCGACACGAAAATATCGGCCTTACGCAAGTCGAAGTCCTCGTTGAGTACCGCCATAAAGCGTAGCAGTTCATCCTCGCCACCCATCATTACCACATCGGTAAAGACAAGTGCGCCATCCACACTCAGGGCCACATATAGCTCCTCACGTCCAAATTGGAGCGCCAGAGTCTTGGAGTGGCGGCTACCCACCACAGCCCTACGCACCGAAGCCATCAGCGGAGTGGCAAATGTGAGTTCCACGCCTTCGGGTGTCCACCTACGCACCGCCTCAACATCCTCGCTGGCAACCGTCAGCGCATAGCACACAGGGCCATCGTTGCTACACACAACAATCTCCTCCCCGTCAGACACACTCACGCCCGTCGTTGCAAGGAGTCCCTCCACATCGACACTCTCGGCCAGCGCCTTGGGGAAGGTGGCACAATCGGGCCCCTCCACCACCACACGCACTTGCTGGCTCTCCTTTACCGAGAGTTCCGACAATGGCTCATAAAAAGATTGTCCACCCTGCCTGAGCCAGATGGACAATCCCTTTTGTGTGTCGGAATTACGTTTCCTACTCCCAGTTACCTGCATCGTTGGTTGCCTGATTGAGGTCGCCCACTTTGATACCGGGGTACTTATAGAGCACGTTCTTCTGCTCGTCGATGAGGTTGATAAGCAACTGCTCGTTCAAGTCGAGAAGGAACATCTTGTAGGGTGCTTTGGCCTCGAATACGGGAATCTTAACGTTACCTACCTCAACAACGCCTGCGCCCATAATGAACTCCTTAACCTCGCCAGCATTAGCCTGTGCCGAGAAGGGAACATAGCGGAGCTGCTCTACCTGTGCGGGGGTGAGTTTCTTGGCACCAAACACAGTATCGATAGCCCTAACGGTGAACTTCTCGATGTTTTTCTTGCGAGCCTTTTTCAGCTTAGCCAAACCAACCGAGTCATCCGACGATACCAACTGGCGCTCAAACTGCATCTCTGCGGTGAGGACGAAGTTGATGAGGGTGTCGAACGAGCCGGTGTACTTACCGTGCACCTGTTTGTAGCCGCGCTGTGCCGAACGAATGTCGCTGATACGCTCGATAACTGCCTTCTCGCGAGCAATCCTTGTTTCGTCAAAACGTACAGGAGTCATAAGGCTGTCGTAGAGCATATAAGCCAACACAACCACAACAATTGCGAGAACGATTTGAGTAATGGTCTTTTTCATTTCTATTTTTAATATTAAGTTTGTAGCGTAAAAACTATAACAATTATGCTTAACGAGCACATTGCGTCCCAAATTTACGGCAAATTTGCGTTTACTCCAACTTTTGGGCAAAAAAAAATAATAGAATCTTTATCCGATTGGATTTCGGACGAGGATTTTGAGCGCATTTTCATACTCAATGGTTATGCCGGTACGGGCAAAACAACACTTGTTGCGGCCTTTGTGGAGGTGCTCAAAGAGTTGAAAATCAAACCCATATTGCTTGCACCCACCGGACGTGCTGCCAAAGTGCTATCCAACCACACCGACTCCACTCCCGCCTACACCATACACAAACGCATCTATCGTGAGCGTACTTCCGCTTCGCTCGACAGTAAGTTTGACCTCAATTTCAACCGTGAGAAGGATGCTTGTTTCATTGTGGACGAGGCCTCAATGATTGCCGACTACTCCGAGGAGGGCTCCATCTTCGGCTCGGGCTCGCTGTTGGACGACCTCTTTGAGTATGTGCGTCAGGGCCAGAGGTGTAGGATAATGTTTGTGGGCGACTCGGCGCAGTTGCCACCCGTGGGCCACGACCTATCACCTGCGCTCAATCCGCAGAAGATGGCTCTCTATGGCCCTGTGAGTTACAACACCCTCGATGAGGTGGTGCGCCAGGAGCAGGAGAGTGGTATTCTGTTCAACGCCACGATGGTGCGTCAGATGATTGAAAACCGCATCTACGAAACGCCACTCTTCGATATGAGCTACCCCGACTTTCAAGCGGTTAATGGTGGCGAGTTTCTGGAAAAGGTGGAGGAGTGTTACTCTCGCTATGGTAAGGATGAGGTCATCGTTATCACTCGTAGCAACAAGCGTGCGGCCCACTTCAACCAGGGTATCCGTGGGCGAGTGCTCTATGCCGAGGAGGAGATTGACTCGGGCGATATGGTGATGGTGGTGAAGAACAACTA
>JAZQUV010000036.1:0-23754 GCA_045631465.1 Candidatus Aphodosoma sp. | reverse complement strand
TTGGCTCAGCCTCTTTTAGATGTGTAAGAATGCCTAAAGTGCAAGGCGTTGAAATTTAAGCTGAAAGGAGTGTACTGAAGTACATGACTGAAGCTTAATATTGAGAACAACGCAGCAATTTGGGTATTATGACACATCGTCTTATTATATCCCATTCTCAATTCTCAATTCTCAATTCTCCATTCTCAAATACCATCTCACTCTTTCAAAATCTTCATCCGTAAACACTTCCAACTTGCGTATATCCTCCAAATTCTCAATCCTTCCCTTATGATGTTTATCCCAACGAAGGTCATATATCGCTTTCGCCTGATAATAACTGATATACGGATGTCTGTGCAATCGCTTCACACTAGCCCTATTCACATCAATCAATTTCACCGAATCCAACTCTATTATTATATAAGGTATAAGAGCTTCCACTATCGAGTCGGGCATCGCATCAATTTCCTTTAGTTGTTCTACCGAATAAAATCCACCCAATTCTCTCCTACGATTCACAATCATTTTAGCCCGACCGCTTCCAATACCAGGCAATTTTGCCAATAGGGTAGTATCAGCACTATTCAATTCAAACTCAAAAAACTCCTTACGCACATACTTCACAGAATCCATCTTCTTTATAGGATTCACCGACTCAAATACTGCCAAATCCCTCAGCGAATCCACTAGAACAGTGTCAATCCCATATATCGAACGCAATTTCCCGATAGAGTATATCTTGCCTCCATGCCTGCGATATTGCAACCAATTATGAGCCATATAAGGCTGAAAACCAAGGCGAAGCATATCCACACTATCAATCACATTAGGGTCAAACACAAACCTCTCTCTCGTCCGCACAATCATCTCTTTTCTAGGCGTAAAATCCTTATTACGCAACCATTCCATCGAATCCAACCCACTACCAAAAGCCTCAACCTCAGCCAATAGAACCGAATCAATCATAAAATTCTTCACATCTCCCTTATCTCCAAACCATTTCATTCCCCAATCCACCACAAAACACCCCACCACAAAACACGCGAGGACAACAAACACAATCTGTTGCCCTCGCGAATATTTTATCTTATTCAAATTCATGTATTAATTGTTTTGATTAATAATGATTTATAAGAAGGTGTGAATTCTCAATTCTACAAACTCATTTCCCCTCTCAACGACACCTCCATCTCTCTCTTCACATCCTCAGTCGACTCATATTTTCCGAGTAAGAACATCAATTTCGCCACAGCCGCCTCAAGCGTCATATCATGACCCGACACAACCCCAGCCTTAATCAAATTCACACTCGCCTCATAATGACCCATTTCCACCGAACCAGCGCGACATTGAGTCACATTCACAGTCACAATTCCAGCCGCAGTAGCCCTACTAATCACGTCGCACAACCACTGTGCCGTAGGCGCATTACCCGAACCAAAAGTCTCCAACACCACAGCGCGAAGACCCTTAATCGAATAAATAGCCTCCACAGTTTCTGGTCTAATACCAGGGAACATCTTCAACACCACAATATTATCGTCAAAATGCTTAGCCACCGACAATACAGCGTCTGCCTTTTCGCGGTGAATATTGTGCTCATAATATTTCAAGTGCACACCCGCACGCACTAATTCCGGATAGTTAAACGAAGCAAAAGCATCAAAATCTTCAGCATTACGTTTAGTCGTACGATTACCACGCATCAACTTACCCTCAAACATCAACGCCACCTCAGGCACCATCGCCTCTCCTTTTTCGTTCTTCGCCGCAGCCAATTCAATCGCCGTAATCAAATTCTCCTTCGCATCACTTCTCAACACACCCACTGGCAATTGCGAACCCGTGAAAATCACAGGTTTCTTCAATCCATCAAGCATAAACGACAATGCCGCAGCCGAATAAGCCATCGTATCAGTTCCATGAAGCACCACAAAACCATCAAAATCATCATAATGTCTCTCAATATGATTAGCAATCTCCACCCAATTCGAAGGCTTAATATCGCTCGAGTCAATCAACGGACTGAACGACACCGACGCAATATTCACGTGCAACATTTGCAACTCAGGAATAAAACTCAACACCTGTTTCGTATCAAGCGGAGCCAACGAGTGATTCGAACTATTCTCACCCATACTGATAGTACCACCAGTAAATATCAATAAAACAGAACTCTTATTTTCCATAACATATCAATTTTTTCCAATCCGACCAAATCTATCAATCAGACCAATTAACTTTTTCAAAATACAACCACAAAGATACAACAAAAATCCCAAACCCACAACCATTTTAATAAAAAAAACAAACACATTCTGCAACACCAATCTACACCCTAACCTCTCCATATCCTAAACATACTATAAATATAGGATAAATATACTATAAATATACTATAAACATACTATAAATATACTATAACCGAGCCCACGCCTAATCTCAACCATTATCATCAGTCACAATCAACCCATTTTCACTATCCTTTTTTATTAATAGCTAAAAGAATTTTGAAAAAAACAAAAAAAATATTGCTTATATTAAAAAAAAACAGTACCTTTGCTTGCTATTTATTATCTTAGTGTAAGAATATTTTCAATTAACTTAATATTAACTAAATCAAAAGATTATGAGAAAGATTACTCTTTTCTTTGCAGCTTTGTTTATCACAATCGCTGCATTTGCTGCCGACATTACAGGCGGTACAAAGTTGTATCTTAAACCAGGATCTGCTTGGACACAAGGCAATGAGCGCTTTGCTGCTTATTTCTTTGGTTCAGCTGGCAATGCTTGGGTAGGTATGACTGTCGAAGAAGACGGAAGCTCTTATTTGGCTGAAGCTCCTGCTGGAACTTGGACAAACGTCATCTTCTGTCGTATGAATGGTGCTAATGCAACCAATGACTGGGGTGCTAAATGGGACCAAACAGCCGACCTCACTTATGATGGAACTAACAACTGTTATTCTATCACATCATCTTCAAACGGTAAAGGTTCAGGTACTTGGGGTGTTTATGTTCCAACTCCTACAACTTGGACAGTTGCTGGTGGATCTGCTACATTGTTCGGTTCAGAATGGTGTACTGGTTGTACAGCAAACGACCTTACAGAAGGCGAAAATTCAGTATGGACAAAAGTTTACGACGATGTTACCCTCACTGCAGGTACTATCGAATACAAAATCGTAAAAAACTATGGATGGACAACATCTTATCCTTCTGAAAATGCAAAACTCGTCATCGCTGCTGATGGCAAATACGATGTGACTTTCACATTCAACTCTTCTACTAAAGTTATTGAAGCAGTTGCCGAAGCTGTAGTTGAAACTCCTGTAGTTGAACTAACTGCTGGTACAAAACTTTATTTTAAAGCCGACTCAATGGCTTCTGCTACTCCAAAAGTAGCTTTTGGCGAATGTACTATTCCTTTCCCTAAAAATAGTGGTATAAGCTTGGGTGGTAGCTCTACTGCTACTAAAACTTATGCTATGACTAAAGTAGATGAAGAAAATGGCATCTGGGAAATCGAAGTTCCAGAAGGCATTACTGCTACTGTATTCCACGTAGCATTCTATGATGCTATGCGACCAACTACTCCTCTTGGTTACATTTCGCCTCTTACATATGATGGCACAAACAACTTCTTCACTTACACAGGTGCTAAGTTGAAATCTCAAGCTATTGCTGATGCTACAGCTGGTACTTGGGGCAAATATGAAGTTGTTGTAACTCCAGAAGAACCAGAAGAACCAGAAGTTCCTGCAACTCCAACTATCACTGCAGGCACAAAACTTTATCTCCAAACATCATTAACTGCTTATAACTATAAAGTTGTATTTGGTGAATACGAAGTTCCAACTTCATCTGGTAGCGGTACTATCGTAAAACCAGGCACTGGCACATCTCTCAAACCTGGTGGTACAGGTTCTTTGGATAAACCAAGCATCCCTGGTATTTCTATGACTAAAATCGATGAAGAAAGAGGTATTTGGGAAATCGTAGCTCCAGATACTGTATCTACAAGTGTCTTTACTGTTATTATAGTTAAAGGTACTTCATCTATTTATGGTTATATCTCTCCTCTTACTTTCGACGGCGAAAACGATCTTTTCGTATTGCCAGAAACTTTTACTCCTTCTTCAGGTTCAGTCTCTAACGCAACAGTAGGTACTTGGAGCAAATATGAAGCTCCAAGAGTGATCACTACTGTTTGGAGTATCAATGGCACAACTGTAGAAGATGGTGCTACTATCGAAAAATTCCCTGGTATCACTGTTACTTTCTCAGGTGTTGACCACCTCGGACGTAAAGTTGATGGTACTGAAGTAACAAAAGTTTATCCTCTTATTTCAACTGTCGAAACATTCTTCGCAGTTGCCGAAGATGGCACTACTACTCCTGTCGTTTCTGAAGAAATGGAAGGTTACGATGGTGTATTGAAATCTTCTGCTACAGGTTGTGTTGCTACCTTGTCTTTGGCTGATCGTTACAAAGTAGATGAATCTGGTGCTTATATCAAACCAGGTAACTATCGTATTGTTCTCCCTGGTGCAAAAGTTCAATTGCAACCTAAAGTTGACAATCAAAATGTCTTTGCACAACAAGACTTTACTTTCAATTTCAAAATTGAAAATGACCTTTATCAAGAAGAAGTTGTTGTTGAACAAGTAGATGCTGCTTTCACAGCAAACCCTGCTGACAAAGATACTGTTGCTGACCTTAAAAAAGTAGAAATTACTTTCACTGATGCTACAGCTCTTGCTGTTGCCGACCTTGGTCAAGTTCCAAACCCTGCAGTTTGGCCTTTCTGTAATCAAGTTGCTGAATACGAAGGCTTGGGTACTCAAACTATGCCTGTTGCTCCTATGGCTTGCGCTGTTGAAGGCAACAAACTCACCCTTTCTGTTTATCCAGGCTACGAAGACAAAGTAACTGCTACTGGTGCTTATACAGTAACAATTCCTGCTGGCGTTGTATTGTTTGATGCTACTCACACAAACAAAGCTATCACTCTCAGCTATACTATTGAGTCTCTTACTAACGATACTGTTGTGGTTACTTCTGTTGAAGAACTCAAATCTCATGCAGGTAAATTCGTTCTCTTCCAAGGTATCGAACCTGTAACAATCAAACAAGGTTGGTATTCATTCACTTATTTGTCAGACTCTATCACTGCACTCGAAGCTGATCTCTATCCAATGCCAGCTAAATTCGATGCTTATGGTACTTTGACTGAAGATGGTTTCGTTGTAGAATCTGTTGTTGCTATCCACGCATTCAACACTATTGGCGACCTCGCTGCATATTGCGAAACTGCTACTGACGAACAAAAAGCTGCTTCTTACGAAATCAAACAACCAGCTGTTGTTACTTTGGCAAGCATGTTCAGCTTCTATGTTCAATACGAAGCTCAATCTATGTATGGCGGTTCTTCTTGGACAGGTGCTTTGGTTCAAGCTGGCCCTATGTCAACTTATATGCCAAAATCTGGCGACGCTATCCAACTTACAGGTTCTTATTCTCCAGCTGTTTATGATGAAGATTATAACCTCGTTCAACCTGCATTCTTCGCTCTTCAATCTGCTACAGTTCTTAGCGAAAACAACAAGTTGAACTATACAACAATCGATGTTTCTTACGGTTTGGATTATGTTGCTGACTACTATGCATCACTTGGCCGCTTGTCAAAAGGTGGTAAAATCGCTGAAGACAACAATGGTTACTACTATGTAATTACATATTCTGATTGGGTTGAAAATCCTGAAACCGGTTTCTACGACGAAGTAGAAGCAACAGATTCTCTCCAATTGATGATTGCTGGTCCAGTTGATCTTTCTGCTTATGTAGGCGTAGAACTCGACAAACTCGTTGCTGGTGTGCTCGATTTCGATCCTTCAACAGGCGCTCCTATCTTCTACGTAACTGAACTTCAAGAGTCTAAACTTTACTACAACAATATCGCTGAATTGATCGCAGCTGGTTCACAAACCGATTACTCAATGTCAAGCGTATTGCGCAATCCTGTATTGTTGACTTACATCTCACACAACCAATGGGCTGGTTACACTATCTTTGTTCAAGACGAAACTGGTGCTCTCGCTATCAAAGGTCTTGGTGTAGCTGACGAAAATAATGAATACACTGCTCCATTCCCTTACGATGTTAAACCTGGCGATATGATTACTGGGGTTGAAGGTTTCACTACTCTTGGCGAAGGTGCTCCTTATATGTGGGCTGCTTCTGATTATGGTGTAGAACCTAACCTCGAAAAAGTTGCTGATGGTGTTATCACTCCACTCAACCTTACAATGGCTGAATTCTGCGCTGATATTACAGCTTTGCAAGAAGCTATGTGGAATGGCGACTCTTATGCTCCTAAATATGCTAACTACGTAGTTAACCTCAAAGATCTTACTAAATATGTAGATCCAGAAGACGAAAAATGGCCTTGGTTGCGCAATGGCAACGACTCAATCCAAGTTTCTACTTACTATTGGGGCGACATCGCTGTTCCTACATACATCGCTTCTCTTACTGGTGTTGTTGATTATGGTATCATCAATAGCAATGGTACTCCAACAATCCAACCATTGAATGCTGATGCTGTTATCGAACAACTCGTTGAAGCTAAAAATGCTTATGCTTACGACGTTCGCGTTGAACAAACAGAAGAAAAAGTTATCGTTTCTTATGCATTGAATGCTCCTGCAGTTGCAGTTCGCGTAATCGCTAAAGCCGAAGGCGAAGAAGTTGCTTCTAAAGCAGGTTCTGCTGTTGCTCAAGTGAAAGGTGGCGAACTCGCTAACGTTCACTCTGTTGAATTCGCTATCGCTGAACTCCCTAGAAAAGAAATCACTTTCGAAGTTGAAGTTACTGGCGAAAACGTTGAAGCTCCTGCTCTCGTTCCTGTTCAATATGGTTTCTATCACTCTCAAGCTGTCGACGTAGACGTTAACCCTGAAAGCGAATTCTTCGGCCGCGTTTATGCTACTGAATGTATGCCTGATGGTGTTGGTGGAAAATACCATTCAACTACTAAAGGTCAAGCTCTTTATGCATTTGATGCTACTCTCGCTCCTATCGCTAACAACGAAGGTACTTATGGCTTCACTGGTGGTCTTACTACTGATGCTGCTAACAAAGACCCTCGTAAAGTTCGCGTTGCTGAAGATGGTCGCGTATTCTTGACTCGTCAAGCTCTCACTGGTGTTTCTCCACTCGTTGAAGTTAACCCTGCTGACTTGAATGCTAACTTTACTGACGTATTCGTTGACTTTACTGTCGATGCTGAAACTTATGAATTGAAAACTGCTGATGGCAAATTCATGGCTTCTCCAAACATCGCATTCGACGTTAAAGGTCAAGGCGAAGATCTTAAAGTATTCATGTTGTCTACAACTAAAGCTGGTATCGCTTACAACCCACGTGGTAACTTCGCTAAAGAATACAACCTCGGTACTGCTAAAACTTGGAATGCAGAACCTTCTGCTACTATCGATGCTTTGGATACTCTTACTCACTACACTGTTAACTATTTGGGCGCAAGCGTTGAATACGACAACGAAGGTGGTATCTGGTATTGCCAATATCGTGGTACTCCAAAAGAATCAGAACCAACTCTTATCCACGTAAATGCTCAAGGTGTTGAAGACTACAAAGACTTTACATTCGTTTCTCGTTCTTCTGCTATCCGTTTCAACAACGACTTCTCTCTCTTGGCTATTGCTGGTAATGGTGGTAAAAAATGTACTATCTTCAAAGTTGAGAAAGATGCTGATGGCAAACCAGTATTGAACAAACAATACGAATTTGCTGTTAACGGTAACAATGTTAACGATATTGCTTGGGACTACGCTAACAACCTCTATATCGTGAACTCTTCTAGCGAACTTCTCTATATGTTTGCTATGCCACGCGAAAACGCTGTTGTTACTACTCCTGCTGCTACTCGCTACACTGTTGACTTGGCTTTGCCTGATACTGTTCGTTTCGCTAACATCGCTGCTATCTACGAAAAAGGTATCTGGGAAGAAGCTCGTTATGCTGACTACTCTTGGTACGAAACTATCGCTATCCTCGAATCTCAACCTACAGTTGTTGACGTTGTTACAACTTCAGGTATGATGGGTGGTAACATCAATAACTATTACCTCAACGATGGTACTGGTGTTGTTGTTCTTCAAGCTGAAGGCGATATGATCAACCCTATCATGGACGAAGAAACTTGGGAAACTATCGGTTGGGATACTATTCCTGGTCTTACTATCGAAGTTGGCAAAAAACTCCCTGCTGAATTCTTCGCTACTATCAACTTTAATGCTATTATGGACGATGAAACTTATCTCCCTACTGGCGAAGTTTATGGTGCTCCTATCTTGACTTACATGCCTAAAGTTCTTGGCGTAGAAGTTGACGAATATGGTTGGGAAGAACAAATCACAGAACCTAATGCTGATTTCGCAGCTCGTTGCGAAGATAGCGACTTTGTTGAAGAAGCTGTTGAAGCTAACCTTGCTGATGTTCTTGCAAATCGCATCAAATATGCTGGTCAATTGCTCAAAGTTGATACTACTGCTAACTACTATGCAGAAGTTATGATGGATCACTTCTCTGGTGCTGAAAAAACTACTGCTTACTTCTACTGGGATGCTGAAACTGCATTCGAAGTTGAGTCTTACGAAGAAGAAGGTGTTACTTACGTATTCGTAAATCCTAAATACACTGAAGACTACTACAATTATGCAGGCCAATTGTTCAATGTTATTGGCGAAAACCTCCCTGCTGCTGCATTCGACGGCGAAGTTACAATGAAAGTTGCTAACGTTCGTTTCGACTGGAACTCAGTTGCTATGGGACAATCAATCATCCTTAAAGAAGGTTGGAAAGTTGAAGTGCCTGTTATTGATGATGTAGACAACAACGAACTTGTTGTTAATATCTACTCTAACAATGGTGCTGTTTATGTTGAAACTGAAGCTGGCGCTATGATCGAAGTTTACACTGTAAATGGTCTCCGCGTATTTGCTGGTGTTTCTAACACTAACACTACTGTTATCAACGGTCTCAACACTAACGTAGCTATCATCCGCGTAAACGGCGAAGCTTATAAAGTGTTTGTAAAATAATTCCGTTAACATAATTAAGTAGAGACGCAACATATTGCGTCTCTCTTATGCAACCAATATATAGAGGCGCAAATTTTGCGCCTCTATTTTTTTATGTTCAAGTTCTTAAAATATTATGTAATCTCAAATATATTTCGTAACTTTGCACTTTATATTGCGAATAAATTTTATTACTAACTTAATATTTTATCTATGAACAAAATTACTCTTTTCAAATCGCTATTCGTAGCGTTGGTGTTGAGTGTTTTCTCATCTACTCTTTTGGCAGAGGAGGTGATTAGCAACACATTCTCAAGCACTACAATGGAAAAAAAAATCAGTTCTTATACTGATACATGGGACAATGTTTCTGGTACTACATTGACTCTTTATGCATTTAATAACAACAACATGGATTGGGAGTTTGTTAGATGTGGTCGTAAAAACAATGCAAGCGTTGCAACTATTACGACTAAATCGGCATTGGCAGAAAAAGTAACAAAAGTTGTTGTAACTATTGATAATATTCTCGATGCAACAAAAGTAAATGCTACTTACTTAGAAGTTGCTACCGATGCAGCATTTACTCAAAATGTTCAAAGAACTGATGTAACAATTGCAAAAGGTGATTTGACTTATACAGTTGCTGCTCCTGCTGAAAATTGTTATTATAGATTGACTTACGATTGTGCCTCTCATAGCAAAAATGGTATTGTTCAAATCTCTAAAGTAGATTTCTATTATGAACCAGTTGTAGAACCAGAACCTGCTACTGGCGTTACTGCTACTTGGAGCATCGCAGAAGGCGATACTATTGAGTCATTCTCTGCAGTTACAGTAACTTTTGCTGGTGTCGATTCTGTTGGCCGTAAATTGGATGGAGTAGAAGTCACTAAAGCTTATATGATGATTAGTACTGTTGCTACATTCTTCTCTGTTGATGCCGATGGCAATGCTACTCCTGTTGTAGCCGACCTTGCTGAAGATTACGATGGCGTTTTGTCAGGTACAAATGCTGGTCTTTCTACTACTATGAAAGTTCGCGAAGACCGTTTTACTCTCGTTGATGGTGGTTACGTGAAAAAAGGTAACTATCGCATCGTTATCCCTACTGGTACTGTTTTGATGCAACCAAACCGTAGTGGCCTTGAAAAAGTTTATAACGATACTGAGTTTGTTTTGAACTTTGTTGTCGACAATGATTATGAAGAAACTACTATTCCTGTCGAAGTTGATTCTTATTATACAGCTAACCCAGAGGATGGTTCAAAAGTAGCTGAAATTCGTAATGTTGTAATTACTTTCGACGATGCTACAGCTATCACTCTTGCCGAACTTGGCGAAACTCCAGACCCAATTGCATGGCCTTTCTGTAACAAAGTGCTCGAGGTTGAAGACTTCGGTACTCAAACTTCTCCTATTGCTCCTATGGCTTGCAGTGTCGAAGGCAATGCTCTCACTTTGTCGATTGTTGCTAATGATTATACTGATAGCTTAGACTATATTTCAGCTTTAGGCAACTATACTATCACAATTCCAGCTGGTTTAATCTTCTTTAGCGATACTACTATCAACAAAACTATTACATTGAACTATACTGTTGCCGAAATTTTGCCAGACACTGTTCGTTTTGCTAATATTGCGGCTATCTATAGAAAAGGTATTTGGGAAAAAGAGCGTTATGCAGACTACTCTTGGTATGAAACTATCGCTATTCTCGAATCTCAACCTACAGTTGTCGATGTAGTTGTAACTTCTGGTATGATGGGTGGTAATATCAACAATTACTACCTCAACGATGGTACTGGTGTTGTTGTTCTCCAAGCTGAAGGCGATATGATCAATCCTATCATGGACGAAGAAACTTGGGAAACTATCGGTTGGGATACTATTCCTGGTCTTACTCTCGAAGTTGGCAAAAAACTCCCTGCTGAATTCTTTGCTACTATCAACTTTAATGCTATTATGGATGATGAAACATACCTTCCTACTGGCGAAGTTTATGGTGCTCCTATTTTGACTTATATGCCTAAAGTTCTTGGCGTAGAAGTAGACGAATATGGATGGGAAGAACAAATCACAGAGTCTAATGCCGATTTTGCTGCTCGTTGCGAAGCAAGTGATTTTATAGAAGCTGTTGTTTTTGCTAATTTTGATGATGTTCTCGCTAATCGTATCAAATATGCTGGTCAATTGCTCAGAGTTGATACTACAGCTAATTACTATGCAGAAGTCATGATGGATCACTTCTCTGGTGCTGAAAAAACTACTGCTTACTTCTATTGGGATGCTGAAACTGCATTCGAAGTTGAGTCTTACGAAGAAGAAGGTGTTACTTACGTATTCGTAAATCCTAAATATACTGAAGACTACTACAATTATGCAGGCCAGTTGTTCAACGTTATTGGTGAAAATCTTCCTGCTGCTGCATTCGATGCTGAAGCTACAATGAAAGTTGCAAAAGTTCGTTTCGACTGGAATTCGGTTGCTATGGGACAATCAATCATCCTCAAAGAAGGTTGGGCAGTTAAAGACCCTACTGTGGTTAACGTAGACAACAACACACTCGCTGTTAACATCTATTCTAACAATGGTGCTGTTTATGTAGAAGCAGAAGCTGGTGCTATGATCGAAGTTTACACTGTAAACGGTATCCGCGTATTTGCTGGTGTTTCTAACACTAACACTACAGTAATCAACGGTCTCAACAACATCGCGATTATCCGTGTAAATGGCGAAGTTTATAAGACTATTGTAAAATAATTCAGTTAATATAATCAAGTAGAGATGCAACATATTGCGTCTCTCTTATAAAAATAAAAAATAGAGGCACAAGAATTTCTTGTGCCTCTATTTTTTGGTATTCTTACTATCGTTTATAGAACAAATTAATAGTTACTTTTTCCCTACCTAACAGCAACCTTCTTCATAGGATAACCATACCTTCAAGCAAAGCATAAAAAAAAGCCACCCTAATATGTTAGAGTGGCATTTCTATTTTTGTGTTTAGGAGAATTTGCTTTGTGTATTCGTAGCCGATGTTGAATATATCCTCGAAGTGGTCGGTGTCGAACATGCCGTATTGCTTGGCCTCGTCGGGTTCGAGCACGAGGTTGCAGATTTTTTTCTCAGGTACGGTGCTCGATTGGATAGATAGGTTGTAGACACGCTCGAGGATTTGTGTGGTAGAGTGCACGGTGTCGTCGTATCGAATAGGGTTGACGTGGCAACCGATTAGGAACTTGCATTGGCGACGGATGAGTGAGGCTGGCATGTTGTTGAATATGCCACCATCGACATATATTTTGCCATCAATCTCTTTTGGGGTGAGGAATATTGGCACCGATGCAGATGCTACAATCTTTTCTACTAATGGGCCAGATGAGAATACGGCATTTTCGCCTACAGTTAGTTCGGTGGCGTTGATGTATAGTGGCATTGACAACTCCTCGAATGTTTTGGCAGAGATGGCTTCGGAGAGCATTTTTTCAAATTTACGAGTGCTCATCAATCCTTTCTTAGGGCGTACGAACCCTACATAATCCATAAATTTTGTCTGCTTGAAAAAATAGCATATGTCGTCGGGCGTTTTGCCGTCGGCATATAGTGCTGCGACTATGGCTCCAGCGCTTACGCCAGATAGTATCTGTGGGCGTAGGCCATATTCTTCTAGTGCTTTGAGGACGCCTGCGTGGGCTAGTCCTTTGGCGCCACCACCACTTAATGTTAGTCCGATGCGATGCATGGAGAATTAAGAATTATGAATTATAAGGTGCTTAGAAGCCATGCAAGATATATGCCGTAGATTGTGAGCATTGAGATACCTTCGATGCGGTTGATGTTGCGTTTGCGACTAAGGGCAATGAAGATGAGTAGTAATATGCTTGAACCACCTGCCATGATGGCATCGAGTGGTAGATTGGGATAACTAGAAAGAGGATTGATAACCGAACTAAGTCCTAATACGAAAAATACATTGAATATGTTAGAACCTATGACATTTCCGATTGCAAGGTCGGTGTTCTTTTTGAGGGCAGCCATTGCTGATGTTGCAAGTTCGGGGAGTGATGTGCCGAGAGCAACGATAGTCACACCAATGACAGATTCGCTAATGCCAAGACCTTTAGCTATAGTAACGGCATTGCTAACGATGAGTTCGCCACCATAAACAAGACCAGCAAGTCCGACTACGATAAGTATAAGTGACTTCCAGATAGGCATAGCTTCGAAGCTTTCGGTGTTCTCTTCGCGGTTGTGCAAACCTTGGTAGATTGTGTAGGAACAGAAAATGGCGAAGACAATGAGTAATATTGTGCCGTCTATGCGCGAGATGCCATTGTGGGTTTCGCCAAGTGCGAGTGAGCCAAAGAAGTTGGTGCCAAGTATGAGGACTGCTATACCTGCCAATGCACTGAGGGGTATTTCGATGCGGTAGGTTGAGCTTTTGCAAGCAACAGGGTAGATTGCTGCCGATACGCCTAAAATGATGAGCGTATTGATGATATTACTACCAAGAATATTTGTTAGGGCAATATCAGACGAGCCTTCGGTGGCTGCGATGATGTTTACTACGAGTTCGGGTGCTGATGTGCCGAATGCTACGATAGTGAGACCGATAACGAGGTCGGAAATATTGAGGCGTTTAGCTAAACCAGATGCGCCATTGATGAGCCAATTGGCAGAAAGAGTGAGTAGGACAAAACCTACGACAAGAAGAATATAGTTCATAATTAGGAATGAGGAATTAGGAATGGGGAAATTAGGAATGAGGAATTGGAATTTGTTTTTATTTCTTAATTTATTGTTAAAAGCACAAAGACCTTCTGTCCTCAATTCTCAATTGTCCATTCTCAATTTTTAATTTGTTTTAGTGCTTCGATTACAGTTTCGTCGGTGCTATAGGTTAGAGGGTAGAAACCTTCGTCTCCGAGAATGTTGCGCACAATATATGAATTGATATGTTCACAGATGAGTGCGCGAGAGATGTTTTTGTCGGTGTTAGAACCAGTTACATCCTCTTTTTCGGCATAAGTAACTAGTTGGTCGAACAAGTTGAGTGTGTTGAGATAATCGTTGAGAGATTGCCAATCGGTAAACTCTTTGAGTTTAGCGCGATGTGCTTCTGTGTATTTGAGAGAGAACTTATAAATAAGTGCTTTATTGACTAATTTAGTGAAATAAGGAGTGATGTCGGTAGTGTCGCGAGGAACGAACACATCAGGCATGATGCCACCACCGCCATATACGATACGACCATTTTTAGTGAAATATTCGACTGAGTCGGCAAGATGAATAGAGTCGGCATTGAAAAATTCGCCATGGAGATAGCGATTCCAGATGTCGGTTTCATAATCTTCGGCTTTGCCAGGAGTATAAGGTTTTTGGATGCAACGACCCGAAGGAGTGTAGTAGCGAGCAATGGTGATACGAGCTTGACTACCATCGCTAAAATTGAAAGGTTGTTGAACAAGACCTTTACCGAAAGAGCGACGGCCAATGATAGTGGCGCGGTCGTTGTCTTGCATAGCACCAGCGAAGATTTCGCTAGCCGAACCAGAGAATTCGTCGATAAGCACAATTAGAGGCATAGATTTGAAAGAACCATTGCCAGTAGCTTTGATGTCGTAGCGAGGGTAGGCACGACCTTCGACATAGACGATGAGTTCGCCACGATCGAGGAATTCGTTGATCATATTGACTGCAGCATCGAGATATCCGCCAGAGTTGCCACGAAGGTCAACGATAAGATTGGTTGCGCCAGATGCTTTGATTTTAGCAAGACCAGTGAGGAATTCGGAATATGTATTAGCACCGAATGAGTTGACAGCAATGAAACCTGTAGTAGGTGTAATCATATAGGCAATATCGACGCTGTGCACAGGTATGTCTTCGCGAGTGATGTCGAAATAGAGAGTTTCGGGAGTGCCACGACGCACAATGCCCAGACGGACAGTGGTTGCTTTTGGACCACGAAGTTTTTTGAAAACCTTTTCGTTGTTGATTTCTTTGCCTACGAAGAGGGTGTCGTTGACTTCTGTAATGCGGTCGCCAGGGAGGAGACCAGCACGTTCGGATGGTCCGCCAGAGATGACATCTACTATATATATGGTGTCTTCTTGGATGTTGAATTGCACACCAATGCCAGAGAAAGAGCCTTCGAGTTGCTCGTTGGCAGCCTCGAGGTCTTCTTTAGGAATGTAGCTAGAGTGAGGGTCGAGTTGATTGAGTGCGGTGATTATCACAGCCTCGTTGATGTTCGCTATGTCGATAGTATCGACGTAGGCGCGGTCGATTATGTTTAGTAGTTCCGTAACTTTGTGTGTTTCGGCTTTTTTGTCAATTTTGTCGCTGATATTGCCTAAGAGGCTTTGAGTTGAGCGAGTTGCAAGTAAGAAGCCAAGAATAACTCCAAGAGATAGTGCAATAGATAGAAATATTGGAAATGATTTTTTCATAATGATTGTTTTTTTCTGGAGGATCTAAAGACTCTAGACTATCTAGAGTTTTTTGGGTTATTATTCTACAGGTTGATATACTACTTCGATACCAGCGCGTTGGAGAAGTTCAATACCATCGCGGATACGATATTCTTCGCCATAAACAACGCGTACGATGCCAGATTGAATAATGAGTTTAGCACATTCGATACAAGGCGATGCAGTGACGTAGAGAGTAGCACCATCGCTACTATTGCCAGAGCGAGCCACTTTGGTGATGGCATTAGCTTCGGCGTGGAGTACGTATGGGAGAGAAGTGTTGTTGTCGTCTTCGCAGTTATTTTCAAAACCAGAAGGGGTGCCGTTGTAACCATCAGAGATAATCATTTGGTTTTTGACGAGTAAAGCACCAACTTGGCGGCGTTTGCAGTATGAGTTTTCTGCCCAAATGCGAGCCATGCGCATATAGCGTTGATCGAGGAGTTCTTGTTTTGTTGCCATATTTTTAAAGTATAGTGTATAGTGTATAGAGTATAGAGATTAGAGATGCTATAGCTACTATAGATATTATAGCTGCTATAGGAATTATAAGAGTTGTTTATTTTTCAACTTTCAACTTTCAATTTTCAACTTATCATGTATTTTTTGCCAGCGTTCGGGGGTGATTTTTGCTCCGATTTCTTCGATTACATGTCCTGCACAAAGTGTGCCGATTTCGGCGCAACGATTGAGAGGTAGATTGTTGGCATATCCGTAGAGGAAACCAGCAGCATATATATCGCCTGCGCCAGTGGTGTCGATTGGTTTGACTTTTTCGGCTGGGATGTGGAATAGAGTATTGGCTTGTTTGATATATGAACCTTTAGCTCCTACTTTTACGATGGCTAAAGAGGTTTGTTGAGCTATAGTGTGTACTGCTTGTTCGGCTGGTTGGTTGGTGAAAGCAGTAGCTTCGTCTTCGTTGGCAAACACGATATCGACATATTTAGATACGAAATCTTGTAGGAAATCGATGTTTTCGGCAATGATATTGTAGCTTGCAAGGTCGATAGAGATAGTGAGTCCTGCCTCTTTGGCGAGTTGAGCAGCGCGAGTGATTAGACTATAGTTTTGTACGAGGTAACCTTCGATGTGGAGAATGTCGTATTGGCGGAAGATGTTAATATCGAGATCTTCGGCATTGAGAGTAACTGCAGCACCGAGGTAGGTCGCCATAGTTCGCTCGGAATCGGTAGAAATTAGTACGTTGCAACGACCTGAAGGAAGATTAGATTTGAGAAGGTGTGGGGTCACGCCATTATTGGTTAGGTCGTCGGAATAGAACGATCCTAGATTGTCGTGTCCGACTTTGCCGATGAAACCGACTTGACAGCCAAGTCGAGCAAGAGCGACTATGGTGTTGGATGCTGAGCCACCAGTGGCAGTGTGTTGAGTATATGTAGATGTCGCTTCGGCTATGCGTTGCATTGTTGTTTGGTCGATGAGTTGCATGCTGCCTTTGGGGAGGTTGAGCTTGCGTAGAGGTTCGTCGTTTTGGAGTTTGACGAGAATATCAACGAGGGCATTGCCAATGCCGAGGATTTTTTTCATTTTACTATTTAAATTAATGTGAGTTAGATATAACTTTTATCCCACACGGAATGCACGGAAAACACGGAAAATTTATTTTTTTCGCTCTGCGGATGACACAGATGCTATGCGGCGTTTTATATAGAACAGACGTTAAATTAGTCGAATTGGGTAGATTTGATTAATTCGATTGCGTTGATTTTATTAACAAAAAAAGCCTGATAGACTATGTCTTACAGGCTTTTTGAGCTCTCCCTCTTGGACTTGAACCAAGGACCCTCTGATTAACAGTCAGATGCTCTAACCGACTGAGCTAAGGAAGAATATACTTTTAAACTATTGCTCTCCCTCTTGGACTTGAACCAAGGACCCTCTGATTAACAGTCAGATGCTCTAACCAACTGAGCTAAGGAAGAATGCTAAATTAAGTGCTGAGGTATTACCCTCAATTGCTCGGCAAAGTTACTGCTTTTTTTTGGTTTGACAAAATATTTCTGTAAAAAAGTTGTATTAAAATGTAAATTAAATTATAAATAATTGATTTACAGTATTATTTTTGTCTATGTTTTTTATAGAAAAGATGTTAAAAAGCAGTTTTTTGACCGTTTAATTGGTGTTTAAAAGTGATTTTAGGGCTTTGCCTGTATGTGATTTTTCGCATTTTGCGATTTTTTCTGGTGTTCCGCACACAACAACCGACCCTCCATGGGCACCACCTTCGGGTCCGATGTCGATGATATGGTCGGCACATTTTATGACATTAAGGTTGTGCTCGATGATGAGAACAGTGTGTCCGCGCTTGATTAAGGCGTTGAAGGCAGTCATAAGTTTGCGTATGTCGTGGGTGTGAAGACCAGTGGTAGGTTCGTCGAAGATGAAGAAAGTATGGTCTTGCGACTCTTGAGAGAGATAGTAGGCGAGTTTGACGCGTTGGCTTTCGCCGCCAGAGAGAGTGCTAGAACTTTGACCAAGGCGGACATATCCGATACCGACTTCCTGAAGAGGTTTGAGACGTTTAACAATTTTTTTGGTAGTAGAGTCGGAGTGAGCTTCGAAGAATTCGATGGCTTGGTTGACAGTCATTTCTAATATGTCGTGGATATTTGCTCCGTGGAAGCGGACTTCGAGAATGTCGTTTTTGAAGCGTTTTCCGTGGCAAGCTTCGCATGGAAGCACAAGGTCGGCCATGAATTGCATAGGTACGGTGACGGTGCCTTCGCCTTGGCATATAGGGCAACGGCCTCCATCGACGTTGAAAGAGAAGTGGGCAGGTGTGAAGCCCATTTGTTTAGATAGTTGTTGGTCGGCGAAAAGTTTTCGGATGTCGTCGTATGCTTTGAGGTATGTGACCGGATTTGAGCGACTAGATTTGCCGATAGGGTTTTGGTCGATGATTTCGACCGCTTTGATAAGGTGTAGACTGCCAGTGAGAGATCCGTAGTGGACTTTTTCGTCGATTTGTTGGTCGAGGGCACGGCGTAGGGCATTGTAGAGCACGTCGCGCACGAGACTACTTTTGCCAGAGCCAGATACACCAGTGACGACTGTCATAATGCCGAGAGGGAATTTGACGTCGATGCCTTTGAGGTTGTTTTGAGTTGCTCCTTTGATTTCGATATAGTTAGATGAGCGGCGGCGCGATGTTGGGGTTGGGATTTCGAGGTCGCCGGTGAGGTATTTTAGTGTAAATGAGGAATTAGGAGTGAGGAATGAGGAATTATTTTTTAATTCTTTTGTGTCCATTTTGAGTACTACTTCGCCACCGTGGCGACCGGCTTCGGGGCCGATGTCGATGATGTAGTCGGCGGCACGCATGATGTCCTCATCGTGTTCGACCACGATGACAGTGTTGCCAAGTTGTTGTAGTTGGCGGAGGACTTTGATGAGACGCTGTGTGTCGCGAGGATGGAGTCCGATACTAGGTTCGTCTAATATATATAGTGAACCTACAAGAGCAGAACCAAGCGAAGTGGCGAGGTTGATGCGCTGACTTTCGCCACCAGAGAGAGTGTTGCTTTGGCGGTTTAGAGTGAGGTATTCGAGACCTACGTCCATGAGGAATTCGAGTCGAGTGGTGATTTCGCGGATTAGGCGTTTGGCAATTTCGACTTCGTGCTCAGGAAGTTGAAGGTTTTGGAAGAAAGCGTATAGTTCGTTGATAGGTAAATCGACAAGTTGAGAGATAGATTTGCCTGCAATTTTTACGTAGTTTGCCTCTTTGCGTAGGCGAGTGCCTTGGCAGTCGGGGCAAAGGGTTTTGCCGCGATAGCGTGCGAGCATAACGCGGTATTGAACTTTGTATTGTTGAGATTCGATATCCTTGAATAGGTCGTTGAGCCCCATGAAATATTGGTTGCCTGTCCAAAGGAGACGTTTTTGTGCGTCGGAGAGTTGGAAGTAGGGCTTATGGATAGGGAATTTGAATTTTTCGGCGTTTAGGATTAGGTCGCGTTTGCCTTTTCCCATGACAGCACCGCGCCAAGGCATTACGGCATCTTGATAGATGCTAAGCGATTGGTCGGGGATGACTAGGTCGGGGTCGATGCCGAGAATCTTGCCGAAGCCTTCGCAAGTGGGGCAAGCACCGAGCGGGTTGTTGAAGGCGAACATTCGTTCGGAAGGGAGTTCGAATTTGATGCCATCGGCTTCGAACGATTTTGAGAATTCGGTGTAGAGCCACTCATCGCCCTCTTTGTGGGCAATGGTGCAGTAGTCTTTGCCTTCGAAGAAAGCAGTTTCGATCGAGTCGTAGAGACGGTTGCGGAGTTCGTTGGAGGAGTTGGCGGTGACGCGGTCGACAACAAGATACAATGAGGAATGAGAAATGAGGAATGAGGAATTATTAGAGTTGTCGGATAGTATGTCGGATATGCGGATGAATTCGCCGTTCAGCATTAGGCGGGCGAAACCTTGGGAATTAAGAGTTTCTAATGAGGAATGAGGAATGAGGAATGAGGAATTTTTGCTTTTTTTGTCTAGTTCGGTTTTTAGAGGTACGAGGATGACGGTTGTGGTGCCTTCGGGTAGGGAAGTGATGTGAGAGATTACGTCATCTACGGTGTGGCGTTTGACCTCTTTGCCTGATTTAGGAGAGAATGTGTGACCAATACGGGCATAGAGGAGTTTGAGATATTCGTATATTTCGGTAGTAGTGCCAACGGTAGAGCGTGGGTTGTTGTTGATAACCTTTTGTTCGATGGCAATGGCAGGAGGTATGCCTTTAATCATATCCACCTCGGGTTTGTTCATACGGCCGAGGAATTGGCGCACGTAGCTAGAAAGCGATTCGACATAGCGGCGTTGGCCTTCGGCATAGATAGTGTCGAAGGCGAGGGAAGATTTGCCTGAGCCAGAAACGCCCGTTATGACCACGAATTTGTTTCGCGGTATTTCGAGATTTATGCCTTTGAGGTTGTGAACTCGGGCGTTTTTGATGATAATATTTTCGTTTTTTTCTTTCATTTTTTTTGTGAACATAAATTATCGTTAATTATTCATTAATTTTTTAACGATTAATTTATGGAAATTTACGTTCAAAAAAATATTTATTTTTCGATTTTGAGGATTGTGCCAAGTTCGGGGTTGAATGTGATGCGTGTAGTTTTGCTGTTGGTTAGCGCAGCATTGAGTGGAGTGGTGTAGCCGAATTGGGCGATTGGGAGAGTTGTGGTTTTGTGGATATCCTCGAAGTCGACAGTGATTTGAGCTTTGCCAGGGACGTTGTAGTAGAAACCTTTAGGAGCATTTTCTTGTTTTGGGTCGGCAAGAGGAGCATTGTAGTAGGTTCCTTTGATGTTGAGATAGATAGGTTCGCCGATGACATTGCCAGATTCGGTGAGGCCTTCGGTTGTGCTGATGCGAGCGATGACATAGTCGTTGAGGTCGTCGTCGGGAGTTATGGTGTATGTTTTAGTAACAGTGAATGAGTGAGATTTGCCAGTGAAGAAAGCGACGAGTTCGGCTTCGTCGTGGTCGAGACGAGCAAGCATTTGTTTGAGAGCTTTGCCATCAGGGATGTGTTCGAGGTCGGCAGAGAGGAGGGCAGTGCGGCTTTCGCGGATGTGATAGATTTGTCGTGCAATCATTTCAGCCATTTTTGGAATAGAAGTGGCAACGAGGGCGTCTTCGTTGAGGACGGAGTAATCGAAATTTAATGAGGAATTAGGAATTAGGAATGAGGAATTGTCGGATTTGTCAGACATGTTGGGCATGTCGGATTCAATGTTGATGCCAGCGATGATGTTGTCGTGGTAGAAAGAGATGTTGTTGGCTATGCCACGAGAGTCGATGGCGACTTGGAAAGTGCGATTAGGGTCGGCAACGGCAGATGTGTGGATGTCGATATTTTCGATTTCCCATGTTTCGGTGTTGGTGGTTATGATGTCTTTAGTGGCGAGATAGCGCTCGGCATATTGATAGAAAGGGCCTGGTTTTTCGATAGTACAGCGGGCAGTGATAACGATGTTCAACTCGGTTTTAGGCAAAGAATATGTGATTCCATTGAGGTGGTCTTTGGAAGCATCGAATGGGGTTACAGATGTTTGAGCAAAGGCAGTAAGTGTTGATGCGATTGTGAGGCATGCGATTATCAAGTGTTTCATAAATTATTGGGTGTTGAAGTTTATATAATATTTTGCAAAGATACAAAATTTTTATGCTAAATGCAAGTCTTTTTTTCTTTTTTTGTGAAGTTTAACTTCTATAAAAACAATATTGCCGCAGTTCCAAAAGCTACGGCAATATAACCTAATTATTTCTTGCTTTTCTATTTAATAATTCAAAGATGAGTATTTATTAATCATATTTGCATTCCCCCACGCAGTATGAATTTCTTTGGTTTCATGACAAATAAGTTTTAAAATTAGATGTAATTTATTTGAAAATAAATTCTTTAGAGTACCTCCTCCAGACAAGCGAAGCGTTCCAAAATATCTGGACTATCAGCTCTTAAAAAAGAGAATAAAAAAAAGTATTCTCAATTCTCTTTAGTATTACCCTAAGTATACTACAACATACTATAAATATAGTATAAATATACTATAAATATATGATAAATATACTATAAACATACTATAAAGCAATCTTGAAAATGTAGAAAGAATCTCTTTGGGTAGAAAGGCACTGAAAAACTTCATTCTGCAATCGCAAAATGAAGTTTTTTTTATAGTTAATTAAATTAAAATTGCTTTCGGTGATACATTGTATCTGATTTTTTTGTAACTTTGCACTTTCAAATCGGACACTTGGGTAATGAATAGATTTTTTGCGACATGCGGCAATAGCGTTATCTCCTTTGCAGATGCAGAGGGGTTGTTGTTTGTAAATATTACCCCCCCCCTATAAATTTTCTTATAATCAAGTAGTTAGCCGTAGCAATACGGTTCAGAGTGATATATTGGCGTTACCACTTGGCATGTTCTATGCCGAGTGAGTGACGCCTTTTTTGTGCGTGAATTCTTAACTAATAAATATTTTCTAACAATTTAAAACTTAAACATTTATGAAAAAATTATTATTTATGATTGCGGCGGTTGTAATGCTTTTCACCGCTTGTGACAACCAACCTGAGCACATCTATGACGACCACAGCGCAGACATCGCTGGTACTTGGTCTTGCTTTACTGAAAATTATGCTGAGGTTTTGATTATCAATGCAGATGGTACTGCTGTATCTTATGGCGTCGAGGACGGCGAGTATTGGGAGAATGTAAGGGGTACTGTCACTGTCAAAGAGAACAATATCACTATGATCTTTGAGGATGATGATAACTTTACAGGACACTTCGACATCATCCCAGGTATGGCATTCTCTCTCTTCGAGGACAGTGGCGAGCGTTACGTTTATCAGTATTGTGCAAACGACCTTGCTGATGAGATTATTGGTATGTGGGTATGCAATGATGGTCCATATGACAAAGAAACCGATATGGTTATCCAAACCTTTAATGAAGATGGAACTGTCACCAAAACAGGTTGGTCTGTTGCTTCAAATGAATTTATTGTAAAGGAAGCACTGACATATAAGGTTATAGGTGATCTGTTGTTCCATCAGCGACCATCAGATATGGTTACAGAAGGAGTAGCAGCAAATTTTGCTTCAAAACTTACCTATATGCCTAATGCTAATCAATTAGGTGATATGCTTACTAACACTGCTATAAAACTAGTAAATGGTCAAGCAATTGAGCTTTCTATGTCTATGCTACGTATCAAGCAGTCTCTCGACCTCACAGGAACAACATATGATTATAGTTCAGCATATGTAAGCAACGCAAAAGGTAAAGATGAGGATTTCTCTATGTTGGGTCACACTTTCAATATGGCAAATATAAAAGGTCACAACTTTGATATGATGTTCCGTTCTGAACTCTTCTCAGTAGACCTAAATGCTAACTCAATCACGCAACGATTTCGCGCTAATGGTCGAGATATAGAAATTGTAATTCCAATTACTGTAGATGATAATAAGGTAACTCTTGATTTGAGCGCAGAAAACCCTGCTTACCGTAAGGTAGATATGTATATGTTCCAGGATGCTGATAATAGCCAGTTGCATATGTATATGCACACAAACGATTTCATCAACTACTTTGGAAACATGGAGCTTTATAACCTGCTTGCAGCTGGTGAGATTGACAAGACTGACGCTGCTGCCATTGAGAA
>JAZQUV010000035.1:0-56633 GCA_045631465.1 Candidatus Aphodosoma sp. | reverse complement strand
CCGTGCGCCGGTCGCCATCAAACAAAGCAAGCTTTGTTCATGCTGCCCCTCGACTTGCATGTGTTAAGCCTATCGCTAGCGTTCATCCTGAGCCAGGATCAAACTCTTCATTGTACATTTTATTTTTTTATTCGTTTGTCCCTAAACTCAAGCTTTATTGTAGTTAAAATATTGACGGTGGTATTTTTATTACCTTGTACTTATACTACATTTTTGTTGTTTCAGATTTTCAAAGAATCGCTGTCTTTTCATTCAGCGGCTATCTCTCTCGATTGCGGATGCAAAGGTACAACATTTTTCTGAATTACCAAATTTTTCGCAATAAAAAATTGCATATTTTTTACTTTTCATTGATAATCAGCGAGATAATTTTTCACACACTACTCAAAATACATGTTGTACAACATATTTTTGTTGTTTTTAGTGCTGTTTTTGCTATTTTTTAGTCCTCAAAAAGCATGCTGTAGAACATGATTTTTCGCGTTTTCAACACTTTTCGTGTTTTTTCAGAGATTTTCTATCATAAAAACTCCCATTTTTCTACTCTCAAATATCCCTGTTTTTTCATCTGCAACTCTCTATTTTGCCAATTTCATCAAAAAACACAGAGAAAATATGCATTTTGTCGACTACATAACAACAAAAAAGTGCGAGAAGAACAATATCAATATAGAAAAAATGGAAAAATTGAAAAAAATAAAAAAAACGCACACCTTATATATATAAGGCATGCGCTCTATTATCCATCGATTGTTCAGAATAATTAATATATAATCACCGCACAACCCCACGCATCAAGCGTGATACTTGCAGGCAATTGGTCGTCAGCCACGCGGAGATACACGCGATTGAGTATTTCGGCATCAGCTGGCAACACCTCTGTAGGCAATTCCACCACCTCGTCCGAGAAGTTGAAGAAAGCATACACCTCGTTACCCTCTACGGCACGACGACAAGCAAACACATTCTCCATACCCTCGCCGAGCTCCACGCGCTCCATCTTAGCGCCAAGTTCGTTAGTGTAGAGAGCAGGATAACTTGCGTGCATCTCGTTACCCATACGGTAAACAAAGTCGCAGAAGTTCTCGTCCACCGCCACAGTATCTTTGTCGAAGAAGCGGAGACGACGCGTGTTGCCCACCTCTTGACCAGTATATGTCAACGGCATACCTGGCACCACGTATGTCAACATCGCCATCACGTCAGCAGCCTTGCCCATACGCTCAAATTCGGTGCCCGCCCACGAGTTTTCGTCGTGGTTCGAAGTAAAGTTCATACGGATAGCATAGTCAGGGAACACAGTGTCCACTTTAGCAAAATAATTCCACATATCTTCCACCGATTTTTCACCTTTAGCCACGCCATTCATCAAGTGGTGGAATTCCCAACCATAATACATATTAAATGCTGTGTAGGTCAAATCCACATTTTCCGATTCGCAGAGGGTGAACATCGCTGGGTGTTTCACGCGCAATGAGTCGAATGCATATTCCCAAAAGTCAGTAGGTATTTCGTGTGCCACGTCGCAACGGAAACCATCCACGCCGATAGTGTCCATCCACCATTCGAGCGAACGGAACATAGCATCACGCATATCTTGGTTGTCGTAGTTGAGTTCGGCAATGTCGTACCAGTCATAGTTCACCACCAATCGTCCCAACGAGTCGCGCATGTGCCAGCCCTCGTTCAAAGTCCAAGGATGGTCAGGCGCAGTATGATTAGCCACCCAGTCGAGAATCACCTTGATGCCCAACTCATGCGCTTTATTCAAGAACGAAGCAAAATCTTCGCGAGTACCAAATTCAGGATTGAAAGCACAATAATCTTTGATAGCATAATAGCTACCCAAACCGCCCTTACGCTCCAATTCGCCAATAGGTTGAATAGGCATAATCCAAATGATGTCGTAGCCCAACTCAGCCAATCGAGGCAACTCGGCCTCAGCCGCCGCAAAAGTGCCCTCAGGCGTAAACTGACGAGTGTTCAATTCATAAATCGAAGCATCATAAACAAAACAAGGATGCTTGTGCGCACACTCTTTTTTCGAAGTACAAGCCACCATCATGGCAACAACAGCCAAAAACAAAAATAATTTCTTCATAGTATTTAGTATTTTATAGTCAACGGTCTACAGATATCACTCCCAACTGCCCCAAAACTCTCCCCCTGAGTTAGGGGGACGAACTGACGAACGCAGCAAGAGCAGAAGGTAAGCTTGCTTACATTATGCCTTGCAAGGAGGAAGTCGGCGAAGCCAACCTGAACGGGCGGAGGGGGTTTGTAAAACTCTCCCCCTGTTTATAGGGGGAGTCCCACATAGTGGGGAGGGGGTTCACTCCTAACTCCTAACTATTTTCGCAAAAATGTCGCAAGCCGAGCGCAGAACCAAGCTCGCTTGAGTTATGCCGAGGCGCAGCACATTTTCGCAATTGCTTTGCAATTGCAAAGTTATAAATTTTTTCCCAAAAAACCACTCCCCAATCAATATTTTTATGTAATTTTGCGCCCTATTTCGCACAAACAATTCAATATCTATTTTCAACACAATGAACCAAAAACTCAAAGGCATCATTTTTGGCTTAATCTCAGCCATCGCTTACGGACTCAACCCCCTCGGGGCACTATATCTCTACCAAGACGGCTTCACCGTCAGCAGCGTACTCTTCTATCGCTACATCATTGCCGTTGTCGGCCTCATCATCATGATGTTCCTCAAGCGCGAACCCTTCTCCATCTCGCGTCGCGAATTTGGCATCGTCGCCCTCCTCGGCATTCTGTTTGCCATATCATCCATCACGCTCTACTCCAGTTTTCTCCACATGGAGGCAGGCATTGCGTGCACCATCCTCTTTGTCTATCCCATCATGGTAGCTATGATAATGAGCATATTTTTCAAAGAACGAGTACGCCTTGCCACCATCATCTCCATCGCGCTCGCCCTCAGTGGCATCGTCCTACTCTATCATGGCGATGGCACCACCACCCTCAGCACCTGGGGCGTCATCCTCGTACTACTCTCCTCGCTCAGCTATGCCATATATATCGTCATCGTCAACCAAGCCCAACTCAAAATGTCGGCCATCAAACTCACTCTCTATGTCATGGTCATCGGTGCCGCCACCGTTGCCCTCAACTCACTCATAAATCCAGGCTGTGGTTCGCTCCAACCTCTCACCACTCCCACACAACTCGGCTTCTCGCTCATGCTCGGCATCGTGCCTACACTCATCTCGCTCGTCACCATGGCCATCGCCGTGCGCCTCATCGGTTCCACACCTACAGCCATCATGGGCTCGCTCGAACCCGTCACCGCCGTAGCCATCGGCACCATAGTGTTCAACGAACCCCTCACCTCGCGCCTCCTCATCGGCATCACCATGATTCTCACAGCCGTAGTCATCATCATCCTCAACAACGCCCGCAAAACCACCACATAAAAAAAATCCTGACGCATGACTCACGTCATTGTCAGGACCATTTAAAAACCATCTTATTATTACTTTGAAAAAACCGCTACAAAGGTACAACTTTTTTTTGATTCTCCAAATAATTTTACAAAAAAATTACATTTTTTATTAAAAAAAATCAAAAAAACAATAAAATCATCCCCAACACACACATCCACATTCCGTGATATCCGTGGGTTCCGTGTGCAACATCCATCAACCATAGCCTAAGACCAAATCCTGATGGCGACCGTTGACTGTTGACCGTTGACTATAAATTAAGTTTCTTTATTCGCGAAATAATCGCTCCACGCTTACGCCCAAACCTTTCAGCAATCTCATCCAGCGACAACCCCTCGCCCCACAACTCCGTCAGCATCGCATCATCCGCCTCACTCCAAGGGTCGTATGCGTTCGGATACTCCCTGCGGCACGCCTCCACCGAGTAGGTCGGCACACCCATCAACTGCTTGTACGCCTTCAGATATTTCTTCAGCCTCTTCACATCCTTGTCCGACAAATACGGCAATCGGCGAATATCCATGTTGTCCGACAAATCATTCAACTTCACCGCCACTGCCAAAGGATTCCCCTTCACCCGAGCAATGAACCTATCGTATGGCTCCTCAACCGACAATTTCGTCACGCATCTTAGCGCCTCAATTATCTCAGGCGCAAAACCCTCCTGTTCTAGTCGGTCGAACGACCACTCCTTCGAGTCCTCCACCACATCGTGCAGCACCCCCACAATCTTCTCCTCCACCGTCCGTCCCGCCTCCATCACACGCAACGGATAGCCGATATACTCCTCGCCAGCCCTATCCACCTGACCCCGATGCGCCTCCCGCGCAATCTCAATAGCCCGTTCCAAAGTACTCATATATGTCAAATTATTAATAACATTCAAAAAAACACACAATAAAAAAAACAATCACCCCTATTAAAATCATTTTTAATTTTGCAAACGGAAAAACTCCTTCTGTTGTTCAATCTCACGACGCAACTCCTTTTCTGTAGGCATATATGTCAAATATTTAGCCGCAAACAATTGGTCATTGCCATTCAACACACTATAATGTGCCACATCCTCATCCGTATCCGTACACAACAAAATTCCAATTGTCGGATTATGCCCTTCTGGACGCATCAACTCATCATACATCTTCACATACATATCCATCTGCCCAACATCCTGATAACTAAGCTTTGTAGTCTTAAGGTCAACCAACACAAAACAGCGCAAATGATAATTATAAAATACAAGATCAATATAATAATCTTGTTTCTCTGTATGAATTCTTTTTTGCCTATCCACAAAAGCAAAACCTTTTCCCAATTCCATAAGGAATGGTATCATATGGTCAATAATGCTTTGCTCTAAATTACTCTCCGTATAATTAGTATTATTCTTAAATCCCAAAAATTCAGCAACCACAGGATTTTTCAAATACTCCAATTTATCATTCAACGGTTCAGTCAATTGCATCATCTCATCGCGCACCAACTCCTTATTTTGCGACTGCAACAACCTATAATAATATTGACTACTAACATTTCGTTGCAAAGTGCGCGTACTCCACATTTCTCGTGCTGCCTCTTGCTCATACCAATCACGAGCATCCTTATTTCCCTCCTGCAAAATAATGCTATAATGCGACCAAGATAATTTTAAAGATTTTATTGGCAATAAATGAACATAAATATCTAAATCAGAAAATAATCCCATCGCTGTTGGGACAATTTCAGATTGTCCCGTCACTGCCGGGACAATTATAGAATCATCCGACACACAGCGAAAAATATCAGAATAACACTTGTAGAAAGAAACAAATCGATAAAGATTATTTCGTGAATACCCCGACCCATATTTCATTGATAAAAGTTTCGCCAAATTCTTTATCACCTGTTCACCATACTCCGCACGCTCCCCCTTCAACACCTCGTGCTCAATTCTCATCCCCAACAACCAATTGCGCTTTATCAGCGTTTCATTCACCGCTCGGTATGCCGTTTCTTGCGCCTGTTCTATAATATTACAAGCATCATGATAAAGACCATCCACATTAAAATCCGGGATAAAACTTTCTTTTTTAATATCAGCCATTTTATCTATATTTTATTCTTCGTGAACACACAAACTTATTGCTTTTTTACTCTTAAGCAAAAACAACTAGGAAAATAAGGAAACAAAGGAAAATTATTCTACTCAAATATAGCATTCAACCCACTATATATAGCCTGCAAAATATCATCCGTTTCATCACTACCACAACCCTCTGCCTCACAAGAAGCAACCATTTCATGAGTTTTTGCATCTCTCATTTGTATAATTATACAACTAGCATAAGCAAACAATCCCAACTGACGACGACCGGTATAACCATATGAAACAACGAGAGTCTTATCTGCTAATTCCTCCGTAACACTTGGCACTGGTGTAAAACCAATTTTCATTAAATAACCACTTATTGTTTCTGATGGACTTATTGTTTTTGTTTGTCCTCCATAAACTCCCCAAATATTTTCACTTACACCCGAACTAGAAGTAACTGCAGAAGTAGGCACAACATACACATAATTATATTTATACAAATTATTCTTTACCGATACTACTGGAGCATTAAGCATAACGCCACAACTTGCAAACGCAAACATAGCGATTAAAGCACAAAGAATCAACCTTTTCATAGCATATAATTTTTTAAAGTTAAACACTCATACTACCCACTAGCACACACACTCTCCCCCTGTTTATAGGGGGAGTGCCTCAGAGAGGCGAGGGGGTTAAAATCTTAATCTATAGCCTTTCCACCACTGCCACATCCGCTGGCAACCACTCCACCTCGTTCAGCTCATCGCGTCGAAGCCATCGAGCCGACTTATGTTCCAATAGTTCCACCTCGCCATTTGCGATAGAACAAAAATAGCAGTGCATCGTCAAATGGAAGTTAGGGTAATCATACTCCACCGTACACACCAACTCCTCCACCACAATCTCCACAGCCAGTTCCTCGCCTATTTCACGTTTCAGAGCCTCCACGCGCTCCTCTCCCGGCTCAATCTTTCCGCCCGGGAATTCCCACATCCCCTCAAATTCGCCATACCCCCTCTGAGTCGCCAACACCCTATCCCCCTCACGAATAATTGCTGCCACAACTTCTATTGTTTTCATAAAAATACACTAAGAAAATAAGAAAAAAACGGAAACAAAGGAAAAATATAATTTTACAATCAGTGATTGGAAAAACTTTTATTTCTGAAACACACAATCCATATGCCACTGTAAAAAATCCTTTTTAGGAGCATATTTACTTGCCTGTAATTCTTTTCCTTTTACTATTTCAAAAAAAGATTTATAAAACTCTTTTCCTTCTCGCTCTATTAGTCTATTTGAAATTATCAATTTACAATTATCATCAAAACCTATCAATCCTGCATCAAAAGCCTTATCGTATAAAGCTGACAAACAAATACCATTTTCAGGATTTAATCGTTCTTTCTCATTAACAGACCAAGGAATTATATGACTTGCAAACAACAATTCTGGAACATCTATACCAGTCAAAGCACACTTACCATCATAATTTGCCAACACCATCTGCCTAAACACACTTTGATTAACACGTGTTTTTACCGTTCTCAGTTTATCCTTACCCTCAATATCTTTAACATCCTCAAGAATTTTAGAAAACTTATCATCAATAGTCGTTTTCTGATATTCAGCCAAAATTCTTTCGCTCTCAAATACCAAAGACTCTCTATCATTAGCAAACTCATTCCATATAGGCAAACATTGCTTCAATCCACCAGGCATACCCTTTACACCCCTCGCTTGATGATAAGGGTCACATGAAGCAAAATTCGCTAAACGAATAGCTACAGAGTTGCCATTTCGCCCTATCAAATTAGCTAATTCTACGATATCTGGATTTGTTCTATATATTTTACCGAAAGGAATTTTTAAATAAAGATTAAATGCCAATATCAACTCCTCTCGAGACCAAAGTTTTCTTGCAGACATAATAAAGTAAACAAAAATTAATCTTCCTCAAAAAAGTTCTGATAACTTTCATAAGTCGATGTTGTGAAAGATATTAAAAATACCTCACAACCAGAATCATTCTTTCTATGTTTCTTTTCTATATAAACACTATCAACACCAAATCTATTTAAGTCTTCCATAGTAACCAATTCGCCTGGTTTCTTTTTAAGTACCTTTCTTAATATCCACTCTCCAAGAGCCGAATTTGGATTAGACATTAAAGCCTTTCCACCCTCTTGACAAATTTTTGCAGATAAACTTTCGCCATGAGGCAATTGCAATTCAAATGGTTCATCTTTTGTTGGAAAAAAATCAGGATACTCTTTATGTATTTTTGCTGGAATTGGAATATAAACCTCATTCTCGTCTCTTTTTCTACCAGAAGCATTCCATTGATTCAAACCTGCTTTTTCTTGGACATGAGCAACTTTACCTCTTGTTGAGTATAAAGGCAACACAACATAATCAACACCTTTTTGCAAACAAGCCTTTTTTAATTCTTTTGTCTGCTTTCTCAATAATTCAGAAAGTAATTGCAAAGGGTCTTCTAAAATTTCAACAGGAACATATTTATATTCTTTTGGCAAAAAGAATCTCTTCATCAACACACTTTTGCTTTTATTAAAATTATAAAACTCTCCACCAGATACAAAAGAAAGTGATGTTTTGTTATCTTTTACTGCATGTATATCATCTATATTTATTTTTTCATACGGTGTATTAAAAATTTGTAATCCACCCTCACAACGACCTACAATGTGATATACTGAATCTGAAACATCAAAAGTATTATTAGCAAATTCTATTCTCTCATTTCTAAATTGAGCCAATTGAACAGCCAAACTTTTCCCAGACAATACATCTAATTGAGGTTTTAATTTATTAAATTCAGCTATTTTTTCCGTTGATGAACCTTTTTTAATACCAAATGTCTTTATACCCACTCCCAAAATACCTAAACGAGCATCGTAAGCAGTACAAGAACGCGCATCATTAATAGCATTAAAATATTTACAAAACAAATTTTCTGCTACCCTATAATCCAAATAAGGAACCGAATTATCAGAAAATAAATTTGATAAACTTGAAAGCAAAACAAGCATATCAAAATATTGCTCGTTACTTTGCCATTTTTCTAAAAATTTTACTCTATAATCTTCCATATTTCTTTACAAACTTTTTCAATTAAAGGTACTGTTACCGAATTGCCTGCTTGTTTGTAATTCGCCGAAATTGCATTAACTTCTGGGAATTTATACTCAGCTGGGAATCCTTGAAAATTCAAACATTCACGAGGTGTTAATTTTCTAATTCCATAATCCGATAATATCAAAGGTACATTATGCCCACCAGTTCCCATATTTGCAGTCAAAGTTGGACACAATCCACTTTTATTTTCTCTCACATATTGTCTACGCCATTGATATACCGTATCTCTAGAAGTAATATTTTCTTTCAACTCATCATAATGTGACATTTTCTCTGTATAAATAAATCTCTTATCTGAAACAGTATGATCCAAACAATCATGAATTGTTCTTGTCAATTTAACCTTTTCTGGGAATACAAAATTTTCATAATTAGGCACTCTCTCTTTATCAAAGCACACAATGAATATCCTCTCTCTATTTTGAGGAACATTAGCATATTCTGCCGGACTCATAATTTTATGAAAGACAAAATAACCTAATTCCTCTAATGTAGATTTAATCACCTGAAATGTGTTACCATTATCGTGCGTATAAAGATTTTTTACATTTTCAAGAAAAACAACCTTTGGTCTTTTCCTTTTTACAATTTCAGCAACATCAAAAAATAAAGTACCTCTAGTATCTTCAAACCCCTTTCTATAACCTGCAACAGAAAAAGCTTGACAAGGAAATCCAGCACAAAGAACATCAAAACCATCAGGAATATAAGACTTGGTACTTTCTTTGGTTATATCTCCAAAGGGCACTTCACCATAATTCAATAAATATGTTTTCTTTGCCATTTCATCCCACTCAGAAGAAAACACACATTTACCACCTATATTCTGCATTGCTATTCTAAACCCACCAATACCTGCAAATAAATCAATAAATGTAAACTTAGGATTTTTAATTGGTAAAAAAGGAACAGAAAATAAATCAGAAAATAAAGAATATTGCAAAACATCTGGTTCTACTGCACACGACTTGTCATCTGATGCTAAATGAACATTACAAATATCTGCTATCAACCCTTGAGCCCTTTGCTCATAAGTCCTAGAATATACAGTTTCAGTCGTATGCAAATAATGAGAAATTATTGCCATTTGCTCATCAAAAGGTATAAGAGACCCATCCTCATTCAACGAGTTCTGTCCATAGACTTGCATCGACACTTTCGTGCCATGCATCATTTGCATAACAGAGAATTTATTATCTTCAGAGATTGTTATATTCATTTTTTCTATTTCAATAAATCTTTAACTTGAACATCTAACGCTTTTGCTATTTTATCAGCATTTATGAGTGTAATATTTTTTTCTGCTCGTTCTATCATACCAATATACGTACGATGCAACCCAGCCAATTCAGCCAATTTCTCCTGCGAAACCTTCTTTTTTGCCCTATATTGTCGCACGTTCAATGCAAAAGTCTGTAATATAGGTATTTCCTTATTCTTGTTTTCCATAATAATTACATTTTTATAGTATGCAAATTTAGCTTTTCCAAAACAATTCCACAACATACTATAATTAGCATTTATTTGTAGCATTAAAAAAAATGGGCAACAACTTGTTGCCCAATTTGGATTTCATATTTTTCAATTGACTACATTTTGAAGTCAACTCTTTTTTATCTTTCTTTTCTACTCAATCTCACTCTCATGCAATCGAACAAGTGTCCAATACGAATCGTCTGATGAATTGGTGATTAGGACGCCAACATCAGTCTTTTCCATGTAAGATTCGTCGTAAAAATCGGCAAACTCTCTGAATTTGGCAAACGCTGTTTCTATGTAGGCTTGCTCTGCTTTTTCGCATGTGCTATACACACCCAACACCGCGCTACTCGGCTGGTCACCTTGACCCAACTGTGAGGTCATAGTCAATACATATACTTTCATAATTTTTTTAGTTTTAATTTGCGCTGCAAAGTTACAGCCCAAAATTGACAACTTTTGTCAATCGCAAAATTATTTACAAAAAAAGAGACGCAAAATACTAGCGTCTCTACTACATCTATTTCATCAAAAAAACATATTCCCCCGAAATTTTCCCATAATTCAAACCTCCTCCCTAACCTCTCCCTACCTTCAAGCAACCCATCTCGAAGAAGACTGACACATTCCACTCCCATTATTTCATTATTTTTTTCAACCACTCCACACAAATAACCCCACAAAACAACTCCTAGCTCTTGCATTTCGCCGATTTTTTTTGTATATTTGCAAAGCCTAACTTCGCACGCTAGTGCAAACTAAAAAAATCAAAATTATTATGGGAAAATACAAATCAAAAATGACAAAGCATGAGTTTGCCTTACATGCAGGCATATCGTCGCGCACCCTTGCCCGACGATGTCAACGCCATCGCGAGGCTCTCACCGCACTCGGTTGCCACCCCTACGACCAATATCTCAACTCTCTCGCCCTCATCTACCTCTGCTCGCAATACAACATCCCCCACCCTCCCTGCATCGAAAACATCGACATCGAACTAATATAGCCCTTCCATGAAAGATAAAAATTACATCTAATATATTTCCTATACAACCACCCAAACAAAAAAGAGACACTCTTTAAGAATGTCTCTTTTTTTATCTCTATATCTTGATATATATCTTCTTCTTATACAGCGGATATGCTACCAACCAACAGAAGCAAATAAACATCAACGCAAATACCAACGAACCTAACGTTGGTCCAAACCAAGGCGACAATACCTCGGCATAGAGATAACCCTTGAGACTCATCCATTTGCCTGCAGATGTAGTAAATCCTATATTAGATATAAGATTAGCAAACAACCCTGCTAAAACAAATATTGCCATCGGGTTCACGCCAAAGGTCTCGAAAAACATTGTCCACGATTTGTAACCCTTCACATCAATCAACCATATCAACACTGCCAACAGCAATGACGCCAAACCGCACGTAACCAACACATACGACGACGACCACAAGGTTTTGTTTATCGGCATTGCATAATCCCAAAGGAATCCGAGCATCAATATCACTGCTCCCAACAAACTCAATCGCTCAATGCGTAAATGATTATCTTTCACTCCCATAATCAATGCCCCAGCCATCACGCCTATCAACACGTGCGCTATACATGGTATCGTCGACACCCATCCCTCTGGGTCGAGGGCTATGCCACTGATATGATACATATGACTATCGCCCAAAATGGCCAAATCCACTCGCGCTGCTAGATTATCAACCCCCAATTCGAGACTATCTGTTCCTATCATCAACACCGAATATCCTACCAAAATTATACCTATCAACCACGGTATAAGTCGTTGTTTCAACACCAACAAGATAAACGACCCACAAAAACTAACCAATGCCAAGCGTTGCAACACGCCCATTATGCGCCATTTCTCAAGGTGAAGAAATCCTGCATCCCATAGGCGCAAAAACCAATTCATGTCTGCATCGCGCAATGCCGACATTCCTCGACATGTGAGTCCAAACCAATTGAGAAACAACCCTATGGCAAACAACACCAACGAGCGACGCAATAGTTTTATGAACGTCGAACCCGTAAATTTAAATCCAAATTTACTATAGCTAATATACATGCTCACACCCATGATGAACATGAAGAACGGAAACACCAAGTCTGTTGGTGTCAACCCATTCCACGCTGCATGCTTCAGTGGAGCATAAATCGATCCCCACGACCCAGGGTTATTCACCATTATCATACCGGCAATGGTGATACCCCGCAATATGTCGAGAGATAAAAGACGTTTATTTTGCATCTGGCAACACAAACATTAAAATTAAATAAAGCCATGCCAAAGCTGAGCCTGTCAAGAAAGTAAGGATAACGTAAGCAATACGTACCATTGATACATCCCAACCAAAGTGTTCTGCAATACCACCGCAAACACCTGCGATTTTTTTGTCTTTAGATTTTGTAAAAGCCATAGTGATTAATAAATTAAATTAAACAAATAGATTCTAACGTATACGACGCTGAAAGCGTCAAATATCTATAACTGCGGGTGATTTTTGCAAAAAGCGAAGCGATATAACAAAAATTACCTGCAGAAAACATACCTCACAATATACGACGCTGAAAGCGTCAAACAAAAATCAATCTACAAAAAGATACTTCAAATCTCCTTCAACACCCATCTCCTTCACCAACGCTACTAATTCATCCTTAAAAGAAACTTTTTGATGATGTTCTTTTTGATTTCGGATATAATTAACTATCATATCCTTTTCATTTTTAGAATAAGTCAAAGCGCAATACGATTTTGCCCATCCTTTAAACCTCGGAAACTCTTCTTTATGCTCCAATAAAAAAATATTAGTTGCTAACTTCAAATCATGTACAAAATTAGATATCGCTATAGATGGTGGTAGTGAAACTAACATGTGTATATGATCTGGCATACCTCCTATACGAAGAAGAGTGCCTTTTTTATTTGTAACATATCCCCATATATATCTATACAGTACGTCTTCATAAGCAATAGTAATTACAGATTCACTATTTTTAGGACGAAAAACAATATGATATAATAAATTAGTATATGCCATATTTTATTTTTTGTTTTTTGTTTTTTGTTCGCCCCTTCTAGGGGCGTGTGAGGGGGGAGAGGAAGGGAAAAGTATGATATTCGCCTCTTACACTACAACATACGACGCTGAAAGCGTCAAATATCTGTAACTGCGGGTGATTTTTGCAAAGAGCAAAGCGATATAGCAAAAATTACCTGCAGACCATCATCCTACCGAGCATCCTGGTTTCACCTCGCGACTTGGACGACACAATACCAATTTGCCATCAGCATCCACTGCGCTGAGAATCATGCCTTCCGACACGATGCCTTTCAATTTGCGAGGCTCGAAGTTAGCTATAAACAACACTTGTGTGCCTACCAACTCCTCTGGGTTTGGATAACTTTGAGCAATACCCGACACGATTGTGCGACCACCCATGCCATCGTCCAATTTGAATTGCAACAACTTATCTGCCTTAGGCACTTTGGTGCACTCCAACACTGTAGCCACACGGATATCGGTCTTTTCCCATTCGTCGAATGCCACATTTGGTTTCACCTCTGCTGGTTTATATGCTGCAAGTTCGTTAGCTTTCTTAGTATCAAGGAGTTTTTGCACTTGTGCTTCTACCACCGAGTCTTCGATTTTGTCGAACAACAATTGTGTTTCGCCAAGTTTTGCACCCTCTTTCAAGAGTTCGATGCTGCCGAGGTCGTTCCATGAGAATGTCTCCATACCTAACATATCGCGCAATTTCTTAGCCGAGAATGGCAAGAATGGTTCAAACGCAATTGCCAAGTTTGCAGCAATTTGCAATCCGATGTGCAAGATAGTGGCTGTGCGCGCCATATCTGTCTTAGCCAATTTCCAAGGCTCGGTATCGGCAAGATATTTGTTACCGATGCGCGCCAAGTTCATTGCCTCTTTTTGTGCATCGCGGAAACGGAAGTTATCCAAATAAGACTCTACATTTGCTTTCACGTCGGCAAACTCTTTTAATGTCTCGCGGTCGTAGTCAGTCAATTCGCCCAATGCTGGCACCACACCATCAAAGTATTTGTGTGTCAACACCAAAGCACGGTTGATGAAGTTACCAAAGATTGCCACCAACTCGCTATTGTTGCGTGTTTGGAAGTCTTTCCAAGTGAAGTCATTATCTTTTGTCTCTGGCGCATTAGCTGTGAGCACATAGCGCAACACGTCTTGTTTGCCTGGGAATTCTACCAAGTATTCGTGCAACCAAACAGCCCAGTTGCGAGATGTCGAAATCTTATCGCCTTCGAGGTTGAGGAACTCGTTGGCTGGCACATTGTCTGGCAAGATATACGAACCATCGGCCTTCAACATTGCTGGGAACACGATGCAGTGGAACACGATATTGTCTTTACCAATGAAGTGAAGCATACGTGTTGATTGGTCTTTCCACCATTTTTCCCAATCGTTTGGCAACAACTCTTTTGTATTTGATATATAGCCAATTGGCGCATCAAACCACACATACAACACTTTACCATCTGCACCTTCTACTGGCACTGGCACACCCCAATCCAAGTCGCGACTCACCGCACGTGGTTGCAAGCCCATGTCAATCCACGATTTGCATTGACCATACACGTTTGTTTTCCACTCTTTGTGGTCTTCCAATATCCACTGACGGAGCCATGCTTCGTGTTTGTCCAATGGCAAATACCAGTGTTTTGTCTCACGCAATACTGGTTTCGAACCCGAAATAGCCGATTTTGGCTCTATCAAGTCGAGCGGACTAAGACTTGTACCGCACGCTTCACATTGGTCGCCATACGCATTAGGATTTTTACAGTGAGGACATGTACCTGTGATATAGCGGTCTGCTAAGAACTGACCTGCCTCTTCATCATAGTATTGCTCCGATGTTTTCTCTACAAACTCGCCTTTTTCATACAAATTCTTGAAATATTCGGCTGCTGTTTCGTAGTGAATTTTCGATGTTGTGCGTGAGTAGATATCAAACGAAATACCCAACTCTTCGAACGATTTTTTGATGATGCCGTGATAGCGGTCAACAATATCTTGTGGCGTAACGCCCTCTTTTTTAGCTTTGATTGTGATAGGCACCCCGTGCTCGTCAGAGCCACCAATAAACAACACCTCTTCGCCCTTCAATCGCAAATATCTTACATAAATATCTGCAGGGACATACACACCAGCCAAGTGACCAATATGCACCGGACCATTTGCATACGGCAATGCCGTAGTAACCAACGTACGTTTAAAATCTTTCATACCAAAAATATATTCTTTTTTATTTACTATTTATTTTTCTAATGTCTAATAAACTGCAAAGTTACTAAAAAATTATAAATCTCACAATAAAAATCAAAAAAACAAACATATGCCTCTTCTTAAACTCAACTAAAAGTATTTTTCTACCCACCCTCAATCTTATAAAATGCGCAGTACCCCAAAACTCTCCCCCTGTTTATAGAAAAAGGACCAAAGGACGAAGTAGTTACTTCAACTCTCCCCCTGTTTATAGGGGGAGTGGTCGAAGACCGAGGGGGTTAAATCACTAATGCCTTGCAAGGAGGAGGTCGCTAAAGGCAGTCCCCAACGGGGGAGGGGGTTTAATTACAAGCAAGAAGGAACTCGTCGAAGATCCCCCAAAAAAACATTTCCCTCTTTCAAATTATTTAACTATCTTTGCAGTCAAAATCCCACCCATATGAAAAAAATCCTCTTTCCCATAATAGCACTTCTCATTGCTTCTATCGCCTTCTCGCAAATATACTTGTGGAAAAATGGCGAAATCATCGGTGCTTTCGACTCAGCTGATTCTATCGCTTTCGAAAAACAACGCGACATACCAACCGACTCCATCTTCTTCAAAGCCGACCGACAATCGTGGTCATACGACCACCCTCTCTACAACAAAACCCCCGACTTCTCTGTCGCTACCGACACCATACGCCTACATTTCTTCGGCTGGGGCCTCGACGAAGACTCGGTTGTTACCCTAAAATTCCCCGATTCTACCGACAAATACAATCGCGCTATTCTCACCTATCGCATGGGTGGTTGGAACGAGGGCCCTGGCGAGTGGGATATGACCACCATGATTATGCTCAAAGACCCTAATTCGGGCGAATTCTACGAACTCACACGCGCCTTCACCCCCTATGGTGGTGCTTTCAAGTCCGATTGGGAAAAATTGTTCTACATCGACATCACCGAATACCTCCCTATGCTCCACGGCGAGGTCGAATTCCACATCTACTATGGCGGGTGGGATGCCACCGAACTACGTGCTCACACTGCCCAACTAACTTTCGAATTATATGAAGGAAATCGCGATAAAACCGTGGTTTTTTATCAAAAAATCTACGACTCGCGCGCTTCTTCCAACATTGGCTACCGCTCTTGGGCTTATGGCGTCGACTCTGCTTCTATCGAAGCGCCCGAACGACTTGGTCTGCGACGTGTTAAACTCCCCTACAACGTAAAATCTCTCCTTATGAAGGTGAGCATCAGCGGCCATGGTGCCGACCCTGGCATCTTCCCTAATCGCCCCGACTACCAACAGGCTATCAATGCTGCCGAATTCGACGATAGTCAATACACCATCATCATCAACAACGACACACTAGTCACCGAAATCATATACCAAAGCAACATAAACAACTACTACCAAAAAGGCAACTACCGAATGGGACGTGCCAATTGGGGTCCCGGACTCCCTCTCAAAATCGACTATTGGGAACTACACCAAATTCCTGAACACAGATTGCTAAACATCGATTTCGACCTCGAGCCTTTCGTATCTTCTATCAACGACCTCCATGCCGAAGGTATTGCCAACTACATTATCGAAGTGGATATCTTCGGCTACGATAAATAATGTTAAAAACTATCCAAAAACTGCTCCCCTGAGTTAGGGAATCTGACGAATACGCAGTACCCAAAAACTGCTCCCCTGAGTTAGGGGAGCTCCCCGTAGGGGTGAGGGGTCTGTATCTCAAAGGAGTCTGTCTTCAAATAAATTTTTTATTTTCAAATATTTTTACTACCTTTGCACCTACATTAATAACAAATTCTAATCCTAAACAAATAAAGTCTATGAAAAACTTGAGAACTATTATCTTTATGGCCGTTGTGGCTATCCTTGCGGCTTGTAACACCAATGTTCCTAAAGACGAATGCTACACTCGCGAAAGCACTCGCAAAGCTTGGTACGACGAACACCCTATAGCTGACGCCGAAGCCGATTTCTCGGTAAAAACTGATGCTATACGACTCCAATTCTATGGTTGGGGCCTCGACGAAGACTCGGTGGTAATCGTGAAATTCCCCGAATCTACCGATAAATACAATCGCGCTATCCTAACATATCGCATGGGTGGATGGAACGAAGGTCCTGCCGATTGGGATATGACCACCATGATTATGCTCAAAGACCCTAACACGGGCGAATTCTACGAACTTGCGCGCGCGTTCACCCCTTATGGCGGATATTTCGACTCTGACTGGGAAAAACTCTACTACATGGATATCACCGAATATCTGCCTATGCTCCACGGCGACGTTGAATTCCATATCTACTACGGCGGTTGGGATGCTACCGACAAAAAAGCTCACACCGTTACTCTTACTTTCGACTTCTACGAAGGCGAAAAAGATAAAGAAACTATCTTCTACCACAAGGTCTACGACTCACGCTCGTCGTCTAACATCGGCTATCGCTCTTGGGCTTATGGCGTATCGCCCGACTCGCTCGGTAGCAACGACATCGAAGACCTCGAACGCCTCGGCATCCGCAACATCCAACTCCCTAAAGAGGTGAAATCGCTCCTCATGAAAGTCAGCATCAGTGGTCACGGTCACGACCGCGGTGTCTTCACTTCTCGTCGCGACGGACAAGGCAAACGTGCAAATAATGCCGCTGAATTCGACGAAAATTTCTATCGCGTGAAACTCAATGGTGTGCAAACTTATGAAGGCTACATCTTCTACGACAACGAAGATACATACCGCCAAGCTGGTACTTACCTATACGACCGTGCCAACTGGGGTCCTGGACTACCTCTCAAAGTTGATTGGCTCGAAATTCACAACCTCCCTAAAGACGGAAAACTCTCTATCGACTTCGACCTCGATCCTTTCAACTCGGCAATCAACAACCTACACGGCGAAGGCCTAGCCAACTACATCATCGAAGTGGATATCTTCGGCTATAACAAATAATTTTATTTAACTTATTATGAAAAAATTACTATTTATCTCTCTCGCTGCTCTATTCCTATTCGGATGCGAGCAAGCCAACATCGACTTTCAAGATAGCAATATCGAAAAAAGACTCGAATCGATGGTGGGCGAAACAATTGGTGCTGTGTCTAACTCACTCAAAAGCGAAGGCTACAAAAAATTTGCTTTCGACGACCAAACCAATTTCCAAAAAGGCAATGAGGCTTACCTCTTGAAAGATGTGCAAAACACTATTGTTTCGGCTGGTTATCAACTCAATGACTCTAGTTTGGTAATCGAAAAACTCTATGATGAATATCGCATGATATTCTCAAGCAAACTAACCGAAAAATATCAAGGCTATATATATGCCGAAAATTTTGCCGACTTCAACAAAGGTTATATCGACTCGGTCAAAGTCAACAGCACCGACTATGCCTATATCTACGACGACCCTATGGCTTTTTATTTAGTGTTGCAAACCAACAAATTCTATCTAAAAAACGCATCCGAAACTTGGTATAACGGCGAAATCAATAAAGACAAAATGTGGAATATCCAACTTGGCGAAAAATCAAAAATAGTTGCTATATCATATTCCGATTTCTCACTCGCACAATAAAAAATTCTCACACCAAACACAATAAAAAAAGAGGCACTATAATGCCTCTTTTTTTTTATCTCTAACCTTTAACCTCTAAGATATTGCTCCCCAATTGATATTGCCTTTTTGCAACTTAACCAACTGACGAAGCAAAATAGCATGATTAGGTGCACTCAATTCGGGGTCGCGCTCCAACAACTCCTTCGCCACAGCCCGCGCTGTTTGCAACAATCGTCCATCTGTCGCCAAATTGGCTATCTTCAAATCGAATGGCAATCCGCTCTGTTGCAACCCATCTATATCACCAGGTCCACGAAGATTCAAATCTGCCTCTGCTATCACAAATCCATCGGTCGAATCGCACATTATTTGCAATCGCTTACGTGTATCTGATGCCAATTCGTACTTCGACATCAGTATACAATAACTCTGATCGGCACCACGGCCTACTCGCCCACGCAACTGATGCAACTGACTGAGTCCAAACCTCTCTGCACTCTCTATCACCATCACACTAGCATTTGGCACATTCACCCCTACCTCTATCACCGTAGTGGCTACCATTATATGTGCCTCGCCACTTACAAACTTTTGCATTGCTGCATCCTTCTCCGCAGGCTTCATCTTGCCATGCACCATCACACGCCTATACTCAGGAAATGCTTCTGCCAACTGTTGATAGCCTTGCTCGAGATTCTTCATATCCAATTTCTCACTCTCTTGTATCAACGGATAAACTACATAAACCTGACGCCCTTTTTGTATCTCGCGACGCAAAAAACCATACAATCCATCGCGTTTATTATCAAAATAATGGTACGTAGCAATTGGTTTACGACCTGGTGGCAACTGATCTATTACACTCACCTCCAAATCGCCATATATTGTCATCGCCAACGTGCGGGGTATAGGCGTAGCTGTCATAACCAACACATGCGGTGGTCGCACATTCTTTGTCCATAGTTTTGCCCTTTGCGCTACACCAAACCTATGCTGCTCGTCTATTACTACATAACCTAAATTATGAAACTGAACTGTATCTTCTATCAATGCATGTGTGCCTATAACTATCTGCAATGTCCCATCACGCAAACCTGCATCTATCTCATCACGATCTTTCTTGCGAGTGCTACCTGTCAATAATTTCACTGTTATACCCAACGACTTCACCTGCTCCGATATACTCTGATAGTGCTGTGTGGCCAATATCTCCGTCGGTGCCATTATACATGCCTGATAACCATTATCCAATGCTATCAACGATGTCATCAATGCCACCATAGTCTTACCACTACCCACATCGCCTTGCAACAATCTATTCATCTGCTTGCCTGTATTCATATCACCACGTATCTCTCGTATCACTCTCTTCTGCGCATCTGTCAACTCAAATGGCAAACATTCTCGATAAAATCGATTAAAATACTCCCCTACTTTATCAAAAATAAAACCTTGATACTTCATCTCGCGCAACTTACTCTGACGCATTATCGAAAGTTGTATATAAAACAACTCCTCAAATTTCAATCGAGCTTGTGCACGACGCAATAAATCAAAATTCTGTGGAAAATGCACCTGACGCATAGCCTCACTACGCGACATCAATTTGAAATTTTCTATGATTTCATCGGGTAAATTCTCTGGTATATGCAAATCTTTATCACTGAAAACCGTATACATCAACTTTCTTATTCCTGCCGAATTAAGAAAACGATTTTTCATCTTTTCCGATGTATTATAGTGTCCTTGTAAACCACTATTTTTCTCTACATTCTGTGCATTATATACCTCTACCTCAGGATGAGCTATATTCATTTTGTCTCCAAACTTCGATGGTTTGCCAAAAATAATATAGTCGGTATTTACACGCAATTTTTCTTCTACATACTTCCAACCCTTAAACCAAACCAACTCCATAAAGCCTGTTCCATCGGCAAACGTACCTACCAATCGTCTCGAACGACCCTCTCCTTTCATCTCAAATTGCAATATTCTACCCTTCAATTGCACATACGCCAAATCCTCAGTACATTCACGCACAGTGTAAAACTTACTCCTATCTATATATTTATAGGGATAATGAGTAATCAAATCTTCCACCGTACGAATACTGAGTTCTGCTGTCAAAGTATCAGCCCTTTTGGGTCCAACACCAGCCAAAAATTCAATAGGCGTATCTAATGTCAACATAATAGTGAAAAAAAGTAGCAAACCAAGTGAAAAACTAAACTTACTTAAGTTTTTCCGAGCTGCAACAGATTTTAGTAAATTATATAATCTGCAAATTTACTAATTTTTTTACTAAACCACAACCCTCATATAAAAAAAATATATTAACTTTGTAATATCTATAGCTTTCTATTAAAATAACATTTTATGAATTCCTCATTCCTCATTCCTCATTCCTCATTCATAATTGCTTGTCGCAACGAAATAAGCAACCTACCCACTCTGCTTGAATCTATAGAAAATCAATCTTTCAAACCAAGCGAAGTAATATTCGTTGATGACAATTCTACCGATGAAACCTACAATTTTCTACTCAACTACTCACAAAAATATAACTATATAAAAGTAATAAAAAACACAGGAAAAGGCAAAAAATCAGCACTAATCGAAGCTAGCAAAATAGCACAATCAGAATACTTAATATTTACCGATGCCGATTGCACACTCAACAAAGATTACCTCTATTTAGCCCACCAATATCTATCAAACCACAACTCTGATATGCTCTTAGGCGCAGTTGATATTATCGATGAAAAGGGTGTTTTTAATATTATAGAGAAAATAGAATTTGCTTCTTTACAAGCTATTACAGCATATACTGCACTAATCAAAAATCCTATTATGTGCAATGGTGCCAACCTAATAGTGCGTCGTACTAAATATCTTCAATACATCGATAAAATCAACAAAAATATAGCATCGGGCGACGATATGTTTATGCTTCATGCTTTCAAAAAAAACAGTGAATCTATAAATTATCTCTACGACGCCAACTATATTGTAAAAACTAAAGCCACAAATTCTCTAAAAAAATTTCTACTTCAACGCACTCGCTGGGCTGCTAAATCAATAAACTACACCGACCTACCTACTATATTCACAGCTATATTGGTAGTATTAATAAATTTATTCATCATATCATCTCCATTCCTCATTCCGCATTTCTCTTTACTAATTATTTTAATAATTTTTATCATCCAAAATATAATAATGCTACCATATCTATTTAAATACAAACAATATAGAGTCTTAAAATATTATCCTATACTATTTACAATAATGTCATTATTATATCCTTTATATATAATAACTATTTTAATTTCAATATCTTTCTACAATAAAACAAATCTTCATTGGAAATAATTTTTCTATAGTTTCTCTTTTTTCCTTATTTTCCATAGTTTTATTTATTCTATATATATAAAAAAGGCTGACAAATAATTTGCCAGCCTTTTTCAATTATAAATAATATATATTATTTACGTACGTTTACAAATTCAACATCTGTTTTAGCACGTTCTGCAAGTTTAGCACATTTAGCAGCTTCTTCGATATTTTTTTCGTATTCAGCAGCATTGTTAGTGCGAGCAGCAAGAATAGCTTTCAAATAAGATGTTACAGCGTTAGGATTTGCTACGTTGTCCAAAGCTTTACGAGCAGCACCATTGTTTTTGTTAAGGATGTTAGCAAGAGCAGCATTGTTAGTTGCAGCAGCACCAAACAATTCAGCAGCTTTTTTGTAGTTACCTTTCAAGATAGCAATAGCACCATTTGCATAATCAAGATCTTTACCTACACCACCTGCTTTACCGAAGAATTCTTCAGCTTTAGCAATATCTTTTTTGCAAAGAGCGATAAGACCATTGTTATAGTTTACATTTGGACAGTTAGGAGCCATTTCCAAAGCTTTAGCGAAGCAACGACCAGCTTCTTCACATTTACCTTGAGCATAAAGAACCATACCAAGGTTGTTGAATGTACGATAGTCGTTTGAATAAATTTCAGTAGCTTTTGTATAGATTTCAGCTTTAGCTGCATTGTCAGCAACCAAAGTAGCAGCATAAAGAAGTTCTTCTACATTAAGTTGTTTTGCATCAACTTTTGCAAGTGAATCAATTTCAGCATCTGATTTACCAATAACATTTACAGTCAAAGTCATTTTTGAACGACGAAGTTCTGGAAGAATTTCTTCAGCAATAGCTTTGTAAGCAACTGCGATGTTTTTGATTTCTTGTTCACGTTGTTGTGGGTCAGTATACATAGAAAGAACGCGAAGGATAACAGCTTTATCTTCTATAGAAGAAGCTTCAACCAATTTTTGGAAACCATCCCAGTCTTCAGCTGTGAATTTAGAATCGATATTTACAGAAGCTTTCAATTTTTTCAACTCACGGTTGATATATTTTGAAGAAGCTTCACCACGACGGTTAGAAAGTTTTTCGTTCCAGTCAAGTTCACCTTCTGGAGATGCATAAGAGCTGATTTCAATACCTTTGAATTCTTTGTTTTCAGCAGCTTTTGCTTCTTTGATAGCTTTTGTCAAGTTAACAATAGCTTCTGTTTTTTTCTCAGAACCACGGATGTTTGATTGGTTAACCAAGAATTTGATTTGTGCATCTGTAGTTTCTTCGATGATACGTTGGAATTTGTCAGCTGTGATAGCAGCTTTCAAATCATCTGTACCAGCTTTTACAGTAACCAAAAGTGGAGTAATGTTTACACCATCGATAACTTTAATTGGATCAAGAGTGTACTCTTTTTTACCATATTTACCAGCTGCTTCGAGAGTGATAACACCATTTTCCATACCTTCTACATAATCCCATGTAGCTGTTTGTGAATATTTACCACCTACTTTGTATTTGATAATTTCATTATTATCTTTAACTTTTTCACCTTGGTATTCTACTGGTTGAGCTTTGTATGTTTTACCATCAGCTGTTGTCAACACAGGAGTAACTGTCATTGTCATTTTTTTACCAAAGTATTTGTTAGGGAAGTTACCTTCAAATACTACTTCAATTTTACCACCTTTGTATTCAGCAGGATTTGGAGTGGCTTTGATTGAATCAATAAATTCTTTTGGAGGTTTACAACCAAAAAAAGTAAGCACTACAAGTGCTAAAGTCAAAATTAATGTTTGTTTTTTCATAATTAAAAAAATATTAAGTTGTTGATTATTATTTACTTATAATATATTTAAGTACGTAGATTCCCAAAATCATAATTCCTTGCAAATATACAAATAAAAATTAAAATATTATTACTAAATTTGTAACAAAAAATGTTAACTATTATATTTTTTTATAATATACTGATTATTAAATAAATATATGTTTTTATTATGAAGTATTTTACTTTTATTAATTTTTATAAATTTATCAATTTCTCTAAAAATTTGTTCGGTTTTGTAGTATCACGCATCACCAAAAAGACATATATATATGGTAAACCTTCTTTTGCATCATTAGAACTATCTTCTCATTGCAATTTAAAATGCCCTCAATGCGATGTAGGAAATTTGTTGACTAATAGAAAAAATAATTTTTTACCTTATGATGATTTTTGTTCTATTATAGATGAAATAGGCACTACCCTACTCGATGCTATATTCTACTTTCAAGGCGAACCTCTATTAAATAAAAAATTTGCAGAATATATTTCTTATGCTAAACAATACAATATTTATGCCATAACATCTACTAACGGACAACTTATAGATAAAGTAACTGCAAAAAATATTGTTGCCTCTGGACTTGATAGAATAATAATATCTATAGATGGAACTACACAAGAGGTATATGAAAAGTATCGTCGCGGAGGAGAATTATCTAAAGCAATAGAAGCTATAAAATTTATAAATGAAGTAAAAAAAGAATTGAATAGTAAAACTCCTTGCATTGAAGCTCAATTTATTGTATTCAAATTCAATGAACATCAAATAGAAGATTTTAGAAGATTGGCACCTACCTGGGGTGCTGACAAAATATCGATTAAATCGGCTCAAATACATAATCCAAACCAAAACAAAGATATAATACCTACTATAAATAAGTATAGTAGATATGAAGAAAAAAATGGTATATGGAAAATAAAAAAATCTTTTACTCATGCATGCCTCCGTGCTTGGACCGGTGTTGTAATCTCAGCCGATGGCAATGTGTTACCATGCTGCTTCGACAAACAAGAAAAATATATGTATGATAACATAAATAAAGATTCTATTGAAAATATATGGAAAAATAAAAAATCTATTGATTTCAGAAATAAACTGCTTACCGATAGAGCATCTTTTGATATATGTTGCAATTGTAATGAATAAACAAGGGGGTACAGTGGCTTTTTCACAAACTATCATTTTAGATTTTTCTTTTTCTTTTTAATAAAATAAAAAATGATAATAATTATTAGGTGTTGAAAATGTTAGTAAAGTATAATAATAAATTATTTATCAATAAATTAGCTATGTTAAAAATAGTGTTAAATATTTTTATAAAAAAATAAAAACTTTTTCTTGCTTTATTTATTTTCTTTTCCATATATTTTATTTTTTCGTAATTGCAATACCTTTCTTTAAATATTTATTATTTTTTATCCACACATAATTCACATGTTTGTTAATAACTTTTGTTAATAAAGTGCTCTATTACTAACACTGCATAGGTTTATGCTAAATATTTAAAATAGCTATTGTAATAATCTAAAAAAAGTATTAACTTTGCAAGTTATTTATGTACATATAAAATTGTTTTATGAATTTTCAGTATGATGTAATAGTTATTGGTGCTGGTCATGCAGGATGTGAGGCAGCATGTGCTTCTGCTAATATGGGTAGTAAGACTCTTCTTATTACTATGGATATGAATAAGATAGCACAAATGAGTTGTAATCCTGCAGTGGGTGGTATTGCCAAAGGTCAGATTGTTCGTGAGATAGATGCCCTTGGTGGTTATATGGGTATTGTTACCGATATGACTGCTATTCAATTTCGTATGTTGAATAGAAGTAAGGGTCCGGCTATGTGGAGTCCACGTAGTCAGTCCGATCGTATGCATTTCATTATGAAGTGGCGCGAGATACTCGATGCTACTCCTAATCTCGATATTTGGCAAGATACTGTTACTGAATTAATAATCGAAAACAATGTTGTAAAAGGTGTAAAAACAACTTTAGGTGTTGATTTTCAAGCTAATAGTGTTATTCTTACTGCTGGCACTTTTCTTAATGGTCTCATGCATATTGGTCGTACCCAGATAGTTGGTGGTCGTATATCCGAACCATCATCATTTGGTGTTACTGAACAATTAAAATCTATAGGTTTCACTACCGACCGTATGAAGACTGGTACTCCTGTGCGTATTAATGGTAACTCTATAGATTTCAGTAAATTACAACGTCAAGATGGTGAAAATGACTTTCATAAATTCTCTTTTCTTGACTTCAAATCACGTCCACTTCCTCAACAACCTTGTTGGATTACTTACACATCTGATGCTACTCACGAAATTCTTAGTAGTGGTCTAAAAGATTCACCTCTTTATAATGGTCAAATTCAAAGTATAGGTCCTCGTTATTGTCCAAGTATCGAAACTAAGATTGTTACTTTTGCTGATAAGGACCAACACCAACTATTCATCGAACCTGAGGGACATAATACTCAAGAATATTATATCAATGGTTTTTCTTCATCTCTACCTATGGATGTTCAGTTTGCTGCTTTACGCACTGTTCCTGGTTTAGAGAATATGAAAGCCTATCGTCCTGGTTATGCTATCGAGTACGATTTCTTCGACCCTACTCAACTCTATCATACTCTCGAAACTAAATTAGTAAAGAATCTTTTCTTTGCCGGACAAGTCAATGGTACTACAGGTTATGAAGAAGCAGCTGGTCAAGGTCTCGTTGCTGGTGTCAATGCTCATATAAATTGTCATGGTGGCGAACCATTCATTCTTCGTCGCGACGAGGCTTATATTGGTGTACTCATCGACGATTTAGTTACTAAAGGTGTCGACGAACCATACCGTATGTTCACTTCTCGTGCCGAATATCGTATTCTCCTTCGCCAAGATGATGCCGATATGCGCTTGACCGAAAAATCATATAAATTAGGTTTATCTAAACGTGATAGATATGACTTAATGACTTCTAAACGCGAAACTATATCTAACTTCATTGAGTTTACTCGCAACTATTCGGTGCGTCAAGATATGATAAACGATTTTCTTGTATCTGTTGGTTCTACTCCAGCACGCCAAACAATGCGTCTTTTTGATTTCTTATTGCGTCCTCAACTTACTATAAATAATCTTTTAGACGTTATACCAGAACTTCGTCGTCAAACAGATTATATCGAAGAATCTCGTCGTGAAGAGATACTCGAAGCAGCCGAAATTCTTATCAAATATTCAGGTTATATCGATCGCGAACGTATGGTAGCCGACAAACTCCAACGTCTTGATTATATAAATATTTCTGATAAATTCGACTACTCTACTATCCAATCTCTTTCTACCGAAGCACGCCAAAAACTCAATAAAATACGTCCTCAAACTATCGGACAAGCAAGTCGTATACCAGGTATATCACCTAATGATATCAACGTACTACTTGTGATGTTGGGTAGATAATATATATGGCAACTATATTTTTTTATTAAATATACTTTTATTATAAAAGTTCCACGTGGAACTTTTACTATAAGCGAGTATAAAAAATATTCAAGGATTATAATAAATTTAATAAAGCAAAAATTTATTTTTGTCTTATTAAATTTATTATAAGACTTTAAAAACGAAGTTTTTTAAATAATATTTTTTTTATTGAGCATCAGTAAAAGTCTTGAGCGTAGCTAAAAACAAATAAAATAATATATAAAAAATACTAATTAAAAATAGTTATGACAATCGAAGAAGTAAAATCAAATATCCGCGATATAGTGGATTTTCCTATTACTGGAATTATATTTAAAGACCTTACAACAGCATTCAAAAATCCTGATTGTATGAAATTTTTCGAAGACGAAATGTATCGTCTTTACAAAGATAAAGGTATTACTAAAGTAGTAGGTATTGAATCTCGTGGTTTTATTATGGCTCCTGTTCTTGGTAATAAACTCGGTGTTGGATTTGTGCCTATTCGCAAAAAAGGTAAACTCCCAGCCGATGTTATCGAAATATCTTATGGTAAAGAATATGGCGAAGATGTTATACAAATTCATGCCGATTCTCTCGATGAAAATGATGTAGTTCTCATCCACGACGACCTTCTTGCTACAGGTGGTACTATGAAAGCTGCTTGTGATTTGGTTAAAAAATTTGGTGTGAAAAAGATTTATGTCAACTTCCTTGTCGAACTCGATTTCCTCGAAGGTCGCAAAGTATTCGGCTATGAAATAGAAGTTGAATCTCTTTTACATTTCTAATAATAGTAGAGACGCAATATATTACGTCTCCAATATTTTATATTGTTTTTATTTTTACCTACTATGAAAGATAATTTAAAACAGATTATTTCTGTTATGCCATCCACACCTGGGGTATATCAATACTTCAATGCGGATGGTAAAATTATTTATGTAGGTAAAGCAAAAAATCTAAAACGTAGGGTTTCATCGTATTTTAATAAAGTACACGATTCGGCAAAAACAAATATATTAGTCAACAATATTGCCGATATAAAATATATTTGTGTTAACACCGAAGCTGATGCTCTACTTTTAGAAAATAATCTTATAAAAAAATACCAACCACGATATAATATTTTATTGAAAGATGGGAAAACTTATCCGTGGTTGTGTATCACAAAAGAGCCATTTCCTCGAGTTTTCAAGACTCGAAACGTAGTGCGAGGTGCCGATTATTTCGGCCCTTATCCTAGTAGTTGGACCCTCGATCTATTGCTCGAACTCATAAGCGAGCTCTACCCTATCCGCACTTGCAGGCATCCATTAACTCTGCAAGGTATCGAGTCGCACAAATATAAAGTCTGCCTTCAGTATCATATTAAAAATTGTTTAGCACCATGTGTTGGACATCAGTCGCAGGAGGACTATCAAAAATTTATCGATGAAATCCGCGAAATTGCTAAAGGTCGCTCGCATATTATCACCGACTATTTGATGCAACAAATGCAACAATTAGCATCGGAATACAAGTTCGAAGAGGCACAAAAAATTAAAGAAAAGTACGATTTAATCGTAAAATATCAATCAAAAACTGTTATCACCACTACAAGCGATAACGATATCGATGTTTTTGGTTACGATGAGGATGAGCAAAGTGCCTATATCAATATTTTGCGTATTGCTGGTGGTTCCGTTGTGCAAGGATTTACTATTGAGTATAAAAAGACGCTCGACGAACCAAAAGAAGAGATTCTTGCATTGGCAATTGTCGAATTACGCGAGCGCTTTAAGAGTATTTCTCGCGAGGTAATTGTGCCCTTTATGCCTGATATTGAGCTAGATAAGGTCAATTTCATTATACCTCAAAAAGGTGATAAGAAAAAACTCTTAGACCTTAGTATTCAGAATGTTAAGCAATATCGTGTCGATAAATACAAGCAGAGTGAGAAACTCAATCCCGAGCAACGTCAAGTGCGTTTATTAAAAGAGATACAAGAGCGTCTCTATCTCGACAAACTACCACAACATATCGAGTGTTTCGACAATTCCAATATTTCTGGTAGCGATGCTGTCGCTGCTTGTGTGGTCTATAAAATGGCGAAACCATCGAAAAAAGACTATCGTAAGTATATCATAAAAACTGTGGTTGGCCCCGACGATTATGCTTCTATGGCAGAGGTTGTGCATCGTCGCTATAGTCGTATGATTGCCGAAGGCACTCCCCTACCCGACCTTATTCTAACCGATGGTGGCAAAGGTCAGATGGGAGTTGTCCGTCGTGTGATTGAAGATGAATTAGGATTGAATATTGCTATTGCGGGTTTAGCTAAAAATGACAAGCACCGCACGTCTGAAGTTTTAGTAGGTTTTCCACCACGTTCGGTTGGACTCAAACCAACCGACACACTTTTTAAATTTCTTGCTTCGGTGCAAGACGAGGTCCATCGTTTTGCTATCACTTTCCATCGCGACAGGCGAAGCAAGTCACAAACTCAGTCTGAGCTCGACAAAATAGTTGGTGTGGGCGAAAAAACCAAAAATTTGCTCTTAAACCACTTCAAATCCGTAAAACGAATCTCTTTGGCTTCCGAAACCGAAATTGCCGAAGTTGTCGGAAAGTCCAAAGCATCAATTATTTACGCACATTTTCACCCTAAAATGGAGCCTTGAGAATCGAATATTTTTTTAAAACCACACAACCCATAAGCTTTAATCGCTATAAATCTCTATTTTTTTATAGCAAATAAGATTTTCTACAAACTCTAGAACTACTAGAACGTCTAGAATAACTATTTTATAAAAAACCAATACACACCCATAGTGTGTATTCCAGACCCAAACTTCACCCTACCCCACAGCAAGGTGCAAGCAACCTATGCCCTAGAAAACAGACACACACTCACAGTGTGTATTTTTTAGTAAACAAAAAAAACTATTATATGGAACAACAAACTCAAAAACTCAAATTTTCAACGGCCTTCTGGACGGCCAATGTTGCCGAGATGCTCGAACGCACGGCTTATTATGCGTTATTTATCGCAATCACTTTCTATTTGTCGAATATTCTTGGTTTCAGTGATATCGAAGCCGGTTTCATTTCAGGTGGATTTTCCGCATTGATGTATCTATTGCCTATTTTCACTGGCGCCTATGCCGACAAGATTGGCTATCGCAAGGCTATGATTATTGCCTTCACCATGATGCCTATCGGCTATCTCCTTTTGGGCGTATTGCCTTTCATGCTCGAAGGTCTTGGTTTGGTCCACTATGCCGATGCTCCCGAAGGTGCTAAAGCTCTTGTGGCAAATGTCATCACCGAAAATCAATATTACGGCTTGCAAGAGAGTCCACTCAAATGGTTGGTCATCCCAATCATGTTGATTATGGTTTTTGGCGGTAGTTTCATCCGCAGTCTCATTCGTGCCTCTGTTGCACGTGAAACAACCACCGAAACTCGCGCTCGTGGCTACTCTATTTTCTACACTTTGGTCAATATCGGTGCTTTCAGTGGTAAGTGTGTCATCGACCCATTGCGTGGATGGATTGGCGAGCGTGCTTATATCTATGTCAACTTTTTCTCTACAGCTTTGTGTCTTATAGCGTTAGTATTGATTATTTTTATGTATCATTCGGTCAACACCGAAGGCGAAAACAAAACAATGCGCGAGGTATGGCAAGGATTGTGGAAAGGTCTCACTAACAAACGTTTATTGATATTTATCTTCATTGCATCAGGTTTTTGGATGTGCCAACAACAATTGTATGCCACTATGCCTAAATACGTTATCCGTATGGCAGGCGAAGCAGCCAAACCAGGTTGGATTGCCAATGTCAATCCGTTGGTCGTAGTGTTGATGGTTAACTTGATTACAAAATGGATGTCGCGCTACACTGCTCTCACCTCTATGGTTGTCGGTATGATACTTGTGCCAGTTGCCGCATTGGTTATGTCAACAGGCAATCTCCTTGGTAGCGAACCTATTTTTGGTATGCACCCTATCACTCTTATGTTGGTCGTAGGTATCATGTTGCAAGGTTTGTGCGAGTGTTTCATCACACCGCGCTATCTCGAGTATTTCTCGCTTCAAGCACCTAAAGGCGAAGAAGGTATGTATCTTGGTTTCAGTCAGTTGGATTCGTTCTTCTCATCTATCATAGGTTTTGGTTTGTCAGGCGTATTATTGCAAAAATATTGTCCCGACCCTAAATTGTTCGAAACTCACGAGGCTTGGCTCGAAGCTTCTGCCAACGCACACTACATTTGGTACTATTTTGCTGCCATTGGCGTTGCCGCAGCTATCGGACTCATTCTCTATGAAGTAATTACAAAACGCATCGACGCTAAAAAATAAATTAATGTAGGGACACGGCATGCCGTGTCCGAGTATTTTTGCCAATATTTTGTTATATGAAAATTGGAAAAGTAGCCACAATAGGTTTTTTCGACGGTGTTCATTTAGGACATAACTACTTGTTAGAGCAACTCAAATCAGAGGCTCAGCAACGTAATATGCAATCCATGATTGTCACATTTGCCAATCATCCACGATTGTTTTTCGACCCAAATTGTGGGTTGAAACAACTCACTCTGTCCGACGAAAAACTCACTTTACTCAAACAAAAAGGTATTGACGATGTAGTTATGTTGCTATTCGACGAGCAATTATCTCGTCTCACATCGCGCGAATTTATGCAATTGCTTGTCGAGAAACATGGAGTTAAACTCTTATTGATGGGCTACGACCATCGTTTCGGTAGCGACAGAGGTACATCCTTTGATGAGTATGTCGAGTATGCTCAACAAATAGGCTTAGAGATTAAGCGTTGCAACGGATTCAGCGAGAGCGAGGTAATGGTTAGTAGTTCCAAAGTGCGCCGAGCATTAGAATTATGGGATATACCTTTGGCTAATAAGTTGTTGGGTTATAAATATTTTGTTGTAGGTAGGGTAGTCGATGGTCAAAAAATAGGTCGACAAATAGGTTTTCCAACCGCAAATTTGGAGGTTGACCCGCTAAAATTAACACCATCCGATGGTGTATATGTGGTTGAAGTAGAGTTTGAAGGAGTAGAGTATCGAGGTGTTCTGAATATAGGCACTCGACCTACAGTTTCTGGTGATCAGCGCACTGTCGAAGTTCATATCATTGGTTTCACAGGCGATTTGTATGGCAAGGAGATATCACTCATATTTTTGAAATTTTTGCGCCACGAAATGAAATTTTCTTCTCTCGAAGAACTCCGCGAGCAGATTCAAAAAGACTTCCACCAAGCCAATATCTTATAATTCTTTCTCTTCAACTTTTTTATATTCATCATAATCTGCTAAAAATCAATCAAATAAAATATTTTATCAAAAAACATCAAAAAATATTTGGTCGTTTCAAAAAAAAGCAGTAACTTTGCATCCGCAAATGAGGGTCACCCCTTGTCAGAATTTTTTGCGGAAATAGCTCAGTTGGTAGAGCACAACCTTGCCAAGGTTGGGGTCGCGGGTTCGAGTCCCGTTTTCCGCTCGCAGATAAAGAATCGGGAATATCCCGATTTTTCTGTATAAAGGATAAATATTTTATTAATGTTTACCGCCCGGATGGTGGAATGGTAGACACGAAGGACTTAAAATCCTTTGACCATTGCGGTTGTGCGGGTTCAAGTCCCGCTCCGGGTACCGAAAATAGTGCTGATAATCGTAAGATTGTTGGTACTATTTTTTTTTTGAAAAAAATTATCTTATTAGATTTGGTAGATATAAAAATTTTTTATTACTTTGCATGTTGAATTATAGTGCAATAGTGCAAAGTAAAAAACGATAATAAAATCTATATCTACTATGTCAAAAACAAAATCATTTTTCCTTTTAGTCTTATTAGCTATATCGTCATTAACGGCTAATCTAAGTGCACAGTTAAACGAGTCGTTTAACTATATAACTTACGGGGTGCCTAATGGTTGGGATAATTCTGACTATGATAATGTTAACCTTAGTGCTTGGTCTTATAATGCAACTGGTTTCGATGGAAGTGGTGTTGCTTGTAAGGCCATTGATGTTTCTCAAAGGTCGTATGCTATATTGAAAACCCCTATGTTGAGTAGTCTCCCTGCAGGGTGTCAACTCACTTTCATGTATAACGCACCTGCCAATTTGGGAGAAATGTCGGTTTATCTCACCTATGGTGCAAAACGTATAGATTTAGGACGTTTGCGTTCAAGAGAGTGGACCGAATTTTCGTATGATTTGTCGGACTATGCTGGCTATTCTGTGCAAATTTGTTTCCGTTTGGATTGTGGTGGTAGAGGTTCTAATGCTCAAGAGTGGTACTATCTCGACAATGTGAAAGTTGCACCAAAACCTAATTGTGCAAAACCACAAAATCTAGTAATAAATTCAGTTAACCAAACTTCGGTCAATTTTTCTTGGTCGTTGAGTGATGTTGGTTCGAAGGCCGAAGAATTCGATATTGTAGTTAAAAATGTACGATCTGGTGAGGAGGTATTTAATCAAACTGTAGAGGCTGCAGACTATACCTATATTATCGATAATTTGACTGCAGCAACAGATTATGAATTGAGTATTGTCTCTAATTGTAGCGATTTTGGACAAGGTTTGTCTGATCGAATCACAACAAAATTCTCTACATTATGTGCTAATCAAATATTGCCATACTCTCACTCATTCGATGGTTGGACCACATTGCCTGATTGTTGGTTAGGTTCATCATCTGGTATTTCAGTTCAAGAGGCAATAAAAATAGGTCGTTCAGCAGTTCGCATAGCATCTACTTCATCAAAAGATGCATATATTATATCGCCACAAATGGCACAAGCTGCCAATAACATGGAAATTGGATTTAGTGTGTATGGCGCACAAGGCACTAAATATTCTATATTTCTAACTCCAGACCCAACCGATATGTCGCAAGCCGTACCATTGTGGGAAAATGTTGAAATACAAAAAAATAATGAATGGCAAACTCTGACATATAACACCATACAAGCACCTTTTGCCGATAAAGGTATGGCTGTTGTTATTTTCATGCCTGCAGGTATCGATGCTGTGATGTATGTCGATAATTTTGTTGTAAATAAAGCACCAACTTGTCCTAAACTAGAAAATTTGGTAGAAGTCGTTTCGGATTCTACATTCACAACTCTTGATTGGAGCGAATTTATAACATCCAATCTTTACCAAGTAATGATGACTAAAGATTCGGTGGTGAAATCAGTTGTTACAGGTCAGTTAGATTCTACCATATCTGTTTCTCGTCTATATAGTGTTGATTCACATCCATGTACTATTTATGGTTTGGATAAAAACACAAAATATTCAGCAAAAGTACGCTCTATTTGTAGCGAAAACGATACATCTGCTTGGAGTAGTTCTATCACCATTCACACATCATGTGGTATTCGAGCCGAATCGGTATTCTTCGAAGGTTTCGAGTCGGGTGTTTTCCCTCCAGAGTGTTGGTTTGTGCGTCAAACATACAAAGCCGCAGATGCTATGGTCTATGATTATGGCGACAGAGCTTGGCATTTAGGTACAAAAGACCTTTATGCTGATATTCATTCTGGCAAGTATGCTGCCACATGGGAGACTGCAGGTGTCGGCACTCGCACAATACTCGTTTCGCAACCAATCTATGTCGATGTGCCACAACACTACGATTTGTCTGTGTGGATTTATCGCGATGAAGTGTATGGCAAATTAGCCAAAGAGGGCGAAGGTGTCAATATATGGGTCAACAACCGCCCTGACACGGTAAATGCAACAAAACTTGGTTTTGTGAGCAGTATATTCTCTTTGCCACCAGTCGAAGAGGCTGCAGGATATTACAAATATGAGTATAATATACCTATCGCAGGAAATGTGTATATCATATTCGAAGGTATAAGCAAAAATGCCTACGATATTCATATCGACGATATTGAGGTTACATTGGCACCTCTTTGTCGCAAAGTGTCGAATGTAGCATTGTCAACTATCACTACCAACTCAGCCAAAGTTGTTTGGAACAAAGGTTTGAACGAAGACAAATGGAATGTTCACTACACTTTGGTTTGTGGACAAAACGAAGTATCAGAAACAATCGTTGTAGAAGGCACTCCAGAGTTAGAATTGAAAGATTTGATACCAGCATCGCAATATTCTCTCGACATGCGCATATCTGCCAATTGTGGTGCAGGTGATGTAGCTGAGCCTGTTTTCTTCTCTCAAAAATTCCAAACCGAATGTGATGCAATGGGAGCATTCCCATATATGCAAACATTCGACGACGAAGTATTTCCTCCTCACTGTTGGCGTCAGTATCAAAGTCAAGCCTATGGCAATCCTAACGACCAATTTGCAACCGATTGGGGCAATGATGCATGGATACGTAATTCCGACAAAATATGGAATCCTGAATTTATTAAATCAGGTGCAGCATCGGCACAATTGCAAACATCAAGTGCAGGCATTCGTTCGGCTTTGATTACTCCACAATTTACATTCGAGTCGGGTAAAGAGTATGTTGTTTCATTCTGGATGTATCGTATTTCTAAAGCCAACGAAAGCACACCTACAGTCGAAAACGAAGGCTTGAATATATTACTCAACGACCAACCTAATGTCGTCGATGCTCACAAGCTCGGTTATGTCAACGTAGGTAGCCAATTTGCACCTCGAGTAGAGACCGATGGTTATTATCAATACGAGTTCACATTCACAGCATCGGGCAACAAATACCTCATTTTCGAAGGCCAACACCAAGGCACAATGTCTATCTACATCGACAATGTCGTTGTGCGCGAAAAGACCAATTGTGGATATTTCGATGTGAAAATCGACTCAATCAAAACCGAAGTTGCACGTGTAACATCTCTCGACCCATCTGTCAACCAATGGCAAGTGAGTGTTGGTGCTCCTGGTTTCAATCCTAACTCTGGCACAATCTTCAACGCCACTGGTGCAACCACCACAATCACAGGTCTCACACCTCAAACCGACTACGAGTTGTATGCTCGCCAACAATGTGCCGATGGCTCTTATGGCCCATGGAGCGAGTTTGTATATCCATTCTCAACACAATGTTTGCCTACCGTAGTCGACTACACCAATACCTTCATCGACGGCTTTGAAAACAATGTTGCCGATGAGGCTCTTTATGGTTGCTATCAACAAATTCTAGCATCCGAAGGCCGTCATTTCTCTACCGTCGTATCTACTCGCAACGATGAGGGTGTAGTAGTTATGACTCCATACGAAGGCGCAATGTTTGCCGCAGTGCCATATAGCAGTTCTGGCACATGGCTTTTCCGTCCATTCGAACTCAAGGCGAATGCCAACTACGAAGTCTCTCTCATGGCTCGTCAGGACTGCGATTTTGGTATGAATCTCAACATCGCCTATTTCCGCGAGCCAGACCTCTCTACCATCATCGACACGATGACCTCTGCCGAACTTGTAAGTTCTTGGAAAGAATATAAAGGTTGGATCAATGCTCCTGCCGATGGTACCTACTACATTGGCGTCAATGTCGACACATGGGGTGTTTCGGTTCGTCAAAACAACTCTGTCATCGACAATTTCACAGTCAAACAAATCGAATGTGCACCTCCAGTTCAAATCAAGTTGTCTAAAGTGACAGCACAATCCGCACAATTCGATTTCCACTCTATTGCCGACGTGTGGGAAGTAAAAATATCTAAAGTCAACTTCGACCCTCAATATGCCGAAGCCGACGTTGTCAACGACACAATCCGTGGCAATCACTACGAAGTCAGCGGTTTGACCACTAATACCGAATATTTCTATTCATTCCGTTCATTGTGCACCGAGCCAAGCGAATGGAGCCATGTCAAATCATTCCGCACAATCTGTTCTACATTCGAATTGCCATACTACGAAGACTTCGAAGACCCAGAGTTCAACAACATTCTCTGCTGGAATTCATATCTCAACAATCAATATACTAGTAAGTCCGAAGTTTCGGCAACCGAAACCTACAAGGGTGGAGTAGCATTCAAGATGTACGAATCTATGACCATTCTGCCTAAGTTCAATGTTACCACATTGGCCAACTATCTTGTGCGAGGCTATGCTCATGCGTCTGATGACAATGCACACATCTCAATAGGTGTTGTTGGCGACATCAACAATCCTGCCGAAACATTCGAGCCTGTAGCCGATGTAGTAGTTCGCAAAGAGTACGAGTGGCAAGAGTTTGTGGCATATTTGTCCGACCTTTCTAAACCCGACTATGCCGAGTTTGTCAACTCGCAATACATCGCCTTTGTAGTCTCTAATGGCACCGAATTTTATATCGACAATCTCGAGGTAATCGAAATCCCTACATGTCTCTCTCCAACCGAGGTAGTTGTGTCCGATGTCACCAAAAATAGTTGTAAAATCTCTTGGTACGAAAATGGCAATGCACAACAATGGCAAGTCCGTGGTTACTACAAAAACGAGTTGACCATCGATACTCTTGTCAACACCAATCCTGCCATCATCTCTTCGCTCAATCCAGCCTCTACCTACGATCTCGAGATTCGCGCTATATGTTCTGCTACCGACCAAAGCTGGTGGTCTTCTGCCGGTTCTATCACCACATTGTGCGATGCCTATTCATTGCCATACGACAACAATTTCGATGGCCTCGATGCCCCAAAATGTTGGACTCAAGGTCTCGCATATCCTAATACTCAGGCCAACTATTGGGTGCACAAAGATGGTGCTTATCGCTATAACCAACACTACGACGAAGAGACCGAATCCCATCCTGCTACATCTACCTCAATGCTTGTTTCGCCCGAAATCAATCTTGAGGGCGTTACCAAAGCTACTATGTCGCTCGACGTCCTTGCTTTCAACACTGGCAACATGCGCATTCTTGTGTCCGACAATGGTGGTGCAAGTTTCGATAGCATCATAGCCAATCAAAAATTCATTGTCAATGGCACATTCTCTTTCACCTACGACCTCACTCCATTCGTAGGCAAAACTATCTATATTGGCATCGAAGGCAAATCCTCTGGCAAGGCCAACTCATATCTTATCATCGACAATTTCTCTATCGAGCCTATCATAGCATGTGTGCGCCCCTATTCTTTGGCTCTCGATGTGGCTTACGACACTTCTGCGCGTTTCACTCTCACCGACACTACTTCCAATTCGCGTTGGCAATATGCCATTGGTAGCGTAGGTTTCAACCCCGATACAGCCAGCGTTGTCGACATCAATACCAAAACTTTCACTATCCCTAATCTCACTCCTCGCACCAACTACGAGGTATATGTTCGCACCAATTGTGGCAATAGCAGTCACAGTTATTGGCGCGGACCTGTCGAAATCCAAACGGCATGTCCTATGGATGTCGATTTCCCTTACTACGAAAGTTTCGAAGGCATCACTTCTCTCAACGACAACTGTTTCCGCATCTTCCGATTCAATTCGTCAGAAGACACATGGCCACGTGCCGACCTCAACACCAAGACCTATGTCAGCCATGGCACTCAAGGCTTGCAACTCAGTTCGTCTGAGAGTCATTGCCTCTATTTTGCTTTGCCTTTGTTGGCTCGTCCTCTCAGCGAGTTGAAAATCTCGTTCGACTATCGCAACGAGTACGATGCCGGTTATCCTACAATCGCCACTCCATTAGAGCTTGGTGTCATGGCCGACCTCAATGTCGAAGCATCATATAGCCGTTTGCAACTCTTGCCATATACCTCTATCGATGGCTTCGAGTCTTATGTCTATTCATTTGCCGATGCCGATGCCAAAATCGACTTGACCGACAAATATATTGTATTCAAATACAACCGCAGTCCTGAGACCAAGAATGCCGTTTGGGCAGGTATCGACAATATCATGATCGTACCTACCGACTACTGCTATGCTGTCAGCGATTTGCAAGTTACCAATTTCACCGAGTCAACCATCTCTATTGCATGGACAAGTAGCAACACCACTCTCAAAGCCTATGAGTACCAACTCCTTCTCAACAATTCTGTTGTTCAAGAGGGCACCGTTGCCACTGGCGCTGTCCAACTCACATCTCTTGCTGCTGCTACCAACTATCAGTTCCGTGTTCGCACACTATGCTCTGCCAACAAATATTCCGATTGGTCGTCTATCTCTGTGCGCACACTTGCCATTGCGCCAGCTATGCCATATTCAGTCGATTTCGAAACCGACGAATATCTCAACTGGATTCTTGCCAACGAGGGCCAAACCAACTATTTCGTCGTTGGTTCCGACAAGCTTGGCGTTAAGTCTGGTTCCAAAGCTCTCTATATCACCGACGATGGCTCGCTCAACCACTATTCTATCGGAGCTACATCGTCTGCCTACGCCTACCGTATTCTCAGCTTCGAGCCTGGCCAATATCGCTTCTCTTATTCATGGAAGTGCAATGGCGAGTACACCGATGCCTATTCTGCCGACTATGCTCGTGTCTATCTCTCTCCTGTCACTCGCGACATAGTTGCCGGTCGTCGCACTAGCACGTTTATGGACGACACTCGTGGTTGCATCATGCTCGATGGCGACAAGGGTCTCAACGTCTCTTCGCGTTGGAACGATGCTGTGGTCGATGTCGTATTCACCGATTCTGTGCAGTACAATCTTGTCATAGAGTGGTACAACAATGCCATGGGCGGTTCACAAACTCCTTTTGCTATCGACGACATTAAGGTCGAAAAAATCGCATGCCCAATGCCACAAAGCATCGACGTTCTCTATGTCGAAGACACTCAAGCTTGCGTCCAAGTCAACTCTGTTGTCAATGCCACAGCCTACCGCTATCGTTTGTCTACCTCTGGCAGTGCCGACGACTACATCTCTTCTGGCTCTTCTGCCACTAGTCAGTTCATTGTCGCAGGTCTTGCGCCCGACACACAATACCACTTGTTTGTTTCTGCTCAATGCGATGCCGATGCCATTTCCGACTATCAGTCTGTCACCTTCACCACCGAGCATGCTGCTGCCTCTGTGCCATATTCTACCGACTTTGCTTCCGCTGCCGAAAACACCAATTGGTTCATCGTCAATGGCACACAAAAGAATGGCTTCGTCATCGGTGCCGACAATCAGTCGTTGCATGTCTCATCTCAGCCTAAGGCTACTCCTGCATCCTACGACTACGATAGCCGCGTCGAGTCTGCTGTCTATGCCTACCGTCTCATCGATTTCGACAAGGGCCAATACACCATCTCCTACGATTGGAAGTCTGTAGGCTCTCGTCTCGACTATGGTCGCATCTTCCTCTTGCCTACGTCTTATGATATCGAGCCAGGCATCTGCATTGGCGATGTCAACGACATCACTTTCAATGCCACACTTCCTGCCGAGTGCATCGTTCTCGACCAAGGCGTTATGGCAAACACACCTGCCACCACCCACACCGAGGTCTCATTCTTCATCACCACCCCTGGTCGTTATCGTCTTGTCGTGCAGTGGTACAACAAGGGCACTTTCACTGGCACTTTGCCTCTCTCTGTCGACAATATTCTCATCGACAAAGCCTCTTGTGCCGATGTTGCCGACCTCGCTATTGCCAGTGTCGACTATCAGTCCGTCACTGCCACATTCCGCAATTTCAACGAGTCTGCCTCTGTCTGCGCTCTCTCTACTTCTGCCGATGTCAATCTCGCCTTTGCCTTCGACACCGTGCCTGCCGACACCGTTCGTTTCAGCAATCTTGCCGGTAGCACCACCTACTATCTCTTTGTCAAAGCTCAATGCCAGGGCAATCTCTATTCCGAATGGCAAATGACCTCGTTCACCACCGATTGCACCCCAATCCGTGTCACCGAGTCGCAACCATATTTCGAAGGCTTCGAGTCGCTTACCGACAACATTGGGCTCAACGAATGTTGGTCGCAAACTTATAAGCATGATGATAAAACTTTCTACGTTTCGTCAGAAGTCAATATGACTTACAACCAATATGCCTATGAGGGCACCAAATATCTCACCTTCGAGCGTGGCAACAACGATATTTCGCTCTCTCGCCAATTCTATCTCCAAGAGGGCGTATTCTATTGCATCTCTGCTTGGGCTCTCACATCGCCTACCGATGGTTCCGAGCGTTCACAAACCACTATCCAGCTCGTCAACTTCACCGATGCTCAAACCCTCGCTTCGCGTCAAGTCACCCACGATGCCTATCGCCAAGTTCGTCGCATCTTTGTGCCACAGCGCACAGGCGTCTACACTCTTGGCGTAGCTCTCAATGTTGGCTTGTCGGTTAGTTATGTCAATCTCGACAACATCACTGTCGAGCAGCTCCGTTTCGGTGCTCCCGATCAACTCGAGGTTGCCGACATCACCACCACCACTGCTCGCGCCACTTGGATGGGCATTGCCGACCACTACGAGGTCCAACTCTACAACGATGCTACCCTTGTGGCCGACACCACTACTGCCGACCTCTCTCTTGCCTTTGCCCATCTCTCGCCTGCTACCACCTATCGCGTGCGAGTTCGTGGCATTGTCCTCTCGCCTGCTCAACAATCCGATTGGGTCGAAACTCTCTTCACTACCGAGTGCGACGTAGCCCTTCCTAATTTCAATCAAAGTTTCGAGACTACCAATCTCCTCTCTCTCCCTGTTTGTTGGGATAGCGAGTCACAATCTTCGCTTGCCGACTACACCAAGAATTGGGCAGTATCTGCCGAGGCTGGCAACAAATCTCTCTCTCTCAACACATCCGAGGCATATGGCTCTGCCGTTGTCCTATCGCCTATGATTGCAGTTCAATCCGACAACATCCTCTCATATCGCTATCGCAATCTCACCCACGATGCCATCCTCAAAGTCGAAATCCGTGGAGCTGCCACTCGTCAGTTCTCTCAAGTCATCCTCGAGGGAGGCCACTCAGGTTGGCAACAAACCACCTTCGACCTTCGCGACTATGCTGGCGACACCATCCAACTCCACTTCTCTGTCACAGCCAACGCAAGTGCCGAGGGCAATATTATTGCTATCGACGATGTCCGTCTTGCATGCTATGCTGGCGAAGTCACCCACCGCGTTTCTCTCTGCCAAGGCAAAGACTATTTCGGTCATGGCTTCTCTATCTCAAGCGACCAACTCTTTGTCGGTGTCAATAGCTTCACTCGCTTCGCCACATCAGCAGCGTGCGACACCACAGTCAACCTCACCCTCACAGTCAACCCTACAGCAATGAGCCACACCTACGACACCATCTGTCGTGGCGACATCTACATGTGGGGCGACATACCTTGCATCGAGACCAACGCCTACGAGGTTTGGTATCATGGCGCATCTGCATGTGGTTGCGACTCCGTTGCCTATCTCCATCTCGAGGTGCTCGATTTGCGCGAGAATCTCTATGCACGCATTTGCGAGGGCGAGTCCTATCTCTTCGGAGGCAAAGAATATACTGCCACAGGCATCTATGTCGACACCATTCCAAATCCAGGCTCTTGCGATTCCATCAAGATTCTCACCCTCGTCGTCGCACCTACCACCTACGAGTCTCATCTCACCATTTGCGACGTTGAGCCACTACTTTGGAACGACACCCTCCTCACCACCTCAGGCCGTTACGTTCGCACCTTCCCTAATGTAGGCGGATGCGACTCCATCGAGGTGCTCAATCTCACCGTGTTGCCATCTTCTGTCGAGTTGCATGCCACCATCTGTCAAGGCTCAAGCTATCTCTTCGGAGCGCGCGAACTCACCGCATCAGGCATCTATCACGACTCGTTGGTCAACGTCCTCGGTTGCGACTCTATAGTCACACTCCATCTCACTGTTAGCGAACCATCTCGAGGCATTTTCACCGACTATGCATGTCAAGGCTACGAGTATGTAGGCTACGGTTTCCGCATCGACGCCTCTCAGCTCCATGCCGACACCATATTGTCGCGCACAGTCAAAAATCTTGCAGGTTGCGACTCCATCATCGAAGTCCATCTCGATTATGTTCCGCTCTCTGTCATCGACACCGTTGTCACCATCTCTGCTGGCGATGTCTACGAGTTTGGCGAGCAAACCCTCACCAAGCCTGGCACCTACACCGGCACCTTTGTCACAGCCCAAGGTTGCGACTCTGTTGTCAACCTCACCCTCCAAGTTGGTACTGGCATCCCAACTGTTGAGGCTTCGCAGTTGATTATTGCGCCAAACCCAGTTCTTGTTGGTGAAGTAGCATATATCCAGTTTGATTCTGAGTTCTCAACTCTTAATTCTCTTGAGGTGTTTGATGCCTTAGGACAGCGAGTTGCCACAATCGTTCCAACTCAGCATTCAATTGCTATCAATGCCGTCCTCCCACGTGGTATTTACATCATCCGACTCACCACCCACGATGGCACAATCCACCAAGGTAAACTCATAGTCAATTAATCAATATTACTTGTAGAGACGCAAAATTTTGCGTCTCTTTTTTGGTATCTATAGTTGTAGAGTAGAGTAGTAGAGTCTCTTAAAAAGCAGAAAAGGTCGCCCATCGGGGTCGCACAACCACACACAAAAATGCCCCTCAATCCATATAAGATTGAGGGGCATTTTCTATTATAACTCCTCCCCTGTTTATAGGGGAGGTCCCCACAGGGGGGAGGGGTTTATTTAATCTCTATTTTTCTGGCAATTCTATGCAATAATGGTCACAGAGATATCTCACTGCCAATGGGTGCAATATTTTTGCATTAGGAGGCGTAAACAATCGCGAGAGGTTCTCTTGGTGCTCACGGCACCATCGTCGCATCGTCTGCTCCGACACCCCAGCCGCACGAGCAAGGTCGGATTTATATACACGTTTCATGGTAAATTAGTAAATAGTAATTAGTAAATAGTAAATTCTTTTAGTGTAGTGCGTCTATTCAGCTGCCCCCTAAGTTAGGGAGCTCCTCGAAGAGGGGAGGGGTCTGTTCACTCCTCATTCCTCACTCCTCATTAAATAAACTATCGTCCCAATCGTCACAGCACCACTATTATTCCGCAAACACGAGAGATATACTTTATGTGCTTCTTTGTGGTCATAGCCATGGTGAAACTGACTGATGCGATGAAAATATCCTTCGCCTGGCGCTCCATGCTTCGATGCAATCGCAAACGCTATCCTTATCCAATTTAGGTAATCTCCAGTAATGTCGATACGCTTTTTTTCTATCTCACGCACCACCTCCTCAGTATCATCGTAGTAACCTCTTTTGCTGTCCCTTTTTGTAGGAACACGGCATGCCGTCTCCGCAAGCTCCTCCCCCGAATCATGGCAATCTCTATTAAGTGCAGTAGGGCTAACCAACTCTCCCCCTAAGTTAGGGGGAGTCCCACGAAGTGGGGAGGGGGTCTGTTCACTCCTAACTCCTAACTCCTCACTTCTAACTATTAAGAATGGGTGTGCTGGATTCGCTCTAAAGGTTGGCTCATCATAAAAAGCATCATCGTCGTAAGGCAAATAACAAGGACGAGGAATGTCAGATGTGTGGTCAGTCACAATTCCATATTCATCCAAAAGATATTCTCTTATTCGTTCATAAAGCAATTTATGATTCTTAGTCACCGTATCAATATACGAATCGTTCGTAGGAGATAAACATTTGTGAATATTTGTGTCATTTGTGGGCAATAAACACTCCGCAGGAGTAAAATCTGTGTCATCTGTCGAGCGTTTCTTGCGCAGCAAGAGAGCGAATTGATTATGAAAATTATCCGTGTCATCTGTGTAATCTGTGGGAGAAAAACCATCGCGTAGCGATAAATCTTCCGTGTTCTCCGTGAGTTCCGTGAGAGAATAATCCGTAATCTGCGTCAGCCAATGCCTATCTGGCACTTCTACTACCCATTTGAGTCCGTTACCCGATGGCGAGCGAAAGAGTAGCACGGTGTGCAGTTTTTCGTCAGTGATCAACTGCGCTTTTATATTTTGTAGGTCATCTTCCGATTCGATTTTGTCGATATCAAAGCAGAGGAAACCCGAATGTTCAATCAAACCTGAAGTTTGGCGAGTGCGAAAATGGCCCGAAAACGTAACGTAGTCAAACATTTCGGCTTTGTAGCGCCGAGCCTCGCCATGGTCGGCAATAGAGCGCAGACGCTCGGTTACCAATTTAGCGTAATCGCTGGTTATATACTTATATATTTGCTCTACTGTCACCTGCGCCTGCGGTGCTATATTTCTAATAGGCGCACGAAAAAAACTAATCATATTCTTATACTTTATAGGTTAATCTTATCTTTTTATCTATAGCTTCTATTACTCCTATAGCCACTATCAACCGTTGACTTTTTCAAACTTATACACCACCGAATACGGATTCTCCAACACAGTCTCTTGTTTCATTGTTTTATACAAAAACGAAATTAGGCATTGTGGGTGTGTAAAGTAATGGCAAAGTTGGTTGTCATTCTCTTTGTCGCGATAGCAAAATTGCATATACCCATCCACTTTTTCACGAAAGAATCCCTCATTGAGCACTTCTTTAGCATCAGCATTGCAAAGGCGTTGAATCTCTATACCAGTAATTCTTATTCTCACATTTTTGTCTCCAATCACTTCAAGTTCCTCCCCGATTTTGTATTTAGGCGTGTAGTCAAACGAAATGCCAACATCAAGCATCACACGAAACGTTCCATCACCAGCCATCACAGGTTCAATGCTCACCACTTTTGCTCGAGGGTAGTGTGTGTCAAGATAATTCACGAGGTTCTTTTCTATTTGGCGAAACTGCTTTTTAGTTCCATTGATGACAGCTTGAAACTGACCATAACGATTTTCAAATTTTACTTTTCTCATATTGACTATGTTTTACTTTTGTGATTTTCTTTTGTTTTATAAAATTTTGAATATAACGCTGAGCTGTTCGTTTTGGGATAAATAATTCCGATGCTTTTTCAACATAAATTTTACCATCAAACTTATCTGGCAAAGCATTCAAAAAACTCAATTCAATTGGCAGTAATTCCTCTACCTCATCCTCCTCTATCGATGGCAATTCGGCATATATCTCTGCTACATGTCCGAGCAAAATGTCCACCGTGTCGAGTGCAAAGCCAAAGTCGATGTCCTTGCAAGTAATCGTTGGCGGAATGTGTCCGTGAGGGTCGAGCCTTAGTGCCGAGAGTATCATCGCAATTCGATAGGCTATCAGCCCCATGCGTCGCACCGATGGCGTTATGCCAATGCCACATTCGTCTGTTACTTCCAATTGCCATTTTTCAAACAACTCGTTGAACTGTCTCTGCTGATCGTCGGTAAGCACAAATTCCACCGCATAATTTAGGTTTTTCAATCGTGTGTATAATGTGTAGAACTCTTCTCCTAGTGCATTGTAGTAGGCATCGTCCGACATCGCACGTCGTGCAAACACATTCTCCCATTCCATTTTCAGTTCAGCGCGGTACATGATGAATCTCGAGAACAACCCATTTTCAGCATCAGGTATCAAGTTCCTAATCTGTCGTGGCGTGCCTGCTAGCACCACCGATAGCCTCGGGTTTTGTATCTCCACATATTCTCTCTCCTTCCGTCTGTTATACGAAATCGGTTCGTGGTGGAACGCCTTGCGCAGTCCGTCGGAGAAGTTTCCGTAGTCCGATTTCAGCGAGGTGGCAAGTGTGTCTGCCTCAGTTTCAAAAATCAATCCCGAACCGCCACAGTCGTGGAGCGTTTGGTATAGTGCCGTGGCAGATGAGTTGGCAGGCATGAACAACATCGTCTGTGGCACATGTAGGTCTACATTCACGGTCTTGCCTTTCTCCTCCATCTCTTGTTGGAATTCGGCAAGTTCGTCGGTATACGCCTGGCGCAGTTCGCGGTGAATCGGTTCAACAATCTTTTTTGCCATCATCAATCTACCCTTACCAGCCGAGGCAGGTGCCGAGATAAAGAGAAAAAGATTAGGATAAACAATTCGGTTAGCATACAAGCCCTGCACATTTGGCAAGCAAGCCGACATCGACACCATCGACGACAGAAGCATCATATCCGCATCGGCAAGCGATTTCGAATTATTCAAAATTCGGTTCATTATCGGGGGAAGCATTCCTTCCCATTTTTTAGCAAAAGTCATAGATTTTGTTTTTTGTTTTTAATCTCCCACAGATAGCACAGATAACACGGATTTCATTTTGTGTTTTCTATATATTTATGTGGAAAATTTATTGGTATATAATTTTTAAATTTTTGATTTAAGCGCTCTTGCTTCGCAAGAATGCGCTCTTTTGATTGTCACAGATTTTCGATTTATCGCTCGCGATAAATCCATATCTGTGTAAATCTGGAGAGCAATGTTTTGGACAAAGTCCAAAACGAGCGAATAAAAAAAATCACAACCCTTTTTTATTGTTTTTATCCCATAGACTTTATTTTCTTACAAACCAAAATCCGTGTAATCTGTGTAATCTGTGGGAAATAAATGGTGTCGAAAATAATTAGTCATTTAATTTGATGTAGAAATTTTCGTCCTCGTTGATTTGCAATCCCACCTCATCCATCAGTTCACGGAAGCCCTCATCATTTCGCGCTGCATAGAGTCGGTTTTTCGATACTACTTCTTTCGTAACCACCAAGTCAGGCCTCCTTTGTTTCAAGCGTTGTAGCACCTTTTCGGTCGTCTCACCAGGTTTGAGCGAAAAAGTCATTCTCTTTTTTCTGAACCCACCACTCCAAACGAAGTGCGAAGGCATTTAGCACCACGAACGAACAATTTTTTACGATTCGATTCCGCAAGTTTTTGCACCTCCGAGAGAGCATTGTCGCGTTCAGGTTTCAGATTTTTCAATTCAGCTTCGTGTCGGTCGCGCGTCTCCACCAGGTCTTGGTTGAGCGACACATTGCCTTGCGTCAATGCAGCCGATTTCAAAGCGTAGTTAGCAACTGCAACGGAAATTTCACGTTGCTCAGGACTCTCAATGTCCGCAATAGATTTTACTTTCTTAGTACTCATAAAGATTTTAATTTTGGGGGACATGAAGACATGAGAACATGATTTTTTATTTTAACGTAAATCTTCTTTTTTTCTTGAACGTAAATTACCATTAATTAATCGTAAATTATTTTTTTATTAATGAAAATTTGTGGTAATTTACGTTAAGAATAATATCGTTAAAAGTTATTTTCTTGTCATCTTGTCTTCCTGTCTTGGAAATATTAGTTAAATAAAGTTAATTTATTACTGATATTCCGAAGGAAAATACTAACTTTGCCGAAAATTCCGAAAAACAAGAATTTTTGCTTCGTTTTTTACGATGCAAAGTTACGAAATGTTTTCAAATACCACCAAATATTTTTAACTCAAATTTTCAACTATTTTTCAAAATCATGGATAAAGATTTGATAAACAGGAGGTTCAATGAGGCTATTTTTTACCTACTTGAAAAAGGGTACGCCGAAACTAAATTCGAAATTTCGAATAAATTATTTATAACTCCCACAAAATTATCTGAGACTCTCTCTGGTAGATTGAATGTTAGTACCGAAGTTGTGGCGCGACTTGCGCAAAACTATCCACAAATCTCCCTCGAATGGATTATGCTCGGTGAAGGCGAAATAGCAAATGATGGCGTAGGGACACGGCATGCCGTGTCCGTAACGAGCGAACCGAGTCAAAAAAACTCTCAATTCTCAATTTTCAATTCTCAATTCTCACTTCCATTGTTACCTATTTCCGCCGTAGCTGGGTGGAATGGTGTCGATGTCGAAGGGGTCAATCTCGATGAATGTGAACGAATGGTAGTGCCTTATCTTGTCGAAGCAGGGGCAGAGTTTTTAATTCGTGCAACAGGCAAATCGATGCAACCTACCTACAACAATGGCGACATCCTCGCATGCCGTCGTGTTCGTGAGGCACGCAATATTCAATGGGGCAAAGTCTATGTCATTGACTCCGAGGAAGGACCGATGGTAAAACGCCTCAAAAAATCTGAGGACGAAGAATGCATCATTTGCATCTCCGACAATCCCGAATACGACCCATTCGAACTCCGCAAGGAGGAAATCCGTTCAGTATCTCTTGTAGTTGGCAGTATCCAAGTAGAGTAAACGAATTGCGCCAGTTGCGCCAGTTGCGCCACCATCTATATTTTGGCGCTTTCAACAAAAAAAAGAATATATACTTATATATAAATATTATTAATAAGGTTCGCGTATTTTTTTTAATAGTATAATTGGCGCGTTTTATGCTCCCCCTTGCGTTAGCGCCACAAAATAGCAAGTGGCGCAAGTGGCGCAAGTGGCGCAAGTGGCATTTGTGGCGCAAGTGGCGCAACTACTGACACTCAACAACTTACAAAATACAAAAATCACCTCAAATCCTCATAACTATCTGACTATCAACAAAGCGCCACATTAACGCCATAAAACTCTCCCCCTAAGTTAGGGGGAAAATTGCGAGTCAACGAGAGCAGAGACAAACTTGTCTGTGCTATGCCGAGTGTGAGCAATTTCAACGGAGTTAATCTCCCAACGGGGGAGGGGGTCTGTAAATCACTCCTAACTAAAAAATACCCACTCTGAGTGTGTACTACCCAACAGCAACCTTCAAGCAACCTTCAAGCAAGAAAACCTACATTTTAGTGAGCGCAAAATACACATCCACAATGTGTATTCCGCTCAACCGAAAGGTTGAAAACCTATAGTCGCTATTGCTTCTATAGCAACTATCTCTTCTAATCCCGGTCCAGCGCAGCGTTCCAGTCCCTCCGGAATATCCGCCTAATCGGGCTAATTAGTCCAATTTGCCTAATAGCTCTCCCCCTAAGTTAGGGGGAGTCCCTCGTAGAGGGGAGGGGGTCTGTATAAAATGGCTAATCAGGCTAATCCGTCTAATTTGACTAATCTCTCCTATCTCTCCTATCTCTCCTATCACCCCTATAGCAACTATTTTCAAATTTTAAATTTCAAATAAAAAAACTTGCCCATCTCAAAAACTTTTTTTACCTTTGCAACGACATATTCAGCCGAGTAGCGTTCTCGGCATTTAGTAAAGCATTTTTGCTTTATTCTTTCTGATTGTAAAATTTGGCGATTTTAGAGTATGAAGGAATAAGTTAAAAAATGTTCACGTTTCGTATATAACGGCGTGGACTTAACTTATCCGTATACTCAAGGTCACGCCAAATACCTACAATCAGCGAGAAAAGTTAAGTTCTCGCTTTTTTTTATGTCTAATTATTTAATAAAACCATATAAAAATCTTATTTTTGTTATCATAACAACTTCTAATAATATAAAAAGATAGTTTGATAATAGTAAAAGTCTATATATTTTAGTGAGACAAATTTATTTAATTTTTAATCAGTCCCTGATTTAATGGGACACTAATAAACTTTAAAATATAAATATTATGAAACATGTAAAACTTTTTTTATTTGCGTTGATAACTATGTGTTATTTAACGCCAGTTCGTGCACAAAAAAGGATTCAGAGTGACATCTATAGAAGAAACTCCCTTTGCACATATTTTGTCTCTGATATTAATTTATTAGTTTCAGAGGAGGGGGTTGATGAAGAAATTAAAAAGTTTCTTGACAACTATGTTATTTCCGACAAATATGACGATCACACAATTGGTAACAGGTATGTAAGTGTAAATAATATTTGTGTTACGGATGAAGATAGATGTAAGGTAGATCCAAAGTATGCAAAAAAAATGAATAAGAAATCTAGCAAAGCTGTGGCAATTCTACAGAAAATAGCAGAGCAAAATCCAGATTATGAAAGAATGAAAGCTGAAGAAAATGATGCATATAGACGTTCTTTTATAGCTTCACATCCGGAAATTTTTTCTGCAGCAACACAATCTGAGTATGAAGAAAATACTTTTAAGACAGCTGCAAAGATTTATAAGTATCTTTCTGATAATAAATTTGCAAATCAATTAATAGCAAAATGGTTTAATGCAAAGGAACAAAAATCAGATGGCTCACACTATGATTTATCTCTTATTCAAGATAGAGGTTTGTATAATGCATCAGAATTAGATGTAATGCGTGCAAGTAAAACAACGAGGAAGTGGGCAATTTTGAAAGATGCAGGAATGGAATTAATACCGCATACTTTCGTGTCTTTTACTCAATTTGAAATTATTGATGGTAGAAAATATTATGAAAGACTGCACGATGTAGCAAAAGATTCGGGTTCAGATAAAATGCTTGGCTCAATGTTTGGAATGTCACAAGAGGAAGTTGATAATGCAAACAAAAATAGTGAAGCAACAACTGCTGGCTATTATATTACATCTACAACATATTTATTTCAATTGGAATGGACAAATGAAACTCTTGAAAAATTTATTAATGAATATTGGGAAGCAGACTTATCAAAACTTATCAATAGTGATGAATTTTCTTTAAAATACCTTGGATATAAACGCAAAACTGTTAATGCAACAATGGATGTACGAGGCAAAGGATGGCAATTTATAGGTAATATGTTCAAAGAGGCAGCATACGCAGCTTATGCAGAAACTTTTGAAGGACAATCTAAAGAAGAGATTGAAGAACAAATGAGAGCTTCCCATGAGGAAGAACGAAAAATTATGACGTTAAAAATGACAGAACAATCATTGATGCGCTCTATTGATGCTACCCACCTTGAATTACAAAAAGCTTATGAAGATTTTAAGGTAAAAGCGCCATTGATTGATGTCGAAAAGAAAAAGATAACTGCCTTTATAGGATTAAAAGAAGGTATTACTTCAGAAACAGAGTTTGAGGTTCTAACAAGAACATACAATAAGAAAAAAGAAATATATCAATATAAAAAAGTTGGCAAACTTAAAGTTGACAAAAAAAGAATCTGGGATAATAGATACACATTAATAGATGAAGGTTCAAATATTGTCGGAAAAGGCAAAAAGGCAACTACAATTGATAGGACCTATTTAAAAGGAAATTCAGGTAAAATTGCCCCAGGTATGTTATTAAGACAAATTAAATAGATAATATAAGAGGATATGCCTGCACTCAAGCATATCCTCTAAAAAACAAATAATTATGTATAAATTTTACTCATTAATAATGGCGATAGTGTTGTTGCTTTGTTGTAGTATATCTACATTTGCTAAAGGCTATAATAAAGAGCAATACGAAATTGAAATTGCTGAAATAGGTCAGCCAGGTGAACTTGTAGTAAAAGTCTGGTATTATAGCAAAAAAGCAAATGTCAATGAAAGTGTTTTTAGAAAATGTGCAATTAACGGTATCATGTTCAAAGGACTAAATGACTCTGGACGTATAAAAGGACGAAAACCCCTTGTTGTTGATGGCTATGAGAATCATAAGGATTATTTTGATAATTTCTTTAAGAATGGAGAATATCAAAAATATGCTCGCATATCTATGGATGGTTACGTTGAACAGGATAGCCTTGTGAAAATTGGGAAAACGTACAAGATTGGGAAAATTGTCATTATTTCGTTTAATGAACTTCGTGCAAAACTAGAATCAGATAAAATTATTAAAGGACTTAATACAGGATTCTAATGAAAAAGATTATTTTAATATTATGTGGATCAATGTTTTTCATTACCACATTATTTGGTCAAGCAAAGAAACCTACTCTTATGGTTGTTCCAAGCGATTTATATTGTAATCAACATGGTTACATGCAAACATTCAATAATCAAGGTGTATTGGAAAAAGTCCCTGATTACAAAATGGCATTACAGAATGATCAAGAACTTATGATTGCAATAACTGTAATTGGACAGATGATGTCAGATAGAGGATTTCCAACTAAATTACTTGAACAAGAACTTAGAAGTTTGGAGGCCGAGAGTGCAGAGGATGCCATGATGACATCTAAATCAGGTGAGGACGTTACAGAGACTCCCTTAGATAAGTTACGCAAAAAAGCAAAAAGTGACATTATAATGCAAGTAACATGGATTGTAAATAAAACAGGTCCAAGGCAATCTTTAACCTTTAATCTACAGGGAATAGACGCTTATACAAATAAGCAAATAGCAGCTTGTCAAGGAACTGGTAATCCTACTTTTTCAGCGGAATTATCAGTATTATTAGAAGAGGCTATTGCAAACCAGTTAGATGAATTCAACCAACAATTACAAAATCATTTTGATGATTTATTTCAGAATGGAAGGGAAATTACCTTAAAATGTAAGAAATGGAATGATTCTACTGTTGATTTTGAATCTGAGTTTGACGGAAAAGAACTTGGCGAAATTATAGAAGATTGGATATTTGAAAATACAGTGCATGGCAGATATAACACATCCGACGCAACCGAGAATATGATATATTTTGAGCAAGTACGAATCCCAATGTTTAACGAAAAAGGTAGAGCTATTGATGCAAGACAATGGGCGCGAGGTATTGTTAATCATCTTAAGATGTACGGAATAGAGTCTAAGTTGATGATGAAAGGTTTGGGACAAGTTACTATTGTTATAGGAGGCAAGTGATATGAAATGGCTACTTATTCTATTAATAAGTGTAATATGTATACCTATTAAGGCCCAGATTTATATTACACCTTTTATACCAGATGAGATAATTAGTAATTATCCAGACGCGGCCAAAATGTTAGAAAGTAAACTTAATAATATTCTATCTGCAAATGACATTAAGACGCAAATGGGTGATTCTAGATTTGTTTTAACTGGTAATTGGATTCCAGAAACAAAGGATATTGTTGGTACTGCTCCTACACAAATAGCCTATACTCTCAATATTAACTTATATATAGGAGATGGAGAAGATGGTACGAAGTATATAAGCGAAACTTTTCGTGTAAAAGGAGTTGGAAGCACCGAAGAAAAAGCTTGTTTAGCCGCTATCCGAAATTTACAATTAAACAATCAAAAAATTTCTGTTTTTGTACAAAAGGGAAGGGAGAGAATCATCTCTTATTATGAGCAGAACAAAGAAAATATAATGGCTTCCATAAATTCTCTTATAACAAAAAAAGATTACAATGAAGCGATGTATCAACTCTGTCTTATTCCAATGGAATGTTCTTATTATAAGGACGTACAATCTAAAATAAATGATATCTATCAGCATGTCATAGATAACATAGCAGAACCTATCTTTACAGAGGCAAAAATTTTATGGGCATCTAATCAAAATGCGAATGGAGCATCTCAAGTAATTAACTTGGTATCACAAATTGATCCAAATGCTTCTTGCTATCTTGATGTTCAAAAATTTATAGAAATAGTAAATGCTAAAATTAATTTGATAAATGAGCAAGCTTATGCAACATATCAGAAAAAACTTGCTCATCGTCAAGAAATGGATAAATTAGAATTGGAGGCACAACGTGAACAAAATCGTTTGGATGCAGCAGTCGCTCAAACTCAAATTGAAGCTAATGCTTCTGTCGAAAAGACGCGTATGGAGACAGAAGCAATGAATTATGCCCAGCAACAAGAAACTCAGCGTGAGCGAAATCGTCAAACTACGATGATTACCTCACAGGCTATAAGCGCAAGTGAACGTTTACAATCGCAACGGATTTCTGCGGCTAAAGATATTGCTAAAACCTATGCAAAACATCGCCCACAAACAATTGTATATAAGGTAAATGACTGGCATTAATATATACTTTTGCATTCTATTTTTCCTCATATCTGCCACCTCACCCACCACGGTGAGGTGGCTTTTTTTTGTATTATTTCATCACTTTTTCAACATTAAACCTACTTAAACCTACATTTCCAACTTAAACCTCCACAAACCTCCAGCGCACTTTCCAAATGTTGTAACTTTGCACTCGATTTCAGTCGACAGTCAACGGTCGACAGTCAACGGTCGCTATGCGGCATTAACCTCTAACCTTTAACCCCTAACCTCTAACCTATGATAATTCTCACTGCTGGCCACACTGGTCCAAATAGTGGCGCGCAATGTGCCGAAACGCACTTCAATGAGGGTGCTGAAAATATCTGGCTACGAAATCGTATTGCCGAAATTCTAACTAACGACTACGGTCTTGTAGTCCTCGTGGACGAGGACGAGGCAACCCTCCAACTTGTCAAAAAGCGAATTAACGAAAATGCTCCGTATGTTGATTTTGTGATTGACTTGCATTTCAATGCTCACTCCAACCCTCAGGCGCGTGGCACTGAGACTATCGTCGCCGACGATGCCACCACCCTCGAACTACGCTTTGCCTCACGCCTAGCGCATACTACTGCCGATGCTCTTGATATTCCGCTACGGAGCATCAAATCGGAGTCGGAAACTCCCCACCGACGACTTGGGATGCTTCACCTAACACCTCAATCTATCATCCTGGAGGTGTGTTTCTGCACCTCGCCTGAGGATGTGGAAGCGTACCGAAAAAATCGTGAAAAACTCGCCGAGGATCTCGCCTGGGCTATCTTTGAACTTCTTTGATTTTTTTATTGATATGAAAAAATGTTTAATCTGTTTTATTTGTTTGATTTTTTGCTTTTGTTTGTGCAGTTGTTGCTCTGCCAAGTCAATTGCAACAACTAGCCACGAACGAATCGAAACTAAGATGCAACCGATTGAGTTGCCAACGGATAGTGTCGTTGTTGTGTTGGCTTCGCCAACCCCACAACCAGTCAAAATCCTATCATTTGAGGCATCACGACCTGCTCGGATATCTCACTCATATTTCGACACTCTGCAACAAATAAAAATTGATTTAAAACCTGATACGGTGTTTGTGCCTTATATGACGCACATTCGGTCGGACACAATCGTAGTCCCCGACCGCATCTGCAAAATGAAATTGCAGAAAATGCAAATGGCAAATGCGCTACTTATTCTGATTATAATTGTTGCAACTATTATATTTTTTTTAAAAGACAGGATGACAAGATAACATGTTCTCATGTCTTCATGTCTAAAAAAAACAAAATCTTTTTATTTATTAACCCTTAAAAAACCTTTTATTATTATGGCAAAAATTGTTCCTATCTCGTTGATCGAGTCTATCCACGGTAAGTTGGATAAAGATGAAAATTTCGTGTTCTCAAAACGTTATGGTAATACCCACGTTTGGGAAGTTGAACCATCGAAGAAAGACCCTA